>JAIQFI010000033.1 GCA_020073345.1 Terriglobia bacterium
ATGCGCCGCTTCGCCTCGAACGGATTGCACAGCTTAGGGCAATGGCCCAACCGTTCCATCTCATCCACCAACCAACTGTAGCTACCGCTAGCTTCCACCGCGATCGCTGAGTGCGCAGGGAGCCGCGCCAGGAACTCGCGGTAAAGCTGCCGATCGTGCGCCACCCGCATAGCCTCGCCGGCCTGTCCTTTTTCATTCACGGCGACGAATACGGAAAACTTCTTGTGTGCATCGCATCCGATAAACTGTTCCATATTGCTGCAGCACCTCCTTGTGCTTGGGGTTTCGCTCGCAGTCTACGCAAAACCCCGCTGCAGCGCTTTCATAGCATCAATATCGGAATGGATGGCTCCCGGCTTGCGTTGGCTTACCCGGTAGAGCTCGGTTTGGACTATGCAAAGAAAGCCATCCGTTCCGACCTAGAACAGCCACGTTCCCCGTAAAAGTGCTGGTGGTCTGCACCGGAACGGCAAATTGAACCGTGCCCTGTTTGCCCACGATCTGGCCGAGCCCCGGAAGAGAATGCAAATAGCTTTGGTTTTGCTGAACGGCTGCATTACCCATGGGTATGTCCCGACCACGACGGCGCATCGACGCCCTACATGGCTGTGCGATGATTTTCCCGAAGATCTCCGTGGCTGGATGGCCCCTTCCGCCGTCGATCATCGTTTATCAAATTTACGGGGGCCACCCCTAAAAGCGGCGGGCTGTGATCGCTGATCTGCGGTCCAGAGCGGCCTGGGTTCCACGGGCGGCCTCGGAGGGACCTAGCCTGTGTGAGGCAGCTCCCCGCTCTCTCTATGTTGACCGTTTCGACGTAAAGGCCACCCGGTTTCAGGCTGCCAGCAGGAATTTGAACGGCAGGCTAGAGCGAACAAATCGCCCCCCCGCAACCAAGTCCTTCAATCGATCGCACGGATTCTGAGCGAACCGAAAAACTCCCATTAGCTCCCCATAGCGCAAGCTATACTTGCGGGGCCGTTGCCCGGAGGCGTTTGTGACGCGCCCTGAGTGATCGTCGGCAGAGAGCAACACGAAACCTATCGTGATACCTTTACTCCATGGATGCCAAAAACTTCGCCGCGGTGGTTCTGGCCTTCGCTCCGACAATCCTGGCTCAATCGGTCGCATCCCCTATTGCAGGGCAGTGGGATGCGACCATCCAGATCGATGGCGTCGCAACGCCCTTTCCCCTGGAGATTGCCGGCTCGGGAGCGAACGTTACTGCCGCATTCTTCAATGGCGATGACCGATACTCTTCGACGCAGGGGCGGTTCGAGAATGGAAAGCTGATCCTGAACTGGGACTACTATGCAGCGACCCTCGAAGCGACGCTTAAAGATGGCGTGCTCGAAGGTCAATATGCCGGCACACGGCGCATGAAGGGTCCCTTCGCGATTCGAGCCAAGCGCGCCGCCGCGGCCAAGCCAAGCGCGGTCTCGGTGATTGTCCCCAACATCGACGGTTTGTGGGAAATCCCGAATAAGAGCGGGAAAGGCGAGTTGGCGTGGCGCTTTGTCGTGCAACAAGGGGTGCAACAGTCCGGGACGAACGTCTCCGCGACTATCTTGCGCGTAGACGGCGACACCGGCACCATCAGCGGCGGATTCCAGAACGGCAAGTTCGTGCTGAGCCATTTCGACGGAGCCCGCGCTCATCTGCTGGAGATCACGCCCGCGAGCGATGGCACACTGGATATCCTTCAAGACGGCAAAACCAACCTGACCGCTTACCGTCCCGCCGCCGCTCGGGCCAAGGGCCTTCCGGAGCCCACCGACCCCGATCTGCACACCACCATGAAGGATCCGAGCCAACCTTTCCGGTTCAGCTTCCCGGACCTGAACGGGCGGGTCGTATCCAACGCGGATGCCCGGTTCCACGGGAAGGTCCTGGTGGTCGAGATCACCGGCAGTTGGTGCCCCAACTGCCATGACGAAGCTCCTTTTCTGGCTGAGATGTATCGAAAGTTCGGCAGACAGGGACTCGAGATTGTTTCGCTTTCGTTTGAAGAGGCGGATCAACTCAAGGATCCGACGCGATTGCGCGCATTTGTGAAGAAGTACGGCTTGGAGTTCCCCGTGTTGTTGTGCGGCGACCCGGATGAGGCGAATGCCAGGCTCACGCAGTTGGTCAACTGGAATACTTGGCCGGCTACTCTTTTCCTGGATCGCCGGGGCTTGGTGCGGGGCATTCACTCCGGTTTTCCAAGTTCCGGAAGCGGCGAACTTTTCCGCCAAGCTAAGGAGGCGTTCAATGTCGAGGTGGGGCGTCTGCTGGCGGAGAAATAAGCTCTCCTTACCTGGCCCTCTCAAGCTCCGACAATTTGAACGCTGATTCCTGCGGGATCCTTGATATGAAAACCTGCATCGAGATTGTCTTCCGGGCTTGCCCCGCGCGCTTTCAGTTCCCGGGTCACTGATTCCCTGTCGAACTTTTCAACGCCGATCGCGAAGTGATCCACCAATCCGGTAGGATTCTTGTGATGGAGGGAGACCAGGACCTTCCCAGTCCCGAGGCGCACGATTTCGTTAGGCTTGTCCTCACTCAATACAGTGAGTCCGAACATTTTTTCATAAAAAGCAATCGAACCTGGCAAATCGCTTACTTGAATGCTGACGTGATCGATCTTGGCCGCTTTGATGGCGGCATCCTTGGTTGGTGCGGATGCGACTTGAGCGGATGCAGTGCCGCCTGCCGCGGCCAGCGTCGTGAGACCCTGAATCAACTCCCGGCGCGTAAGCGCGCCCCTCTCGAAGCGCTTCACTAGATTTGAAATTGCTTCCATACAGCCTCCTGAATGTGAATTTAACAGGAAAACACGCGTTCGCGTTTGTTACAGTGATCCATTGGGATGACGTCGCCCACCATAACGATTTCGCCGAGCGGCGCGGCTCTTGGCGCGGAGCTTCGAGATGTACGGCTGGAGAACCTCAGCGAGGAAGAGTTCCACGCCATCCATCGTGCCTGGCTCGATCACCTGGTGATCCTGTTTCGCGGTCAACGCCTGACTGACGTCGACCTCATCGCGTTCAGCCGCCGCTTCGGCGAACTGGACTGGGCGCCGGTGCAAGAGACTGGCCGCCGCTTCGTGGAGGGACATCCGGATTTTTACGTGGTCTCCAACGTGATTGAAAACGGTGTGCCGATCGGCAGTCTAGGCGCGGGTGAGGCGGTGTGGCACACCGACATGTCCTACTTGGAGGTTCCGCCCAAGGCCAGCATGCTGTACGCCCTGGAGGTGCCCCCGGCGGGAGGCAACACATACTTCTGCAACATGTATCGCGCCTACGAATCTTTGCCCGCCTCGCTCCAGCTCCGCATATCAAGTCTCGAGCTGAAGCACGATGCGACCTACAATAGCGGCGGTTATGTGCGGCAGGGCCTGAGTGCCGTGGATGATCCCGTGGCCTCTCCCGGCGTATATCACCCGCTGGTATGCATTCACGCCGAGACGGGACGAAAAGTATTGTATCTTGGCCGCCGGCGCAACGCTTACATCGGAGGATTGCCCCCGGCAGAATCGGAAGCCCTGCTGGACGAACTGTGGTTTTACGCTTCACGGGACGAGATCATCTGGCGCCATGAATGGCGGGTTGGCGACGTAGTCCTGTGGGACAACCGCTGCACCATGCACCGTCGCGACCCGTTCGACCCGCGCTCACGACGCATTCTGCACCGGACCCAGATCAAAGGTCAGGCGCCACGTTCCGGGTGAACAAGCCGGATTCGTACCGCCTTCCAGTTTCACTGCCGGGTGGATCGCACGGACAGCCTGTTCACCGCGCGCATTGCTGTATACTAAACCCACGTAAACCTAAAGGAGCGGTATGACCAGACCCTTACTGCCAGCCGTAGTTCTCTTCCTGAGCAGCCTTGCCGCGCCCCACATTGGGTACGCGCAGACGTTCAAGGTTGAAAAGTTCGATATCAAGGGTGACGGAGGCACGGATTATGTCGCCGTCGAATCCGCCACGGGACGCGTGTTCGTTTCGCGTGGCAACCACATGATGGTGGTCGAAGGCCCGACGGGTAAAGTACTCGGCGATATTCAGACCCCGATCAACGTACATGGCGCGGGCATCGCCACCAAGGCTGGTCACGGTTTTACGACCAACGGTGGCGATTCGACCGTGACTATGTTCGATCTGAAGACGCTGGCGGTGATCAAGCAGATTCCGGTGATGCAGGGTGGTCTCGACGGCATCATGTACGATGAGCCGGACGACAAAATCATTCTGACGAATCACAGCCGCCCGATCGGCACTCTCACCGCGATTGATCCCAAGAGCGGCGACATCGTCGGCACCGCGGAGCTCGAAGACAATTCGCCCGAAGGCGCGGCGGCCGACGGCAAAGGACACATCTTCGTTAATAACGAACGCAAGAACACGATCCAGGTGATCGACGTGAAGACGTGGAAGGCGACCGCTTCATGGCCGCTCGCGCCGTGCGAAGGACCGACTGGCCTCGCCTATGACAGGTCCTCGGACCGCATATTCTCGGGTTGCAACAATACATCCGTGGTCGTGGATCCGAACACTGGTAAAGTCGTCGCGACGATCAAGAATGGCACACGCGTCGACGCACTAGGATGGGATCCATCGAGGAAACTGATCTTCATTCCGAATGGCGGCGAGGGCAACGTCACCGTGGTCCACCAGGATTCGCCCGACAAGTACACGACGGTTGCCACGGTCGACACGTTCGCCGGCGCGAAGACTATCGCCGTGGATCCTGCGACACACAACGCGTACCTGTTCCAGCCTGAGCGCGGTCCGGCTCCGGCGCCAGCCGATGGCGCTCCGGCGGCGAAGGGGAAGGGCCGTGGTCCCCAGGGTCCGATCGTTGCTGCGTGGTTTATCGTGATCAAACAGTAGCTATCGCGACTGCGCTCGTTGACCGTTCTTGTTCTGGGCCGCGATCAGCCGGATAAAATCGGGTATTTCGTGTAAGGAGACGACGCCTCCGGCCGGGTTATACGTGGCCAGACGGCGGGCCTCGTCCGGATCGTTCATCATCAGAACGGGTTGCACCCCGGCGCTGCGGGCGACCTTAATTCCCTCCACGGTGTCAGTGAGAAACATCACGTTCTCCGGTTGAAGGGATGCGCCACGGAGGGCGCGGACGAGTGGAACCGCCTTGATGCCGTCCGCATTCTCGCGATTCCAAACACCGGCGAAGAATCCGCCAAGCGAGTTCTTTTCCACGAAGCGAGCGATCGCGGCGTCTGAAAGCGAGGATGCGATCGAAAGATGGACGCCCATCGACTTCAGTTCTGTAAGCGCGGGCACGATATCCTCATAAGCGCTCGCCGCATTCACCGCCTCGATTTCAAGATCTTTCAAAAAGGGGGATGACGAGCCCTCGCCCATCAAGTTGAGCAAATGCCAATAGGATCGGCTGCCGGAGGGACTCGCTTTCCCTTTCCGGCCGAATAGTCGCACCGCGATTTCGTGGAACGGCGCGGAAGGAAACTCCGCAAGACAACCGACAGGTTCCAGCAGTAGGCACTTGATGGACTGCATGCCTACGCGTTCAGCCGTGCCAGGCCGGAGGCGAGCAGACCCTTGGCCATGTCGATCTTCGTGGCGTTGTACTTAAGCGGCGCGGCACTGGCGAGAGCAACGGATATCGCTTGCTCGCCCAACTCCGAGCTCAAGGTTTTGCCTTTTAGGAAAGTCTCCACCGTCGTTTCGCGTAACGGCCTGCCGGCGATCCCGCCGAACACCACGCGCGCGTCGTCGATGGTTTTGTCGCGAAGCTGAAGACTGATCGCGAGCGAGGCCATCGCGAAGTCCCATACGCCGCGAGGCCGCAGCTTCTCGAACGAGGCTCGCAGGCCAGGCTTCGGTGGAGGGATGACCACCGACGTGAGAATCTCATTGAAGCGCACGACGTGCGACTGGATTCTGCCGTCCACCATCAAGTCTCCCGGCACCAGTTGTTCGATAGACAGCTCCTTCACTCCTTGCGGCGTCGCCAGCTTCGCGCGGGCGTCAAAGGGAATCAGCGCCGTGGCGGCATCGCCGGGATAAACCGCGTAGCACAAGCGCCCGCCCATGGCCGAATGATAATAGCTGTTATCGCCGATGGCTCCGTAGCACAGGTATCCGCCGTTTCTCCAGCACGAATAGCCGCCGCGCAGATACTGGCACCAGACTTCCTGCAGCAGGTCGCCGCCGAGGGTGGACGCGTTGCGCAGCTCTGGCGAGGAGATCTTGTTAACGGCCTCCACCAGCATCGGATATTTTTCTTGCAACAGCTTCGAGTCGGCGAGTTCCGCCAGCTTCGTCGCCGCGCCGATTTCGACGCCTCCCTGGGCGTCCTCCTTGATATAGCGGAGATGATCGATCTTCTTGATGTCGACCAGGTAGGTGGGCGCTTGCTCCAATCGGTTCTTCAGGCGAATCAGCAGGTCGGTGCCGCCGGCGTACACGGCCGCGCTGGTGCCGTGCTGCGACAGGATCTGGATGGCTTCGTCCACGGTCGATGGCTTATAGATGGAGACTTTTTTCATGCGCGCCTCCCCTGCGCTTTCAGCCCGGCCATGATCTTTTCGCGCGAGATCGGGTGTTCGCGAATCCGCACTCCGCAGGCGTTGTATATAGCGTTCGAAATCGCGCCCGGCACGGCGCCGATACTGGTTTCGCTGAAACTCTTCACGCCGTAGAACCAGCGCGGCTCCAGGCTGTCGATGTACACCTGAGTCGATTTGGGCATGTCCATGATGGTCGGCAGCCGGTAGGAGAGGTAGCCGACGCTGTAGTGCCGCGTGCCGGAAAATTCGCGATCCCAGGGAATGGGGTCGGTCGCCACCTGGGTGCTTTCCATCAGCGAGCCCACCATGTCGGATTCTGACACCAGCGGGTTGATGAGCAGGCCGGTGTCGTGTGTATAGACGGCTCGAACGAAGTGCCAGTCGCCGGTCCAGGTGTCAACTTCCACTTCCACGAAGCACGCGCCCACGCCCTTGTTGGTCCCGGTCCGCTCTCCGCCGGCAACCCCACGGCCAGTTTGACGAATGAGGCCGTTGTTGGCCTTGGCCAGCGCGGCGAAGGTCGTGTTCTTTTTGGGATCGTCGGCGGACGAGATAACGCCGTCGCGGATCTGAAGCTTGGCCCCGTCGATTTTTAGGACGTTGGCGGCACGCGCGAGCAGGTCTTTTCCCAGCTTGTCGGCTGCGCTACAAATTGCCGCGCCTTGCAAGGTGATGGTGCGGCCTCCGAACCATTCATCACTCAAGGGAGCTATGTCGGAGTCTCCCCAAACCAAGTGGATATGATCGCGCGTCGTGAAACCGAGCATCTCGGCGACCAGGGCCGCCAGTGCCGTGGCTGCGTTCGAGCCGCTGTCGGGAAGCGCGATTTTCATAGTCACGTTGCCGTCGGCGGCCAGGTCCAGTTCTGTGCTGAAGATATTGGCGTCGGGCGCCGCTGCCAGTTTCGCGAATGCTTCCTCGCCTTCGTGGTAACCCATCAGCCCGCCATGATGTTGGGACATGCCCAAGCCGAATCCCCGTTTAAATCGTCCAGGCTGACCGCCTGCAACAGGAGTTCGCTTCTCCCATCCGAAGGCCTTCGCGCCTTCCTGCAGCACTTCCACTGTCGGCAAAGACTCGTACGCGTGGCGCGTGTCTCCAGGCGTGAGCCGCGTGACGTGCATCAAGCGGTACTCGACGGGATCGATCCCGAAGGCGTCGGCCATCTCGTCGATCATGTTCTCCCAGGACCACTTGGTTTCCTGCTGGAGGAAGCTGCGGGAAGGCCCGGGACGCGGGGCGTTGGTGCGATAGGCACTCCAGGTCGATCGCCAGTGCGAAACTTGCGACGTGTACAGATCCAACTGATTCGTCGCGTTGGTGGGACCATCGGCATGCACGCCGAAATCCAGGTCACCAATGCTGATGTACACTTCGTGGTCGATGGCGACGATCCGGCCGTCTTTCCTGGCGCCCACGCGGAACTTGGTGATGGTCTCGGGCTTGATCTGGAGCTGCGCCAGTTCCTGATCTTTCGGAAGCATGATCTTCACGGGCCGGCCGGTGACCTTGGCCAGATGCGCGATCATCGGATAGAATCTTTCCGCGGCCATGCGCGCCGAGCCGAAAGTGGAACCGTTGTACTTGTTGATGATGCGGATCTTGGAGACGTCGACGCCCAGCGCGGCTGCTAGAGTCGCCCGGACCGGATAGATTCCCTGGCCCATGCCCCACACCGTCAGTCGATCGCCGTCCCATTTGGCTACGCTGCCGCTCGGCTGCATGGGAACCGACACGCCGCCGCTGAAGTGGTAGGTGAACTCTTTGACCACATCCGCTTCGGCCAATCCTTTTTCGATGTCGCCGCGTTGATCCGCCCAAGTGGTCTGCGGAAAATCCTTGGGCGAGATCGCGTGCCGGATGAGGTTTCCTTTTCCATGGCCCAGATCGGGCGCATCCGGGGCCATGGTGTCCTTCAGCATCGAGGCGAAGGGCAGGACTTCGTAATTCACCTTGATCGCATCGACGGCATCCTGCGCGAGATCCTCAGTCTCAGCCACGACGATCGCGATGGTTTCACCTTGTAGATTGAGTTCCTGCGGGAGAGGCTCGGGCAATATCCGGCCCCTGGCTACATTCGGACGGAGCAGCTTCGGCGCATTCTTGTACGTGAGAATGTGGCGCACGCCGGGCATCTTCTCTGCAGCCGAGGTATCGATGTCCAGCAGGCGCGCGTGAGGATGCGGCGAGGTGAGGAACTTCGCGTACAGGAGATCCGGGAACCACACGCGGCTGGCGTACTGCGCCTTCCCGGTGAATCTCGGAATAGAGACCTCCGGCAGCTGCGTCAGCGGCTTGCCCAATACGTTGAGATTTTCAGGCGGATATCCCTGCCACTTCTTCGTGACGGTCTTGCTCGCGCCTTCCACTACTTCGTTACCGGGAAAGTGTCCGCCGGTGGTCGAGTAATCCCGCACCATCGGCATCTTGATCTGAACGACGGAATCCGTTTCGGGCTCGATTTGTATTTTCTTGCCGCGCAGCACTGCCGCCGAATCCACCACCGCCCGGATGATATTGGGGTATGCCGCGCATCGGCAGATGTGTCCGGCCAGAGCGGACTTCACCTGGTCGACGCTCGGATCGGGATTCTTGTCGAGCAGCCCTTTCGCGGTCACCACCCATCCGGCGGTGCAGAAGCCGCAATCGGCGGCGACGCGCATGTGGCCGATCCGCTGCAACGGGTGCAAATTCCTTTCGTCGCCTATTCCTTCAATGGTGAGAATCTTCCGGCCGACGCCTTCGGTCGCCAACGTGTGGCACGAATACAGCGGCGAGCCGTCCACCAGTACGCTGCAGGCGCCGCAGCTCGCGCGATTGCAACTCCGGTTGGTGCCGGTCAGGCCGAGCTTCATCGAAATCACTTCCCACAAGGTGGTGCGGGCTTCATATTCGGCGGCATACGCCTTGCCGTTAACGATGAACGAGGCTTTTTCGTTCGCGAAGGGTCCTGCAATTGAGGGAACAGGCGCGGGAGCCGCGATCAGCGTTTCCCCAGCCACGGTGGTGAGCACGATCCCAGATCCGGCGGCTTTGAGAAAATCGCGACGGGAATAACTCATTTCGATCCTCCGTCCTTGGGAAATACGTTCGGCCGGTACTGCTTGTGACACGTCGTACAGGAAGCGTCCAAAGCCCCCGCGAGCGCTGCTAGTGCCTTGCTGTCCTTGGCCTGCGCGGCTTTGTATGCGGCGTTGCCGGCATCCACCAGCAATTTCGCGTCCTTCATCCAGTCTCCGGTATCTCGCGCACGGCCCCGCATCATCAACAGGTTTCCCGATTCCGCGAGCGTCACCGCGCCGCGGCGTACCGCCGCCCACTCGGCGTCATCCTTAGGCCCGCCGCGGTAGATCGCCAGCAGGATGTCATTGGACGAAGGATGGATCAGATCGAGCATGAGTTGCCTGACGCTCGCCGTGGGTGGGAACGGTTCGGAAGCCTGGGCAAAGACGATCGAACTACCTAGAAGCAGCCCGGCAGTGCACATCGATTTGCGGAAGTACATCCCTGCCTCTCCCTTAGTGCCCGATCACGCTGACGGTAACATCGCTGGTGGTGGACAATTCACCATCGTTCGCCGTCGCGCGAAGAACGTAGACGCCGGCCTCGGGAAAGCGCGCTTTCGTTGTCGCCTGCCCGTTGCTCACCAGGATCGCGCCGGCATCGTCGAACGTGACTTTGGCTGGACCGCGATATTGAAACCAGGTCACATTGAGGCCGATTCTCGGGCGCGCCTCGGCCGAATTGGTTTGAGCCTTGCCTGTATTTACCGCCGGACGCGCTTTCGGCGCGCGCGGCTTAGGCAGCCCGTCGTCGGTCACCAGAGCGGTCAGCACAAGTGGTGCGTCCACGCTCGCGCCTTGTACTGGAGTGATCGACACCGACGGCGGCTTGTTGGGATCGTCCAAACCGGGACTCAAATTTCCGCGTGTCATGATCTGGCGTTCCAGAATTTCCTCGTCGGGTTGCAGGCTGGCATATGCTTTTTCGGTGCGCCCATGCGAGGTGAGGGTCCAGACCAGCTCCTTACTGGTTCCCCAATCGGCCGGGACCTTCACACGAAAAACCCAGGCGTGGCGGCGCGGCAGAAAGTACGTCGGCTGGCCCTGGTCGGGAAGGCCAGGCTCGATCTTATTGTCCGGACCCGCGGGGATCGCGAGCTCTTCCTCGATATTCCTGTTGAAATAGCCGAAGACCATGGTGAAGGTACCGTCGGCGTTTCGAATCCAGCCGTCGAAGCTGGGGACGACGTCTTGTCCCCGCGAGAACTTGGTTTGAGGGATGTAGGTCTGGGGCAGATTTTGAGCGGCCCCTGTACACAAACCCGCCGCAACCAGGATCGCCAGCCGGACATCCATGTGAATCCGGCGCATTACTCGCCGGCCTTCACCAGTTTCTTCCGCGCGGCCAGGCGTTGCTGGTAATCGGCCTCGTCAAGATAGAACAGGCTCACCCAGGCGAAACTCATCTCATCGATGGTCCGTTGCCCGCTCCCCACCCAGTTCTTCGGATTCGGGTTGAACATGTTGTTGTCCGTATTATCGTGCCAGGTGCTGACGTGAATGATCGTGCCGGCAGGCAGCAGCGGCGACGAATCCTCGGCATAGTTATAGGTGATGCTCCACCCGAACTGATAATCGCTTACGCAACTGAGCGTTTCGGTTCGGGCCGGACCGGGACGCGCCGAGTCGACACGAACGTCCGGATAAATCGCCTCCATGCATTGCGCCTTGCCGCGTACGTGGAAATGCGGCTGATAAGCCGAAATCACGGCCGGCCGCGACAGGCGGAAGTAACCATCGCTGCGCGTGACCTGGCCCGCGGGCAGATCCAGCTCAGCGACGTCGCCCATGTGCTGGGTGAACGCCACATACTTTGGCTCCACATTCTTCGGATACAGCTTGAGCGCAAGCGACATCTTGACGGGAGTTTCCTGGCCATCGGGATGAAGATGGATGTTGAAATGAATTTTCGATCCCGCCTTGATCAGGCGGCCGGAGTTGCTGGGGAAAATATCGGCGTTCTTGCCCACCGCGTATTCGTTCAAGAACAGCCCCACGGGGTCGTCTTCCGGATCCTCGATCAGATTGGTTGTACAGTGATGAACTACTTTGAAGCCGCTGTCCGGCTTGGTCTCCAAAGCCTGGACATACACGTCTTCGGTGAACCCCGGATCGATCTCCGCGTCATAGTATTCATCGCCGCCCTTGGCCTTGAGCACATAGGCTGTGGGCATGGAGATGACGATGTCGGGTTTGCCGATGTGCCACTGGTCTAGGTCCGTGAACCGGCGCGGCTGCGGCATGTCCGCGGCGCTGCCTTCGGGCGCGCCATGATCCACCCAACTCACAATCGCGGCAATCTCCGCCTCGGTCAACGATGGATCGTCTTTGAACTTGCTGACCCCGACGTTACGGTCGATGTGCCAGGGCGGCATCACCCTGGTCACCACTTTTTCCTTGATCGACCGGGCCCACGGCCGAGCATCCTTGTACGTCAGCAGCGGCATGGGAGCGATCGATCCTGGGCGATGGCAGTTTTGGCAGGCTCGCTGCAGGATCGGCGCGATATCCTTCGAGAATGTTACTTCCTTCGGTGCCGTGTCGGCGGCCAGCGCGGTGAACTGGATGAAGCAAATAACCGATGCGGTGACGAGCGCGGACTTCTTGATCATTTGACCTCCCGCCAGTATCCTGAAACTCGAACTTATTCTATATCCCTGGCGCGGGAAACGCCACGGACCGAGGCTTGTGCCCCGGCCAATGCGTGGCGCCCAATGGGGTCTAGCTGCTGCGCCGTATCTAATCCCTTCCATGGCCCGTCGGCCGGCGCCAAGCGAACCGTTACCCGGTGCTTGGCGCCGTCGTCCGACAAGTGGATGGTGGAGTTTTCCACCAATCGGCCATCCAATTCGACGCGACCAAGTAAACCCTCTTGCTGTGTAACCGTGATCTCGTACACTGCAGACCGGTACCGATACGTTAATTCGAACCCGGGCCAGTCCTGAGGAATCACCGGGCAAATTTGCAGCAGGTCTCCCCTCAGGCGGAATCCCAGAACATCTTCGATCCACACCCGGTACATCCACGAAGCGGAACCGGTGTACCAGGTCCAGCCGGCGCGGCCTGTCTTTCCCGGTGCGGACGAAATATCGGCTGCGACAACATACGGTTCGCCCCGGTAGCGAGCCGCGGTTTCCGGCAAACGGCTTTGCTCGATCGGATTCATCCTCTGGAGCAGCGATACGGCGCGTTTGCCGTCGCCGAGGCGGGCCCATGCCATCGCAAGCCACAGAGCTCCATGCGTATACTGCCCTCCGTTCTCGCGCACGCCCGGAGGGTAACCCATGATGTACCCAGGATGGGGCTGGGAGTGGTCGAAAGGCGGCGTAAAGAGCCGCACGAGATCATCTTCCTTTCGAACCAGTTCGCGGTTCGCCGACTCCATCGCTTGTAAGGAGCGCGCGGGATCAGCGGATCCGGAGAGTACCGCCCAGGATTGCGAGAGCGAATCGATGCGGGCTTCCCGGTTCGCGCGGGAGCCCAGAGGAGATCCGTCGTCGAAAAAGGCCCGCAGATACCATTCGCCGTCCCAGCAAGAACGTTCGATCGCACTGGCGAGGTCCTTGGCTCGTTTCCGCCAGATCGAGGCACGTTCGGGGTCGCGCTTATCGGCCAGCGCCGCGAACGAACGCAGGACGGGCAAGAGAAACCACCCGAGCCAAACGCTCTCTCCCCGGCCCTGGGTGCCTACACGATTGAATCCATCGTTCCAGTCGCCGCTGCCGATCAGCGGAAGGTCATGCGATCCAAGCTGCCAGGCGTGTTCGATGGCGCGAATGCAATGCTCCCACAGAGGAGCGCCGGTGGCGGAAACCGCGGGAATCGACATGCGTTCGTGCTCATGCGCTTCGAGGACCCGGTCTTCGAGGAACAGCACATGCTGATCCAAAATGGAGCTGTCTCCAACCACCTCCACATAGCGCGCAACCGCGTAAGGCAGCCACAACAAGTCGTCCGAACAACGGGTCCGGACGCCGAGGCCGGATTTCGGATGCCACCAGTGCTGCACATCTCCCTGGATGAATTGACGGGACGCCGCCAAGAGAATGTGCGCGTGGGCCAATTCCGGGGCCGAGTACAAATAGGCCATCGCATCCTGCAACTGGTCGCGGAATCCGAAGGCTCCTCCGGACTGGTACAGGGCGGATCGTCCCCAGAAGCGGCAGCTCAGGCTCTGGTACAGCAGCCAACGGTTCAGGAGGAAGTTCGTTGAGAGATACGGCGTGCGCACCTGTATGGATCCCAGTTTTTGGTCCCACCATTTTTTGGTTTCCGCCAATGCGCGTTCCACGGCTTCGCCTGCGTAATAGCGGCCCACCAACTCCCGAACGCCTTCCACACTGGTTTGTTCTCCCAGCAAGAATACGATTTCGACCGTCTGTCCGGGCTCGAGGACGGCAGGCACCTGCAAGGCCGCGGCCGGATCCATTCCGGCGCCGCAGCGGTTATCCAGGGTCACATGGTCCAGCGCCGCCGGATTTGCCCGGGAACGATTTCTGCCCAGAAACTGCGTTCGATCGCCCGAGTAGGCCGATGCCCGCGGACTCGCCGCCGCGAATGCCACGGCGCCAGCGTAGCTCTCGCTCCAGCTCTGGCGAGCCAGCAACGCGCCGGACTGCTGGTCGAACGCAGTTTGCACGTGCAGCTGCTGTGCTTCTCTGGTCGCACCCAGAGTCCACTCGGCGAAATAGGTAACGCTGAGGTGCCTGCGCCGCCCGGACTCGTTACGCAGCCGCAGGCGGCAGATCTTCACCGGATCGCCCCCGCCGCTTTCAGAGATCGGGACAAGCACGGTCAGTTCCTGGGCGATGGCATGGCTGTTGTGTTCGAATTCTGTATAACCCTGACCGTGCCGCGCGCGATAAGCGTCCCTTTCGCGAATCGGCGACGCCGTGGGTGTCCAGCGCTCCCCCGATTCGTCATCGCGAATGTAAATTGCCTCGGGCGGCGGATTGCTTACCGGGTCGTTGGTCCACGGCGTGAGGCGATTCTGCTGACTATTGCCGCACCAGGTGAACCCCAAACCGCTTTCACTGACCACCGTTCCGAAGCCGGGATTCGCCATTACGTTGACCCAGGGTGCTGGGGTGAGCTGATCCGGCGCCAGATAGGTGGCATACTCCCGTCCGTCCGCGGTGAAGCCTCCCAAACCGTTGAAGTAAGGGAGTTCCAGGAATGGCAACGGAGAGGAAGGCTCCACGGACGGCGCCGACAGTGGCACAAACGGGCGGGGTGGCGCCAGTACTTCGGTAGCGGCCAGCTGGCGCTGCAGGGAGCCGCGATTTCCGCTCAGCACTGCGCGGGATGCCGCGAAAAGCAGGTTGCGGTGATCCTCGGGAACCAAGTGCCAGTCCAGCAGGAAAACGCCCCCAGCGTGATTTGCGCTGGCCTCGCGGGCGTAAGCGTCAATCTGGCGCTGGAGCTGGAGATGCAGGGGCCGATCATAACTGGCGGGCTCCTGATTCAGGATGATCAGGTCCGCGTGAAAACCGCGCAAACGCCAGTAGGTGTGCGCCAGGAGCAGTTCACGAACTAAGCTCAGGTTAAGAGAGTCGCCGATCGTGACGGTCGCCAGGGGAAAATCGCCCGAAATGTCATAAGCCCAGAGCGCGGATTGCCCCAGCCGATTCAACGCCAGGCGACTAGGGGATGGACGCATGCGCGCGTTCGGATAGAGCAGATAGCCTGCCAATTCCTGATAGCCTTGGGCCGCGGCGGATCCGATTTGCAGGAATCGAAACTGAAGCTGCGCATGCGTCCATGCCAATTCAAACGCGCGCGCGGCCGACTCTTTGCGGCGGTACTTCGCAACCAGCGTCATCAGTGTCTCGCGCGAGTTAGCGGCCATCGTCAGGAAGATAAGTTCCCGCCGCTCTCGTGCGTCCAGAGTCTCCCTGCAGCGAATACTGAAGACCGGATCCAGGACGGCTCCTTCAGATCCGGTCAGCTCGCGCCTGAGTGCGGCGGCCGTGTGAACGGTATTTCCGCGCCCCAGAAACTCGGCGCGGTCGGTTTCATGTTTGACGGCTCCGCTGGCGCCCTCCAGCATGTGCGCAATCCACACCGGAGCGTCATCGGGTGAGCGCGGCCTCCGGCGCGCCAGTAGCACATCGTCCTCGCACATGGTTTCGACGAACATCTTGCTGAAGGCGGGGTGAGCTGCATCCGCGGATTCCGGCGCCAGAGCCAACTCCATGTAGCTGGTGATCTCAATCAGACGAGAACGGACCGTGCGGTTGACGATCGTCAGCCGGCGCAGTTCAACATCGTCCTCGGGGGACACCGTGACGCTCATAACCGTCTCGATACCGAGGGCCATACGGGAAAAGTCGGCTCGGTCCTCGGAAAACGTCACGGAACTCCTGCCAAGTGCACTGTTCAGGGGCTGGGGAGTCGCCGCCCAGACCGTGCCGGTGCGAAGGTCGCGAAGATAGAGATAGCTTCCCCAATCATCCAAGGTCGGATCGGAACGCCAGCGGGTGAGGTCGAATTCGTTCCAACGGCTGTATCCGGAGCCGGAGTTGGAAACCATTACGGAATAGCGGCCGTTACCGTAGATATGGACTTTCGGAACGGGCGTTTCCTTGCTGAAGGTAACATCCCGCGCTTCTTCCACCGCGGTCACGTGGGCCACCGCGAGCCTGGTCTGAGATTCTCCGCGAATCACTTTGGTGATCGGGATTCGCTCAAACAGGAGCGATTCTACAGCGCGAATGCGGGGATCGTTGTGGAAACGCCGCTGCATCGCGCCGTGATGCAGCACGTTGTCCATGGCCACCAGGCTCATTCCCTGGTGGTGTGCCATGTATGCGTAGATGACCACGCCGGGAGATCCGTCTCTTTTGGACTCGCGGGAAAAATCAATGGATTCGTAGAAGCCCATGGGGCCGTCCAGTCCGAGGCTGTCGAGCCGCTGGAGGTTCGGAATCGCGCCGTGCGGATCGATCATGAGCGCGAGCATGGAAGCGTACGGAGCCACCACCGGCTCTTCATCCAAATCGGGCTGAATGGCCAGATCGGGAACCCCGAACGCGCGGTACTGATAGATCTGGTGGGCATCCAGCGCGCTGTACGCTGCTTCCGAGACCCCCCAGGGAACACTCTTTTCACGTCCATGCTCAATCTGCCTGGCAACCGCGTTCCGGCATGCCTGATCGAGCAACGAACTCTGATAGGTGCGCATGAACAGGAGGGGCATCAGGTACTCGAACATCGTCCCGCTCCACGAGAGCAGCGTTTGCCAATGTTTGTCCGCACCGCGAGGCCTGCGAAGCATGAACCAGTGCTCCACCGGCACATCCTTCTTGGCGATCGCCACCAGGCTGGCGAGGCGGCTCTCACTAGCGAGTAGATCGTAGTGACTGGTGAACTCCAGTGGTCCGCCGACAACATATCCGACGGCGAACAAACGCCGGTTCTGGTCGTACAGGAACCGCATGTTGATGCCGTCGGCTAGGGTATGCACGCGTGTAGCCAGCGCTTGAAATGCTTGGAGCGTTTCAGCGGCGCATACCCGGGCGTCTCTATATTCAGACTCGATTTGATCCAGCCATGCCGCAGCCTCCGGCCGCAGGCCGGGAACCCCTCGCCGCAAGAGAATGATTTCCGTAGGGGTCGACCCACTTTCCGCGAGCGAGTGCAAAGACGGAATGCTCTCTACCGCCTTGCGCCTCAACTCAACCAACTCTTCGCTCAAGGATTGAAGAAACGAATTGGGAGGGCGCGCCAGAGTTTCCATCCATCGCAGATAGCGCGTAACCGTCGCCGTCCAGGAGGTCGCCTCCCGTGCCAGTGACGACGCCCAATAAGTGGGCTCATCGGCCGTTCCCATCTGCCACTGCCGGACCTCTTGCAACTGAGAAGCCGCATGAGACACCATCCGCAGCCGCGTGATGAACTCGTGTTGCACCAAGTCTCCGCGAAGCAGGCGGCGCACCGCGCGCAAGGAAACGGATAGAGAAGGATCCTCCCCACTCACTTCTGAAAGGATGGCCGCGGTATCGGCAAGTCCCCGAAGGCTTTCCGTCCCCACCAGTGGCGCCCGAACGGCGTCCTCGCATCCTTGTTCCAGGACCCACAGGCTGGCGATCAAGTTGCCGCTATCGACGGAAGACACGTATTTGGGCGATAGCGGTTCGCGTGTGGCGGTGTTGTACCAGTTGAGAAGGTGTCCCTCGTAGCGCTCGAGCTGTTCGATCGTCGCCAACGTCAAGGAGCAGCGCCGGCACAGCTCGTCGACGGTCAGAAAACCGAAATCGCGAGCAGCCAGCGCGGCTGTGAGCCACATTCCAATGTTGGTCGGCGAAGTGCGTTGGGCCACTTCCACTCGCAGCGCAAGTTGAGAATTATCCGGCGGCAGCCAGTTCGTGTCCGGACCAACCAGATCGTCGAAGTACCGCCAGGTACGCCTCGCCCGAAGTCGCAAATAGGCAACCTGGCCTGCTGAGACTTGCTGTGAGCCCGGCGCGCGCGCGGGACGGCTGAGCCATTTCAATACCAGCGGCGATAACGCCCACAACACCACGAATTCCGAGGAGGGGGCGAAAGTTCCTCGAGCCACGACTGCCACGGTCAGAAGCAAGGACGCTGCGGCCACCACGATGAATTGGTTGCGCGTGTGGTCGCTGTGGTGGTGCGAGTGAACTTCCGCCGCCTCCGCGGTTTGCCACTCGAGCGTATGCCGATGGCTGATGTAGCGCCGGTAACAGGCACGAAGGATTGCATCCGCGGAGATCCATGCCTGGTGCGGAAGGAAGGCGAGCATTATGCTCGCGCGCAACAGCTCGTCGGCGGCATCACGCCAGCCGCGGACGGAACCATGCAGGTGGCGCGCCCAACGGTCCAGCAAGGGCGCCAAGGTGGGTATGGCCACAGCCAGCGCGACCACCAGACTCGAGACGCCCGGTGCCACCGATATCAACCATCCGAACAGCAGGAGCAGCAGCGAAGCGATGGGAACCAAACTGCGCCGGAGATTATCGAGAATTCTCCAGCGGTGAATGAGCGCAAGAGGATTGCGCACCCAACCCCCGGGGGCGGGTACCTTCGGAAGCATCCATGCCGCAATCTGCCAATCGCCCCGAATCCAGCGATGCTGACGCCTGACGAAGCTCGAGTAGTCGAGCGGAAGCGTTTCCAGAAGCTCGATGTCGGTAGCCATCCCGACACCGGCGAAGGCCCCTTCGATCAGATCGTGGCTAAGCAAGGTCTCCGCCGGAAAGCGATCCGCCAGCGCGCTACGGAACGCTTGCACATCGTAGATGGCCTTACCGTGGAATATGCCTTCGCCGAAAAGGTCTTGCTGGACATCCGATACGGCTCGACAGTACGGGTCGGTGCCGGCGGCATCCGACATAATGTGAGTAAACCGGGTAGCCGTCGCACCGGGCAGAGAAACGCTGGCACGAGGTTGAATTATCGAATATCCCCTCCGCCGCGTTCGTGTGCCCGGATCCAGAGAGACTGCATTGAGCGGGTGCGCGATGGTTTCCACCAGCCGCCGCGCCGTTCCGGGCGGCAATTGGGTATCCGCGTCCAGCGTGATGACGTAGCGGATGGGCTCGGGAAGATGCCCGAGCTGAAGGATCGCCGGACTCCCCAGTCCTGTCAGGAAGTCGTTGAGTTCCTCGATCTTCCCGCGTTTCCGTTCTCGGCCGATCCAGCCTTGCTCGCTCTCGGACCACGTTCGCGGACGGTGAAACAGAAGGAAATGGTCGCCCGGATACTGGGTATTGAGACTGGCGATGCCGTCGCGCGCAGTCTTGAGCACAGCGGCATCGCCCGGCGCGGATGCCTCCGGCGCATCGGCAAAATCCGAGAATAGGGCGTAGAAGAGATTCGCCTCCGGATTGGCAAGATAACGGACCTCCAGCTTCCTGAGTTCGCCCTTTACGACCGCTTTGCTGGAAAGCATCATAGGGACCACGACCAGCGTCGCGCGTTCCGGCGGAATGCCCTCTTTGTAGTTCATCTTTGGAAGGATGGACGCAGGAAATAATGAGATGACCAGAGCGTTGACGATCTGGATCGACAGCTCGCTGAGGGGGAACAGGGCCAGCACCGCAAGGCTCGCCAGAACCCAGCTCTGCGTGATTCCCACCTCGCCCGCGAGGGCCACCGTGATGGCCGTGAAACAAGCGGTCAGCGCGGCGATCCCGCCCAGGTACACTCCTGTAGCATGCTTGCGAATCGAGCGGTGGAGCCGGGTTCGCAGGCTTCTGCGCGCGCCTGCAGCATGCTCCAACAGTACGATGCCCTCGGCGAGCAGGTAGTGAGTGACATGCCGATCGGACGACGGATCCGCCGACGTGGCCAAGCCGATGGCCAAGCGTGCGACTTCCAGTTCTTCCTTTCCGCTAGCCCGCGCGATCTGCTCCACCAGACGGCGGGAGCGATCCCGAGTGGCAAAGTCGCTGTGAGCGTAAATGTCGGCCGGGTCCCGCCGTAATTCAGCCTCCACCAGGCTGACGGCCTCGAAGATCTTCGTGAAATCCAGTTGATACAGAAGACGAAGACTGCCAAACGCTTGGGCGGTCGCGACGCTTTCCGCAGCTTCCCGGGTATGCTCCGCCCGCACCACTTCCGTGAGAGGCTGTTTGAGGCGTTCCTCAATCCAATGCTGCACACTGGCGAAGGTGTTTTCCTCGCCCTGAAGCTGCTCTGCAAGCGCCATCAGGAAGTGCGGCGCGCGCACGTAGTCTTCGGTTTCCATCCTGGCCAACATTTGACTGAACTCATCGTTCCCGCGACGAGCTGCCGCGGTGAGACGGTTGGCCCACAGTTGAGCACCTTCCCGGCACCGCTGAGCGCAAGCCACACTCGTCGCCAAGGCCGCCAGGTGCTCGATGGTTGCCATGCGGAGGAAGAGGGGAAATGACCATATCTCAGCAATGCGCAGGGGCTCTCGGATCTGAAAGTCCTCCAGGCAGGCGACGATCGCCGCTTCATTCAGCGAACCCTGGCTGCGCTGAATCAGATCCAGCGCGAGACGATAGGTTCGCGGCCTGGTGGAAGCCGATCCTGAGTCCGAGAGCATTTTGCGATATTCACGGGGAAGGTCGGTGCGGACATCCCGAAGATGCGACCGGATCAGATACGCGTTGTCCAAAAACCACGCGGCCGCCGGAGCCGGAGTGTGCCCCAGACCGAGGGCCTCGCTGAGATCGGTGTGCGCTGCCTCGATGAGTTGTTGACTCTCGCGCAAACTTGGGAAGGTTTTGCGGCTCGCCGCATCTACCGCGATCTCCTCGCAGTACGGTTGCGTGATGCGTTCCGGCAAGACAAAAACGGCTGTGTGCCCCGCTTGCCGTAAAGCCTGAACTAACGGCAGCGCTTGTCCGGCGGAAACGTCCGCCAACAACAGCCGTTCCCCTTCGAGGACAAGCCCTGCATACGGCTGGGCATCTGGATGTGAGTCTTTGGCTCCGCGAACAACACGCACATGGCGTGCTCCTCCGCCGTGCGCGGCTTGTCGAACGTGTGAAGTCTGATCTTCCTCCGCTGGGAAGAACGCGAGAATGGTGCGGCGCGAAGGTGTATTTACGGGAAAATGATTAGAGTCCCCAATCACTCGGCCCGGCCTCGCATTGCTTGGGCCGCCAGACTAAGCAGGAAAAGAGTACCGAATACGACACTGGCGCCCTTGGCGGACACAACGGTGGACGCATCCGTCAGGCTCATGCCGGCCGCCGCCACAGTCATTAATGCAAACAGGATCATCCAGCCACGCATTTTATGCTCCTTCGCCTACGGTCAAGTTCTGATTACGCTTCGCCACAGTGACTAAAGCACGTGGACTACCAGAGGTGTTCGCTTTTTGTTCAGGTCACGGCAACGTCACAAGGACGCACTGAATCTTCACTTTGGAGATGATGTATTGCAGACCGTTGCCGCCCTGGCAATTCTATGGCCGGTTTGCAAGTGAAAGACGACCGGCAACTCCGCAATAGTGACGTCCGGCGGTCAAAAAACGCCAGCACCGTCGGGTGTAGCCGCGGCGCGCGAAGATCGAGCGCTCAATCGTTTTGTCAACGCGGATCCGGAGAGCTTTGGTCCATCGATACTCGGGTGTTCTCTAAACGCCCGCTACAAAGGTATCACATGCCAGGAAGTACCTACCAAAGTCCTTCAGTTTTTCGAGTCCCGAAGAAAAATGGTCAAGAGCCGCGCGAACAGAAAAGGAGCGGGCTACCGCAACCGCTGGTCTGGAACCGGCGTTAGGCGGGGTTTAGTTGGGGGATTTAACCGGCTTGTGTGCAAGATATCCGATAGACCGCGTTCCTGGGCGCGATTGAGGCAACCACCCATGATTGCCCAGTGCGCACAGCGTTTCAGGACGCGTTGGCGGATGACAAGACCGATTTTACCTTGGAATATATCTGGCTTATGGTGTTCGCAACCGGGGGGAAAGCTGCCCCGGCCGCAACCGCCACAAAACCCGCCAACAGGGCGTACTCGATGAGGTCCTGGCCGCGCCGGTCCCTCCAGATCCTGAGCCGCTTAATTACATGCTCCATGTGGTTGTTTGGCTCCCTGACCTGAAAGTATCATTGGCTGGATCGCTAGAGAATCGGTGTTAACCCCTAGCGTGCAAAGAAAAACACTGCCAGCGAGTTAGAACTTTGGTTCCGTTTCCCCCAGGACCTCCCGTCCGAAAGGCCTTAGGACCCCAGCCCGTAGCTGCTACCGGCGGATCCCAGGCGGTCGTGGCCGGGATCGTAGCCAGGGAGCAGGAGGGCTGGCGGGCGCTCAAGCCAAGCTGGCCACGCGCGAGGGATAATCCGGCTGACTCCGGCAACCAAAGAATACACGGTCGAGGGGAAATGGAATCTGTCGGGCATGCCTGGGGCGAGTATTCCGGTGGTAGGATTTCGAACCTACGACCTTGGGTTATGACCGGACTGAGCATTGGAAACTGGGAATATGAAACGTCGGGGTGCACTCCGCTGAGACAATGCCGTCCGAATATGGCGCGCTCAAACAGACCACTTAGCGGTCTAAGTCAGCGGTCATCTATGGCTTCAACGGAACTATGTGTGACCCGCTCTTCTATCAACGCTTTCGTCGCGAGCAGGAAATCTGTGAAAAGCTTGACCATCCCACGAGCCGATATTCGAGCGCACGAGTTCCAAGCATTGCAGTTCAAGATTAAGGCGCGGGAACGTTGGCGATGACGCCGGGCTAGAATAGCAGCCGGAGGTCTTCGGTAACGTTGGGTCAGCGTGCACTGCGGTTGTTGTTGTCGCTCGCCGGGGTGATGTTAGTCACCTGGGCCGGCGACCGCCTGGTTCCGGTCAATGCCACGACACAAGGTTTTGCGTACCTTCTGCTCGTGTTGATCATCGCAAGTCAGTGGGGATTCCTTGAAGCCTCCATCGCATCGATCGCCGCCACCCTCACCTTCAATTTCTTCTTCTTGCCTCCGGTCGGAAAGTTCACCATTGCGGACCCACAGAATTGGGTCGCTCTGTTTAGTTTTCTGACGACGGCGCTCATTGCCAGCCGCCTGTCGGGGGAAGTCAAACGCCGGGCGTTGGACGCCGTCGCGCGGCAACAGGACCTCGAGCGGCTATACACCTTCAGCCGAGCGATCCTGTTGATTGAACACACGGAACCGTTCCCGCAACAACTGGTGCGAAAGCTCGCCGAAATCTTCGAGCTGAGTGCCGCTGTGCTCTACGAGCGCCGCGCGGAGGAGTTCTATCGTGCCGGCCCCTCGGACTTCGATGGTCTCGACGATCAGCTTCGCGATGCGGCTCTGCAGGGTACATCCTTTACCGACACCCAGCACAATCGTGTGATCACGGCGGTACGTCTGGGCTCGGAGCCGATTGCGGGCCTCGCGCTCCAGCTTGCAAATCAAGGCGCTCAAATGCCCGGATGCCGTGCTTCAGGGAATCGCCAACCTGGTGGCCATCGGACTGGAACGGGCGAGAGCGCAAGACCTCGCTTCTCAGATCGAGGCCGCGCGGCGAAGTGAAAAACTTCGCACCACGCTCCTGGACGCAATGGCGCATGAGTTCAAGACCCCGCTGACATCGATCATGGCCGCCACCACTGCCCTCATGTCTAATCCGGACCAGCCTGCGAACAGCAAGGCGGAGCTGGTCAAAATCGCCGATGAGGAAGCCAAGCATCTCAATGAGCTCATCGATGACGCAGTGGAGATGGGACGGCTGGATACGGCCAACATTCAGCTTCACACGGAACGCTCGAATGTCGGCGAGCTCGTTCGCGAGGTGGTCGCCTCGATGCACAATGTGATCGATGGCCGCCCCTTGAACGTGGTCTGCGACGATCACCCACCGGCGGCCCCCGTTGATCGAAGGTTAGTTAAGCTGGCGATCAAGCAGCTTCTGGATAATGCCCTGAAGTACTCTCCTCCAGAGACGCCGGTGACCATACGGGTGCACAACGGCAGCGGCATCACCGTGGCGGTCACGGACTATGGGAAAGGTATACCTGCCCAGGAGCAGAGTCGCATTTTTGAACGTTTGTACAGAAGTCCTTCTGTGCAGAACCAAATCCCCGGTTCCGGTCTGGGCTTGAGCATCGCCCAGAACATCGTGCGGGCGCACCAGGGAGACTTGAGTGTGACAAGTCATCCAGGCGAGACGACCTTCCGGCTGAAATTCCCAGCGGATCGAGAGGGAGCACAGCATTGAGCGCGGGCCGTATCCTCGTGATCGATGACGAACCTCAGATCCGGCGCATCATGCGTACCACGCTGACCGGCGCCGGATACGAAGTGGACGATGCTAAAACGGGTGAAGAGGGGCTTACGAAAATGCGGGCGTTCCGCCCCGACCTGGTTTTGCTCGATATCAACATGCCCGGGATGGGTGGCTTGGCAGCGTGCAGGGAAATTCGCGCGGACCCGAATATCGCCATCATCATGCTGACGGTACACAACACCGAGGCAGATAAGGTCGAAGCGCTGGACGCCGGCGCGGACGACTTCGTGACCAAGCCTTTCAGCACTCCCGAACTCCTTGCTCGGATACGTGCGGCATTACGGCGTCTGCCTGTAACGCAATCGTCACCCAGCAGGCTCCAGATCGGCCAGCTCACCATCGATTTCGACGCACGGGCCGTCACGCAGGGAGCAAAAACCTCCCACCTGACCCCGAAGGAGCTGGATCTGCTTCGATACCTCACGCAGCACGCTAATGAAGCTGTTCCGCATCGCGAGCTTCTGCAAGCTGTCTGGGGACCCGACTACGGCGACCAGGTCGATTACCTTCGTGCGTTCATCAAGAGCCTGCGGAAGAAGATCGAGCCGAATCCGGAGCAGCCGCAATACATCACGACCGAGCCTTGGGTCGGATACCGCTTCAACGGCACGCCCCAATTCTGACCTGGGTGAATTGACGCACTTTCACCTGAAATAACCGTGGTCTATCGGGCCGGGACCAGCTCCAAGTGGCGGCTAAATTGCTCTGATCCTGTTCGATCCCGGATCTTAATAACTTTTTCATGGCTTCTCTATGACTTCTTCAGGCCTTACGGAATATTCTCAGGACGTGGGAGGGCAGAATAACATGTCACTCGCGATTGAGAAACTCCTGGCGCCGCGAACTGGACATCCCACGCGGTCCATCGGCGAAGAGGCGGATCAGAAGCTAAACATCGCCGTCGTCTTCACGTCCGTGGAATCGACACTGGCGGCTTTGAAGGAAGCAGGCGATCTGGCGAATAGCCTGGGCGCAAAAATCACGCTCGTGGTGCCGCAAGTGGTGCCGTATCCGCTCCCTCTTGAAACTCCTCCGGTTCTGTTGGAGTTTAACGAACACCGTTTTCGGGTGATCGCCAGCGAAAGCCTGGTGGAGACGGGCGTGCAGATCTATTTGTGCCGAGACCGGCTGGAGATGTTGTTGCACATGCTGAGCCCAAACTCGCTGGTGGTAATCGGCGGGCGCAAAAAGTGGTGGCCTACAAGCGAAAAGTTGATGGCGCGCCGTTTGCGGCAGGCCGGCCACAAAGTGATTTTGATCGAAACGGAGTAACTTCACATGCTCGATTTATTCTACGTAGCTATCGGTTGCGTATTTCTGCTGGTCTGCTGGGTCTTCACCAAGGCCTGCGACAAGTTATAAGAGCCGGAGAGAGATATGGATTACATTATTGCCGGGATCGCGTCGTTGGGGTTGTTCATTTACCTGATCTACGCGCTGCTTCGTCCGGAGAAGTTTTAGGTGCACAGGCGAAGTCCGTTGTGCGGATTCAGAGATAGAGGGAATTATGACTAGCATTGGAGTCTTACAGATCGCAATTTTCTTGGGGCTGATCCTCGTCTGCGCGAAGCCTCTGGGCGGGTACATGGCCCGAGTGTTCGAAGGGCAACGCACCTTTATGCATCCGGTTCTCCGGTGGCTCGAGGTGCTCACTTACAAGCTGATCGGTGTGAAGGAAGAGGTCGAGCAGCGTTGGACCCAGTACACGGCTGCGCTGCTAAGCTTCAGCATCTTCGGCTTCCTGCTGACCTACCTGCTGCAACGTGCGCAGGGTTTTCTGCCACTGAATCCCCAGAACTTCAACGCTGGCAATGTTTCTCCAGACCTTGCGTTCAACACGGCGACGAGTTTCGTCACCAACACTAACTGGCAGGCGTACTCGGGCGAAGCGACCATGAGCTATTTCGTGCAGATGGCTGCTCTGGCCGTTCAGAACTTCGCTTCGGCAGCCGCGGGTATGGCGATTGCAGTCGCGCTCATTCGCGGGTTCGCACGGCAGGAAAAGAAGACTATCGGGAACTTCTGGGTCGACGTCACGCGCGCTACCGTATACGTGCTGCTGCCAATTTCGATTATTGGCGGCTTGCTCTACGTCTCGCAGGGCGCCGTCCAGAATTTCAAACCTTACACCGAGGTAACCACGGTTGAGGGCGCTAAACAAGTGATCGCCCAAGGACCTGTTGCGTCCCAGGAAGTCATCAAGCAGCTTGGCACCAACGGCGGCGGCTTCTTCAACGCCAACTCCGCGCATCCGTTCGAGAATCCGACTCCGCTGAGCAACCTGCTGGCAATGTTCCTGATCTTTGTGATCCCGGGAGCATTGACCTACACCTTCGGCAAGATGGTCGGGGATACGCGGCAAGGCTGGGCGATTTTCGCAGCCTTCTCGGTGATGTTCCTGATCGGCGTATTCGTCTGCTACCACTTCGAGCAGGCCGGCAATCCGATCATCGGGAACCTGGGAGTCCAAACCGCAGCCACCTCGGGCCAGTCCGGCGGAAACATGGAAGGCAAAGAAACCCGCTTCGGGATCGCCAACTCCGCACTGTTCGCCACGGTGACCACGGACGCCAGTTGCGGTGCCGTGAATAGCATGCACGATAGCTACACGCCCATAGGGGGCCTGGTTCCGATGTTCAACATCATGACCGGCGAGGTCATCTTCGGGGGCGTGGGTGCTGGTCTGTACGGGATTTTGCTCTATTGCATCCTGGCGGTATTTATCGCGGGGTTGATGGTGGGACGAACGCCGGAATACCTCGGGAAAAAGATCGAACAGAAAGAAGTCAAGATGGCCATGCTGGCGGTGATTGCAACGGCCTTCAGCATTCTGGTTTTCAGCGCTCTCAGTTCGGTGATGACCTTCCCGGAAAAAGGGTACTGGAATCCTCAAGGCGCGGCCACGGCCAACATGAACAACAGCGGCCCTCACGGCTTGAGCGAGATTCTATACGCCTATGTCAGCGGCACCGGCAATAATGGCAGCGCTTTCGCTGGAATCACCGTGAATACGCCCTGGTACGACCTCACGATCGGCTTGGCGATGTGGATTGGCCGGTTCCTGTTCCTGATCCCCTTGCTTGCCGCCGCCGGAAGTCTTGCGATGAAAAAGAAGATCCCGTCCACGGCCGGAACGTTCCCGACCCACGGTCCCTTGTTTGTGGGATTACTGGTCGGCACCGTGATTATTGTCGGCGCGCTGACCTTCTTCCCAGCGCTCTCTCTGGGGCCGATTGTCGAACACTACGTGATGCAGACTGGGAAATTGTTTTAGGTGATACAACCATGCCTACTATGACTACTGAACCGAAAGTAACTTCGCAGATTCCACCGGACGATCCGACGTCGCTTCTTCCCAAGAAGCTGGTGCGGTCGCGCCCGCTGTTTGACCCGGAAATCGTCAAGCGGGCGACGGCAGCATCCTTCGCCAAGCTGAATCCGATCACCTTGTTGAAGAACCCGGTGATGTTTGTCGTCGAGGCGGGCGCTGCGATCACGACGCTGTTCTTGATCCGCGACTTGTTCACCGGCGGAGGCACAGGCATCAGTTTTCAAGTCCAGATCTCTCTTTGGCTTTGGTTTACGGTCCTGTTTGCAAACTTCGCCGAAGCCATGGCGGAAGCGCGCGGCAAGGCCCAGGCAGATGCCCTGCGTAAGACCAAGACGGACGTCATCGCCAAGCGCTTGGACGCTGGCGGAAAAGTCGAACAAGTCTCGGGCGCCCTTTTGCGGATCGGCGATATCGTGATTTGCGACGCCAGAGACCTCATCCCCGGTGACGGAGAAGTGATCGAGGGAGTGGCCACCGTCGACGAATCGGTGATCACAGGGGAAAGTGCTCCCGTCATCCGCGAATCCGGCGGAGACCGCAGCGCGGTCACCGGTGGCACCCGCGTTCTTTCGGATCAGATCAAGATCAAAATTACTTCGAACCCTGGCGAGACATTCCTCGACCGAATGATCGCCCTGGTAGAGGGCGCTCAGCGTCAAAAGACGCCGAATGAGATTGCGCTGAATATCCTGATCGCGGGCCTGACGCTGATCTTCCTGCTCGCGGTGATTACGCTGCAACCCTATTCGGTATTCAGTGTGGCGCAGGCGGGCTCCGGATCGATTCCAACCGTCGCAGTCCTGGTCTCCTTACTGGTCTGCCTGATCCCGACCACCATCGGCGGGCTGCTTTCCGCCATCGGCATCGCCGGGATGGACCGCGTGATGCAGCATAACGTGCTCGCGATGAGCGGCAAAGCGGTCGAAGCCGCCGGCGACGTGAACTCGCTGCTGCTCGACAAGACCGGTACGATTACGTTGGGAAATCGCCAGGCCGTTGAGTTTCTTACGATCAACGGAGTCAAGGAGGAGGAGCTGGCGGATGCCGCGCAACTGTCCAGCCTGGCCGACGAGACACCGGAGGGGCGGTCGGTCGTGATTCTGGCCAAAGAGAAGTATGGCCTTCGCGGCCGGCACATTCCGGAACATGAGGCGACGTTTATTCCGTTTTCGGCTTACACCCGGATGAGCGGCGTCGACTTCGAGGGACGCCAGCTTCGCAAGGGAGCGACCGACGCGATTATCAAGTTCGTCATCGAGCGCGGCGGCAGCGTCCCCGCCGACTTCAAGGATATGAGCGATCGCATTTCGCGGAACGGCGGAACACCGCTGGCCGTGTGCGATGGCAAGCGCCTGCTGGGCGTGATTCATCTGAAAGACATTGTCAAAGGCGGAATGAAGGAGCGCATCGCGCAACTTCGCAAGATGGGCATTCGCAGCATCATGATCACGGGCGATAATCCGCTCACCGCAGCTGCGATCGCGGCGGAAGCGGGAGTGGACGATTTCCTGGCGCAAGCCACGCCCAAGGACAAGCTGGAATACATCAAGAAGGAACAGGCCGCCGGGCGTCTGGTTGCGATGACAGGTGATGGCACCAACGACGCCCCCGCGCTGGCACAGGCCGACGTCGGGCTGGCCATGAACACCGGCACCACGGCGGCGAAGGAAGCTGGCAACATGGTGGACCTCGACAGCAACCCGACCAAACTCATTGAAGTCGTCGCGATCGGCAAGCAGTTGCTAATCACGCGAGGGGCGCTGACCACGTTCTCCATCGCGAACGACGTGGCGAAGTATTTCGCCATCATCCCGGCCATGTTCATGACCATGTATCCAGTGCTTGGAACGCTGAATATCATGCATCTGCACACGCCGCAGAGCGCAGTATTGGCGGCCGTGATTTTCAACGCGCTGATTATCATCGCGCTGGTGCCGCTGGCGCTGCGCGGTGTGAAATATCGTCCGGTCGACGCCGCAAGTCTGTTGCGGCGGAACCTGCTGATCTACGGCGTTGGCGGAATCATCGCGCCGTTTCCGGGTATCTGGCTCATCGACCAACTGCTCGTGGCACTACGTTTGGCGTAAGGGAGAAATATCATGTGGGAACAAATCTTACCAGGACTTCGAATCAAGATCGTCATGACGGTTCTATTAGGGGTGATCTACCCTCTCGCGATGACCGGCATCTCCCAAGTCATCTTTCCGAAGCAGGCGAACGGGAGCCTGATCAAGGCTGGCGATAAGGTGATCGGCTCGGAGCTCATCGGCCAGACGTTTAGCAAGCCCGAGTATTTTCACGGGCGTCCGTCGTCCGCGGGCGGCGGGTACGACGCGACCGCCAGCAGCGGCTCGAACCTGGGGCCGACCAGCGCCAAGCTCATCCACGGCACGACCAAAATGGACGACAAGAAGAACGAGGTGGTCGATTTCGACGGCATCAGCGTGCGCATTGTGCACTACTGCCTCGACAACGATATTGCCTATGAATCGTCGGTGCCGCTGGATCAGTTCAAAGACGCCAAGGGCGACCTCGATGACGTGAAGCTGATCAAGGCCTTCAACGACGACAAAAAGCCGCTTGTGTTCACGCCCAAGGCGTCGATTCCCGCCGATGCAATCACAGCGTCCGCTAGCGGCCTCGACCCGCACATTAGTCCGGATTCCGCGCGGGCGCAGATCGCGCGGGTCGCCAAAGCTCGTGGCTCCCAAGCGGACCAGGTGAATCAGTTGGTTGCCCAGTTTACCGAAGGCCCCGATCTGGGTCTGCTCGGAGAGGCAAGAGTCAACGTGCTGAAACTCAACCTGGCTTTGGACCAGCAGTTCCCGGTGAAGAAGTAACACCCGCGAATTGGCGTACGCTGACTCTCGCGGATGGAGACAGCTCTCCACGGCGAAGCCGTTTATCCTAAAGGAGAAGCATGGCCTCTGAGATCCGCCGGAAAACGCCCGAAGAGTATTTGCGCGAATGTCAGGCCGAGGAAGAGGCAACTGCCGCCAGTAGCAAAGCACACCTCAAGATCTTCCTCGGCTATGCATCCGGAGTGGGGAAATCCTTCCGGATGCTGGACGAAGCACGCCGCCGGCGAGAACGCGGGCAAGACGTTGTCATCGGTGCCATGCAACCGCAGGTCCCGGCCGAAGTCGAGCCGCTGTTGCGCAAACTTGAGGTGGTACCCCTTAAAGGTGTAGGCGGCGCAGCCGCCATTGACGTGGATGCGTTGATTCAGCGCCATCCCGCGGTTTGCATCATCGATGGTCTGGCTTATGACAATCCAACCGGCTCGCGGAACCCGACCCGCTGGCAGGATGTGAAGGACCTGCTGGAGGCCGGAATCAACGTGGTCGCCTCCATTAATATCCAATACGTCGACGAACTGCGCGAAAAAGTGGAAGCAATCACCGGAAAGCATGTGGATCAGACCGTCCCGCTTTCCTTCATCCAGAGTGCGGACGAAGTGGAAATTGTCGATGCCCCTCCGGAAGCGCCGATGGAACGCTCTGCCGAGGCCCAGGTAGAAATTCAGAAACGCGAAGAACGGTTATCGAAGCTGCGCGAATTGGCTTTGGTGGTAACCGCGGATATCGTGGACCATCAGTTGAACGATTACCTGGAGCGACACGCAATCAAGCAACATTTCGGCGCCCACGAACGGATTCTGGTGTGCATTACTCCTCGCGCAAACATGCAGGAGATGATGGAGATCGCTCAGATCATCGCCAGGAGGTTTCATGGAGATCTCATTGTGGCGTATGTCAGGCAACCCAATATATCGCCTGAGGATCAAGCCGCGCTGGATGCACGACTGGCGATTGCCAACGCGGCCGCTGCGCACATCGAAATCCTGGAGGGAAACGACCCGGCGGAAGCGATCCTCGCGTTCGCCAGATCCCGCGGGATCACGCAGCTCTTCGTCGGACATAGCCAGCGCACCGGGCTTGCGCGGCTCAAAGGCAGCCCACTCGACAAGCTGATATGGGAAGGCCACGGCATCGATGTGTGCGTGTTCCCCCAATAGGGCATGACCGAACAGCGGCGGGGCAAACTCAAGATTTTCATGGGCTATGCCGCCGGCGTGGGCAAAACATACAAGATGCTGGAAGAAGCTCAGGATCTCAAAGCTTCCGGCGCGGATATCGTGATCGGCTATTTCGAGCCGCATGGCCGCAAAGAGACGATTGCGAGAACCGAAGGATTGGAGATTGTTCCTAGAAGAGCGGTTCAGTATCGAGATTCACTCTTTGAGGAAATGGATACGGAGGCCATCCTGGCCAGACACCCTCAAGTGTGCGTCGTCGATGAGTTTCCGCACACCAATGTTCCCGGCTCGGAGCGCAGCAAGCGGTGGGAAGATGTGGAAGTATTGTTGGCCGCTGGCATCGATGTTCTCACCACGATGAACATTCAGCATCTGGAGAGTCTGAATGATCACGTCTGGCAGATCAGCGGCATTCGGGTTCGCGAAACCATCCCGGATTGGGTAGTACAGCAGGCGGATGACGTCGTGATGGTGGATCTCACCCCGCGTGCACTCCTGAATCGGCTCCAGCGAGGGGTGGTGTACGAGCGCCAAAAGGCAGAGATCGCTCTGCAGAACTTCTTTCGCGAACAGACTCTGGTTGCGCTGCGGGAACTCGCCCTTCGCCAGGCCGCCCACGAGGTCGAACAGCGCCTGGGGGACGAACAGACGCGTTCGCAGATCCCGGATAGTGCGTCCGCCGGTCTCAGGAAACGCCACAAGATTCTGGTATTGATCACGGCCGAACCGAAAACTGCGATGGTCATCCGGCGGGCCAAACGCGTCAGCGACTTCCTCGGTGCGGAATGCTTCGCTGTGTCCGTCCAACCCACCGGCGATCTGAGCGGCTTAGATGCGGCGGACCGGGAAGCCACAGAACGCCATTTGAACTTCGCGCGTAATCTGCATATCGAGACTCGAATTCTGGAAGGGGACGACGTTGCTTCGACGCTGGTCGATTTTGGTCGTCGGAATCAGGTCACCCAGATCTTCCTCACGCGCCCTCGCCGAAGGGCATGGTCGCCAGCTTTGTCCCGTGATACTGCCCAGAGAGTCCTTAGCCTCGCTAAGGACATGCTGATTGTCATCGTTTCCGACAGAGAGCCGGTCGCACAGTAAGCGCCACACGAAGCAGCGATGTCGAACGACAAATCCAATCGCAAGCCCTTTTTCAGAATTACGCTGTTTCTAGTTTGTGCGATTGTGATGTTCCTGGCTTTGAACACCCTGTACTCTTTTACAAATACGCTCCAGCGGCTCGACGTTGTAGAGTCGGAGCGCGACCAGTGGCAGCGGCCATCGGACGTTCTTCGAGCGTTGGACTTGCAGGATGGAAATACCGTCGTCGACCTCGGTTCGGGAGCAGGGTACTTCGCGCTCAAGCTTTCTCCGGCCGTCGGTAAGAGGGGTCAGGTTCTTGCCGTGGATCTCCGTAAACTGTCCCTGTTCTTCTTGTGGACGCGGGCCCTGCTGCGGGGCGATCACAACCTTGATGTGATCCTTGGAGCCGCGGACGATCCGCGCCTGCCAACGGGCTCCGTGAACGCGGTGTTGATCTGTAACACGTATCACGAATTCAGCACTCCGGAACGGATGCTCAATCATGTATTTCAGTCCCTGCGGCCGGGCGGCCGCCTCGTGGTCGTTGATCGAGCTCCTCGCGCCGTCGAAGGGGAACAGGCTCACGAGGTGTCCCTCCCGGTAGTTGAGAGCGAGCTTCGGCGAAACGGATTCGAGATCGTCAGCCGAGACGGTCAGTTCATTGATCGGCCTGGGGACCTGTGGTGGCTGGTGATCGCGCGGAAGCCGAATTCAAACCAGTAGCGCTACAAAACCGGTTACCACCAATGCGATCGCCCAGATCAGATCCAGATTGAACCACGACCGGCGAAGCATGGCCAGGCCGAATTTCTGATAGATGAGCAACGCCGCCGCCGCGGTCACGGTGAAGTATCCCAGCGTGTGGATGAGCGTGGCCCAGATTCCGCCAGCCGCGCTTGAGGATGCGGCCACATGATGATGCGCGTGTGGCCCGCTCGCCAACACTACCGGCAACACCATGAGGCCGGCGCCGTGCGCCGAAGCCATGAGAAATGACCAGATGGTGAGGTCGCGAAAGCCCACTTGCATGCCGCCCCAGCGGAAATGCCGGCTGCGGACGAGCTTGTACACGCCCAGCCCCACCAGCGTCACGGCCACGCCGATCCGGATGTACGTCATCGGCAGCGCGACTTGGGCAAGCTGAGCGATGAGAACCACCACGCCGATCGCGAGCGCGTGGCCCAGAGCGATGGGCGGCAGCGACCACGCGACGGCGCGCGCACGATGCTCTTGCATGCCGCGAGCCACCGCGAACAACCACCCCATTCCGGGATTGATGCCGTGATACGCCCCCAGAAGGAACAGCGTGGACCAGGCTCCAATGGATTCCGTCATGCGTAGCAGTAGGAGTCTGAGGAAGCGTCGCCGCCTTCCAGACGGACCTGGTGACCGCGCAGTTCACCAAAATCGACAAGGAACTTGGGATCGATCTGCATGCCGCCTTCCGGCTTGGCGTCGAGCTTCACCATCCAGCTCCGGATGCCTTCCGGATAAAACTGCGCGTCCCACGGAGTATAGAGAGAATTGGTGAAGTAGATTCGCTTTCCATCGCGGCTGAGCTCGACCATTTGCGGGGCGCCGTTCAACGGAGTCTTGGGATTCTTGGGATGCGCAGCCTTGCGGACGATTCCACCCAGGTGCACCGATCCGGTTTTGCGCGGGTGGAAGGGATCGGAGACATCGAATTGCAAAAACTCGCCGGTGCCAAAGCAGGAAACGTATAGAAAGCGGTCGTCGAGAGAGAGATTGATGTCCGTGATCAGTGGTGGAACGGCCTTGAAGCCTTGGAGTAGCGGCGGCAGGGCTGCCGGATCGGCAGGCTCGGCCGGAATTTCGATCACCTTCTTGATTCCCCATTTGCCGTTGTCACGGTGCCAGAGCCAGATCGACGCGGAAAGATCTTTCAGCGAGACCACCACTCCCAGAAAACCGTATGCGCGGGTGGGGTCGTGCGCCGGACGAAGTTCCAGCACCATCTGTTGCTCGGGTCCTAAATCGAGTTCCTGCAGATGACGCCTTTTAGGCAGATCCCAGACGTGCAGCTTGTGGCCATAGCCGCCAGCCAACAGAATCTCTGGATTCACTCCCTTGCTCACCATGTTGGGTGTTCCCCATTCGCTGGTGAGGAGAGTGTCGAATCCCAGGTGCCACCAGAAATCATATGAGAGTTTCTGAGGGCCTCGATCCAGCTCCCATTTCCCGAGGACATCGAAGCTCTCGTGATCCATCACGAAAATTCCGCCGGGACCGTCGCCGCCTGGAGCTCCCAGCGCGCTCATCAAGATCCCGTCGGGACCGCAATGAACCGTGTGCGGGGACGCGTATCCCGTGCGCGCGGCCAGCGTCTCCGGCTCAATCACCTTCACGATTTGCGGTTTGCGCGGATCCGGCTTGGTGTCGATGACATGGATGCGCGACGAATGGATGCCCGGCACCACCAGGTAGCGGCGTTCCACATGGGGATGCGCAGCGTGCGGGCATAGGCAGGCGCTGCACGCGTTCCAGCCGAAGTGATGCAACTCGTCACCGGCATTCGGCATGTCCACCTGGCCAACGATATGGCCATAGCCAGAGGAGGAGACATCGACGTCCACAACGCCCAGCGCGTCGTGACGGCCGTTATCCTTTCCGTTGACCATCGCGACGTATGCCAGCTTTTCCGCCGGAGCATCCATGGCCATCTTGGGCGAGGGGTAGAACGTGGGATCGGGGCGCCAAATCGACATTTTGAAATTCTCCTTTCGGACCTAGAGCGTAACAGTAATTCGCATGAAGGTGGCAGGTATGAAAGTCCCGGCGTCCTTACTCTTGTTCTGCGAGTTCGCCAGCTCCACAAGTTGCTTGTGGAGTTCCTCCGCCTTCCCGTTTTTCTCGGCCGCTTCGACGGCGTTCATGGTCGGCCCATAGAATTTTTCGAATAGCTCTATGAACTGTGTTGGGCTTTTGTCGGGCGAGGTAAAGTAGTACGTGTCGTTGACCATGGAGACTTTCTCCTTGGGCACTCCTGCCTGGCCAAAGCGTTCGATGATGTGGCTCTCCACACCCCACGTCATGGGACTGATGAAGCCTTCCGGCGGTGGAGGCGTAAACGCTGAGCTGATCTTCAGCACCTGCGATACGAACGTGGGATCGTTCGGAATCCAGTTGCCCATTACAATGCGACCGCGGGGTTTCGTGACGCGCACCATCTCCTTGGCGACATCGAAGGGCTTAGGGGCAAACATGGCGCCAAACACGGAGATGGTCAGATCAAACGAATGATCGCCGACGCCCGCTAAGTTGCTCGCGTCTCCTTCTTGAAACTTCAGCTTGCTGAGACCCGCCACAGCGGCGCGTTTGTTCCCGGCCTCCACCAGGTTCCTGGCGATGTCGATTCCAACCACTTCCGCTCCCGTTCGGGCCAACGGGATCGCCGTGGTACCGTCTCCGCAGCCGAGGTCCAGAACCCGCAGCGGCGGCGTTATCTTGAGGGACTGAACGACTGCTTCTCCAGATTGGCGCATGAAAGCGGCAATCTCGGTGAAGTCGCCTTTTTCCCACAATGCCTTGTTTGGATTAACGATACTCGGATTCACAAATCTCCTTTGCTTGGACTACAATCGTACAATCCGCCTGCTGAGACGTCTATGTCCGAGCGTCTTCATGATTTGCTCGGACGTCTTGCAGAAGCGGATTCCTTTGCCTGGAGGCCAGGAAACGTTGCAGACAATCCAGGGGACCGAATGGACGCATTCTCCCAAATCCTGAGCGGAGTCAAACTGAACGGAGCTGTCTTCTTCAGCGCTGAATTCTCGGCTCCGTGGGGATTTTCGACGCCCCCGACGAAGGTGATGGCGGCGACACACGCTCCGGGGGCGGCACATCTTGTGCTCTACCATTTGGTCATTGAGGGCGGGGCCTTCATCGAGTTAACGGATGAACAGTGCATCGAGCTCAGGCCCGGAGATATTGTCATCTTTCCGCATGGGGATCCTCACCACATGAGCAGCGGCAAAGATGCAGCCCGGCCATTCCCGAACTACGGGATCAGCGCTAAGATCAGGTCGCGCGACTTGAGTCCCTTACACGCCGGCGGCGGTGGTGAAATTTCGCGGTTCGTGTGCGGGTACATGACGTGCGACCCCCACCTCAGCCGCCCGATATTGAGCGGACTTCCGCCCGTTTTCAAGGTCAACATCCGAACCGATCGGTCCGGGCACTGGCTGGAGAATTCCATTCTGCACCTGGTGGAAGAAGCCGCTTCGGGACGAATCGGCAGCGAAGCTATGCTTGCTAAACTCTCTGAGGCCTTATTCGTGGATACGTTACGTCGCTACGTGGCCACTTTGCCCGAACAACAAACAGGATGGCTCGCGGGAGCGCGCGATCCCATCGTGGGGAAAAGCCTGGGCTTGCTGCATAGCCGCATTGCCCATCCCTGGACGATCGCGGATCTCGCGGACGAGGTGGGCATCTCGCGGTCCGCACTGGTGGAGCGCTTCACCCGCTATCTCTCCGAGCCACCCATGACATACTTGAGCCGCTGGAGGCTTCAATTGGCCGCGCGATCGCTCGAAAGCACATCGCGCGGCGTCGCGGAAATCGCCGCCGACGTCGGATACGAATCGGAGGCGTCCTTCAGTCGTGCATTCAAGCGCGAGTTCGGGCAGCCTCCAGGCCGATACCGTAGCGATCACAAGAGTGCGTCCGTTCAAACGAGCGCCCACGTGTGATACCGTTGATCGAATCATCTTGAACGGGAGGCATTCCGTGCGTACATTTAGGTGGGGAAACGCCGCTCTAGCGGCGGGAATCCTGACGCTTTCAGCAGGAACGTGGCTGCGGGCGCAACAGGCCGCGAAGCCGGCGAACCCAACGCCAGTAAACGTGGATGGCAAGGTGCTGCGTACTGCGGCCGCGGCCAATGACGCACTGCCCGGCTCCTGGCTGAGCTATGGACGCAACCAGAACGAGACGCGCTATAGCACGCTGAAGCAGATCAACGACACGAATGCGAAACGCCTGGGGCTGGCGTGGTCTTATGTAGTCGGTGCCGGGGGCGGCAATCAAGAAGGCACGCCGCTGATGTGGAACAACACCCTCTACGGCATCACCACCTGGAGCGTGGTGTACGCACTGGACGCGCGCAGCGGCAAGGAGTTGTGGCGCTGGGATCCGGAAATAAACCAGACCGCGGTGCGCCCGAAGATCTGCTGCGGCATCGTGAACCGCGGCCTCGCGATCTACAACGGCATGATCATCGCCGCGGTCAACGACGGCCGGCTCCAGGCTTTGGACGCGATCACGGGTAAGCCGGTGTGGGAATCGCGCGTGGCGTATCCGCAGGATCTCTACACGCTGACGATGGCTCCGCGGATCGCCGGCGGCAAGGTGATCATCGGGGCGTCGGGCGGCGACAAGCCCACCCGTGGATTTTTTGCGGCGTTTGACGCGGCGACAGGGCATAAGGCATGGACGTTCTATACAGTCCCCGGGAATCCTGAGTTACCGCCGGAGAATGATGCGATGAAGGCTGCCCTCAAGACCTGGGGCGGCGACTTCTGGACCAAGGGCGGCGGCGGAGCCGTTTGGGACGGCTTCGCATATGATCCCGACGCGAACCTGGTCTACGTGGGCACGGGCAACGCCGAACCGTGGGTGCAGAAATTCCGCGGCGCGCAGGGAGTGGACAACTTATACACGTGCTCGATCCTGGCGGTGGACCTTACCACAGGCCTGCTCAAGTGGCATTTCCAAACCACGCCGAACGACAACTGGGATTTCGACAGCGTGCAGCAGTTGATGCTGCTGGACCTGAACATCAAAGGCAAACAGCGCAAGGTCATCACTCAGGCGTCGAAGAACGGCTTCTTCTGGGTGCTGGATCGTATTACGGGCGAGTTCATCTCCGGCGCTCCCTATGTGAAGACGAATTGGGCCAGCGGGCTGGACGCCAAGGGCCGCCCGATCGTGAATCCGGAAGCCTACTACGATCTCGATCCGATCTCGCTGTTCCCGACCGGCGGCGGCGCCCACAACTGGTCGCCGATGTCCTACAATCCCGCCACCGGCTACGTGTACATCCCGGTGTTCCTGCAACCGTTCACCTACGCGGCGACAAAAGAGCTTGCACCGGGCTCCACCGGCTACGCGTTCGGCGCGGGCACTCCCAAGCCGATCGGAGGGCCGGTGATCGGGCCGCCTACGGCCGAGGGCATGCGCGCAGCCCTGCAGGCGTGGGACCCGGTGAACCAGAAGCTCGCATGGCGCATCGACGGCGGGGGCGGCATCGGCGGCGGCACGGCGACCACCGCGGGAAATCTGGTGTTCCAGGTGATCAACGACGGGCGCTTCCGAGCGGTGACGGCCGACAAGGGCGAGATCCTGTATGAGATCCAGACCGGGCGCACAGGCATGGCTCCGCCGATCACTTATGAGGCGGACGGTAAGCAATACGTGGCGTTTCAGGGCGGTTTGGGGCGTCCGGCGACGACCGTGGGTCCGAATGACGCGAAAATCGACAACCCGCCGATGATGTTCGTGTTCGCGCTGGACGGGAAGGCGGAATTGCCAAAGCCTGCTCCACCACCCGCTCCGCCCGGTGCTCCGCCACAGAACAACAATAACCCGCCGCCGGCGGCTCCCGGAGCGGCTCCGGAGTTGCAGCAGCGCTAGGGTTTCCTCCGTCACTGCGGCTTCCCCGCTTGACTTTACGCGGGTAAGACGATATCTTACCTACGTGAAGACGATTGTCTCATCCAAAGGCCAGATTGTTCTGCCGGCCGAGCTTCGGCATGCGGACCGCATCGAGCCAGGCCAGGAGTTCGATGTCGAGCGTCTCGACCGCGGGGACTATCGTCTTGTTCGGCGTGCGGCTCCGCCCAACGAGGGCGTAGTCGACTGGCTGCTTTCCTGTCCGCAAAAGGGCTTTTTCGTCCCCGTCGACTCTGAATCAACCGACACTCTGTGAAATACCTGGTCGATGCCAACGTCTTGAGCGAGCCGACCAAACCAGTGCCCGATCCCCGTGTGATGGAGTGGCTTCGCGAGAATGAGCCGGAGATCGCCGTCGATCCCGTCATTCTCGGCGAACTGCGATTCGGAATCCTCATCCTTCCCCGGGGAAGAAAGCGGGCCGCGCTGGAGCGCTGGTTCGACGCAGGAGTGGGGAGTCTCCATTGCCTGCCTTGGGACGCGGCCACAGGTCTGAAATGGGCGGAATTGCTAGCGCGGCTTCGGAAAACCGGGAAAGCGATGCCGGTCAAAGATAGCCTCATCGCGGCGACCGCAGCCGTTCATAACCTCGCGATCGCTACTAGGAACCGTACCGATTTCGTGAATGCAGGTGTGAGCATAGTCGATCCGTTTGTGGGCTGAAACCGTTTGGCTGCGCCGTTTGCCGACTACCAAGTTTCAGATCGGAGCATTCGGCATGTCCTTCCGCACCTGATAGAAATCACCGCGCTTCCTCCTAATGAAGCGGTCAATCCTCATCATCTCGACCTCTTCCGTTGGGTCGACGTTGTCAGCCGATTCCGTCGGTAAGTTCCCCAATTCTCTGATGGCTTCTAGCAACTGTGGGTGATTGGTTTGGTCAGGCGGCCCGACATCACGTTGTTCTCTCCACGAGGAGCCAGCGTACCGGTCATATAGTGCTGCGACGAGGCGCTCAACCTGCGCTGGAGGAACTGGTGCCAGCGCGTAGATACCTTGTTCCCGTGCATTCTCCGGCAGTGTGAGATAGTATTCCACGATTTGTTTGAGGTTGGCCTTCAGGTCTTGTCCCCAAACGAACTCCTGGTTCGCTCGCATGAATAGTTCTGCGCACCGGCGGTGCGCTTTGTCGGACGAAACGAAAAGGTCACAGAACGGCAGGTAGTACAAATACGCCATGTCCATCCGGTGTTCGTCCGTCAAAAGCTTCGCGACCACTGCAATGTGAAAGAACACGGCCACTGTGAAGACGTAAGCCCCATACGGAGCGAATGTCGGAAGCGGCGGAAATCCAGCCTCTTTCCATCGAGCGTAAATCAGGTCCTCTGCGTGATCTGACAGTCCCAAGGCAAAAGGGGCTAAGTTGATTCGATCCTGTGGTGCATCAGGACTCGCAACGAAGGCCTCAGCCATCGCCTTCGCCTGCCCCAGGTTCTTACATTCTGAACTCTTCACGCCCATGATCTCAAGCGCTGCGCGGATGCTGGAGGCGTCTGGGTAAAGATTGTCGCGCCACGCCTTCGCGAAGCCTCGCTCAACTTCCAAGAATCTCCTCTGCTGCCAACGCGAATACGCTTGTTCCTCAGGTGAGGGTTCGTAAACCACTCCCCGTTTTCCGTGGACGCGAACCTCCCTGCCCATGGCCTTCGGGATCCGCCCGTCCATGGGCATCTCATCACCCAAGAAACTGTTCACGGAAATCATCTGATGGTTTGCGCAAATCGCAACGTTCAACTCAGGGGTCTTGTCGGCGATGAGCCCTACCTCTTGTTCGCGTGTTCGAGCTTCACGTTCAGCTTTGGCAAGATCAGCCAACGTCTCGACGTGAAAAATCGGGCACAATACGCTCAAGAAGAACTTGTCGAAGAAAAGAGACTCATTGGGGTTAAGGCCCTGCAAAAACGACTTGTCAAAGACGGCCTTTGGAAGCAATCCTGAGTCCTTTTTGACGATCCTAACATATGGCGAAAAATGGGCGAATGTGCCAGATTTTTGCCGGCGGTGAAGCCATTTCGATTAGATGAAGCTAGTAGATCAACTTCCGGGCGGGACTGCCGGACAAAGCAGGATTTTGTATGAGATCCAGACCTGCCATCAGGGGGATGTTTTCCGGGCGTCGGAGGAGTATACTGTAAACGCACTTAACCATGTTGGTTTCAACGCGTAGGACGTTTTTGAAGGCTGCCTCGGTAGGCCTCGCGGCGCCGTTCGCTTTCGCGCAAGCCCCCAAAATCACGACTACGCAACTGGGCGACAACCTGTATCTCCTTGGCGGGGCTGGGGCGAACGTAATCGTGCGCACGGGAGCTGAGGGCGTCGTGATGGTGGACGGCGGGCTCGCGCAAAATGCTGGCGCGCTAGCACAGGCCGTGGCTGCCTTACCGAATAGCGGCCTGGTGCGGACACTGTTCAACACCCACTGGCATCCGGAGCAGACCGGCTCCAACGAACGACTCGGCATGGCCGGCGCCACGATTATTGCCCAGGAGAACACGCGGCTGTGGCTCCAGCAAAACATCACTTGGCCCTGGAACGGGCAGAAATTCAAGAAGCTCTCGAAGGTCGCTCAACCGAACAAGACTTTCTACGATAAAGGCGCTCTCGATTCCGGCATTCGCTACGGATACATCTCCGACGCGGCGCACACGGACGGCGATCTCTACGTCTACCTCCCGCAGCAGAACGTCCTTGCGGTGGGCGACGCCGCCTGCGGACAAGGCTGGCCCGTGGTCGATTGGTGGACCGGAGGCTGGATCGGCGGCATTGTCGGCGGACTGCAACGCATTCAGAGCATCGTAAATAAAGATGGAAACCGCGATACCAAGATCGTTCCCGCTGTCGGTCCAGTGCTCAGCCTGGCCGATATCACTGCGCAGGTCGACATGTACGGCACCATCTACGATCGCCTGAATCAGATGCTGAACAAAGGACGCGGCCCGTCGGAAGCCGTCGAGGCCAAGCCGGCCAAGGAATTCGAAGCCAAAATGGGCAACCCGGATGAATTCATTCGCCGCTCTTTCGAGAGCCTGTGGGCTTATCTTTCACCGGATGCTTAGGGACTCATGAGAACGATGCGACATATCAAGACCCTGATTCCGCTGATCGCCGCCATCGGCTTGGTTGCCGTCTTTACCGCCCCGTCTCGTAGCCAAGCCCAGAGCCAAGCGCCGGCTCCGGCCGACGTCCAACTGGCCACCATCAAGCAATACTGCTCGGGCTGCCACAGTGACCGCGCCAAGACCGGCGGCGTCAGCTTCGAAGGCATCACGGCCGCCAGCATCACCAAGGATCCCGATCTTTTCGAGAAGGCCGTGCGCAAACTGCGCGGCCGCGTTATGCCGCCTCCCGGTGCAAAGCAGCCGGACGGCAAGGCTGTCGACTCGCTGGTCGCGTGGCTCGAAGATTCGCTCGACAAGGTTCCCAACCAGCAGCTCGTCACCGATCAGGTTGTGCTGCATCGCTTGAATCGCCAGGAGTACGCAAACGCTGTCCGCGATCTGCTTTTGGTCGAGGTCAACGGCGCCGAATTGCTGCCGCAGGATGACACCGCGCAGGGCTTCGACAACATTGCGTCCGCCCTGCAGGTTTCGCCTTCCTTCATCGAGCAATACGTCGGTGCCGCCCGCAACGTAGCGGTTGAGGCGCTCGGCAAGGGCGATGCTCGCGCGCAGGGCTGGACGTTCCGCGCATCTCCCGGCAATCAGCTCACCCACGTTCCCGGGTTGCCTCTGGGGACGCGGGGCGGCATTCTTGCCAAAGTGGATCTCCCCGCCGACGGCGAATACCGCATCAACATCGCCGACATGGCCGGCCATATTTGGGGCAATGGCATGGAGTACGAGAATCCACTGGTGGTGACGCTAGACAATAAAATCGTCTATCAAACCGTGGTCGGTGGCGAAGAAGACTCGAAGCTCTACGATCAGGTGCAGAACGGCGCGATCGATAAACTCAATGCCCGGCTGAAGAACATCAAGTTCCCGGCGACGGCCGGACCGCACAAGATCGGCGTTACGTTCCGGCGCCAGAGTTTCGCGGAATCCGACGATCAGTTGCAGATGTTTACGCCCGGCGGCGGGCAGGATCGTTCCTATCGCGTGAACTCGTTCCAGCTTCTGGGCCCCTTCGATGTGAAAGGCCTCAGTTCCACGCCCAGCCGCGATCGCGTCCTCACCTGCAACCCGGCGAAGGATAAGACCAAGACGCCGGAGGCGTGCGCCAGGGAAATTTTCTCGACGCTGGCGAAGCGAGCGTATCGTCGCCCAGTCACCAATGACGACATCACGGAACTGATGCAGTACTACGCCGATGGTGTGAAACAAGGCGGTTTCGAGTCGGGTATCCGCGCTGGTATCACGGGAACGCTGGCGAGCCCGTTCTTCCTGTATCGCGGCGAACGTGTCCCCACGGGGTTGAAGCCGGGCGAGAAGTACGCGATCACGGATCTCGAACTCGCGTCGAAACTCTCGTTCTTCCTGTGGAACTCGATTCCCGACGATGAACTGCTCGATCTTGCCATCAAGAACAAACTCAGCGATCCGGCGACGCTCGACAAACAGGTCCAGCGCATGCTGGCCGATCCGCGATCGAAGACGCTGGCGAGCAATTTCGTGTTTCAGTGGCTCGAAATGACGCGGCTCGACGCGGTCGTTCCGGATAACGACGTCTTCCCGTACGCCTCCGGCCGTATGGACCCGCGTCAGGATTTCCGCACCGAACTCACGCTGTTTGCCGACAGCATCTTCCGTGAAGACCGCAATGTCGTGGATTTGCTGCGCGCGAACCATACGTACCTGAATGAACGTGTCGCGCTGCACTACGGCATTACCGACGTGAAAGGCGATCAGTTCCGCCGGGTCGAACTGAAAGACTCCGTGCGATGGGGCTTGTTGGGCAAGGGCGCCATCCTGATGGCCGCCGCTTATCCGAACCGCACGTCCCCCGTGCTGCGTGGATCGTTTATCCTGAAATACCTGCAGGGTGTCCCGCCGGCCAACCCGCCGCCCAACGTCCCGACCCTGAATGACAAGGACATTGGCACGACCAAAGCGCTCACCGTCCGCCAGTTGATGGCGGCGCACCGCGCGAGCCCGACCTGCTCGGCATGCCACTCGGTCATGGACCCGCTCGGCTTCGCGCTTGAAAATTTCGACGCGACGGGAATGTGGAGAGACAAGGACCGCTATGCCGGCGTGGGTATCGATTCCGCCGGCGAGTTGCCCGACGGAACGAAGATCAACGGGCCCGACGATCTGCGCAAGGCGCTGCTGCGCCGTCCCGAACAATTCGTGCAGACTCTTGTGGAAAACCTTTTGACCTATTCGATGGGCCGCACGGAAGCCTACTACGACATGCCGACCGTCCGCAAGATCGTGCGCGACACGGCGGCCAAGGATTACAAGTTTTCGGCCATCGTTCAGGCGGTGGTCAACAGCGAACAGTTTAAGATGCGCCGCATGCCGCAGCCGGTGCAGAGTGCAAGCAGCGCACAGGACGCCGTGGGGCGTTCCGTTGTGCGCTAGTTAATTAGACAGGGACTAAATAAGGAGACGACATCATGTTCATATTCAAAAAGCACATTGCACGCCGCGCAGCCTTGAAGGGAATCGGGGCCACCATCACCCTGCCGCTGCTGGAAGCCATGATTCCGGCCTCAACGGCGTGGGCGCAAACTCCCGCCGGGAAGACCCCGAAGCGCTTCGCCTTTGTGGGCTTCCCTCACGGCGCGATCATGGACAGCTGGTCGCCCAAGGAAACCGGCACGGACTACACGATGTCGCCTATCCTGAAGCCCCTGGAGCCGTTCCGCAAGCATCTGACCATCGTCTCCGGCTTGCGCAACAAGCCCGCGGAAACGCCCGAACCCCACGCCTACATCGAGCAAGGCTGGTTGACCTGCGTGAAGCCCTGGGACTTCGGCAAGGCCGATCCGAACTCCGGCGTGAGCTGCGACCAGATGGCCGTCCGCTACGTTGGTCAGGACACGCGTCTCCCTTCGCTCGAGCTCACCGCTGCTCAGGGCAGCGCCCGGCTCGCATGGCGCACGCCGACCCAGTCGTTGCCGCAGGAAGGCAACCCGCGCGCCGTCTTCCAGAAGCTCTTCGGACAGGGCGACACCGATCAGGAACGCGCCCAGATCCTCGCGGAAACCGGCAGTATCCTCGATCGCGTGAAGGGGCAAGCGCAGCGCCTGCAGGCCAGCCTCGGCGTGCACGACCGCATCGTCGTCAGCGACTATCTGGACTCCGTTCGCGAGATTGAGCGCCGCGTACAGATGGCTTCCAAACCGGACGACCGCGCGTTGAGTATTCCGGACGCGCCGATCGGCACGCCGAACGATATTACGGAGTATTTCAAGTTGATGTTCGACTTGATGGCTCTTGCATTCCAGGCTGACATCACGCGTGTGATCACGTTCTCCATGGACCGCGAAGCTAGTATGCGCACCTACACCAACCTGGGCATTGCCGAGGGGTTCCATCCACTGTCGCATCATGGCAACAACCCTCAGAAGATGGACAAGCTGGTGCAGATTCAGAAGTACCACGCGGAAGTGTTTGCCGGATTCATCAAGAAGATCGAAGCCGCGAAAGAAGGCGACGGCACCGTGCTCGATCATTCCACGATTCTCTTTGGCAGCGACATGAGCAACAGCGATCGCCACAACAACGATCCGCTGCCGTCCGCGATCCTGGGACATGCGAACGGAAAGATCAAAGGCGGCCAGCACCTGAAGTATCCCCAGGATTCGCGTCACGGCGACCTGCTCCTTACGCTGCTGCAGCGCAATGAGATCCCGGTGAAATCCATCGGCGACAGCACCGACGGTCTCTCGGAGGTCTAGCATGCGCAGGTTCGTGGGTGCCATCGCAATCCTGCTGGCCGGCGCGTCGATGCTGGCGGCCGCCGATTCGGCTACGACGCTGCTGGACGCGGCGGAATCCGGCGACCACGCCGCGGCCATGCGCCTGGTGACAGCGAAGGGCGCGAACGTGAACGCCGCTGGCGCCGATGGTAGCACCGCCGTCATGTACGCTGCAGCGAACGGCGATCTGGAACTTGTTCGCGCGCTGATCAAAGCCGGCGCGGACGTCAAACTGAAGAGCCAGCTTGGCACGTCGGCTCTCACCGAAGCCGCGATCATCGGCTCTGCGCCGATCATTGACGCGCTGCTCAAGGCCGGCGCCGATCCCAATCTCAAAACTCCCGATGGTGAAACTCCGCTGATGGCGGCCGCGCGCAGCGGCAAGGTCGAAGCGGCCAAGGCGCTGCTAGCCGCAGGAGCCGATATCAACACTAAGGAAACCTGGGGCGGACAAAGCGCGCTCATGTGGGCCGCCGCGCAAAGCCAGGCCGACATGGTGAAGTTCCTCGCGTCGAAGGACGCGAGCCTGAACGATCACGGCAAAATCAATCAGTGGGAGCGTAAGGTCATCCAGGAACCTCGCCCCAAGGACATGAACAAGGGCGGATTTACCCCGCTGCACTATGCCGCGCGCGAAGGTTGCGTGGCGTGTGTTCAAAACCTGCTCGCCGCCGGCGCCGATCCCGATTCCGAAGATCCGGACCGCGAGACGCCGCTGCTGCTTGCGCTCGAGAATCTGCATTTCGACACGGCCGCCGTGCTCGTCACGTTTAAAGGACCACAGGGCGGCGCCGATCTCGACAAGTGGGATCTCTTCGGCCGCTCTCCGGTCTACATGGCGGCCGACGTCAGCACGCTGCCGATGAAAGGGAACGGCGCGATGGCCGTGATCCCGAGTCCGGACAAGCTCACTGCCGTCGATGTCGGGCGCCTGATGCTGGAACGCGGCGCGAATCCGAACATCCAGTTGAAGCGGCGCCCGCCGTATCGCGACGTCCCCCAGGACCGCGGCGGCGACGGCATGCTCGCCCAGGGCGCCACTCCCTTATTGCGTGCGGCGCGTGGCGGCGATGACAAGTTCGTCGCGCTCCTGCTGGAGTACAAGGCGCTGGTCGATTTGCCGAGCAAGGAAGGCATCACTCCGTTGATGGCCGCCGCCGGTGTCGACTACGGCTCACGCGTCACGCGCGGACGTAGCCGTACCGACGAAGGCGTGCTCGCCAGCATGGATCTTCTCATCAAAGCGGGCGCTAACATAAACGCCCGGTCGCTGGTAGATCGCGGTCCCGCGGGCGGCGGTGGTCGTGGTGGTCGAGGTGGCGGCGCTCCTCCTGCTGCTGCGGCTCCCGCTGCCCCTGGCACCGCAGGTTACAGCGCCTCTGCGAACATCGCACTGGCCTTCCGCCGCGGCAGTCAAATGCCGAGCGCGAACGCCGTCCCGAACCAAACCGCTCTGCACGGCGCTGCCGAACACGGCTTCGATAAGTTCATCGAATTCCTCGTCGCCAACGGCGCCGACCTGACGGCCAAAGACGCCAACGGCCGCACGCCCCTGGACGTCGCTCGCGGCGCCGGCGGTGTTCGCGGCGGTGCGGATGCGTTCCCGAAAACCGTGGCACTGCTGGAATCCTTGATGACAGCCAAGGGGATCCCGGTGGCGGCAGTTCCGGGCCGGCAGGAAAAGTAAAACCAAGCGCCATCCAGCAATCACGGCAACCGAAACGCGATCATGGTCTCCTGCGCGGCGATCAAGATATACTGTTTTCCGTCCCGGCCCAGGTAGGTGATGGGATTGGCGAACGCATCCGCCGGCAGTTTCGTCTCCCACAGCAGTTTTCCCGTCTTGGATTCGTAGGCGTGGAAGCGCTGATCGTCCGTGGCGCCGATGAACAGCAAGCCGCTCGCGGTGGCTATGGGACCACCTATGTTGTACGATCCCGTGTTCATGACGCCGATCTTCTCCAAGGATTCGACGCGTCCGAACGGTATCCTCCACGCGACATCCCCGGTATTCACATTGATCGCGAACAGCTCGCCCCACGGCGGCGACTGGCACGGCCAGCCCGTAGCCGGGTTCGTGATGGCGCCCGCGTTCCGGCGAATAAACGGCATTTGACTCGAATCGCCCGCTCCGCCGATCTTCGTGGGGCGTTCCTTCGCCGGAACCTGTGCCACCATCTTCTGCACTCCGCCCCTGTCGTGCGAGTTTATGAAGAAGTAGCCCAGCTTGGGATCGTAGCTGCCGCCGCCCCAGTTGAAGCCGCCATCCGGACCGGGAAAAACAACCGTATCGGTCATGCGCACCGGAGCATACGGTCCATCGTTCTGGGCGTTCTTGAACAGCTCTTCGCAATATTTCTGCTGTTCCGGAGTGAACTTCGTAATCTCGTCGCGATTCCAGGTCATGCGCGCAAGCGGCGGCGGTTTCAGCGGAAATGGCTGCGTGGGCGAGTACCACTCGCCGGGCACGTCGCCTTTCGGCACAGGCCGCTCCTCCAGACCGAAGATGGCTTTTCCCGTCCGGCGATCCAAGATAAATACCAGGCCCGTCTTGGCCGTCTGGATTAACGCCGGGATCCTCTTGCCATCCTTGACCACGTCGATCAGCGTCGGCTGCGGCGGCAGATCGGTGTCCCAAAGGTCGTGGTGAGTGGTCTGCAGGTACCACTTCATTTTTCCGGTCATCGCATCCACGGCGACCAGCGAGTTCCCGAACAGATTCGCGCCGGGCCGGTCTCCGCCGTAGCGATCGTCGCTGGGCCCACCGATCGGCATCAGCAGCGTGCCGGTCTCCGTGTCCACGGTAAACGTGCTCCATACATTTACGCCGGAGCGGTTCTTCCAGCCGTCGTCGAGCCAGGTCTCATGCCCGACTTCTCCCGGTTGGGGAACCGTGTGGAACGTCCAGACCAGTTTCCCCGTAGCCGCATCCCAGGCGCGGACATCGCCACGCCCCCCGTACGAACCGTTGTCTTGCAGGTGCGTTCCGGTGAACACCAGATTCTTGTAAATCGCGGGCGCGCCGTTCAATCCATAGGGAGCACTCTCCAGCCCCGGACCCTTCATCCCGGGTTTCAGATCGAGTTCTCCTTCCTTGGCGAAACCCGGCACTAACTTACCGGTGCGAGCGTTCACCCCGATCAGGAAGCCGTCTTCGGTGCCGAAGAAAATTGTCGGAGGAGCATTTCTGTTTCCAGGCCAGTATGCGATCCCGCGAGAGGCGCGCGCGGCGTGCTGGTGATCGAACTTCCAGATGGTCTTTCCCGTTTCGGGTTCCACGGCGACCAGGCTTTGAAACGGAGTAACGAAGAACACGACGTTATTCACCATGAGTGGCGTGGTCTTCGAAGCCTGCTGGGCCTTGGCGATGGAAGGAGGGCGCGTTTCGTACTTCCAGGCCTGAACTAGTGTGGATACGTTGCCCGGGTTGATTTGCGTGAGAGGCGAGTAGCGCTGAGCCCCAGGGTCCCGGCCATAAGACGGCCAGTCATTCTGCGCAATGGCCACTTGGACCGCGATGGCCGCCAATCCAATGTTCGCAACGATAAGCAAAGTTCGGATTCGCATGTTTTACTCGCTATCGAACCAGGTGCTGAAGGTCCTTGTTGTTATCCTGGCAAAAGAAATCGATCATCTCTGTGTCGACCAGGGGCCTCATATGCAAAGACACAGTCCACGGTTTGGTGAATACCTTGGGGTCATTGACGGTCACATCGACGTCGAGGCCGCCGAAGTTGGGCCGGCGGATGCGCTCCGTGACGCGTGCTTCGCTCGAAAAGAAATTGCCGGCCGTGTCGAGCCAGGAATCATCGCGATAGCCCGCCGATTCCACCACCAGCGTGTCGCCTTCCCAGTGCGCGACCGAATAACCGCTCCACGTCGGCACCATGTCTTCGGGGAGTTTGCGGCCGTCGAAAAAAACCTGCCGGTAACTGGCGTTGAATTCGTCCAGGATGACGAGCTGAGCGGGCGTCTGGAAAATCTTCACCGTTTCAGGGAAGGCCCAGGCGCGCGGGAAGTTGGGTGGCATGCAGCGCATGTGGGGGTCGATGTAGGCGACGTCCTTGGAGCGGCTCTTAACCAGATCCGCCGCCCAGGGCTGGTAGGGGAGGCCGTCCTTCATGCCTGCCGCGAAGTTCACCACCTGCGGCGTCAGGGGAAGCTCGGTGCACTGCACGCCGCGCTGACTGGGGTCACAGGTCAGCACATCGCGCGGGATCCACATTCCCGAGAAGTCGGGTTTACCTCCGGCAGTCTTGGGCGCGGACGCGGAGAGGTCCGGTTTCCCATCGGTGGCGCGGGGGATTCCAGGTGTAGGCAGGTTGACCCACTGAGCAGCGACGGGAACCCCCAGTAAAATGACGAGCCGGATAATGCGCATCTTTGTAATGATACGCCGTAATCATACGCCAGAGGCCCACCGGAATGGAATGGAGGGGGTATACTTCGGGGATGCCGTCCTCAACCCTATCGACATTTTCCGTCGCAGCGAGCTTTCTGGGAGTGGTTGCGTTCGCGCAAACGACCCCTCTCGTGACCCCCGTGGTCCAGTTGCAGAACCTGGCGCATACCTCCGAAAGTCTCGAGAAAACGGTGCCGTTTTACCGCGATGTGCTGGGCTTGCCGGTAAACGGAGCTCGCGATCCGCTGACGCAGCAGCCCCAGAAGCTCGACGAGGACATGTCGAAGTTCACCGCGACGAAAGGCATGAGCTTTCGCGCCGCGACGTTCCGCATTCCGAACGCAGCCTTTGGATTTGAGTTGACGGAGTTCACGGGCGGATCGCGCAAGCCAGTACGCCCGAACATCCAGGACATTGGAGCGGCAACGCTGGCTTTGCAGGTGCGGGATATGGACAAGGCTTTGGCGAGAGTGAAAGCGTCAGGCGCGTCCGTAGTGACCATCGGCGGCGCTCCCTTAAACCCGACCGGAAATCTGAACAGCAAGCTTCGCGAGATCGTGGTTCGCGATCCCGATGGCTTCTTTGTTGAATTGCAGCAGCCCGATCCGCAGCCCGCCCCCGCCGCGAACACAACGGGCGATATTCTTGGCGCCTCGGTGCAGTTTTCGATCGAGGATTCCGTGAAGACTATCGAATTCTTGCGCGAGGCGATCGGGTTCAACGCGCGCGCGACGGGCGCGTTAGGAACCAACGCAGTGGTCGCGAACCTCATCGGCCTGCAAGGGGCGCAATGGCGCATCACGCACGGAAATATTCCGGGTACTACGCTCGATTTCGGACTAATCGAATATAGCGGTGTGCCACGCGCGAAACTCGTCGCCGGCGCGGAAGATCCGGGATCGCCCGCATTCACGATGGTGGTGCGCGATATCAACGCCGCCGTCGATCAGTGGACCAAGGCCGGCGGCACCGTGGCGACTACAGGCGCCAAGGCAATCGTGCGAGCGAACGGCGCGGGCAATGTGTTCGTCCGCGACGTCAACGGCTTCATGTGGGAATTGATTCAGCGCGCTGCACAATAGCTAACGCGAGAGAGGGATTCGCACCGGTGGGGCCCACTCAGGTCACATTTTGAATTTCGCGGTATGATGATACGGATCTCGGTTCCAATAGCGACCGTTGGGAGTGAGCCCGAATGAAAGCCCGTTTGTTCGTTGTTTTGTTCACCTTCGCCGCACTGATCGCAGTCTCCCGGATGGCGCCGGTGCCGGCCACCGTGTTCGCGCAGCAGACGGGCGCGCCACAGGGCAAAGGCTTCGGACGAGCGGGGACGCCTACCTTCGCGGGACCGCCGGCGGGAATGCAGGCCTTGCCGAATGATTTGTTCACCTCCAAGAACTTCTACCAGGACAGGGCTCTTTGGACGGACAAGCGGTACTTCCGCTGCAACTCTCCCCGCCAGATAACCGACATCTGGACCTCGGGCCGAATTGGCGCCAAGCCGCCCGCGTCCGCTTCGTGGGGCGACTGCAACATCGATTACTCGCGAGACAAAATCGTTAGTCCTTATCCCTACAAGACCGCCAAGGAACATTACGACGCATTGATGGCGAAGGCCAAGGCCGCAGGCGGCCCGACGGTTTATACGAAGGCCACGGTACCCGACTGGGATGGATGGTATGGCCGCGACAACTCCTATTCCAATTCCCAATGGACCTGGGGAACCATCAACCAGGTTCCTACAATCCTGTCGCTGCTCACTCCGGAATACCAGAAGCGCATGGTACAGATGAACTATCACGAGGGCGTGAATAATGCGCCGCAGTGGAACGCCTCCTTCTGCTATCCCGAAGGATTCATGCGCTGGTGGTCGCAGGCCTCGGCAGGCGGGAATTTCCAGCTCACCATGAACGCGAGCCAAGTCCAGTTCCTGTCCGGCCTCGCTGCCAACTTCCTGCGGCAAGTCTTGATCGGAAAGGAGCATGTGCAAAAGGTCCCGCAGTGGTATGGGGAAACGGTTGGATTCTGGGATGGAACCACTCTGATCACCTGGACCGCGAATGTGCAAGGCTGGACCCTGTCGCACTCGATGTTCGAATTCAGCGACAAGCTGCAAACCATCGAAACCTATACGCCCGTCTACAATAACGGCGCCTTCGTGGGGCTGGATCACGAAGCGGTCTTCTACGATCCCGACGCGTTCGTCGCGCCCCTGCACCTCACTATGCGGTTCAATCGGGCTGCGGGTCTGGATAATGCCACCCGGCGGTACACCTACATCGAATGCTTGAGCAATCTCCGGGATGTGGATGGCCATCCGACGCAACTCACGGCGGCCAGCGACCGCTTCATCGACTACTATGGCCGGCCGTGGGCCAAGAACTGGGAAAAATATTTCGAGGTTGGTTGGGATAAGCCGCAGGACGACCTTCCTAAGGAAATACTAGATATCTTTAAGTAAACAAGGAATAACAGATGAACAAGAAAGCCTTGACGATGGTTGTGCCGGCAGCACTTCTATTAGCGCTATTTGTTACACCGGCCTTTTCGCACCATTCGTTCGCCATGTACGATCAGACCAAGACCGTAACGCTGACTGGAGCGGCCAAGCAGTTCGTGGCCCAGGCCAACCATGCCGAAATCCATTTCATTCTGATCGCGCCCGATCGCAAGGGCCTGGCGAAGGGTCCCGACGGCAAATACGTAGAGTGGGGCGTCGAGATGGCGGGCGCGGCTGCGGTAGCGCAGCAAGGGATTACGGCGGAGACGTTTAAGGTTGGCACGGTATTCAGCGTCAAGCTGAATCCACTGCGGGATGGCAGCAATTTTGGATCCCGGATAGGCGCCATCGCCAAGTGCCCCACGGATCCGGCGACCAACAAGCCTAAACTGCCCGAAGCCGATAAGCACTGCGACTCCGTTCCTGGCAGCACACTGCTCGGCGGGACGACCTTTTAAGCGGTACTGTGAAGTCTTTCGCCGAGTGGCTGTCGACGACGTTTCTCAGTGTCTTCATCCAGAACCACAACAGTTGGGCCATCCCGACGATTCAGTCCATTCACATCGTCGGCATCGCAATCGTATTGGGATCCGTGTTCATGATCGATCTTCGCCTGCTGGGCTTGGCGGGCATGGACCAAACGCTCCGGCAAACCAGCAACCGGTTCGGTCCCTGGCTGATGGGCGCGCTGTGGCTGATGCTCGCCACGGGGATCCTGATGGTGATTGGAGAGCCGGTGCGTGAACTCATCACGTTTTCGTTTTGGCTGAAGATGTTGCTGGTGGCGGTGGGCACGCTGATCGCGGTGATATTCCAGAGGGCCGTCCGCAAACACGAAGAAGTTGTGGAGACTCGCAGAGCGGTTAAGTATTTCGCGGTGCTGACGTTCCTGATCTGGGCATGCATTATTGTTCTCGGCCGCCTGATCGCCTATGACCATGTCTGGGGTTCCTGGTCGCCGGCAGCGAGGTCCTAAGCGATGGATATCGCCGCGCTTCTCAGTTGGCTCGAGGCAACCAGTCTTGCGGCTAGAATTCGCGATTCGCTCTTTCTGTTTCCTCTCCTCGAGTCGTTTCACGTGATTGGCCTGGCTCTGGTCTTCGGGACAATTGCCGTCATCGACCTTCGGCTGTTGGGAGCCGCATCCACCGACCGGCCGTTCAAGCGGATGGCATCCGACATCCTGAAATGGACCTGGGCGGCCTTCGTCTTGACCGCGTTGACCGGATCGCTGATGTTCCTCACCAACGCGGGCGTGTACTATCACAACTTCTATTTCCGCTCGAAGATGGCGCTGCTGGTTCTCGCCGCGGTCAACATGCTTTCCTTTGAGCTGACTTTGGGGCGCACGGCTCATCGTTGGGATAAAGCGGCTGCCGCGCCTCCGGCCGGCCGAGCGGTTGCGATTTTGTCGCTCGCGATTTGGATTAGCGCGATCTTCGCGGGCCGCCTGATCGGCTTCACCACCAGCCGCGCTAAGCAGACTGCGCCTGCGCCGGCGGATTCAAGTCTCGAGGAGCTGTTCCAAAAATGAAGGAGGCACTATGAAGACACGAATGGTTCTCGCGATGACGACGGCAGCCTGCGGCGTGGTGATTTTGGTTGCCCAGCAGCGTCCGGCCGGACCCTATACGCAAGGGCAGGCCGCTGCGGGACGCGCACTCTACGACACTAATTGCACCTCATGTCATTCGCCCGATCTGAGCGGGCGCGAAGGTCCGCAATTGGCGGGCGCGAACTTCCTGGCACAGTGGGGTGACCGGACCGCCGGCGAATTGATCACCTTCATGCAATTCACGATGCCTCCGGGCGGAGCCGCTCTTCCGGGCGATTCGTATGTAAACCTGGCTGCATTTATTCTGGATGCCAATAGCGCGCGGGCGGGGAACCAGGCGCTTACCGCCGCAACAAGTGTCGCCATTCGCAGCGTCGCATCCGGCCAGCGCGCCGCGTATCTTCAAGCGGGCGGCGGCCCCGCATCGGTCGAAGCCAAGCAGGACAACTCCAAACAAGCTAAGCAGGCGAAACAAGAAAAGCAGGTGCCCCGCGGCATCACCGTTGAGGGCGAAGTGAAAAACTACGTTCCGGTCACGGACGCGATGTTTCGCAACCCGGATCCGGCCGACTGGCTGATGATCCGGCGCGATTACAAAGCCAGCTCGTTCAGCCCGCTGAACCAGATCACCACGCAGAACGTCAACGAATTGCGGCAGGTGTGGAGCTGGGCCATGCAGGATGGAAGTCCTCTCGGCAACGATCCCGCGCCCATCGTCCACAACGGCGTGCTCTATGTGAACAACGCTGGCGGGGTGTTGCAGGCTCTGGACGCCAAGACCGGCGACCTGATTTGGGAGCATCGCTACGGAACCAACGCGGGCGCACCGGCGATGCGCGGCATCACCATCTACGGCGATAACGTCTACTTGACCAGCAACGATGCGCACCTGATGGCCTTCGACGCACGCAATGGGCAGATCGTTTGGGATACCACCATCGGCGATCGCTCCAAGAATCAGCACTCCACCACCAGCGGACCGATTGCCGTGAAAGGCAAGCTGATCCAGGGTCTGAGCGGTTGCCAGCAGTATGGCGGGGAGAAGTGCTTTATTAGCGCCTACGACGCCAAGACGGGCAAAGAGATTTGGCGCTTTTACACTATTGCTCTGATGGGAGAGCCGGGAGGTGACACCTGGGGAGGTCTCCCCGATCGCTCGCGTGTGGGCGCGGAAACCTGGATCACTGGCAGCTACGATCCTGACTTGAACCTCACTTATTGGGGAACCGCACAGGCCAAGCCTTGGATGCGCGCGAGCCGCGGATCGGGCAACGGCGCGACCTTATACGCTAACTCGACGCTGGCGCTGAATGCCGATACTGGGAAACTGGCCTGGTATTACGATCACGCGCCCGGCGAAACGCTGGATCTGGACGAGGTCTTCGAGCGGGTGCTGGTGGACGATCAGGGCCAGAGTTACGTCTTCAGCGCCGGCAAACCCGGCATCCTGTGGAAGCTGGACCGCAAGACGGGGAAGCATCTGGGCCACAAAGAAATGGTGTTCCAGAATGTGTATGATTCCTTCGATCCAGCCAGCGGCGAGCCACACTTGCGTAACGATATCGTGGAACAAGGCATCGGCCAATGGGTGGCGAGTTGTCCTTCGACCGAAGGCGGCAAGAACTGGCCCGCGATGTCGTACTATCAGCCCGGCAATCGTCTGATTGTGCCTCTGAGCCAGAGCTGCATGGAATTCGCCGCGCAGGAAGTGGATAAATCGGACGGCAACGGGGCCGGAGGCGGCGCGCGCAACCGTTACTTTGAGATGCCTGGATCGGGCGGAAATGTCGGCAAGCTGGCGGCCTACGATGTCCGCACACTGCGCGAGCTGTGGAAATACGAGCAGCGGGCGCCATTTCTCACAGGCGTCTTGTCGACCGCGGGCGGCGTGGCGTTCGTGGGCGACCTGAATCGCATGTTACGTGCTTTCGATGCCAATACCGGCAAGATTCTGTGGGAGACGCGGCTTCCTGCCGCCGTGCAGGGCTTTCCTCTGACGTTTTCTGTGGGCGGCAAACAGTATCTCGCCGTGACCACGGCCAACGGCGGCGGCAGCCCTCGGAACGTGCCTCGGTTGGTGGCTCCGGATGTCCACGGTCCAGATACGGGTAACGCGCTCTACGTGTTCGCGTTGCCGGACAGAAGATAGCCGTTACGCGCACGCATGCCGATCCGAGACGATTTTCAACGCCTCCTCGAATCGCGGTAGCCGCATGTTCTGCAAGAGCCGTTCCCAATGAACCCGGCCATAGACGACTTTCATATCGTTGTCAGCCAGGTTGACCTCGCCCGCCCAGATGCGCCGATGAAAGTCCGTGAACGCGGGCACGGGCTGATTCCAGTCCACTGGCTTGCTCTTCGATCCCAGCCACAGGAAGGCCGCGCCGTAGAACATGTGGGCGACCTGCTGCATGAGGAAGTATCGAGCCCTCTGGTATTCATCCGGCGTTTGCCCGAAATACTCCTGAAGATAAACCCGCTCCTCTGCCTCATTGGTTACGACTAAATTCGCAAACACCGCCAGGTCCGCATACCGATCATTCAGGAAGGCAGCCTCCCAGTCCACCAGCCATACGCGGTGTCCGTCGAACAGGACGTTGTCCGGCTTGAACAGATCGTTGTGACTCGAGACCATGTCGACTTCCTGCCGCGGATAGACTTCAGCCAGTCGCGCGTGCCAGGCGAGGAGTTCCCCGAACTCACTTTCAGAGAAAATGTTCGCCGCCCGAAGGGTCTGGATGAATCCGTCCAGCGCAGCTCCTTTGTTTAACAGAAACATGCATGAGGTGTTGAGGTGATCCACGCGTCTGGGAAACGGCGGTAGTGCATGCAGGGTCCGCAGCGTAGCGGGCACCCGGACGAGCGCGTCGGCCATGGGAAAAGGCACGGCATCCACAAAATCAGTAATGGAAATCCGGTCTTCGATGCTGGTGTAGAAGATATGCGGCGCTAGGCCCGCTTCCGCTGCCGTCTTCATGCAAGTGAAGTGTTGTGGAAGCGTGGGATCTTGTGTACGCGTGATGATTCGCAACAGGTATGGGGATCCTCGCACGATGATGCGGTAGACCAGAGCTCCACTCTGGCCTTTGGTCAGCATGGCGATGTCGTCGAACTCTTCTACCCCGAACGCTTCGCGCAGGCCGCGAGTCACTGCCGCGCTCTTGTCTTCTGGAATTACGTTTTGTAGAACCAAAGGAATCCTCCCATGGTACGGATCATACCCGATAGCGAATCGGGATGTCGCCTTGTTTTCAATATGTTAGATCTGCTATATTGAAAGTGGGGGGAAGGTAATTCCCTATTGGAATCCGTCCATTTTCCAGCCCAGCTTGAGCGGGCGGAGTGCTCCCACAACCAGATGTAAGCGGAGACGCGCGGGGCTGAAGTCTTACTTCGGTAGCGGGACAGGGAACAGGCGGAAGGGGCCCTTGTCGGCGTCGGGGTTCTTGGCGTCGCGCTGCTTGAGCTTTCCTTCCATGGTCCAGCCCATTCCTTTGGTGACCGTGACGGCGGGAGTGCCGCCTTCCATGCCGCCTTCCTTGAGCGTCGTGATTTCGATGCTATCGCCGTTCGGGACACCCATCGCCGTGCGGCTGGCCCCCTCGGCGATGATCAATCGCTTGCCGTCGATGGCGCGCATTCCATCGGGACCTTGCAGCGGGCGCGACTGTTTGAGCTCGATGATCTTGGTGGCCTTGCCGTCTTTGGCGAGATCCAGGCGCAGGATCTTGCTGGTGGTGACGGTGTTGACGTAGAGCTTGTCGGGATCGTTCAAGAACGCGAGGCCGTCGGCTCCCGCGAGCAGCGGGTCGGAGGCGACTTCAACGCCAGTTGTCGCAAAGGGCGTGTTCGCGCCCTTGGGGAACATGAAGATCTTGGCGCCAGTCGTATCGGTGATGAAGAGCGACCCGTCCTTGCGCACGGCCAGGTCATTGCAGAAGGGGTTGGCGGTGGGGATGGTGAGTTCTTCCTTGGCGGCTCCGGTCTTGAGGTCGAAGGTTTTGACTCCGGCCTGACAGACCAGCAGGCGGCCGGATTTCTCATCGGCGAGCACGCCCAGCAAGGGCCCTTTGTTTTTGCTCGCATCGATCCACTGGGAGGCATTGTTTTCGCCGCGTGGAATGCGCCAGACAGTGCTGGTGCCGAAGCTGCCGATGATGATGGCTCCGTCGGCGGTAGAGGTGATGCTTTCGGGGAACAGGTTCTTGCTGGCGATGGTGATGATGGCCGGGTCGGCGGCGAACAGCACGCAGGCGACCAGTAGGTTAGCGGCGGCGGCCCATTTGATCCACCGTTTGGTCAGGGGCTTGCTGAGTTGCATCCCTTCTATAATGACTGAAAGCGGCAGCAGACGCGAGGCTAGTCCAGGCCGAACGCCAGCACCACGTTCCCTTGCGAGCCTTGCTGAATTCCGGTGTAGCCGGACGCCACATAGACCATTCCGCCAACAATCACCGCGCCGGCGGGGCCAAACGAGCCGCCATTCGCGATCACGCCGTTCACGGTCTGGAAATCCTGCTTGGCGTCGAAGGTCCAGATCACTTTGCCCGCAGCATCCACTGCTCGCAAAATACCGTCCCAACCTCCGTTGAAAACAACGCCCGGAATCGAACTCGCCGGGTTCGCCTGGCCTCGACGGTCCGCATTGATCGGCGCGTTCCAGTCCACTTTACCGGTTGTCAGCTGGAGCGCTTTCAATCCGCCTCCGGGTTGCTGCAACGGATAGTAAACGCGCTGGCCGTCCGATGCGCCGCCCCAAACCACCAAACCCGAGGCCGATGGCGCCTGCGTTTCCCACAACTGGGTGCGCCAAACCAGCTTGCCATTGGCGTCGGGATCGAGGCCGATCGCCACGCCGCCCTTGCCCGCCGCCACCAAAATATCCTTGCCGTTCACGGTTTGAAGAATTGCCGAGGAGCCGCCGAAATCGTAGTCGGGTCCCAGCTTTTCCGGACAATTCGTCTCCGGCGCATTCGTCGCGCGGCAGCCGCTCATGAAGGAATCGCCCGCAAACTCCTGGTGGTGCCACACCATCTTTCCGTCTTCCATGCGCAGCGCCAGGATCGAATCGCTGGTCGACGCCGCGATCCGGCCGAAGCTGTTCCCGGTACCCACGTAGATCAGCTTGCGCTTGGCATCGATGGTAGGCGTGTTCCACACCGAGGCCCCCGCCGGTCCCCACATCTGCTTCCCGTGCGAATTCTCGCCGATTTGGCGCAGCGGCTCTTGAATGCTCTGCGCGCGCCACAGAACCTTGCCTGTGTTGGCGTCCACCGCGACGACGGTCCCGCGCGATTTGCAGCATTCATAATCGAGATTTGAGCCTGTCAGCGTCTCGGTTCCCGACAAGGGCACGTACAACCGGCCGTCGTAATAGGCGGCGGTGGCGCTGAGGTTGTTCAAGCCGTCCTTTACCTCGGCGTTCTTCCAGAGCAGTTTGCCATCGTGCGCGTCGATCGCATAGGCCGTCGACGAACGGGTCACGAAAAACACCGCGTAACGCGTGCCCGGATATCCGGAAATCGGCGCGATAATGGGCGCGAACCGGCCGAACATATCCGAGCGGTAGGCCCAGTGGACGCATCCCGACTTGGCATCCATCGAATAGACCACGCCGTCATCGCTGCCGACGAACACACGGCCGAAAGCCACCGCGGGCTGCGAATAAAGGCTCGATCCCCCAGGTAGTCCGAACGCCCATTTGAGCTTCAGCCGGGGCACATCGGCGGCCGTAAGTCCGGCGGCGCGTGCCGTCTGGAACCGGGAATTCGTAATGCCGCCCCATCCCGACCACGACGGCGTTGCGTTGATATCCCCCAATGCGGGATTCGACGCGCAGCGGTTCGTCATCTTCGTCACGTCGCCCGCGGCGGGATCGTTGAGCGGGCGCTTGCCCAGAAACTCGGCAACGACGCGGCGCTCGCGGCTGGTCATCGACGACGCCTGGTCCTTCATTTTGCCCTTCATCAAGGCATCGAAGATACTTTCGGTTGGCATCGCGTTGAGTGCCGGGATCGCGGGCGCCCCGCCTTCGGCCGAATGGCAGCTCGCGCATTTGTTCTGAAAAATCGCCTGTCCCGGGGGCTGGGGTTGAGCCAGAAGTAAGCCGGGAAAGAAGCTGAGTGCCATCGCAAATCGAAGTTGTCGCACAATGTCGTCCTCGGCGTATAGTATAACGATGAAGCACTCGCTCGTCACCGCCGTCATGTTTGCCGCAGTTCTCCACGGTCAAGCCAACGTCATCGATCTTCCGCGCGGCCCGTTGGGGGATGGTCCGTTCATTTTCGATACTGCCGAGCAGCACAAGATCAAGGTCACCGTCATCACCAAGGCTCTCGACCGCCCCTTCGGCATGGCCTTTCTCCCCGGCGGGAATATTCTGGTGAGCGAACGCGGGCCGGGTAGGCTTCGCATCATTCGCGATGGCGTGCTCGATCCGCAACCGCTCGGCGGAGTCCCCAAGGTCAATGCCCGCGCGAACGCCGGTCTGTATGATTTTGTCCTCCATCCTAAATACGCTCAGAATCAGTGGATCTATTTCGCCTTCAGCAAGCCCGGCGAAGGGAATCTGTCCGCCACCGTTCTCGCTCGCGCCAAACTGCAAGGCAACTCGCTGACGCAAGTCCAGGAACTCTACAGCACAGAGCCGGGGACCAACATAGGCGGTTCGCGTCTCGCCTTTGCACCCGACGGCACGATTCTCATGACCACGCCTGCCGCCGGCGAGGTTCAAAAAGCGCAGGACCCTATGAGCGCCTACGGCAAGATCCTTCGCCTGAATGACGACGGCACTATTCCACGCGACAATCCTTTCGTCGGCAAACAAGGCTATCGTCCGGAGATTTACACGCTCGGCCACCGCGATCATCTGGGTCTGACCGTTCATCCCTTCGGCACTATCTTCAACGCCGAACACGGACCCAATGGCGGCGATGAAGTGAACCTGATCAAACCGGGCGCCAACTACGGCTGGCCTGTAATCAGTTTCGGCCGCCAATACGACGGCACGCGTATTCTTCCTTACAAAGAAGGCATGGAGGTTCCGCAGATCGTGTGGGTGCCATCCATTGGACCCTCTGGAATCATGTTTTACACCGGAGATAAGTTTCCGGCTTGGAAGAACAACCTGTTCGTTGGCAGCGCACGCTATGGCGAGATCCGCGGTTTCGGCCACCTGGAGCGCGTGGTATTGAACGACAAGTTCGAAGACATCCGCCGTGAGAGGCTTTTGGACGATCTGCATCAGCGCTTCCGTGACGTCCGGCAGGGCCCGGATGGGAACATCTACGCACTAACAGACCAGGAGGTGGGTGCGCTGCTCAAGATCGAACCGGCGCAATAGGCGTGAGATAGAAGCCGGCGGGGCTATGCGTTCCTATTTAAAGATGTCGAGAATTTCCTTGGGGAGCTCGTCCTGCGGCTTGTCCCAGCCCACTTCGAAATACTTCTCCCAGTTCTTGGCCCACGGCCGGCCGTAGTAATCGACAAAGCGGGGGTCGGCGTTGGTGAGTTGCGTCGGCCTGCCATCGGTGTTTTGGATATTGCTCAGGCATTCGATGTAGGTGTACCGGCGATTGGGATCGTCCGGAGTCGCCCGGCGAGCGAAGCGATAGCTGGCACGGACCGGAGCAACGAAGGCTTCGGGATCGTAAAAGATCGTCTCATGATCCAGGCCCACGAACTTGCCGCCGGCGTCGTAAGCGGGTTTGAAGGTCTCCACCGTCTCCAGCTTGTCGCTGGTCTCGAACATGGAGTGAGTCAGGGTCCAGCCCTGAATATTCGCCGTCCAGGTAACGAGAGTTGTTCCGTCCCAGAATCCGATGGTCTCGCCATACCACTGGGGGACCTTCTGCACGTGCTGCTCCTTGCCGACCATCACCTGGCGCAGGAAGTTGTCCGCGATACCGGAGATCATCTGGACATTCCACGTGGTCATCGTGAGTTGGAAATTTCCGGCCTGCGAAGGCTGCGACCACCAGCGAATGAATCCTTCCGGATAACAGAATGATGCATTCCACTGCGGAGCGTTGGTCACGGCCTCGTGATAGATCAACTGGACCATGCGCTTCTGATACTCCGGAGTGAGTAAAGACAGGACCGTGGGCGCCTGGCTGTATCCCCAGATCCATTCCGAGCCATGATCGGCCTGCGCGTCACGCGCATAGTACCCATCCCAATCGGGCACCGTCGCCTTTGTGTACACGGTCGGCCCGCCCTTTGCCTTCGCCGCAGCCATTAAAGCCTGGTAGTGTTCCTTGGCCGTTTTGTATGGGTACGAGCTCAGAAGACTCTCGCGTGGCAGGTCGACGTTACAGTCGGCCCAGGAAGCCGACTCAGGCGGCTTGGTGCCAATCCGCTGCTGATTCCACATTTCCGATAGCAGGCGCGGCGTATTGCAGCGGTAATAACGCTTGTCCATCCACAGCGCCTTGTCTTTGTAAAAGTTCTTTGAAGTGAACAAATCCGTGGGCAGTGGCTGGACCCCTTCCGGGGGCCCCAGGATTACCGGCGGAGTTCGTCCTTTCCCCTGCTTTCCCTGGGCAGGCTGTTGGGCAAAGGCGGTTGTCGATGGCATTAACGAACCCCAGGCGAGCGCGATCAGGAACGTGACCGTGAACAGAACAGCGGGTAGTCTAGGTCTCATTTCGGCTTTACTCCTAGCGATCGTTTCATGATACATCGCGCGTGCTATTCAACGATTCCATCCGCTTTTGCGGCTTCCTGAGCCCTTTTGTCCTTGGGATACCAGTAGCGCAGATGGCAGCTCTCGCAAGCCTTGTCGATGCCATCGAGCCCCAGAAGCAAAGCGTCTTTATCCTTGGCATCCACAGCCTTCATCGCCACAGAGGCGGCATCCCGCAGCCTCTGTGCGCGGCGGATGAAGGTCCAACCGTCGGTGTCCAGCAGTTGCTGAATCTCCTCCGGCTCGCTTTCGACCTCGGGGTTCTTCGACCGATCCGTGGGCCGCGCGGCCCTGCGGCCCTGCAGGAAATTCGGCGCGTCCCGTAGAACCATGAGGCGCTGCCGGACGTTCTCCCATTCCGCGTCGGTGTGCGGCGCGATTTCCCTGGTTCCGTGCTCGTCCTCGATCGTCTGGACCGACTGGAACAGGAAATCTCCATTGGGATCCACCATGGAGTGCATGACGTCCTTGACGGTGGCGGGGCCCCGTGCCGCCACAATAACGCCCGCCCATAGAAGCAGCGAAAGGCCGGATGCGAGCTTCCGTTTACCTGTATCGTCATATAGAGTTCGCCTGAAAATGAAATAGTTCGCGCCGATCAGCGCGAGTAGCGCGATCTTCATCCAGAACCAGGGATTGCTTGAGTATTGCCGAGCGTTGGCTCCAAACAGCACGGCGCCGGAAACCGCGGAGAGGCCAAAAGCGATCCGCTTGGGAACGCGTAGTCCGTTCATGAGGTCCGGCACGGAGTACTTCCGGATTCCGGCACCGAGCAAACGAAGATCCGTCACCACCACCATGCCGCCCAGGAGAACAAGGGCCACGATATGGACGGACAGGAGAACCGGATAAGCGTATTCTGTCGAGCCAAGGAATCCGATGAAGACCCCGCCGAACGGCACCAGCGCCCACAGCGCGAGCGAAACGCACGCAACGATTGAGCCTCCACGTGAATCTGCCGCCGTTGCCTTACGAACCATCGTGTAATAAAAAGCGATTGCGAGCAGGAGAAACAGCATCTTGAAACGGAAGGCGGGGTTGATGTAGTACGCTTCTGGATCGATGGAAAAGAGCAGAAGCCCGGAAAAGATCGCGAGCGAAAGGCCGCCGAGCGTCCATGGCATCGCGTCCCTCCAAAGCCGCGCGGCGCTGTTTTGGGTCAGTCCTACTCCGAGCAGACGCAGGTTTACAAGTGCTGCCGTCCCGACGCCACAAGCGATCCCGGCGATATGAATACACTCGAGCATTGGAAATGCTGAGCTATATTCATTGACAGGGTTCAGAATCAACATTGATGGTGGCCAACACTCTCAAGGTCGGGAAACGCCGACGCTTCATCAGCGCCTCTGCCAACCGGCCTTTATTCTGTCATTTCCGAAACATCACCTCAAGTCGAACTATCCAGCGGTGACCTGTCAACTTCTGCCGCAGGGCGACGAAGGAGAGCAACTAAGTCTCTGTTTTGCCTCATGCAGAAGGCAAAGTCCTCCGTGAGTCTCGTTGATTCACCGCCATTGACTTCTTGATCGAGCCGCAGCTGTCCGAAGCAGGCCCCGAAAACGCAAGGGCCATAGCCTATTGGGGATAGGCCACCGTTGTGCATGCAGTTTGTTTCGTATATGCTCTTAGCCGTAAATCCTTTTCTTGTGGCAGTATTTACCGACGCCATTAGAGGCTGGAGGATGATTGGCGCGTCTGATTCGATTGAACAGACCAGGATTTCGCTCAGCGCGAGGCGCGGTATTCTGCGGCCATGCGTTTCTGGGAACGCTCCTGCTTACGGGGCAGACGCCGCCAGTGCGATCGATCACAGAAGGTGTTTACTCCGTTGGGCAGGCAGCACGCGGACAGCAGCTTTACAAGGCCCAGTGTTCGGCATGTCACGGCAATGCGCTGGAAGGCGCCAGTGGACCGCCGCTAGTCGGAGATAGTTTTCTATCGAACTGGAGCGCCCGGTCGCTTGAGAATCTCAACGACAAGATTCAAAAGACCATGCCCTTCAATTTGCCTGGGAGCCTCTCCAGGAGCCAATCCCTAGATCTCGCCGCTTACGTTCTTCAGGCGGGCAAGTTCCCCGCTGGCCAGGCTGAACTTAGCGACGCCGCGCTCGCGCAGATCGTATTTCCCATGGCGCGAACCTCCGCGGCAGGAGCACCGGAAGGAAATCTTGCCGAGTTGATGAGAGCCATTGCTTTCCCGAATTCGAACATCATCTTCAATGTTCAGCTCAAGGATCCTGGCGCTCAGACGAAAAAGCCGCCCGCTTCCGCGCCTTTTGACTATGTAGAGTGGGGATCCACGATTTATCCCGGATGGCTGGCCATCGATCAGGCTGCCGTGGCGATCGCGGAAACGGCGCCACTCCTTTTGACGCCGGGACGCCGATGTCAGAACGGCAGGCCCGTCCCGGTGGATCGCGCCGACTGGAAGCAATACGTAAAAGAGCTCGTGGAAGTAGGAAGGCTCGCCCGCCGCGCATCACAGGCGAGGAACTTCGACGCGTTCGTCGATATCAGCGAAAAGCTGAATGACGCGTGTGCGAACTGTCATAAGATTTATCGCGACAAGGGCGGCACTGAGGGGAGTGGAGCCACCAGGTGCCAGCCGCTGGAGGTCAAATAATCATGCGCTGTATCCCACTCATTTCGACAATTGTGGTCCTCTCTGTTTCCGGGCCATTGCTCGCCCAGGAATGGATTGAGTTTGCCAGCCGGGAAGATCGCTTCACGTGCAATTTCCCGACTCAGCCGAAAATAACGGAGACCACGTACCGGTCCCAACACGAAGCCGATCTGCCGGCGCGCGTCTATAGCGCGACGCAAGGCCAAAGCCGTTATTCGGTGACCGTCGTCGATTTCAACCAGGCCCAACGGATCCTCACGGAGAAAGCCAAATCCTGCCCGGCGGGCGCCGAACCCTGCCTGGGAGGCCCGGGTGACGAAGGGCATTGGAAGACGGATATCCGTGGAGCGATTGACTACGCGTCCTGGCAACTCATGAAACGGGACGCGAAGCTGACTCTGTTTGTATGGGGTGTCGTCGACCAGGTCGAAGGACATCAATTGCAGCTTACAAACAACGCCGACAAATCGCGGACCTTCGCGGGAATCTACATGCACGAAAACAAGCTTTACATCGTCGAAGGGACCGTACCGCCGGGTTACCCGGAACCGGGGTTGTTTCAGCAATCGTTGGGATGGCTCGACGAGAATGGAGTGGGGCTTCGCTATCAGTCCACCTACTCCAACAACTATCCGCCGCCTCCTCGCGTCAATCGAGCGGGTCGAGGAGCAGGTCAGGGTCAGGGCCGGATTGACGCGCCTGGCGCAAACTCAAATCCAGGTCAACGGTAAGGAGGTAGGCATATGCGGTTCAAATCAGGTCTTGCTGTCGCGGTGATTTGTGTGGCGGGCGCCGCGTTGCCCCTGTGGGCGCATCACTCCCACGGTAACTACGAGGACACATTTATGGATCTTGAGGGCGTGGTCAAGGAAGTGCATCTGGTGGTCCCGCATTCCTGGATCTACCTGGAACTCAAGGATGGCAAGGGCGAGCCGCAAATGTGGGCCCTGGAAGCCACCGGCCGCACCGGGCTTCAACGAATAGGCATCACGGCCGACTACGTCAAACCGGGCGACGCCGTGAAAGCACGTTGCCATCATCTCAGGGACGGTTCCAACGGCTGCCTTCTGGGATTTCTAAAAGCCAAGGATGGAACTGTCAAAGATTGGGATGGCAATAACGCTCCTGCGCCGGCCGACTTCTGAGAGTGATGCATAAGCCGCTGCGAACATATCCCGTCCAAGAATTGAAACTGGCTCAGAATCCAATCGGTTACGGACAAGTTGTAAGACCCCGGTACAGCTTCCGATCAGATCAACCGGCGGCTATCGCCACTATTTTCGTAGCCGGGCGCCTCAATAGTTTTGCCTCTGGTGCCATCTTCTCCTTGGCGAGAACTCCGATCCGGAGACAGGTGCAAATAGGACACCCTCGAATACGATAGAGTAGTCCGACAGGCGGGGGCCGCGCGGCTACCTCCAACCGCTAATTAATCGTCCAAATAACATGCCAACCCTGCGCTTTGACGTGTTCAGTGGCTTCCTGCCGCCATCGTTTCGCGACCGCCGAATCAACTGCCGAAATTAACTTCCTCAGAGGAGACATCCATGACCGCTGCGAACAGAACTTGGAATATCGTGCTTTCCCTTATCGGCTCCCGTCAGAAAGCCATCTCCCAGATTGCTTTCTGCGTATTGGGAGGATTGCTGCTAACCTCTTTCCGCGCGCAAGCGGCGTCAGTCACAGTGAGCTTCGGCCAAACCGCGCAGAACCTGACGCTCACTGGGCGCGGGCCAAACGCGAGCGGCATCGGTCAGTACTTCGTTACCATGGGTGCCTGCTCGCCCTCTGGAGGCAATACAACCTGCACATTTTCCGGCACTTTTACCAGCACCACTGTGGGACTTACCAGCGGTACTTTCAGTATGGTTACTGTCTATGTCGGGACCGGTAGTACTCCGTTGGAAGGAGTCCAGAAGGCCGCTGGTTCCGACCAGTTTGTTTTTTCCTCGATCCCCTCAACCACCACGATTACGTTGACCTTGGTTTCTGCCAGTCAAACTCTCGTTGTGCCACTTTTCGCGGGAGGCCAGTTCGTCCCCGGCACTGCATTCAACTTCGCCTCTGTTCCAGGCGCCACATGCAGTGGTACGGCGGTGCCCAGTTGTTCGCCGTCGCAAGTGGGTCTGGTGGCCGGGGCCATTATTTCGGGACCGGTGACAGGCGGCGCTTCGTTTGGCAATGACTACTACTTTTCCCATCTCGCTTTCGCCGGCGGCTGGCAATCGACTCTCACCTTTGTGAACTACTCCCCGCAGCAGGTGACTTGCACCACCAATTTCTACTCGGATTCCGGAAGCCTCTTGTCTGTCCCGTTCGGCCAGGGAACCATCTCGACGCGCACGGACATAATTCCCCCGGGGGGATCGGTTCACGACCAGACCACGGCGAGTCTCGCGGTGTCCTTGGCCCAAGGGTGGGCCCAGGCTTCCTGTACTGGCCCGGTCCAGGCCAGCTTGCTCTTTCGGTTTTACAACGGCTCCGGAGTGGCCACCGGCGAGGGCGGCGTGAATGCGGAGACGGCGCCTACCACCAAGTTCGCTACTTTTGCTCAGACCAACACGGGAGTGGCTTATGCGAATCCCTCCACCACTCAGTCGGCGAGCATTACGATTGCCGTGTACAGTTCAACGGGAGCGCAGCTAGGCAGCAAGGTCATAACTCTTGGTCCGTTAGCGCACGGAGCCGCCAACCTCGGACCGTTGCTCGCATTGTCGAACTTCACGGGATTCGTCAAGATCACCTCGACCATCCCAATCATCAGCCTGTCGATAAATGGCGAGGTGTTCCCGGTGTTTTCTGCTTTGCCTCCGGGCGATCTGCCCAGCTCTACGGTACTGGTGCCATAGAAGAATCATAAAGCCGGCATATCGGAGAGGTAGCCTGCCGCCACGCCCGCGGATAGCGCCTAAGTCACGGCGCATCCGGAATGTATGGTCCTCCGCTCAGATGCAAGCGAAAAAGAGAAGGACAGGGTTGGACAGTGCAAGGACGGTAACAAAGGACGCTACAATACGCCCTGCGTTTACAAACGTGTTACATTTTTGGGGTGGCGAATTCTTCCACGGACGGCAAAGACACGGCCAAGCGGCCGGCCATCCTCACGTACGCGGACGCCCAGGTCCAGGAGCGGTTCAAAAGGCTGGCCTCGCAGTTCGGCCGTGCGGCGAAGCACCCTCATGATCCCGACACGATCCACGACATGCGCGTAGCCACTCGCCGCTTCATGCAGAGTCTGAAGGTATTTGGCCAATTCTTCGACCGGCAATCCACCAAGAAGATGCGCCGCCGGCTACGCCGCCTGATGCACCTCTCGGGAGAAGCCCGGAATTGCGACATCGCACTCGAATTGCTGGAGCTCGCGGGGTTTGAGCGTGGGAAGAGTGCGTCCCAATTGCGCCGCCGTCGGAAACGTGCGGAAGAAATCCTTGCCGAGCTGTTATGCCGATGGCATAAACGCGGGCTGTACGGCCAGTGGCTGCGTCATTTGCGCGTAATCAACGGCGTTTCGGGTGACTGGAACTGCTCAGCTCCCGTGGAGGGCAACGCTCGACGAGCTCTGCCCAGTCTTGCGAGGGAGTTTTTCGCGGCCGGCTCGGTGGCCGCCCGCAAGAACACGGATCATGGGCAACTGCACCAGTTTCGCCTCCTCGCCAAACGGTTTCGCTACACCCTCGAACTGTTTCAACCGCTATTCGGTCCAGAGATGCAGCGGGGCGTGAAGGAATTGCGCGCGCTGCAAGATAAGTTAGGCGCCATGAACGATTGCGTCACGGCGCTTGTTCTCATAGCTGACAATCCCGGCGCCGTGAGTGCGATCGAAAAGCTCCTTGCCGAGCGCGAGACTGCCTGTCGAACCCATTGGCGGGAGCACTTCGATGCCCGTCAAAAGGCCTGGTGGCTCGACTGGTTGAGCCGGCCGCTTAACCGAGCGACTGACAGAATGCCCCTCAGGAAGCCGCCTAGGAAACCAATGCTCACTGAGAATCGCTTGCCCGGCGCGGCAAAAGGCCAAGCTGCCTGAACCAGATCTTACACCCGGCCATACCTGGACCGATATCGCGTTGCGTGCCGGAGCTTTAAGGCCAGGATTATCAGGATCTGGGACCCGTTAGAGAATACGCCGGTTTTCGCACTGTGCTCTGTTCAGCTCGCAAATGAGCACAAATAGAGCACACGAACTAACGCCGTGAGAGTCCCGTCGATCTAGTTAAGCGAAAACCCCCTTCCGCAAGGGAAGCCCCAATGCCCGATTGAATAGCGTTCCTACGCTTTAGGTGGGGTCACTACGTACTGAAGTCGTTGCTCTCATCGGCAAGGATGGCAAAACCTGCGGTCCCAGCAAAAACAGAACCGCCCGCACTGACGGAATCACTGTGAGTGGATGATCACAGTCGCCTCCGTGTCGTTCAAAGTAGACACTTTTGAATCCATCGCAGTGGCCACACCTCTCTCGATTCTGAAGGCGGTCGTTCCCGCTTCCGCCGTGGGCCGAATCTTGAAGTGGAAGATTGCAATCACCCCATTGGCTGTCGGATTCTGTCCGCCAGAGAGAATACAAGCATACGAGTACGGCTTCAGCTTGGTGCACTGGAGCGTTTTTCCCGATTCCGTTGCTGCCCTACCTGCCTCTGGCGCGTCGCCTTCCATTTCCATCAATTGCGCCGGGAAGACCACTTCCCACTTCAAAGCGGCTGGTGCTCTTCCGGGCGCCGAATCCTGCCTGATCTCCAACGTGACCTTCTCGCCCGGAGCCTTCGTGACAGAAGACACTTCGGACGCTTGACCAAGAACAGGCAAGCAACCGACAACCAGGCAAGCAAATCGCATATGCGTCCATTATTGACACAATCCGCAGTATGCGCATCCCTGGGGAATTGACAACCTGCCCAGCCCAAAATAAGGGCGCGATCCACGTGATCTTCATGCTGACTCGGCAGCGCTTGAAAATCGGGGCTTGCCGCTTCGCATCTACGATCTTGCGAACGGCCTCGATGCGTTCGCGACATGGTGGGAGAACGTCAGCCATTGCCGACTGCCGCCTCGTCATGAGCACCAGAGTATCGCCTTGATTGGGAGGATACCCGTTCCCACGCTTCAGGTACCGTCGCCAGTCGCCGGGTGACGGCGTTCACCCTGTCGAATCCAAATAGCGAGAACGGACGCCGGAAGGTGTCATCAGCCCGCCAGAAGAATCTTTCGGCTATCGCAGATCTCGGGCAGGTTTGTAAGCCCGACTCCCCACGCGGTGCGTCTCCATCGCGGCGTTCCCGAGCGTGAGAGCCAGATAGAATCTTATCGTCTAGCCTCTTTTCTTGAAACAGTCGCGGGCGGCTGCTTCACTCGGCTCAGAATCTTGTCCCACCGGTCCTCAAAAAGCTCGAACGACGCGATCCATTCCGCGTGGTGGAACGTGGTTACAACCTCTGACCCGGAGCAGAAGCGGGCAGCCGTCAGACAACTCGAAGCAGCGGTGCTTCGAAAACCACAACCCGAATCCGGGCGAGCTTCAGCAAACCCGGCTTAATGGAATAAGCGGAATAACGAGGAATTGGAGAGTCTTCTTAAGTTCCTGAAAATGGAGCGGGAGATGGGACTCGAACCCACGACGTCCAGCTTGGAAAATCGACTGTAGATTGAAAATACACTCTTTAGCGTCTAACCCGCCACGAATAGGACTAATCGTTGTGTATGTTGGAAGGAACCCTGCCAGCATGGCTCCAGTGTATCTTCCACAGTAGTACGAACTGTCCCGCGCCAAGCGGCGACCACAGGGGAGAATAGAAGAGGAAGTTTACTTTCTAGACCCCACAGATGAACAGATTTCTACCGTGGCGATTGGCTGCTTGTGGGATTTTTGCCGTCCGCCCAGGATTGGCGCAAATCAAGGACGGCTCCATCGCAGTCACCTACTTTACCAAGGATAAAATTGTGATGGCCGCGGATCGTCGAGGAACTATCACTGGCATCGGATCTCCTAACGATACGGAATGCAAAGTTGCCGTCCTTGGTCCGGACGTGGTGTTTAACGTTACCGGAATGTTGAATTACACGCCGAGCGGACCGAAGGATCCCGTCAGGCGCTCAGTCCGCGGACCGAGGTATGTAGTCAAGCGAGGCAAGACTCCCGTTCTGAAGGCTGCCGAAGCGCGGCTTTTACTCGATTCAATTAGGACCGAATCCATCGTCGGCCTCCGCGACCGGGCGTTGATTGGAATGATGTGCTACACATTTGCACGTGTCAGTGCTGTCGTGCACATGAAAGTAGAGGATTACTACCAGCAGGGAAAACGCTGGTGGATTCGACTGCCTGAAAAAGGCGGGAAACGCCATGAAGTTCCCGCCCACCACAACGCTGAATCTTACATTGACGCGCACCTAGATGCTGCCCGCATCCGTCAAGAGAAAAAAGGTCCGCTGTTCCGCAGCGTGGATCGGCACAAGAGGCTCACCCTAAATCCGATGACGCGAACCGACGTACTGCGGATGATAAAACGAAGAGCCCTGGCGGCAGGTCTTCCCTACTCAACGTGCTGCCACACATTCCGAGCCACTGGGATTACTGCTTATCTGGAACAAGGGGGGACGATAGAAAACGCACAAGCCATCGCAGCTCACGAATCGCCACGCACAACTAAACTCTACGACCACACCGGAGATGAGATCACTCTAGATGAAGTGGAGCGCATCGCGATTTGACACCTAACGTCCGGATCTAACCAAGGGAGGTCGGGGCGCGGAATCAGCAGGAAGAAGAATCCTAACAATACTAGATCGTACGGCTTTCAGCGTCTGAGTACCAGCACCCAAAAAGAATTGCGTGAAGCCGGTCTCTCTTCCTCCACGCGCCCCTTCGTTTCAGTTCGGCGCGCGCCAACGAGCGGATTACAGTGCAGGACACGGAACCTCCCGTGCGAATGTTCATGTCCCGCAGGAATGAAAGACTTTCTAATTCGGTCACACTAAGCTGTCCGGAGCACGAACTCAGAGCCGCCACTAAGGTACATGCTGTTTCTATGGGGCTGTAACGCCGGCTTAACAATGCGCTAACGAAGCCGTTGTCCCCCGGACGCGCCTGCGCCACAGAAATCTGTCTCGGAATGGTTGCGTCGTCCATGATTGCTCCGGACACTTGAGCAACAGAGGTTCCAATCCAGCGCGCCTATGACGGCATGACGACATCGTTCATCCTACGCTAAAACGAAAGCCAGGGAAATGGTTTAGTAACAGGACCTTGGCATCCTTCGGTGTTCGGTCGTTTGCCGGTCGGCGAGAACCCGGCGGCAAGCGCGAGAGACGGAAATAATTACGTATAGGCTGTCGAACTCCCCCTCTTCTACCTGCTGCGACGCGTTGCGGTCAAAAGGCTGCAAAGCTCTGGGTCAATTCAGGCTCGCCTGATCGACCAGCAATCCCGAGCAGTTGCGTACCTGATCGCACTATGGCGTTTATAATTCAACCACTATGGAGGTCTTCCTCGGCACAAAACAACGAGATGGTTCCGTGGTGTCAATCCCCGGCGACGTCCACCGTAAGCATATGGCAATCTCCGGCAAGTCCGGAGTCAATAAAACCACGCTGATGCGGAACATGATCGTTGCCGACCTCCACGCCGGCAACGGCATCACCGTCATCGACCCCCACGGTTCCTTAATAGAAGACCTCCTTGCCTCTGTCCCCCGCCATCGCACCAACGATGTCATTTACCTAAGCGCGGCTCACCCGGAACGCGTGATCGGCATCAACGTTCTCGAATCAGTCGGGCGCCACCAGTGCTCCCTAGTGGTTTCCTCCATCATCAGCATCCTGAGGAACCTCTAAAGGGACTGCAATCTCGCTTGCGCGGCCCCCTTAGAACCTGAAGCATAGGCGTGTGAACCGCGCGGAGTGAGTGCCCACTGACGTTTCCGATTGGGCCAACGAATTCCTGAAACAGCTCGACTGAGCCGCCAAACTTGTCTGGTGGCAGGAAAAGCATACCTGAGTGGTAACCCTTTATCTACTTTTTTGCGGGTCCGCAACTCTGCGCCAAACCGCGAATTGGAAAAGTAGTAATGGCATGGTCCGCCGCCGCCTCTGCTCGGGGACTCACCACCGGGAAACGAGGTCGTCTCGTGCCCAGCTCCACCGCCCGTCGCCCTATTTGGGCGAGCGACAGGCGGCTCCGTCGGGAACGAGACTCAGAGGAGACTTTTGCCACTCTTTCTGGCACAAAGAAAGGCGGTAAAACATCACGAGGAGGTATCCCATGAAGATACACACGATTGGCATGATCTCGGCAAGACGAGTTTTCACCTGGCGGGTCTGAACGAGCGCGGCGAGGTA
>JAIQFI010000079.1 GCA_020073345.1 Terriglobia bacterium
TCCAAAGTGGTGCTGCCAGATGCGGTTCACGATGACTCTGGCGGGCAGCGGATTGTCTCGCGAGATCAGCCATTCCGCCAGCGCCAGTCGGCGTCCCGAGGTCCGTCCGTCAGCGGGTGGAAGCTCTGTGGGCGGATTTCCCTGCGTGAGCACGCTGATGAAACCGGGCTTCGTTGCATATGCCTTGCTGTCCGGATCGCCGCGCAGCAGGAAGTACGACGGCGGGACCTTGTAGTTCGCTTTGCCCGGCCCCAACTCGAGGAATTTCCCAGCCCCGACGTACTCCAGTTCGCATTTCGGACAAGCGCCCTCGTTACGGTCTCCGTAGCCCAGTTCTACGCTGCGCCAATCGCCGTCAGTGGCAATCGACGCCATCGGCACTGGTTTCGGCTTTTCTGCATTCAGAGCGGCGATCTGATCGTTCAGCGCTTTCTTTTTCGCCGCGTCTTCGGGACTCATAATCTTGTCGGCGGCGATTGAGCGACCGTAGCTGGACTCGAGCACTTGGATTGCGATCAACTTCTCACCAGGCGTCCGTTCGCTTTCCGGCTTCTCGACCGCGCGAACCACGTCCGGCGGATACTTCTTCCGAATCTCTTCGAGCGCGAGCTTGTCGTGGTAGGGCCTGTCGATTTCATCGACCTGATCTTTTAAATCCGCAACCTTCGCAGCGATGTCGCTCATCTTCCTCATGTACGCGTCGGCTTGCTCGCGCGGGCCCAACGGATAATCCGTTTCCACGTAACCGAAGATGGACGCCTCCAGCGCGTAATAATCCTTCTGCGTGATGGGATCGAACTTGTGGTCGTGGCAGCGCGCACATTGAACGGTCAGTCCCAGCATGCCCTTGCCCACCGCACCAATCACATCGTCCAGATAGTCGTAGCGTCGTGCCGGATTGGCGTGTTCATGATTCCTGACGCGGGGACCCGCACGTAGGAAGCCAGTGGCGATCAGGCTGTCATCGGTCCTGTTGGGAATCTCGTCGCCGGCGATCTGTTCCTTGATAAAAGTGTTGTACGGCTTGTCTTCGTTGAAGGACTTGACGACGTAGTCCCGATAGCGCCAAAGGTTCGGCTGGTCCGTGTCATTCTCGTAGCCGCTCGAGTCCGCGTAGCGTGCTGCGTCCAGCCAGTGACGGCCCCATCGCTCGCCGTAGTGCGGCGACGCGAGCAACTTGTCGATCAACCGTTGCCAGGCGCCCGGAGCAGTGTCGTTCATAAAGGCGGCGATTTCTTCAGGCGACGGAGGCAAACCGATCAAGTCCATATAGGCCCGGCGAAGCAACGTGAGCCGATCGGCCTTCGGCGCTGCCTTCAGACCTTTTTCCTGGCGGGCTTTCTCCAGAAAGCGGTCTATGGGATTCGAAAACGCTCGCGCAACGACGGGAACCGGAGCCTGGACCGGCAACTTGAACGCCCAGTAATCGCGGGCGCCGGGAGGGAGCTGAACGTTTTCCAGAGCCGCGAAAGCGGTGGCCGGGTCGGGCTGAGTCTTTGCTCCGATTGCGGCCGCATCCCAGTGAGCACCCTGATCGATCCAGTTCTTGATGGCAGCGATCTGCGCGTCCGTTAGTTTATTGCCGCCTAGAGGCATTGCCGGTTTATCCAGACCCGCGATCATGCGGTAGAGCCGGCTATCCTCGGCCCGTCCCGGAACAATGGCGGACCCGCGCATGCCACCGCGCAGCGCGCCTTCGAGAGTGCTCAAGTTGAGCCGGGAACTCTGCATCGACGCGCCGTGACAGCTCCAACAGTTTTGCTCCAGTATCGGCTGAATGTCTTTGCTGAAGGACACCGGCGTCTGAGCATTCGCCGGCGTCACACCTCTGTCGAAGCTGACGGCCGCTAGACAGATGACACATGCCAAACCAACTTTCTTGGTCAACTTGTCCTCCTTCTGTACGGACCAAGAATGGACCGCTGGTGTGAATGCTGCATGAACGTATCTTGAAGAAATGACTTACATCGCAGTCGCACAAACCTTACTGTTTCGTCACAGCGTGCAAGTTACAACGAGGCAGGCTCCTCTATCACGCTATTCGTCTAACGTTCACGTTGTATTAACATCACGGCTCTATTCTGGGAATCCTAACGTTCCCCCATTTCAGAAGGGAGGCTCCCGATGAGCCGTCGCTTGTTCACCTCAACTGTCGCCGCTCTGACAGTTTTGGTCATGCTCTGCGCGCAGCCGCCCGCTTCGGCACAGACTGCGCCGGTCGCCACGAAAGCACCCAACACAGCTGCCGGCGCAAAAAGGACTTGGACGCCGCCGCATACTCCCGATGGCCATCCCGACATGCAGGGATATTGGACCAACAACACCCTTACGCCGTTGGAACGGCCCAAAGAACTGGGCGCAAAAGAATTCTACACCGAAGCGGAAGTAGCGGACCTGATGAAAAAAGACCAGACTCGCCTTGCGCTCAATGAAGAGGAGGGCCGCCCGACGGAGCCGGGAACCACGGCAGACGTACATTACGACTACACCCAATTTGCGTTGGACCGCGGCCAAGCCAAGCTCTCCTGGAATCGGCGGACCTCGATGATTGTGGGGGAGCGGGGGATCTTGCCTCCGATGCTGCCGGAAGCGAGTAAGAGAAACGCCGATATCGCCGCGAAGAACCGGGGCCATGAGTTGGATGGGCCGGAGAACATCTCGTTGAGCTCGCGTTGCATTGTTGTCAATCAGGAGTCCGTGCCGATGCTGTCGGGCGGCTACAACAACAATCTGCAGATTGTTCAGGCGGCGGGAGTCGTGGCCATCATGAACGAGATGAATCACTCTGTCCGGATCGTCCCCATTGACGGCCGGCAGCATCCGTCCGCCGGCATTCGCCAGTTTAAAGGCGACTCCATCGGCCATTGGGAAGGTGACACCCTGGTTGTGGATTCCACCAACTTTACTGCCCGCAATTCCTTCCACGGATCCGGCGACAAGCTTCACGTGGTCGAACGCTTCACGCGAGTCGACGCGGACACGATCGTATACCGATTTACAGTAGAAGATCCCGAGACTTGGGATCAGCCGTGGACTGCGGAGACAGCCTGGTCCAAAGTGGACGGACCGATCTTTGAATATGCCTGCCACGAAGGAAATTATTCACTTCGCAACACGCTGCACGGCGCTCGCGTGGCCGAGGAGGAAGCGGCGCAGAAGAAGGCGGGTAAGTAGCAAGAGGAGATTGGGGCATCGATGAGAACAAGACTATTCGTAGTTGTCAGTAGTATCGGCATGTTGCTGGCGGCGGCGCCGGCATGGGCGCATCACGCCTTCTCCGCGGAATTCGACGCCAACCGGCCTATCAAGCTCAAAGGAACAGTAACGCAATGGGAATTGGTGAACCCCCACTCCTGGCTTCACATCGACGTGAAAAATGAGGACGGCACTGTCACCAACTGGATGATCGAGGGTGGAAGCCCCAACGCCCTGCTCAGGCTGGGCGTCACCAAAGGGTCCCTGCCGGCCGGAACCGAAATCGTCGTGGAGGGCTATCAGGCGAAGGACCGGGGGGCTATTGCGGTTGGCAAGAACATCACGTTTCCAGATGGTAAGCGGATGTTCCTGGGCAGTTCGGCACCGCCCGACACAGACAAGAAGTAAGCGCCAGTATCCGTGCGTCACGTGCGGGAATGAGCGCGACACAGGAACCAATGCGATCCAGAAGAGACTTTTTGAGATCTACCGCGGCAGCCCTCGCCTGTACTGGTGGCGTAAACATCCTGCGTGGCTTTCAGACCGCGAGCGATACCCGATTGCAAAGAACAGTAGTCGTCATGTTCGACGGCTTCGGACTCGATTACTTCGAGAACAGTAGCGCTCCAACTCTGCGCCGCTGGCAAAAGGATGGTCTTTACAAGCGCGTGAAAGGTGTGATGCCCTCGGTCACCAACGCCAACAACGCTTCTATCTGCTGTGGCACATTCCCGCAAGTTCATGGAATCACCGGCAACTCTTACTTAGACACACTAACCGGTCATGAAGAGTATATGGAGGCTGCGAATCTTCTTCAGGCCCCAACACTGTTTGAGCATGCTGCGACGCGGGGAGTGGATTCTGCTCTGCTTTCCAGTAAGAAAAAGACGATCTCGCTTCTCAGCAAGGGTACATCCCTTGCATTGACGGCCGAAGAACCGCCCGAAGAGTGGGTGAACCGGTTGGGCCCTGCCCCGCCAATCTATAGTCGCGAGATCAATTACTGGCTCATGCGCGCAGCCATTCATGTACTCAGGAATCGGCCAGAAATCGGGTGTGTGTACATTCACACGACTGACTATCCGATGCACACGTGGGGGCCGGCTGCGAAGGAATCGCAGGAACATGTGGGAATGATCGATGATCTACTGGGACAAGCTTGCACCGCTGCTCCCGACGCCGCCTTCTTGCTCACGGCCGACCACGGGATGAACCATAAGCGAAAGTGCTACGACCTGGATAAGACGCTCGCCGGTATGGCCCTTCCGATCCGAATCTCGATCTCAGCCGAGCGAGATCGCTACCTGCAGCATCATCAAGGCTTCGGTGGCGCAGCATGGGTGTACTTGAACAACGCCGCCGACAGCGATAAGGTAATCCGTGCGCTCTCTTTACTTCCGGGCGTTGAGTCCGTCCTGACTCGCGAAGCGGCCGCATCGCGATACTCACTGTACTCCTCCCGCATCGGAGACATTTGCGTGTTCGGAGACCGTGATACGGTGTTTGGGGAACTGGACCAGGCAAGCATTGATTTACCGGATACATATCGCAGCCACGGGTCGACGTCTGAAATTGATATCCCATTGTTTGCGTACAACGCGAAGAGGCTGCCGCCCGCGAACTACTTCGAGCACAATCTGGATCTAACGCGTTGGCTTTATCGCGCCTAAAGCGGCGATCTGCCGCGGGCCACTGTGAGCTCGGATGAAGGAAAAGTCACGGCGGGAGGTAGAGTAATGAAAACGAAACTGAATCTCTCTCGTGCAGTCTGCCGGGTGGTGGTGGCTGGTTTGTTGCCATGGGCTTGCGTAATCGCAGCCGAGCCCACTCGCACGGTGATTCTCGTGCGCCACGCCGAACGGGCCGGCGGCAACGATCCGTCGGTGGGGATTAATGAAGCAGGGCGGTGTCGCGCCACGGTTTTGGCCGGGATGCTATCTGCCGCGAAGGTGAGGAGCATCTACACTAGCGAGCTCGCGCGCACTCAGCAGACGGCCGAACCGCTTGCGCAAAGGCTCAGCATCAAGCCCGAGGTGGTTTCGGCGAGGGACATTGATGCCTTGGTGGCGAAACTCCGGGCTCGTACAGAGGAAGGGACTGTTGTGGTCGTGGGCCACTCAAACACGATTCCCGCAATCGTTGAACGGCTGAGCGGCGAAGCCGAGCCTGCCATTGGCGATGGTGAGTACGACCGAATGTTCGTGGTGACTCTCATCGGTCCAAACCAAGCTAGTGTCGTCGTGCTCAGATACCCGGGCTGTGTGCAATAGTCATCCGTCCGTAACGTTAAGATGATAGTTTACGTAGTTAATGTCCACCGAGCCCGTGCTCGTTAAACGCCAGCCACAACACCCGGTCATTGCGATAACACTGTGCCGCATGTCTGGACGAACTGCGATCTGGCTTGCCTTGACTGCTGCTCTCGCTACTGTTTCGATGGCAGTGCCGCAGGAGTTGCCCGAAGGCGAAGGGAAGAAGCTCCTCGAAGAGCGGTGCATCAGCTGCCACACTCTGAAACCGGTGGTCAGCCTGAAGCAGAGCCAAGATGCATGGAAAACGCTAGTCGTTAAGATGGTGGGATATGGCGCTCAGTTGAACGGCAAAGAGGTCGATGTTGCAACCGACTACCTGACGAAGTACTTCGGTCCCGAGAGTTCGGTTGCGGCTGCAAAGCCGGATAGCCCGGAGGAGAAGATAGCCAAGCGGTACATCGAAGGCATTTGCTCCTCCTGTCACGACGCGGGGTTGATCCGCTCTACAGAGGCGACGAAGCAAGAGTGGTTCGACATCGTCACGAGAATGAATGGCCTAGATGCTGGCGTGTCTCAGCGAGACGTCGACCTTCTGGTGGATTATCTGGCGCGTAAGTACGGACGCAAATAAAATCAGCGAATATAGCGCCGGCGCTAGTGCAGGGATCCATCCTTCCTTAGAAGGATAACCGCAGTGCAACCTGGATCTGGCGCGCGGTGCCATTGTTAATGTACTGGCCCACGGTGGAGCCCAGAAATCCAAATGATGAGCTCGCGGATGTGGTGGTGAATGCTTGACCGGGCTGAAGTCCGGAGCCGGCGCTCGCCGGTAGACCGCCGCCAAGATTTGCAGTCGGATTCGAGAAGTTGGGATGGTTCAGGATGTTGTAAATCTCGCCGCGCAACTCTAGGTTTACCCGCTCAGTGACCGGAAACCTTTTCGCGACGCTGGTATCCAGTTGCGCGAAGCCCGGACCGGTCAACGCGTTGTAGCCGAGGTTCCCGTAAGTTCCTGGCTTCGGGACGGAGAACGCCGCCGGGTTCAACCAAAAGCCATTTGAAGTGCGCACGTAAGGATCCACGCCGGGGACCACGTCGGGACGCTGCAGACCGCGGGATTGTCCGCCGCCGGGAACATTGATAACCGCGGTGCTTACCGCATGGCCACCCGACGCAACCGGATTGGTGGTGTAGTTTCCGGTGTTCGGGTTGAAGTAAACCACATTGTTGCGTTGCATCAGAACGTTGACGGGCAGACCGGTATGAAAGCTCAGGTTGCCTCCCAGGCCCCACCCGCCAAGGATCGCATCCGCAAGCCTGCTTCCGCCGAAACTCATTTTCTGGCCCCGGCCAAAGGGCAGCTGGTAGAGAGCGGAGCCGTTCAACACATGCCGCATATCGGAAGAGATATTGCCTATCTGCGATGCAAAGCTGTAGTTGTTTTCCGATGTCGTAGCTTCGTTCGAGCCGCCCGAAGTGCCGATATTGTGACTCCACGTATAGGAAAGGCTCCCCGTCAAGCCTTTCGCGAAACGGTGATTCAAACCCACCTGGAGCGCGTTATAGTGATTCGATCCGAAAGTAGTCTTGACGTCGAATTCTCCAAACTGATTGCCGAACTGGCGAATGGTGTTCCCCACACCGGTGGTCGGGTTCGTAGTCACGTCCGTGATCAGATTGCCGATTGTCCGTTGAAACTCATTACGCCCTTGGCTTCCGACGTACGCGACCGTCAACACGGACTGATCCGGAAGCGTCTGTTGAATAGACGCCGAGTAGGACAGAATCTTTTCCGGCAGATTGTATCCGGAAGCGTAAACGCGCGGCGTAAACTGCGCGTTGGGGCTGGTTGGATCGAAGGCCGCTATCAGCGTTCTGGGGTTTACCGGATAGGAAATTCCGGACGTCAGCTGAATGGCGGCGGAATCGTTGAGGATCTGCTGGAACTGGTCTTCTCCTTGGCCCGGTCCATAGTAATACCCTGCGCCTATGCGGAGGACGGTCTTCTCATGGAAACGCTGCGGGGACCATGCGAATCCGACGCGGGGGCCGAAGTTCAGTCTTGATGTGCGGAAACCAGGGTTGCCGGAAGCGTTGATCTTGCCGGTATCGGGATTCACGGAAACGATCATGTCGTGGGCTTCGAACAAAGGCGAGAAGTAATCGTAGCGCAGGCCCGCATTTATGGTGAAGTTCGGCCTGACCTTCCATTCGTCCTGGAAGAAGCCGCCGATGAACCATTGCTGGGCGTGGCGCACTCCGGTAGCCCCGTTGAAAAAGATGCTGGCGTCGCTCACCGTGCTGGTGACGTTTACTTGGGAAGGAACGTTCGCCAAAAAGTTCTGGACGTTGGTGAAGGTGTAAGCTGTAGCGCCAAGTTGGTCGATGTAGTAGCCACGCGGATTCCATTCAATGCCGGCCTTAAAGTTATGCGCCCCGTGGGTCCAAGACAGGTTGTCGATGTACGTGAACTCATATGCCGTTTTCGGAATTCCCTGCGTGATCGGAGTCGATCCAGCTCCCCTCGGCGTGACGATACCGGTCGCGCCGGACTGCGCCGCTCCGCCGATGCTGATCAGTACGTTTGACAGATCCAGCCCCGGAAGGGTCACGCCTTGGGTGAGCGATCCGCCTTTATATAGATTGATACCGAACTTGAGATCGTTGACCATCGAGGGGCTGATGATGGTAGTCAGATCGGCAACTCCGTTTTGCGCCGTCTGGGGGCTGGAACTGCCGCTGCCACTCACGTCGTTGGGAGTGAAGCTGCTTCCCTGCTCGCGGCCGAAGCGCACATAGACGGTGTTGGAGTCGTTGATGTGATAGTCGAAACGGGCGCTGCCGAAGTTTTCATTGACTGAAGAGGCCAACGTCTTCTGGACCCGATCGAAGTACGGGCTGGATGTCGGTCCCGCGTTGCCGACCGGGAACGCGGCCAGAAGCGGCTGAATCGCCGGAACCGCTTGCGAGCGGGCGAAAGCGCTGAGTGTGTCTTGGCTAAAAGGCACGTACACGCGCTGGTACATGTTCTCATTACTCAGGAAGAAGAATAGCTTGTCTTTCTTAATGGCGCCGCCCAGCGATCCGCCGAATTGATTCAATCGTAGAGGCGCCTGGCTCTGGAGCCCCACCGGGTTGAAGTAGTTCCGAGCGTCGAAGTAGTTGTTGCGCACGTACTCGAACATACCGCCGTGCAGTTCGTTGGTGCCTGTTTTGGTGACGATGGTGATCTGGCCGCCGGAGCCGCGGCCGTATTCGGCCGAGTAGGTCGTCGCCTCGATGCGAAACTCCTGCACATTCTCAAGACTTTGCGAAAGCCGGTATTGAGTTGAGTTGTCACCGGCGTTGTTTGGACTGTCATCAACCACGGACCCCGCCTGAACACCGTCGTAGCGAAGGGTATTTTGCTGGGCGGCGCGTCCGGAGAAACGCATATCGTCGAACGTTCCGCTGCCGCTACTGCTTGCGCCCGGCACCAGTAGATAAAGCCGCGACATGAGCCTCCCGTTCAAAGGCAGCTCGGCAACTTCCCGTGAGCTGACGTTGGCCCCGATGCTGGCGGAAGACGTTTCGACCTCCGCCAGTCCGCCGGAGGAAACAGTTACGCTTTCCTTCACAGTCGCCGGCTGAAAGTGCAGATCTAGCGTTCGCGACTGGCCGACGGACAGCGGGAGATCCGAGACCACCGCGTCGGCGAACCCCGGCGCGGATGCCGTGATGGTATAAGTGGCGGAGAGCAGCCCGTCCACCGCGTAGCTTCCGTCGGCAGCGCTTACGATCTGCCGCTTCGCCTCCGTGGTCCGGTTCAGGACGGTAATCGTCGCGCTCGGAACGGACGCCCCAGAGGGATCTAGAGCCCGGCCGGCGATGCGTCCCCGGTCGGACTGCGAGAAGGCTACAACTGTTAGGGCCAGAAAGGAGAGAAGTGTTTTCATTTGCTCGTTTACTCGTGTTGTGATGGACTGAACGGATCACGACTAGGCTATCCGCCGCGAGTTGCAATCCGGTGAGACGGTTGTTTCAAGATCAACAACCGTGCACGGATCGAGCAAGTTTTATGGTTTCGTAACACTACAGCGCGATTTCGCCGCTGAGGTGGCGCGACTGCTTTGGGAAAGAGCGCATCCGCGCAGGAAAGGAATTTACTTCGGTGGCTCGCGGTCTGGCGCTGCGGGCCGCGGAAGGAACCTAACGGCCGAATCCTACCAGCCCATCCCGATAGTTGATCGTGAGGACTGCCTTACTGACCACGGAGAATCCGACGATCCCGGAAATCTCGACCCCTTCTTGCCGGCTCATCTCCGTGAGGTCGAGGGACACCGGGCTGAAATCGGCCAGCCGCGCAGCCCCCACGTCAAGCCTCATCGGCCGCGATTGCGACACTCCATCCAGCGGCCCGCGAGCACCGAGAAGATGGGTTCGGCCACCTGGCAGCCGGTTGGCGACGTCCTGGGAGACGGCGCTGTAGGTCGACCCGCTATCCAGCAGGAAATACCCATCCTGCTGGCCATCGCTCTTCAGGCTATTAAGGGTCGCGCGCAGCAAGAGCAGATGGCCAACGCGGTACGCCGGAGCAAGATGGTCGCAACTCTCGCAGACTGGCCCATCATATGAGGACCCCTCATAGTCAACCCACGGATCACTAAACCGGACGGGAGCCTCCGCTCGGCTACTAAAAGGACTCAACTCCAGCACGTGCGAGCGCGCCTTCAAGCGGATCAGGAACTCCTGGAACACATTGGCCCCGATAATTCCGTCTGCTCCGGGCGTAAGAGCAGCATCGGAAATCTGGAGCACACAATCTTGCAACCGAAAATCCTCGATCTCGACGGTCTGCGCAACGGCGACCAGCGCATTTGCCGGCGCTTGTTGTCCCAGGCCGCTGATTTGCGATCGAGTCAGAGTCTCCAGTCCCAGATTTCGCACAGCCTTGCTCGTGAGAAGAATGCCATCTGCCCCGGTATCCAGAATGAGACGGAGAGGGCTTCCATGATTAATGCTGGCTTTGAGCAAAACGCCGCTGGTTTGGCCGTTTGGCGCAATGAAAGTTTCCAGCGGAAGCTTGTAGTCGCGATAGGGGCTATCCATTGCCGCCAGCTTGCGTGCGCCAAGCCGCTCCTCCATCTCGACTCGTGCCACTACGTCCTCACGGTGTCCCTTGTCTTCCAGCGGGGTGAGCGCGAGAAAGTTCTGAAGCAGCACCTTCCGCGCTTCCCGATCCGGCACATAGTGTGCGTAAGCGAGGATGATCTCGGGGTCGTGCCAATCGAGTTGATAGGCCGTTGCGATGTGTTCGTGAGCGCTCTTGCGATGAAAGCGCAGTTGATCCACTCGCCCCAGTCCGAAGTGCGCTCGCGCAGTAGGAGGGGCAATAACTAACGCAGCCCGATACGCTTTTTCCGCCTCATCGAATTTGGATTGGCGAAAAAGGATATCGCCCTGAAGGCACAAGAGCTGGGGATCGGCCGGACTAGCATCAATAGCGGTGAGAATGAGCCGGCGTGCGTTCTCGACTTGTCCCGCCTGCATCAGGGCGTGTACGGTCTGAACTACGCCTGGCGACGCAAGGTTCGCTCCTCGGCTGGCTTCAGGCGGAGTCGCAGAAATGGGTGGCACAAGCAGGAGTAGCACTACTCCGTACGCGCCGCCGGCCGTGACCTTCGCCCTCAGTTCCCTCAAAATCACGCCTCCATTATATGACGGAGCGATGACATTTTCGTGCCTGAATTGTTACAACGCTCGAAGCTGCGCTTCCAGGTACGTATCGGACTAAGTGATCCGTATAATCACGGCTGGCGGGAAAGATCAAATTGTTCTTGAAAGCAGGCGTTCCTGTGGGGCCCGCTTCGTGCGCGGCGGGGGAGAGTTGCTGATCGTGACGCCGCACTACACCGATTTGGCCAGAGTGACCGTAATCGGGGCATTTGGGAGCCGATGAGCGACTATAATCGCTTCAATGCCCCCAAAGCGAGTACACGGACGCGCTAACAGTTGCTGATCTCCGACCTTTAGGGCCCGGATGTGCTTGAAAAACAGGAGCGAAATGGGGCTTCTTAGCCATTCCTGCAGGTTTCTGCCCGCTTCCTGTTCGCTGACGGTCCGGGGAGCACGGGGAACATCGCAAGCAAATCTGCTTCAGGTCCCCGGAGTTTCTACAGATTTCTGACGCACTGGACGAAATTCCTGCGGACCCATAGGGCGACGAATCACCTAACCCTCAACGCGCTAACCAGGGATAAGCATCCGTACGGCCACTGGGACCTGACAGGTCTCGCGATCCAGCCCAGATGGACGATCGACCTGCCAGCGATAGAAGCTCTGTGGCGCGTTAAAAGTCCGTGCGGCAGCACTGGCATTTATCAGAGCCCCGACGGATCTTCTTCCACTTCCGCCAGGTCCGGCTTGCCGCCTTCGATCTCGCGATCCTCTTTCCCCCATTCGGAGGGAAGATCCTCGATCGGCTTGGGGATCTTTCCCTCCTTTACTTCCTTCTCGAGTTTCTTGTCGATTGGAGTCATGACTTCAGTCTCCCACCTTTACACGCACCTGAATCGAGGCTAGGTTGAACCCTGTTGCGGTTTGACCTCAGGGAGGCGGCTCCGCAAACTCAACGTGCTGGATGAGCCCGCCGTGTTACAATCCTGTCGTCCGCGAATTGTTAGCAGTCTTTTAGTCAAGGCTGTTCTCGGTCTGAAAGGCGAGGCCATCGTTCTGGAGATTGCTTTCGGGCTTTGACAAGCGTGACTTGAGAGGAGTGGTTATGAAGGCGAACAAGGCTCTCAAGCGACTGGCCAAGATTGAGGCGTTGCTCTCGGATGTAACGGAGCGATATTCATCAAGAGCGTCCCGCATACGGGAAGCGCTTCGAGATGCGAAGGCTGCTATCGCTCGGGTGACGCAGGCGATAAATTCGCAAGTGCCCTCCGAGACGGCGAAGCGTGCTCCAGTGAAGCGGAAGAAGGCCGCCGGTAAAAAGGCGGCGGTCAAAACCCCAACAGCAAAGACGGGAAAGAAACCTACGCCGATCAAGAAAGCTGCGAAGAAGGCGGCAGCTAAGAGGACAGTCCCGGCTCCCGTTCGGACGGCAACTTCACCTACGGTTGAAGTATCAATGGGCAAGTAGCGTTTTGCCCTAGTCGGCTTACTAATGGCCTGACCGGTGGTCGCCAAAACTCCATCCGATGAGCGGCGCGGTCTTTCGCGCCGAGACGGATGCGTCCGGCCGTTACAGGCTGGAGCGTCTTCCCGAAGGGCGCTATTCGCTCTGGGTAAGAGCGCCCGGGCATGACTCGGTGTGGATTCGACAGGTTGTCGTAGAACAGGGCCAGACTGTCCATCAAGATGTCCACCTGGGAAAATCTCAATCAGGTGGGTTCCCACCTCAGTCCGGAGCGGGTGCTTAGTGGCGAAAGATGCAGACTAGATTTCGAGCGTCCCAGTGCTGTCGGGAGAAAGAACCGGTCTTCTACATGGTAATCACCGGGCACGGCGCATTCCAGATGATTTCGTAGGCATGTGTTCGCAGATGGCCCATGGACTCATCCAGGTGCCCCCGCCCTGTGATGATCAAATCCGCGTCCTCGATCTCCTCCGCAACTTGCCGGACCACTTCCCCCGGATTACCTTCCATCAAATGAACGGAAGCCTTCACGCCTTTCGCGGCGATCCGATCATGGAGTGCGTCAGCCATTTCCCGAGTGCGCTTGAGCACCGCTTCATCGCCAGGGGTACCGTGCGCAGGCAGGGCTCTGAGCACACTCAATTGTCCATGAAAGAATTCTGCAAGCTCTGCGGCTCGGGTCAACAGCTCCACTGGCAGCTCACGATTATCAATCGCTAGGAGGATGTGGCGATACGGGTGGAACGGTTCAAGCTCGCGCGGATGCGGGCTAGTCCATACTGGACAGACGGCATCGTGCAGTACCTTGGCGGTGACCGAACCGATGAGAAAACGCCGCATGCGCCCAAGTCCATGAGTCGGCATCATGATGAGGTCAGCCTTCTTTTCAACCGCGTAATCCACAATCGACTCCGCAACCCCTTCTGACCGGATGCAGATCTCGGATTCGACCGACTGGAAATAGCGCTTCTGAAGGCACTCTAGCTTCCGCAGGCAATCAGTTTCGAGCAATTTCCGGTCGCGATCGAGGTTCGCAAGAGCCGCGTCGCCCAGCTGTCCAAAGCAGTTCTCCGATACGCCGTGAAGATCCGCTAACGAGGGTACAACGCTCAAGAGCCAGACCTTGGCGTTAAATGCGCTCGCCAAGCCCACGACATGGCTTATGATCGCCTCGCTCGATTTGGAGAAGTCAGTAGGGAATAGGATGTTGCGAGGAAGCTGAGATGGCGCCATATAAATGACCGTTTATGGCAATTTGATACGCACGCGAACAGCCAAACCGCGACTCGGCGCAGGGCGTATCCTTCGTTCGAAATGAGAAAGAGCTCTTCCGCCCTCTGGTTCAAATCACGCAGCGACCTGCGCGAGATTGCGGAAGGGGGCGCTCGCGAGAGCTACCCCTTCCGTTTGACTTTGATCGGCTACTTACCAGCGGTTGGTTCGGCGTTTGCCGCCGTTACCGCCACGGGGTGCCCCGCCGCCGAAGCCGCGGTCCTCCCTGGGGCGGGCCTCATTGACGTTGAGCGCCCTTCCGTCTAGTTCTTTTCCGTCGAGAGCGGTGATAGCCCGGAGGGCTTCCTCATTGTTGCTCATTTCGACGAATCCAAACCC
>JAIQFI010000034.1 GCA_020073345.1 Terriglobia bacterium
CTCGTCGCTCCCGAGCGTGCGCAGGATGCCGTAGGCCGCGCCGAACGCGATGATGAAGACGAGGAAGCCGAGCTTGTTGTAGGTCATGGCAGGGATCCGCGAATCAGCACCATCATGCCAGTGTAGCGAACGAGCCTGCGGCGATCACGGAGAGGTGTGGCGAATGACGTTCGATGATCTCGTGGCGAAGGCTACGTCGGAACAATGACTAATCTCCGTCGCGCATCAGATCGCGAAGCACCTGGTTTGGCCGGCCCGAGGCGATCTGTTTCAGGATCGCTTTCCCAGACTTCCGGGTCACGACGAGCTTGGGGTGCACGATGACGTCCGCGGGTAGCTCCTGCAGCGCTTGGAGATGGTGGCGGAGCGCTTGCTCGATGAGATGGCTTTTCTTGACGCCAGTGGCCCGAACGCGCTGGTCGAGCAACGCCTTCGTTGTGTGTGAGATCAGTGCCGAGATCTGGGTTTCATTGCTCATGGGTCACCTCGATAACCACACATCTTTGTAGGGAATCGTCAAGGATCCAAGATCGAGCAAAGCCGTCACGTAGGACTGGACGCCGGCTCGCGGCCTTGGCGCCGAGCTTGCTCGTGATGCCGGTGAGCCGGCGGCGGATGCACCGCCTGCATCGTTCGGCGGCAGGTTCAGAAGCTTGACATGTGAATCCAGATTCACTAGACCAGCGGCCGTGGATTCCGAGAGCGGACCAGCGCGACCGGCCGGCGAACGGCCCTCCGTGCCGCGGATGCTCGACGACGTCGATCCCCGGTCCCTGGGCGCCATGGAGGGGAGCGCGGCGAGCTGGCGCGAGCCTATCGATCATTATCGGTCACCGGCGCGGCTGGCCGCCGAGCTCCAGATGATGCGGCGCTATCCGACGCCGTTCTGCCCCTCGGCGGCCCTGCCCGAGGTCGGGTCCTACGTGGCGCGCGAGGCCGCCGGTACGCCGCTGATCGCGGTACGAGGCGCGGATGGCAAGGTCTGTGTGCTTCGCAACGTGAGCCGGGATCGCGGCGCGCCAGCGACGAGGCGTGCGGGTGGCCCGCGGGCGTTCGCGTGTCACTCCTACGGCTGGGCCTATGGCCTCGATGGACGCTTACGGCATGCGCCCGACGACGGCGGCGTTCCGTGCCTCGACCAGGCGTCGCCCGGCTTCGCGCCGGTGCACGCGATCGAACACGGCGGCCTCGTGTTCGTGACGCAGGAGCTGCCGTCGCTTGCCGAAGCGAGCGTGGACGAGCTCCTGGCGATCATCCCGCCCGGCGAACAGTTCTACGCGATCACCGAGGACGACGTGGCGGCCAACTGGAAGATCCTCGCCGAGGGCTTCATCGCGGGCTACCACATCCGTACGACGCACCGCGAGACGGTGTGCCGTCGGGGCCGCCTGGGCTCGACAACCGGAGCAGTGTCGAGGTGCCCGGCGAGGGTCGTCGGGTGGCGTTGTCATGCCAGGCCAGCGCGAGGCGCCGCGCCCTGGAGGCGGAGCTAGCGGTCCAGAACGGATTCAGCCGACGGCAGGGGATCGGCGCCGTATACCGACGTGACACACACCTGTAAAACCAAAGGCAAAACCAGCAAAACTCGGCGCTTCATGGCTTCCTCTGCCTCCCTATCCAATCAATGGCGGCGTCCATCACGGGATCGTGGCCGGCCAGCAATGCCGCGCGCGTCATCTCTACCACTACATCGGGAGTTACGCCCAATCCTTCCAGGGGTTGGCCCCCTTCGGAAACGTAGTTTGCCACCGCGTACTGGAACCCGTCGCCGTCAGGCAGGCGCTCGAAAGCGGAAGGGAGTGCGGCGGCAGCCGTGCGGGTGCCGAATATGCGGGCGCGGCCCAGGTCCTTCAGGCCGCCGGCGAAAATCTCCGAAGTCGAAGCCGAACAGCCGTCCACCAGCACGGCCACCGGCCCGGAAAAGACGTCCGCGCGAGGATTGACCACGAAATTCAGCGTGCTGTCGCGCAGGTACATAGTCCCCAGGCGCTGATTGGGCTTATCCACCAGGAATCCGGCCATGCCCATGGCCATCCCGCCGATACCGCCGGGATTCCCGCGCAGGTCGATGATCACGCCATCGCAGACGTTACAGGCTTCCACGGTCTTCTGAAAGCTGGCCATCACCCGCGGAAGATCCAGAAACATGTTGAAGCGGACGTAGGCTGTCGAACCAATCTTCCTGCTTTCGAACCAGACGTACTGTGCTGGCAGATTTCCGAAGGCTGATACCATGCCGCGCGGTGCGGTCAGGGCCAGGGGCAAAGTGACGGTCTGGTCCGATGCGTTCAGAAACGTTGCCTCGAGAGTTCCGCCGATCGGCCCGCTCAGGCGCGCCAGTACGGCACGGGTCAATTGCAGCTCGTGAACCGCGGGATTGGAACGGGCTTGTTCGATGACGGGCTTCAAGTCCTTTCCGTCGGCCCGCTCAATTTGCCAGCCCGGCCGGACGCCCTGCTTCTCGGCCGGGGACCCTGGATCGACGTTGGTCACCACGGCATGTCCATCCAGCACCCGCGCGTCGATGCCGGTTACGCCCGGGCCTTCGCCCTCGTCGTCGAGAACCGAATACACCACAGCGGGGATAATCGCGAAATGGCTCTGCTTAAGCCGCCCGATCATATCCTGCATGACCGCGCGCGCCTCATCATGGTTCGCGGCTTTTTCCACCCGGGGCCGGTACTCGTCGTGGATGGCCTGCCAGTCCAGGCCGCCGGGCTTGGCCTGCCAGTGCTTGTCGCGAACGGTGGTCCAGACTTTTTCAAAGGAGTCCAGATCCAGCTGGCTGCGGGTCTGCCCGAAGACGGACACCACCGCGACCAAGATCAGGATCAAGCTGCGCGAAAGCATCCTGAAACAACTCTACCGGACGATCGCCAGCGATTGGGGGAAACGCACCGGCAGCGATCGTTCCAGGAGCTTCTGAGCGATGGTGATCGCGCTCGAGCCGTCGCGATTCGCCAGGACCACGACTCCGGTATGAAACTCGGGCGCCATCAGGATCGCGCCCGCGAAACCGGGAGCTGTGCTGGTTTGCCGGATCAGGCGCACCCCCCGCGAGGCATCGGCTTCCAACCCGTAGCCGCTATCGCTCGAAAGAGCCGCAATGACCGTGGGGGGAAGTACTTCTCGCTCCTCCGGCTGGTCCCTTACCTTCCCGTCGTTCAAAAACACGAGCAGGAAACGAGCCATGTCGCTGGCTGAACTGAAGAGGCCCTCGCCGGCCATGGGCCGGACGATCTTACCGTCGGCGGTGTGCCCCATGGCCAGCGGATAGGTCATCGCGAGGTTGGGAGCGAAGGTGGTGTGCGCCATGCCCAGAGGCGTGAAGATCATCTCTTCCAGCACAGCGGAAGCCGGCCGGGCGCGGATGTTCTCGATCAGGCGTGCAACCACCGCTTCTTCCCCCGCTTCCGACGGCGGGCTCAGTAGATTCTGCGCGGACAGCCGGGCTTGCCTGTCATCTAAGCCGAACAGGTAATCGCCCGCGGGGGTCTCCAGGCGTAAACGCCCCTGGGCGGACAATTCATAGGCCGCCGCCGCCAGGTATACGCGGGCCGATCCCAGCCGGAACAGCGTATCCGGTGTGACCGGTGTTTTGGATTCGAGACTCGCTACGCCCAGTCCCGTGGCCCAAACCACCTGGTTGTCCTTCACCACCACCGCGGCGACGCCTGGAATCTTCTGGCGGGAGAGTTCCGAGACGGCGATCTGGTCGAGGGCCGCGGGAAGGCCGGATTGGGCCGCGGCCAGTCCCGCTACTAGAAACAAGAGAAATAAAGCGCGCATGTTTCCACCCTACAGCAATCGGCGGCGCTTGACAGTACTATGGGCACTCGTGTGCCGTACTAGCCGTTGTTCCAGGCGTTGCTTCAGACGCTGTTCGCGTCGGCGAAGCGCGGGAGAGTCCTGATGATCCAGCGCCGCGCGCGTGGTCTCGAGCGCTCGCACGAGATCTTTCTGGCGATGTTCGTAATGCTTGGCAAGTTCCTCGAGCGCCGGGACGCGGAAAGGATTCCTGGCGGCCGCAAGGTCGTTCCAGACCGCGACGGCTTGCTCCTCGGCGCCTAGCTTGCGCTCGAGTGCAGCCAGGTCCCACAGCGTGCGGAACATCAGGTCGTCCTCGAGACCGGCGGCGACCGCCCGCCGGAAGAGCGCCCGGGACTGTTCCAAGTCGCCCGCTTGCCGCAGCCATCGGGCGATACCCGCGATCTCGCACCCGTGGCGGAACGGCAGATTCTCCGGATCCTTAAACGCGAGCGGCACGATTCCCGTCAGGCAGGCCAGCGTGAGGATATCGGTCGAGTTGTGATGGAATACAGGCAGCAGACGGGCGGCCCGATGGGTTCGTAGATATTCGAAATAGAGATACGGAATCAGCGCGCCCGGGACATCGCCCTCCCGCTCGAAACCGAGTACCTGGCTTTCCAGATCTACCAGCCGGCAGGACTCATAACGCAACTTCCACAGGCGCCGGGCGCCATAGAGGAGATCCAGATGCTCCAGCTTCCCGAACGGCGGGCGGCTACGGTTCAAGCGATAGCGTGTCTCGAGCAGGGGCTGATCGAAGCTTTGACCGTTATAGGTGATGAGAACGCGGAACGGACCGAGATGGCGGGCTACGGCGTCGAGCAGGCTGGCCTCCTCGCAATAATCCCGCATGAAGAACTGGCGCACGCGAAAGCCTTCCGGTGCAATTCTGCCGATGCCGACCAGGAACGCGCACGTGCCTGATCCGCCCGCCAAACCGGTGGTTTCGGTGTCAAGAAACGCCCACTCCGCCGGAGGCGCGAGCGGCGCGGAACCGCCGGAGATCGCTGCCAGCAGATCCTCAGGCAACTCCGCCAGCGAGCCGATGTCGGCGCTGCCGTGGCGCCGGTGGCGCTCGTAAAGCTTTTCTGTCTCGAAATGCCGTCCGTGAGCGGTTTCGACAACGTCACCGCCCAGCCACTCTTCAACAGCGGCCTGAGAACGCTCGGGAATTTCGTAGTCTTCTTCTTGCTTTTGCTGGATGATCTGGGACACATCGCGTGTGGAAAACTTCGCATCATACTTAGAGTTGATGCGCGCGACGCGCGCGCGAAGATCGGCCAGTTGCTGCTGTAAGTCGCTCATTCGCCTTTTGTTTGCTAGCCCAAGGGCAAGCATAACACGGCTCGCACAGAAGCATTCGCGAAAATTTTCGCGGCGTTCAGTTTTTTGGAACGGCGGCCGCTGCTCAAAAAAACCGCGGAAAACCTGGGTTTTTCAGCAGTTTTCCCTTTACACTGCGCGAACGATCCCGTATGATGCGAATGAGCGTCCGCACGAAAAACTACTTCCGCGTGCGCTTGTACACGGGAAAGAATCGGACAAGTTTAGACAAGTACAAAGGAGAGACATGGCAAAGTTGACTCAATCGCAGTTCATGAAGGAGCTGGCGGCGGCGACCGAAGTACCCAACAAGACAGCGAAAGCGCTGGTTACGGCTTACGCAGACCTGGCAGTGAAAGAGACCAAGAAGAGCGGTATGTGCGTGCTGCCGGGCATCGGCCGGCTGGTGCGCGTGGATCGCAAGGCCCGCATGGGGCGCAACCCGGCGACCGGCGAAGCGATCAAGATTCCGGCCAAGAAAGTGGTAAAGTTCCGCGTTGCCAAAGCCGTGAAGGACGCGATCGTCCCAAAAAAAAAGTAGCGGCCAATTAGAAGATAAAGCAAAACCCCGGTCCGCTGCTGCGGGCCGGGGTTTGTTGTCTTAACGTTTATAAAACCGATTGAGGCCGCGCCCATACTGCTGGCGCATACCAGGAAGCCTTACGCCTGCTTCTTTTCGTCGGGGCGTGGTGTGGGCGGTTGGTCTTCGGGACCTTTCAAGGAATCCTTGAAGTTCCGAATCCCTTCGCCCAAGCCCTTTGCCAGCTCAGGAATCTTCTTGCCGCCGAACAGGAGGAGGGCGACCAGGAGGATAACCAGCAGCTCCATCGGGCCTATTTGTCTTAACATACGGCCTCCTTGCAACCTGAGTGTACCATGAAGCACAAGCCAGCCAGTTCTGTCCGAAAGGGTTTTAATCAGAAGGCAAAGGGGTTTGATCAGAAAAAAGACGTCCGGGCCATCGCCCGCGAGCGGGTGGGCACGGTGAAGCCTTCGCGTCCCATCCTGCCCCCGACGCTCCGCAAGAAGCCCAAACACAAGCGTCCACCGGGCGAAGTGGAAGAATAGAAGTGGTTAAGCTTATGCCCTTTGTGAAAGTCGGTTCGCTCGCCGCACTGCCCCCCGGGTCGGTCATGGAGGCCTTGGTCGGAGAGGGAACTTACGCGATTTGCAACGCAGGTGGCGAAATCCATGCGCTGGACGGGATCTGCCCGCACGCCGGCGGCCCGCTGGGGCAAGGCGCCCTGCATGGCACCACTCTAGTGTGCCCGTGGCACGCGTGGGAGTACGATTGCCGCTCGGGAGCAAACGAAATGGACGACGGATTGATCCTCGATAAGGTCCAGGTCAAGATTGAGGGCGACGACATCCTCATTGAAGTTCCTTAAGGATGCCGGAACTGCCGGAAGTAGAAACCGTAGTTCGCTCCGTTGCTGCTCACTTGACTGGGCGCAGGATCGTGAGCACGAGCTTCACCTCGCGCTTTGTGACTCCCGGAAGCCGGGCCAAATTGACACAGAGGTTAGCCGGCCGCCGCATCGAGTCTGTGAAGCGCCGCGGCAAGTTCATCGTCATCGCGCTGGATCAAGGTACGCTCACCGTGCACCTCGGCATGACCGGCAAACTTCTGATGGAAGGCGAGGCCGGCGAACACACGCACGGCGTTTTCAATCTGGATGACGGACGGCTGCTGTATCACGACCCCCGCCAGTTCGGACGGATCGAGTGGAGCCCGGGCACGCCGCAGCGAGTCGCGCGGTTGGGTCCGGAACCCCTCGAGATCAGTTTCGAAGAATTCCGGGCGCGGCTCAAGCGCAAGACGCGCATGAAAGCTCTGCTGCTCAACCAAGCGTTCCTGGCTGGCCTGGGTAACATTTACGCCGACGAAAGTCTGTTCGCCGCGGGGATTCATCCGCTTGCGGTGGCCGATCGGTTGAGCAAGACGCGGGCGGAGAAGCTGTACCAGGCCATCCGCGGCATTCTCACCCACGCGATCCAGCTGGGCGGATCGTCGATTTCAGACTATGTGAACGCGCGCGGCGAGCGCGGCTGGTTCCAGATGGAGCACCGCGTCTACGGCCGCGAAGGCCAGCCTTGCGCCAATTGCGGCCGGCCTATCCGCAAGATCCTGGTGGCGCAGCGCGGGACACATTATTGCCCGCACTGCCAAAAGAAATAACTTATTCCTGATAGCGCAGAATTTCGTCGGCCACTTCCACCACCGGCTTCATGGCCTTCACATCGTGAACGCGCACCAGGTGCGAGCCCTTGAGCACGCACGCGGCTACGGCGGCAGCGGTCGCGAACTCCGTGCCTTCCTGCGACTCGCGCGCCAGAAAATGCTTGCGCGACGGACCCGTCATGATCGGCATCTCGAGGCGGGCGAGAAGCTCCAACTGCGCCAGGATCTCGGCGTTTTGCTCTTTGCGCTTTCCGAAGCCCAGGCCGGGGTCGATGACAATCTGCTTCCGGTCCAGTCCCGCGCGCATCGCGCGATGCATGGAAGCGTCCAACTCCTTCACGATGGTTTGCATCACGTCCTTGAGCGGCGGCAGCTTGGTCCAGGTCTCGGGCGACCCGCGCATGTGGTTCAGGATCAGTCCCGCATTGGCCTGCGCCACGGTGCGCGCCAGGTCTGGGTCGATGGTCAGCGCGCTGGGGTCGTTAATGATGTCGGCACCCAGCTCCAAGGCCTTTTCCGCGATGGCGGCCTTGTAGGTATCCACCGATATCGGAACGGTGAGCTTGTCACGCAGCCGCTTCAGGACCGGGACCAGGCGGCGCAGCTCTTCAGCTTCGGAAATCCGCACGGCGCCGGGACGCGTGGATTCCGCCCCGATGTCGATGATGTCGGCGCCGGCCTCCTCCAGCTCGATGGCGTGCGCGAAAGCGCGATCGGGATCGAGGAATTTCCCGCCGTCGGAAAACGAGTCGGGCGTGACGTTCAGCACGCCCACCAGCAGGGTCCGCTCGCCCAATTGCAGGGTCTTGTTGCGGAATTTCCATTCGAAGCGCTTCCGAAGCATGCAGAGTTCAGAGTAACATCCGCATCTAGCGATTCCAGCGCATGGTATGGGAGGGGCGTCTTAATTACCCACCAGACTCTTCATCTGCGTGAAAATGAGGAGCGCGGCGGGTCCCAGCGTCACCAAAATCACCGAGGGAAAGATCAGGAAGAACACCGGGAAAATCAGCTTCACGCCAACCTTGCGGGCCTTTTCCTGCGCCCCCTGGCGGAACCGCGTGCGCAGGTAGCGGGCGTGCACCCGCAGGGCCGGTCCCAGGCTGGTGCCGAAGCGGTCCGTATCGATCATCAGGGCGGCGAACTTTTGGATTTCGGAATCGCGCGTTCGCCGCGAGAAGTTGCGCAGGGCGTCCTCGCGGGAAGTGTTGGCTTTCAGTTCCAGATGCAGCTGGGTGAACTCGGCGGCCAAGTCCGGATAGCTGATCCGCAGACCGTGGCTGGTATCGAGAATCGCAAGGTCCAGCGACTGGCCGGCTTCGACCGAAAGCACCATCAAATCGAGGGCCGCGGGCAGTCCGCGCCGCAGCAACGCGGACCGGCGGCGCGCCAGGCGCGACAGCACGCGATCCGGGAACATATATCCGAAGCCCAACCCGCAGACGGCCGGCAGGAAAGCGCTGGAAGCTTGTTCGCCGAAGGTGACCGCGGCCCACGCTCCCGCCGCCGCCAGCATCAGAGCGCTGGCGCATTTGATCCCCAGCAGCACGGAGACGGCGGACGGCCAGCGATAACCCGCCGCGGCCAGCTCGCGCCGCAATTCAGAAGTTCGGGCCGCCCAAGCCGGCAAAGCCTCGCCCATCATCCGAAACACGTCCATCGCCGCCGCTTGCGCAGCGGGAAGCTCGGGGTGACCAAGCGCCAGAGGGACGGGGACGCTCCCGCTCTCGCCCTCCGGCCGCGAAGGCTTCAGCACGAACGCGTACCCCGCGGCGCTGACCGCCGCCAGCGTGAACAGGAAGAATGCGATCAGCAGTTCGCCGGAGGTCATAGGGCAGGCCTCATATCTTGATATCCACGATCTTGCGGATCACCAGCTGCGCCAGGACCAGGCATGCAACGGCTCCCGCGATCAAAGTCTTGCCCGCGGGATGGTTATAGAGCGTCAGCATGTAATCGGGGCTGACCAGGGTCATCATGACGGCGATGATGAGGGGGAGCACCGTCAGGACGGCTCCGGTGAGCTTTCCGTGCGCGGCCAGAGCCCGGACCTCGCCTTGCAAGGAGATGGCTTCGCGCATGTTCTCGGCCACGCCCGTGAGCACTTCGCCGAGTTTTCCGCCCGTGCGCGCGTGCAGCATCACGGCCGAGATGAAAATGTTCACCTCCAGAACGGGGACGCGTCGCGCCAGGTTCTCCAGCGCGCGCGACCAGCCCATCCCCAGGTTGGCTTCGGCCGACGCCTTCTTGAGCTCCGTGGAAATGGGTTCGGGCGCTTCCGCGGCCACCATGTCCACCGCGGCTGGAAGCGCGTAGCCCGCGCGCAGCGCGCGCGCCATGGAGTCGAGCACATCCGGGAAGGCTTCGCGAAACGCGCGGAATCTTTTTTCGCGGGCGCGCAGAACGTAGCCGTACGGCACAAAGGCAACCACCATCGCGCCGGCGAAGGCGCCCCAATGCGGCAGGATCCTTAGCAGAAACAGTCCCGCGATGGTTCCGCTCAATAACATGAATGCGGTGACCCGTCCCACGGACCAGTCGAGGTCGGCTTGGGCCATGCGGACTTTCAGAATCTCGATGAAATCGAAGCGAGCCAGCAGATTGTCCCAGAAATTAAAACTGCTAAGCCGGTCATTGCGGAACAACGCCGAATCTTTATCATCCTGGGCGGCTTCCGCCTCGCCGGTTTGCTTTACGAATCCCATCCAGGCGACGGCTACGGTGATGGCCGCCAACAGGAAAATCGCCGCGAAGAACGCCAGAATGGACAGGATCAGCATGCGATGCGCCCCGTGTCTATTGAGATTTCCCCGCCGCGCTGCCGCGCAGGATCGAGTCGAACGTCAGGGCCGTCCGCGGGCGCGTAGCGTCGTCCAGAGGATTGCGCAGCGCCAGACGCACCCGCGCGCCGGAATCGGCCAGCGCCAGAACGTCGGCGTCAGCGGGATTCGTCAGCAGCGTCACGGCCGGGAGGTTCGATCCCTGCGAACTCGGCTCCGGTTGGGGGCTCACGGAAAGCACTCGAACGCCTTCGAGGATCGTGCGGAGCTCAGGCTCGGCATTCCCGGTCTTACGAGTGATCAGGACCTGCACGTCCACCTTTTGTCCGGGGGCCAGTTGCGTGAGCACACCGCTCGAGTCGGACACATGCACCGAAACCGCTCGCATCCCGGCGGGCACGCCCGATCCACCGCCCTTTTCGGTTGAGGCCAGCCGCGCCGCCAGCACCGGCTCGCCCTGCGCCAGGGGCTCCAGAACCGTGTGTCCCGTTACCTGCTGGGCCGTGTCGAAGGCTCCGTTGGGCGCCTGCTCCACCGGCCAGGGGATCGACTGGACGTGTTGTTCGGTCAGCACTGTTCCCGCCGGAATCTGCTTAGCGGCCACCACCACCATTTTGCCGCTGCCGCTGTTGCTGCTCAGCTTGTTCACGAATAAGCCGTAAAAGACGCCGGTAGCGATGATCGCAACCACCAGGGCAATCCCCAAGAGCTTCACTAAGTTATTCTGTTTCATCCTGTTAGACCTTTGGCTGTCGAAATCGGAGGTGGTGCGCGTGCTCCCCTATCTCCAAGAATCGGCGCGTCCGCCATTCTTCGTTAGGGCAGCCGCAAACAGCCAGATCTACAATGGACCTATGGAAATGTTGACGATCGCCGGCCGCACGTTCCGGTCGCGGCTGTTTGTGGGCACCGGAAAATATCGCAGCTTTCAGGAGATGGCTCGCTGTCACGAAGCCTCGGGGGCGGAGGTGGTCACGGTGGCGGTGCGGCGCGTCAACCTCGATCGCTCGCAGGAATCCCTGCTCGACTACATCGATACGTCGAAGCACTTTCTGCTGCCCAACACGGCTGCGTGCTATAGCTCCGACGAGGCCATTCGCACAGCGCGCCTGGGACGCGAGGCGGGCATGTCCAACTGGGTGAAGCTCGAAGTGATCGGCGACGAGCACACGCTGTTCCCCGACAACGCCGGTCTGCTCGAAGCCACGCGCGCTCTGGTGAAAGAAGGATTCGTGGTCCTGCCGTACACCAACGACGATCTGGTGAACGCCCGGCGGCTGATCGACGCGGGGGCGGCCGCGGTGATGCCGCTGGCGGCGCCCATCGGCAGCGGCCTGGGGATCCAGAACCTGACGAATCTGCGCATCCTGCGCGAGATGATCCACGAGGTCCCGCTGATTGTGGACGCGGGCGTGGGTACGGCGTCCGACGCTGCGATCGCGATGGAGTTGGGCTATGACGGGGTGCTGATGAATACCGCCATCGCCGCGGCCGAGGATTCGGTGTCCATGGCCACGGCGATGAAGCTAGGTGTCGAGGCGGGCCGCTACGCCTTTCTCGCCGGACGGATGCCGAAGAAACTCTACGCGGCGGCGAGTAGTCCGATGGCGGGAGTGGTGCGCTAAGTATTAGACGACGTCGAATTCCTCCATCCCAAAACCGAACGGCGTTGTACCCACCGGGCGTATCGACGTGCGTCTTCCTCGCCGTCGACCGTTTGAGCGCACCGTCGCGATCGCCTCCAGATAATACTCCACCGCCGGCCGCGATGGCGCGTTCAGCACAACGTCCTGCGCGTACAGAAGCTTGGCGTCTTCCACCACCGCTTTCAGATCGGCTCCCGTCATGCCGCGACTGGCATTGGCGAGTGTCGCAACATCAGCTGAGCCTATGGGCGATGGCAATTTCGCGAGCTTCTCCCGCAGTATCGCCGCTCGTGCCGTTTCGTCGGGGAGCTTGGTTTCAAGCCACAGCTCGATCCGGCCTGAGCGGACCATAGCCTGTGGCAGGCTGTTCATATCCATGGCAGTCATCATGACGCACACCCGCTCGGCGCTGGCGCTCTCCAAACCGTCGAGCATCGTCAGCAGATAGCGATAGAATCCCCGTTCGTCTTTATCTTCGAAGATCACGTCGGCATCGTCGATGAAAACCACGGCAGGCGCGTTCCGCTTGGCCTCCTCGAACACGTCGAATACTTTGCGATAGAACAAGTCGGAACCCGCCACTATGGTCCCATCGATCAAGAAGAACTTGCTCTTCAGCCGATGTGCCAATGCTCGTCCGATGGTCGTTTTCCCGGTGCCAGGAGGCCCCGCCAGAAGTACTCCGCGCTTGGGCTTCAGCCCCAGCGCTGCCGCCAGCGCGTCGTTTTCGAAGGGAAGAGCGATCTTGGCTTCCAGCGCCCGAATCACTTCGTCGACACCCTTCAGGTCGTTCCAGTCAACAGCCTGGACTTCGTCCAGGTCCACGTTGCTGACCATGTGCTGTGAGTGCAGGTAGTCGATGAAGCCCTCAGTGTTGAGCCCGGAGACGCGTTGGAGCCACACGCAGGCCTTACGCAGCTGGTGACCATTCAGCTTCGGCGCAAAGCGATGAATCTCGCTGAAATTCAACCGCGCAGTCAGGTGCTCACCGAGGTGGACACGGCAAACACATTCGAAGTCGGCGGGAGTGAAATCGTCTATCTTGCAGGTGTAGGCACGCTGCTGAATAGGCGATGGGATTCGGTCCTCCACTGCAAAAACCAGTTTCCTGCCCAGTGAAGTGGCCTGGTCCAGAACCGCCGTCAGAGCCGCATCGAGCAGCTCCGCACGGGGATAATTGCAGCTCTCCACCGTGTTCATCACTCGATGCAGGTCGTCGACGAGGACCACTTCGTTATCGGCCATCGCCTGTTCCACCATCCGCACAAATGATTCCTCGATCGCCGCGGGTGAATGTACCTGAAGGGATGCGATGAACTCTCGCATGCCGAGCAGAGCTCCGCCGCGGGCACGATGAACTTCCTCGAGAATGAGGGTTTTTCCCGACCCGGCTTCGCCTTCCAGAGCGAACACGCTGCCCACGGGAATCGCCTCCATCAGGCGGCTGGCCGCTTGTTGCTGCGCCGGAGTAAAACAAATATCTGGTGTTGTCATATGTTCAAATGCACTTCGGCCTTGGGATGCACCGGATGCAGACACACGTATCCGGCGGCTTGCCTATGAATGGATGGTTTAGACGCGGGCGAGAGAGCCGGAATACAGGCAGTCCCGCTTCACGTCTGTTAGGAATAGCGTCGTTAAATCGTCATGATCGTTGCGCAAAGACATACCTCCTTCCGTGACAAATAAAAGGGATTTCTAAAAATAACACAGGAGCTCAAATCTGGCAAGAGGTTTTTTAGATATTCTCGCCCAGCAGTTCCTTCAGCTTGGTATACCCTGACCGGCTCACCGCGAGTTGCGTGCCGTCCTGCAACACCGCCACGCGGCTGTCCTTGGTGTACGGCTCGATGCGCGCAATGCGCTCCAGGTTCACGATATAAGAACGGTGCACTCGGGCGAAACGTCCCGGATCCAGCTGCGCCTCAATGCTCGAAATAGTCTGCTGCTTCAGGTAGTGCTTCTTTTCGCTATGCAAGGCGATGTAGTCGTCCTGCGCCTCCACGTAGTCCAGCTTGGCGATCGGGATGATGTGCACTTTCGTGCCGTCCTTCACGACTACTCTCTCCAGGGTTTGCCCGGGCGGTCGAGCCGCGGCGGCCAGGTCGGAGGCTTCGAGCGCGCGCGGCTGCGGGTCGCTTAACAACGCGCGTGCGCGCTCCAAAGCTTTCCCGAGCCGTTCGGTGGAAAACGGCTTCAGCAGATAATCCACGGCGGCAGCATCGAAAGCCTTGAGCGCGTACTGATCGTAGGCCGTCACGAAAATAACCGCCACCGGCGGGTCGATCAGTTGCAACACTTCAAACCCGTCCAGCTTGGGCATCTGGATATCGAGGAACAGCAAGTCAGGGCGAAGTTCGCCGGCGGCTTTGACGGCTTCGAAACCGTTAGCGCACTCGGCCACGATCTCGATGTCTCCGGCCTTGTCCAGATATTCCCGCAGAATCTGGCGAGCCAGCTCTTCGTCGTCCACGATAAGGGCGCGTAGTTTCATGGTTGATCGTTTAATGGGTGATCTAGGAGTTTGCCTTGTGGCACGGAAACACCATTTCGGCGCTGAAGCGGTCGTGTTCGGCCGCGAGGTGGAGATGCGCGGCATCGCCGAAACGCGTCTGCAGGCGGCTGCGGACGTTGCGAAGTCCTAGGCCGTGACGGCGAGGCGAGGGCGCCTCGGGATCGAAGCTGTTCTCGACGCGCACCGCCAGATTGCCGTTCTCGACGTGACCCTCCAGGCGCACCGTACCTCCTTCCACCATAGTGGCAATACCGTGCTTGATGGCGTTCTCGATCAGGGGCTGCAGGACCAGCGGAGGCACCTGGCACTCGGCACAGGCATCGTCCACCTGCATCTCCACCTGCAATCGCGCGCCAAAGCGGACCTGCTCGACTTCCAAGTAGGTGCGCGCCAGCTCGAGTTCTTCGCGCCAGGAGATGCTTTCGCGTTCGCCCAGACCAAGCGTCTTGCGCAGAAAATCCGAGAGCAGCACGCACATGTCGCGTGCGCGGCCCGGATCGGTGCTAGTCAGAGCGCTGATCGAGTTCAGGCAGTTGAACAGGAAGTGCGGATTGATCTGGGATTTGAGGGCGCGCAGCTCGGCGTCGCGTGTCTGCAGCGCCGCTTCGCGCGAAGCCTCCACCGCCAGGAACGCGTAGTGCAGCGCCACCGATAGCAGGTACAGCAATAATCCGATCACCACCAATTGTGGAATGGCCGAATCCAGCCTCGAGCCCAGATCCATCACGGCTGCCAGGAGCCTGGCCAGGCCGATCCACAGCGCACAAGCGAGAATCGCCGCACCCAGGTGGTTGACCAGCAGCCGCGCCACGCCTGCCGTCCCCAGCGGGAACGCGCGGCACAGGTACCACGGCGTGAGACAGACGAATGCGTAAAACAAGCACAGTGGCACCGCCACCGACAGTGCCTGGCTCCAGATCAAATCGCCCGGAATGCGAATCAGCGCGGCCAGCAAGGCCGCCAGGATGGTCCACAGCGCCAGGTATGCGCCCAAGCTGGTGGTGTTCCGGAAGATGGGATGCATTTGCTAGTCAGTTTTTCACGGCTTAGTTCTTCACGGCTTAGTTTTTCACAACGACGCCGCCAAACACTGCCGCACCGGTGACGACCAGACGAGGTGCATTAGCAGCGGCGCCCGGAGCCGCTGGAAATGTTTTGTCCTCGAAACCCCCAAACACGCCCGTGCCGCGTACGATCGTATGCCAGTGGGCCGGCACCCAAAGCTCGATTCCGCCAAACACGGCTTCGGCCTTGATCGAGATTTCCTCCCGTTTCGTCCCGGCGCTGCGCAGATCGATTTCGGCGCCACCGAACACGGCAGTGACTTTGCCCCCCAAGAAATCCTGGGTTTCGATCTTCCGCCGAGTGCCGCTGAATACGCACTCCGCGTGCAAGTAATTGGCTCCTGAGGTTGTAGCAGTGAACCCGAAACCGGGCGCAAACGCGTTACCGGGTCCCGGCGGAGGAGATCCCGGGTTCAAGCTTGGGTCGCGCCATTCCAAGTGCTTCACCAGGATGGAAAGGCCCACCGCGATCAGGACCCCGGGCCAGACGTACTCCCAGATGTTGCCGTAGATGTAGCCGAGATTCCGCAACAGGAAGACGGTTCCGATGCCGCCGATGATGAGTCCCGAAGTCACGCTGGAGGCGCTGTGCGTGTTGGTCAGCTTCGAGATCCCGATCAGAATGAGAATCACGGGCCAAAACTGCCAGATGTCGTCGAAATACAAGACTCCGACGTTCCGCAGCAGGAAAAGAACTCCCACTGCGATGACGCCGAGACCGATGATCAAGCCGCCGGTGGCGTTCGGTCCGCCACACGCGCTCCGCCGCGCCCAGCGTGCCTGGCGGCGCTCCATGCGCTCGCGTTGCCGCTCCATCCGTTCCCGATTTCTCTGTTCCCAGCGTTCCGTATCCATGCCCGGATAACTCTTCCCGTAAGCGATCCTAGCAGGACCGGCGGGGCTTATCCTGCCGAATTCGGCCAATGGCCGCTGGGCGTCGGCGAACGGCGCAAAAAAGAAAGGGCAGGAGGATCTTGCCCCCCGCCCCGAGTTCCGAACCCAAATTCCGAATACCTACTGAGTCTGTCCGTCGTGCTTCTGGTTGTAGATTTCCTTGCTGACCTTGTTCTGCTGGCGATTGATCTTGGCCTTTTCCTTGTCGGTCAGGCCTCCGCCGTCCTTGCGGTCGTGGCGTATTTCCTTGTTGAGCCTGGACTCCTGGTGCTCGATGCGCGCCGTTTCGCGCGGAGTCAGCGAGCCGTTTTCCACGCCCTTGGCGATGCGCTTCTGCTGGTTTTCCTTGCGCTGCTTGATCTTGCCTTCTTTCGCATCGTCCGCGAAAGACATCGTGGCGCTGCTGATCAAAAGCGTGCCGGTCAGAAGCGCGCCGGTGAGAATGCCGATGATTACTCGTTTCATTTTTCTAGGCCTCCTTGCCTTCTGCATGTTCAAACCACGAAGTTGATCGGGAGTTTCGGCCGTGTACGTTAAAAGCTGTTTAAAACCTGGCTCGTGATGGTACTGCCGATACAATGGGACGATGTCTCACAAAGTTACGCTCATCCCGGGCGACGGCATTGGGCCCGAGGTCTCCGCAGCGGCGCGCCGCGCTGTCGACTCAACCGGTGTCCGCATCGACTGGGAAGTGGCTGAGTTAAACGCGGACCTGATTGCGAAAACCGGCCGGTCTCTGCCGCCGCACGTGCTCGAAAGCCTGGAGCGGACCCACGTGGGATTAAAGGGACCGGTGACGACGCCGGTCGGGGGCGGCTACACCAGCGTTAACGTGGCCCTGCGCAAGAAACTGGATCTGTTCGCGAACGTCCGGCCGGTGCGCTCGATGCCGGGACTCGGCACGCGCTTCGACGACGTAAAGATCGATATGGTGATTTTCCGCGAAAACACGGAAGACCTGTATTCGGGGCTGGAACATGAAATCGTTACGGACGTGGTGACCAGCCTGAAGGTCATCACGCGAGTCGCGTCTATACGCATCGCGGACTATGCCTTCGCGTACGCCGAAAAGGCTGGGCGCAAGAAAGTCGTGGCCATTCACAAGGCCAATATTATGAAGCTGGCCGATGGACTGTTCCTGCGCTGCTGCCGGGAGGTCGCGGCCCGCCATCCTCGCATCGAGTATAAGGAGCTGATTGTCGATAACGCGGCCATGCAGCTGGTGGTGCGGCCGGAGACGTTCGATATTCTGCTGTTGCCGAATCTCTATGGCGACATCGTCTCGGATCTGGCGGCGGGGCTGGTCGGCGGACTAGGCATGGTCCCGGGCGCCAACATGGGCGAGAAGGACGCCGTGTTCGAGGCCGTGCACGGCTCGGCTCCGGATATCGCAGGCAAAGGAATCGCCAATCCGACGGCCATGATGTTGTCGTCGGCCCTGATGCTGTTCCATTTGAAGGAGCCGGAAGCAGGCGCGCGCCTGCAGCAAGCCGTCGAGAAAGTTTATGCCGGCGGGAAGCACACCACGCCGGATGTCGGGGGTAAAGCGGGCACCGCGGAGTTCACCGACGCCGTGATTGCAGCGATGCACTAACGCACTACCGGCCACCGTGGACGATCAACTCCACGAAGAACGTGCGTCCGGGCTGCTGCATGGTGCCGACCAGCGGGTTGAGAGCGATCGGATCGGAGTAGTTCCAGTTGAAGGCGTTTCGCAGGCCTGAACGGACATCGAAATTGGGCAGCAGCCGTTTCGACGTGATGGTGAAATCGGCCAGGTAAACCGGTCGTACCGAAGCTCCCGCCAGCGTGTCGCGTGAGCTGAGATACTGCATGCCGCTGCTCATGTCGAACTTGCGTCCCAAGGGAACGGCGAAGTGCAGCTTGGCCAAATGTTGCGCCGAGTTCGGCAGATTCGCCCCGTCCGTATCCGCTGCCTGAATCGCATAGCTGGCGGTGGCGTCCAGCCACGCCGCGGGCCGGGCCTGCAGCTCCATCTCGAAGCCTTTGGCGTGAATGACTCCCGAGTTCTGTGTCTGGCCTAAGCCGCTTTCGGTAAAGACGCTCACCAGAAAATCGTGCAACTTATATCCGTAAGCCGCAGTCACCAGGTTCAATCGTTTCCCGATTCGGCGTTCCACATCAACTTCAACGGTATCCACCTTCTCGGGCCGCGCATTCGGATTGGCCACGGCCGTCAGGCCGTCCTCAAAGAACAGATCGAAAGCGCTCGGGTTCCGGAAGGAGCGTCCGTATAGGAATTTGTAGGTCCAGTTAATCGAGGGCTGGTAGATCAACGCGGCACGCGGCGAAATGAAACTTTGGCGGTAGGCCGACCCATCCAGCCGCAAGCCCAGGTCGAGCGCCCAGCTCTTGGTAAGTCTGCGCTCGTCCTGAACAAACAAAGCGTACATCTTATCTCGGACATTGATGCTCACGAGCTCGCTAGGGTCAGGTGGAAAGTCCTGGGAGCTCTGCAACGTTCGCACGTCGATTTGGGTTTCGGCGCCGGTCGTCAACGTGCCTAGGTGAGCCACGTCGAAACGATACGTCAGTTGCGTCCCGACCCAGTCGCTATCGGACGCCGACCGATTGTCCTCGACCCCCACGCCGAGGGTGCCATTGGAACTGAGCGGGAATTCGAAGCGCCCTCGCAGATGATCCTGGTCGTAATAGATGCGCCACCGCAGAGTGCCCTTGGCGAACTCGCGCGTGTATGCGGCTTCCACGTAGTTTGCCGTTTCATCCACATGAGTTCCCCGGTCGTTGAAGATCGTATCGCCCCAGGAAACAGGTTGGATCTTGTTTCGATTGGAAAGGACCGCAGTGAGGTTCCAGTTACGCCAGGTCAAGTTGGCGAAGAAGTGATAACCCTTCTGGCCATCCATGCGAATGGCCTGTCCGTGATTGGTCTCCGGGGTATCCAGGCCCGGAAAGGATAAGGGACTCTCTCCGCTATTGTTGAACACTGTACCGGACAGCAACATTTTGGCCCGCTTGGTGATCGGCACCGTAGCCATCATCTGGGCCTTCTTTTCACCGAAGCTGCCGAGTTCGGTGGATAAGCTCGGCGGCCCGGCTTCCTCCGGCGTTTTAGTGATGATGTTGATGGTCGCGAATTCTCCGTTGCTGCCGTACAGCGCGGAAGAGGGACCCCGGACAATCTCGATCTGTTTCACCAGGTGCATGTCGACGGGAAAATCGTCTCCGAACCAAAGCATCGAATCAAAGACATGGTCGGCCATGTCGTGGCCGTTGACCATCACCAGAATGCGGCTGCCGTAGTCCCATGGCAAATTGAAGCCTCGAACGCCTACCGATTGATAAGTGCGGTTGTCATTGAGGGTGAAGCCGCGGACCGACGCCATGGCTTCTCCCAGCGTTCGATAGCCGTACTTATAGATATCTTCGGCAGTGATTACCGTGACGCTGGCCGGCGCATCCCGCAGAGTCTGCGGATGCAGTGCCGCTCCCTCCACGCGAACGTTTAACAGTTGCTCCAGCGTGAGGGAAGTCAAGTCCTGCTGTGGAGAGCCTGGAGCGCCATCCGCCCAAGCTGGGGAGCCGAGTAACAGCAGGCCGCATAGCAGGCGCGCACGATAGTCCACCATCTGACCATCGACCCGCTGTGGGAGGCGTTTACGGAGGATATCTCCTATTACTGATCGGCCTTGGTGCTATAGCCCCTTCTTCGCGAGATACGCCACCAGGTCAACACAGCGCATCGAATAGCCCCACTCGTTGTCATACCAGGAGACGACCTTCACCAGGTTTCCGCCTAGGACCTTGGTCAGCTCGGAATCGACAATCGAGCTATTGGGATTGTGCATCATGTCGGTCGAAACCACGGGATCTTCGGTATACGCGAGAATGCCCTTGAGAGCCCCTTCCGCGGCCGCCTTGAGTGCGGCGTTGACCTCTTCGGTGGTGGTCGCTTTCGTCGTCACGGCCACCAGGTCCACCACGCTGACATTCGGAGTCGGGACTCGCATGGCGTAGCCGTCGAGCTTCCCTTTCAGCTCCGGCATCACCAGCCCGATCGCTTTCGCGGCGCCCGTAGTGGTGGGGATCATGTTGATCGCCGCGGCGCGTGCCCGGCGCAGATCCTTATGCGGAAAATCCAGGACGTTCTGATCGTTGGTGTAGCTGTGGATGGTGGTCATCGAGCCCTTCTCGATGCCGAACTTCTCATGCAGCACCTTGACCACGGGCCCCAGACAATTGGTGGTGCAGGACGCGTTCGAAATGACGTTGTGCTTGGCCGGATCGTAAGACGATTCGTTCACCCCCAACACGATGGTGATGTCCTCATTCTTGGCGGGCGCCGAAATAATGACTTTCTTGACTGTGCCGCGGAGGTGCTTCGCGGCGTCCTTCGCTTCGGTGAACCTGCCGGTGGATTCCAGCACAATCTGCACACCCAGGCTCGACCAATCGATCTCCGCCGGATCCTTGATGGCGAACACGCGGATGCGTTTCCCGTTGATCACGATCGCGTCGGCCTCGGCCTTGACCTCGGCGTGGATTGGACCCAGGATCGAGTCGTACTTGAGCAGGTGCGTAAGGGTCTTGGTGTCGGTGAGATCGTTGGTAGCGACGATCTCCACGTCCGGACGGTCGAGCGCCGCTCGCAACACGTTCCGGCCGATGCGTCCGAAGCCGTTGATTCCTATTTTCGTAGCCATGAGACTCCAGTGTATCGGGAACATCGCGGCACATGCATCTTCCTCGTCATCACAAGGGCGCATCTTCTATGATCAAGAGATGGTTCTCTCCGATGTCGATATCCGTCGTTACCTGGCGGAGGGCAAGATCAAGATCGCGCCCGAACTTCCGCCCGAACAGTTCGGAAGCTGCTCGGTCGATTTCCGCCTGGGCCCGGAGTTCAGCGTATTCGAGCACAGCCGCCATGCGCTGATCGATCTGCGGGAGAAGACCGCTATCCAGGACCTGATGCGGACCATCACCGTGCCCGAGAACGAGCCGTTCATCCTGCAGCCCGGCGAGTTCGCGCTGGCGATCACCCAGGAAACTCTGGAGCTCGACGACGACGTTCTGGGGCGGCTCGAAGGCCGGTCGAGCCTGGGCCGCATCGGCATCATCGTGCACGGGACCGCGGGCCTGTTCGACCCAGGCTGGCGCGGCCGGGCCACGCTGGAACTGAGCAATCTTGGAGTCATGCCAGTTGCTCTTTACCCCGGCATGCGGATCTGTTCCTTCACGTTCGAACAGCTCTCCTCCCGCGTGGAAGTTCCCTATTACAAGAAATCCGGGAACAAGTACGCCGGTCAGGATCGGCCGGTGGCCAGCCGGCTGGCAAGCGAAACCAGCCGCTGAAGCCCGCTTCCGACCGCAAGGGCCCCGGGGTGCTTGACTCCCCAGTTCACTCCAAATATAATTCCCGCCAGTTCGAATCGCTTTAGCTGAATAAGGGGGCAGGGTGAGGACTTTTCTTCGTTATACAGCCGTTTGTCTTTTCACTTGCGCCGCGGTATGGGCGCAGGATGTTTCCACGTCCCAGATCAAGGGGACCGTCCAGGATCCGTCGGGAGCCGTTATCGCCGGAGCCGAAGTCAGGCTCACTCAGACCGATACCGGCTTGGTCCGTACAGCGACCACGGACCCGGATGGCTCGTACGTGATCACGAGTCTGCCCATCGGGCCGTATCGATTGGAAGTCAGCAAAGCAGGCTTCGCTAAGTACGTGCAGTCCGGCATCGTGCTGCAGGTGGCCACGAATCCCACCATCGAAGTCACGATGAGGGTCGGCGCGGTCAGCGAACAGGTCCAGGTGGAGGCGAATACCACGTTGGTCGAGACGCAGAGCAGCGGTGTCGGCGCCGTGGTGGATATGAAGCGCGTGCTGGATCTTCCGCTGATCGGGCGCAACGTGCAGGACCTGATCACGACCATCGGCGCGGCCACCGCCGGCAGCGATGGCGCCCAGCTATCAGCACGCAATTATCCGGGTATCCAAGCATTTTCTGTCGCGGGCGGGCTGGCTACGGGCACCTCCTACACGCTGGACGGCTCCATGCACAACGATGTGTACACCAACTCCACTTTGCCGCTGCCCTTCCCGGATGCGCTCCAGGAGTTCAAGGTCGAAACCAGCGCTTTGCCGGCGCAGTACGGGATGCACTCCGGCGCCGCGGTGAATGCCATTACCAAGTCTGGCTCGAACCAGTGGCACGGCGATGCCTTCGAGTTTGTGAGGAATTACAAATTCAACGCCAAACAGCGTTTTGCCACGACGCGGGACTCACTGAAGCGCAACCAGTGGGGCGGCACCGTGGGCGGACCCATCCGGCAGAACAAGCTGTTCTTCTTCGCCGGATATCAGCAGACCGATACCCGCCAAAGCCCCAGCGCCACGGTGACCTTCGTTCCCACGGCGGACATGCTCAACGGGGACTTTTCGACCTTCGCTTCGACAGCTTGTCAGCCCAAAGCGGTTACATTGGGGGATCCGGCCAACAACAACCAGCCCTTCGCTCCGCTCAACCATATTCCCCTAACCCAACTCTCGAAGCCGGCAGTCGCTATCGCCAAACTGCTTCCCACCAGCGCCAGTCCTTGCGGCCAGACCAACTTCGGCGTCAGGACGGTGGACGACGAGCAGTTCGGAGTGGCCAAGATGGACTATCAGTTGAGCGCTACCCACTCCGTTTTCGCACGCTACCTGGGCACTCACGACAAGCAACCGGTACCTTATACGTTCAGCAATAATTTACTGACCACGGGCGGCGGCGGCAATGGTTTTGACGATTTCGACCAGTCGTTTACCCTCGGCGACACGTACCTGATTACGCCCCGTACGGTCAACTCGTTCCGTGCCACAGTGGACCGGTCCGGTATCGCCCGCAACAGCCCGGAATTCTTCGGTCCCAACGACGTGGGGATCAACGTCTACAGTTATCTCCCCAAGTTCACCAGCGTGTCCGTCAACGGCGCATTCTCCTTTGGGAACGTGCTGACCACCGACGCCACGTACAAAACCACCACCTTGCAGGTGGGCGACGATCTCGCCGTGATTCGGGGCGATCACCAAATGGGATTCGGCGTTAACGTATCGCACTATAATTCCAACACCTACGCCCGCGTTCTGGCCACTCCCAACTTCCTTTTTAACGGCCAGGCCACCGGCGCCAGAATTAACGGCACACTGTTAATTGGCCTTCCCATTGCTGACTTTTTCACTGGGATCGTGGCCTCGACTGCCCAGTCCGCGCCCAACGTGCTGTTCGTGCGCGCGAATTATTTCGGGTTGTATGGGCAGGACACCTGGAAGGTGAGACCTGGGCTGACCATCAGCTACGGCCTCCGCTGGGAACCGTTTTTTCCGATGCAGTTCGCCAACGGCCTGGTGTATCACTTTGATTTGGCCTCGTTCATAGCCGGCACTCCCAGGAGCACGGTGTTCAAGCAAGCGCCCCCGGGACTATTCTTCCCGGGCGATGCCGGCTTTCCCTCCAAGTCGGGTATCAATCGGAATTGGAAACAGTTCGCACCTCGCTTGGGCGTGGTGTGGGATCCCAACGGGGACGGCCGCATGTCCATCCGAGCCTCGTATGGAATCTTCTTCGACACGATTCCGGCGCAATACAACCTGAACACGGAAACAGCACCACCCTGGGGCAATCGGACCGCGCTCACCGGAGTTGATCTTGCCGATCCCTACAAGAACTATCCGGGCGGCAATCCTTTCCCCGTGGTCTTCGATGCCAACGCGCCTTTTGCGATCAACGGCACCTTCAATACCTTCAACTACGACACGCACATGACCTACGTCGAGCAATGGAATTTCAGCATCCAGCGCCAGTTTGGCCGGGACTGGCTGGCGTCGGTGAGCTACCTGGGGAACGAGATGGTGCACCTGTTCGGCACGCGGGAACTGAATCCCGGTATTTTCGGACCGGGCGCCACCGTGAACAATCTGAATTCGCGACGGCTGTTTAATACGCTCAATCCCACCTGGGGAAAGAATTTCGGATTCACGGATATCTGGGATGACGGCGGCACGGGCAGCTATAACGGGATGCTGCTGTCCCTCCAGAAACGCTTTAGCCGCGGTGTCACGGTCAATGTGAATTACACCTGGTCGCACTGCCTCAGCAATCCGGTCAACAGCGTTCCTAACGGGGGCAACGGCGGTGGTGGAGTTTACATGTTTGATAACAGCCGGGCCCTGGATCGTGGCAATTGCAGCACCTCCGCCAACGACAAACGGCACATTGCCAACATGACCGCCGTGGGTGAGGTGCCCAAGTTCTCTAACAAGTGGGAAAACTGGATCGCCAGCGGCTGGAGGGCTTCGGCTACCGTCGGCATGTCCACCGGCAGCTACTTCAGTGTGGTTACGGGTGTGGACAGCGCGTTTACTGGAAAGAACGCGGGCACTCAGCGGCCGAATCAGGTATTGGCAAACGTGTACGGCGATGGAACCTCGGCCTTCTACCTCAACAAGGCGGCTTTCGGTTCTCCGGCAGCCGGCACCTATGGAAATCTGGGACAATCCAACATCCTCGGTCCCGGAAATCTGACCTTCAACGCGGGTCTATCGAGGGCGTTCCGCATCCGGGAAGGCCAAACCGTAGAGATCCGGGGCGAGGCGCAGAACGTTCTCAATCGCATCAACTATGGGAATCCAGTCGCTTCGCTGGCCAGTCCCACCTATGGCCAGATCCTCAGCTCGGGACCGGCCCGAATCATGCAGTTCGCTATCAAGTACGTTTTCTAGATCCTAATAATCCGTGATACGATAGCCGCCATGCGTTGGCTACTATTACCTGTGTCGCTCCTCGCGGCTGCTGCCGCTTTCTTTGCTCAAACTGCTCCGCCGAACCCGGCGGGAATCTCCGCGGGACATATTCACATCGTGACTTCGGATCCCGCCGCCTATCAAAAGGCGATCGTGAGCGTCCTGGGCGGCACGCCGGTGAATGCCGGACCTCTCACTATGGTGAAAGAACCTGGCATTTTCTTTATCATGACCCAGGCGAAAGGCGCCGGACCCAGCGGCGGATCCAAAGGTTCCGTCGCGGACCACATGGGCTTTTCGGTGAAGAGTTACGCCGCGACCAAAGCGAAAGCCGTGGCTGCGGGTATGAATGTGCAGGAACTTACTCCGAATGTGCAGGCGTTCGTGACGTTTCCGAACGACGTGATCATCGAGATTCAAGAAGATACTGCCCTGCCCACCGAAACCGCCTTCAGCCATTTCCATCTCATGGCGCCGGATCAGAACGCCACGCGTGAATGGTACATGAAGACATTCGGCGGAGTGGAAGCCCAGCGACGTCCGGGGTTGAAGGGAGTCGGAATCCCTCCGGGGACCGTCGATTTCCTAGGGGTGGGAGGCAGAGGCGGCAAGAACAAGGACGGCTCTACGCCGACTCCTCCGGCCGCTACGGCGGGCCGCTTCCTTGATCACATCGGATTTGAGGTGAAGGACCTGGATGCATTTTTCAAGAAGCTCCAGGCCGACGGCGTCAAGATCGATTCGGGCCCGACGGACATGACCAAGCAGTTTGGCCTCAAGATCGGGTTCATCACCGACCCCAACGGCACTCGCATCGAGCTGACCGAAGGGTTGACGAAGCAGTAAATACGTTACTTAACGGCGTCCGGCCGGATTCGACCTTCGCCGTCGAGTTTCAGGCGCTGGCCCCGCCACACGACTGACTTACCGAAAAGGCCGGCCGCCCATGCCAACGCCGTCAACAGGTCGCGGAACGGGATCAGTACCCACATCCGCAGCACGTCCGGGCTGCGCAGCACGTACCAGCCGGCCGCGGTCGCCATCGCCATGCGGACACCCAGCAGCGCCCACGCCCAGACCCAGTGACCGGCCGCGGCCAACGCCAGCGCCCACACAGTAGCGAAGGCCAGCGGGAGGCCGACGTATCCCCAGAACTTGGAGACGCGAACCGTGCGGGCCCAGCGCACTTGATGCCGCCACACATCGCGCCAACCGCCGCCTAAGTGAGTCGCTACGATGGCGTCGCTCAACACGCATTTGAGACCGAGGCCGTGGATGCGGTGGCCGAGCTGGTAATCGTCCGCCAGATAGTCGGCGATCGCCTCGAAGCCTCCGATGCGATCCAGCTCTGTTCGGCGGAACGCCATGGTGGCGCCGGAGGCGAAATCCTTCACGCCCAAAGCGCGCGCGACGATCATGGACGGCACCAGATCCGTGGCGACACCGAGTGCCTCGAATCGGGATGCCAGAGTGTCTCCCTCAGGACGAAACATGCACGTGACCAGCCCGACGCTCGGATCGGAGAGGGGTTCCGTCACGCGGGTTAGGTAATCTGGCTCCACGCGAATATCGGCGTCGTTGACCACCAGGATCGGATACCGTGCTGCGCGGGCTAGATCGATCAACGAGCCCACCTTGCCGTTGGGAGTAATAGTCGTGCACTCCACCATCTTCACCGTCGGGAACTCGGCGATCAGTTTAGCCGCGGGGTCACCCGGTCGCACGCCGCACAGCAGCTCATACTCACCTTGCAGCATGGTGTGCGATCGAATGGCGTCGCGCAACGCCGAATCGACACCATGCACCGGCTTCAAGATGCTCGCCGGCGGAGGTGCCTGGCCCCTGGCCCCTCGCGTCTGGCCCCTGAACGTAAGACATGCGATAGCGGCGAGAAGCTGATAGCCGCCGGAAGCCGCGGCAAGGATTTCGACAATCACAGGACCTCTTGGATCACAGCGCGAGCAACCATACGCCGCCGGCGACTAGCGCCGCCCCGATCCATCGGCGTGAGTCCACTCGCTCTTTGAGCAGAAGCCGAGCCAAAACGGTTTCGATCACCAGGCTGCCTGCCGAAGCAGGGACGGCGAAGCTCAGGTCCGCCACCTGCACCAGCGCCATAAACGCGAAGAAGGACACAGCCATGAACGTCACGGCCAGGATCACATTTTTCTTGCGGGCCAGCGTCCCCAGTACACGGCGCAGGCCGCTAGGTCCGAAATCGTGGATTTCCCCGTGGCGCTTCATCTCGTGGCTTTGCAGCAGATCAGCCGTCACGGTGGAGGCTATGATAACGCCAAGCAGCAGCCAGGCTTTCACGTCGAATCTCCGGTATGAGGATTTCCGAGGCCCACTAGGATGACCCCAGCCATAATCAGAAGCGTGCCCGCCCAGCGAGCCGGAGTGACCTGTTCGCCCAGAAAGAGACGGCCAAGCAGCGCATTGAGCACATAGCCGAACGCCGTTACCGGAAGCACATAGCTCAGGTCGGCCCAGCTCAGCAAGAACATTCTGCTCACCAGCCACACGATGAGCAGACAGATCCCCACACTCACCCACGGGCTGACGATGGCGCGAAGAAACGACAGCGGCGACGCCGTGAGTTCTCCAGCGCCGTATCGCAGGCCCCACGTGAGAGACAGGTTTCCAAAAGCATTACTGAGGATGACGATAGCGGCGAAGGCCTTCGTCTTCCATCGCAGTCGGGGATTCATCCGGAGCGTTGCCGGTGCGCTAAGCCCGCTCGTCTGCCTGACTCAGGACGCTGGCTTTCTCATCGGCGACATATTTCTTGCGCTTGGCGCGGAGGCTCAAGTAATCCTTGGCCTCTTTGTAGATCCGCTTGCGCTCATGTCCGTCGAAAATCCCCTTGCGGACAATGCGCCAGGCAGCCTTGGGGCGGAAGTAGTATTCGCCGTAGAACCGCTCCACCCATTCCACCATCTCGCCCTTGGCCAGGATGCCGGGATACACCACGTTGGGGAGCTGGTGGCCTTCGTCGTCGGACATCTTGAGCTGCACCAGGCCATTCTCTTTGGCGTAGTCGTAGAACTCCGTACCGGGATAAGCGTGGGCGATCGAAACTTGAATGGTCTCCACGTCCAACTGCTTGGCGAAATCGATGGTGTGGCGTATGGTTTCGCGGGTTTCGCCCGGCAGGCCGACGATGAAATCGCCGTGTACCGTCAGGCCCAGGTTGTGAGCGTCCTTAGTGAACCGGCGGGCTCCTTCGATAGTCGCGCCCTTCTTGATATTCCTGAGAATCTGCTCGTCTCCGGATTCGTACCCGACGATCAGCAGCCGGCAGCCGGCATCCTTCATGGCCTTCAGAGTTTCGTAGTCGGTGGTGACCCGCGAGGTACAGCTCCAGGTGAAGTTCAGCTTCTTCAGCTCCGCGCACAACTCCAGGGTGCGCTGCTTCTTGTAGTTGAAAGTGTCGTCGTCGAAAAAGATTTCCTTCAGACCGGGGAAATTTTCAAGCACGTAGCGGCACTCGTTCGCGACGTCCTGGCTGGAGCGCAGGCGCCAGCGATGGCCGGAGTGCGTCTGCGGCCACAGGCAGAAGGTGCACATCGCCGGGCACCCGCGCGTGGTGTAGAAGGAAATATAGGGATTCAGCAAGAAAGGAACGTTGTAGCGTTTGAAGTCCAGGTCGCGCTTGTAGACTTTCGAAACCCAGGGCAGCTCGTCCAGATTCTCGATGACCGGGCCTTCCGGAGTGTGGACAATCTCGCCGTTTTTCCGGTAGCTCACGCCGGGCAGCTCGGAAAGCGGCGTTCCCTTTGCATAGCCGGCGATCTGATGGTCGAACTCGCGCCGCACCACGAAATCGATCGCTTTGGTCGAATTCAGAGCCTTCTCCGGCTCGATCGTCACCGGTGGCCCCACGAAGGCGACCTGCAACTTCGAGTTCGCATCCTTCATCATCTCGGCGATCTTCACGTCCACGTGGAAGCCGGGCGAGGAGGTGTACAGCACCAGCAGCTCGAAGTCCTTGGCCATGCCCACGGTCTGCTCAATGGAGACGCCGTGAGGCGGCGCGTCCACCACTTTGCTGTCCTCGAGCATGCCGGCTGGATAGCATAACCACACCGGATACCAATACGATTCGATTTCGCGGGTGGAGGGCCACCGCGATCCGGCCCCGCCGTCGAAGCCTTCAAACGAAGGCGGATTCAAAAAGAGTGTTCTCATGGGTGGAAGCGAATCTCCTTAGGTTATGGGACGCTGGGGCCGGTGGCGGCCTGTTCGTCCTCTTGCCAGGTCGGGTTACTGTAATTGGCGCTCAACTCGGCTTTTCCGAAAACGCGCACATCCACGGTGCTCTCCAGATGCTTCAAAACCGATATGCCGTCGCGCATTTCATAGTCGCGCACGAAACGGACCCTCTTGAGCCACGCGGACCCGGTCTTGACCAGCTGGCCGGTTTCCTTGAGGGGCATGCCGGTGGCGCCGTCCAGCCACAGTTCGCCCTTGAACAGCCCGATCGCCTTGCGCTTGGGAGTGAGCTTGAAGATGTAGATCTGCTTCTCCTCCTGGGTGATGATCGCGTTGATCTGGAACTTATAGTTGGCCGGCGTGATGGCGATGGAGCCCTTCTCGGGCTCCTTCTGCTCAAGCTCCAGGTACTTCGTGATGAACTGGTTCTTCACAATGGGATCGCCGATGAACTGGCCGAATGGAGCGAACGAGATCTTGCCGAACTTGGAAATCATCCGCAGGACTCTGAGTTTACCCTTCTTTTCCAAACTGGGCAGTTGGGCGTCAATGTCGACTTCCATGCGGGCCCCCCGGAGGGCATCCTGCTGGGCTTGTTGAGCGGCGATATAGCGGTTGATGACATTGTTCAGGTTGTCTTTATTCGCGTAGTTTGGAGAATTGTCCGCGGCATGGAGCGCGACCGCCAGAAGCGCAAAGGGCGCGGCGTGGGCCACCAAACGGGACCAGCGGCGATTCGCGCCACGCTCCGTTTTGCGCGAGTTACGAAAGAGCGCGAATGCGAGTAAAAAGTTAGGTAGACGCACTAACGAATGCCTTTATGAGCGCGAAAAACACACCCTTAGCGGCTATTGTATCAGTTGCGACCGAAGAGGGACGGTTCGCGGATCGTCTTGCCACGTCTGGAGATCAAACCAAAGGGTATGCCCGTCGGTGTGGGCGGTCACCAGCCCGTCCAGGTCGGTCCTGAGAATCGCCGCGTGCCGCGCTGACAACCGCCCCAGGACGTCCGGATGGGGGTGGCCGAACCCGTTTTCGTATCCCGCCGAGATCAGCGCGACCGAGGGCGAAACAGCCTCCAGGAAAGGCTCGGAAGTGGAGGTTCGGGAACCGTGGTGACCCACCTTGAGGACATCGGCGTGCAGGTCGACGCCCGTGGCTAAGAGCTTCGCCTCGATGCCGCGCTCCATGTCGCCGGTCAGAAGAAAGGACCGCGATCCGTAGCCGATCTTCAGCACCAGGGAATCGTTGTTGCCGGGCTTGGCGGCCCGATAGTCGTCAAAGGGAGCCAGGATCTCAAGGGTCGCCCCGGAAAGTTCGATGGGGCCGGTGGGGTGCTTTTCCGAGGAGGGAATACCCAGGCGACGGGCCAGCTCCAACAGTTCCGCGGGCGGATTCGCTCCCGTCCAGAATTCCTTCGGGCGGAAGTTGGACATGAGGGCAGCCAGACCGCCGATGTGGTCCTGATGGGAGTGGGTGGCGACCAGCACATCGATGCGGCGGATGCCGCGGCTCCAGAGATAGGGAGATACCACGTCTTCACCGATTTCCAGATTGGATTTTCGCTGGCGGCCGTACACCAGCCGCCCGCCGCCATCCACGAGTATGGTTTCGCCGAGCGGCAGTACTACCAGCAGACTGTCGCCCTGGCCGACGTCGATGGCCGTTAACTCAAGCTGGCCGGTGGGTGGAAGGTCGAGCCAGGGCTGCCACAGCAGCAGAACGAACAACCCTAGAACGGCGGCAATCGCAGGCCACCTGTATCTTCCGCGCCGGATCAGGATGGCGCACCCGACCAGGGCCGTCGCGAAGGCCAAAACCAGCCACAGCGGCGGGTCAGGAACTCGCCAGGCAGGCTCCAGGCTGGCGTGCCACCCGGCCACGCGAGCGGAGAAACGCAGAAGGGCGCCGGCCAGCGATCCGGTCCAGCGCCAGCCCGTGAAAATCGCCGCGAAGCCGAGTGGAACCACCGCGTTCATGGCCGGCACGATCAGCAAGTTCGCGCTTAAGCCGGTGAACGAGACGCGGTGAAAGTACTCGGCCATAGGAAGTGCCAGCCCGATCTGGATGGTGACGGAGATCACCACCATCTCAAAGGCAAAAAGTATCGCGCGTGAGGCTGCAGCCAGCGATTCCTCCGCCCAGCGCAGCGGCAGACCAGTCCACAACCATAGTGTTTCCGCGGCCAAACGCAATTCGACTCGAAACTGCGCCACCCGCGGTTCCAGATGCGGATCCAGATCCGGATTCGCGACGCCACGCAGTCCGCGCGCGTACGGCGCGGTGGTGGATTCGAGCAGAGGCGCGGCCAGCGAGCCTATGGCAGCTACAGCCAGGAATGATAACTGGAAACTTGCTTCGAGGATCTGCGCAGGGTCCCATGCAAGATACACCAGTGCCACCGCGGCCAGCAGATTCATCACGCGCGCCCGGCGAAAGCAGGCTCGCGCCAGCGTGTAGAGCGTGAACCCGCCGGCCGCCCGAACTACTGGAGCGGAGAAACCGGAGACCAGCGCGTACAGCCAGGCCGCGGCCGCGGTCGCCGCCAGCGCGCTCAATTCGGAGAACGGAAGCAGGCGCAGCAGAAACAAAAGTACGGCCGCGAGGACGGTCACATGGACGCCGGAAATCACCAGCGCATGGAAGGTCCCGGTCCGGCGAAAATCGTCGGTCCAGACACGCTCGAGCCGGGCAGTCTCGCCGATCAGGACGGCGTCCATCATGCCTTCTGCGTAGCCGCTGTTGGAGTAGATGTGTTCGATCCGATCGAGCGCAGCCGTGCGCAACCCGAAGATACCGGCCATGAATCGCGAGCCGCAACGCCCTGGCAGAACGGTCGCGGGTGCATTGCGAGGCATCGTAGCCGTCCAGAAAATGTTGCGGCGGGCCAGATATGCCGCGTAGTCGAACGAGCCGGGATTATTGAAGTTGTGCGGACGGCGCAGGCGCGCTTCGATCTCTACGCGTTGCCCGTAGGACAAACGTTGCGGCGGCGGGTCACCTTCGTCTGATGGGATCAGCACCTGTGCGCGAGCTCCGGGTTCCAGCTCCAGCGTGAACTGCGCGCGGTCTTCGGCAGACACGGTGGGATCCACCACGCAGCCCGAAACGATCACGATTTCACGGGAGGTCGCGTCGACTTCAGGCGCCGGACCGGGCCGGTGCCAGGCGCTGGCAAATACTCCCGCGAGAAGCACGGCTAGCAGGACCGCCGTTTTTTTTGATCCAAGGCGCGGCGGGCAGGATCGCCAGGATCGCGAAGGCCGCCGCGGCCAAAACCGCTTCGCGAGCCGAGAACGGAGCCGCTTGGTCCAGCAAGATCCCCGCGGCAAACGCGATCAGCGGAGGAATCAGAGGTTCACGCACCGAAACAATAGTTTCCGAACGGTCGCAAAACTCTCCGCGCTATCATGACCTTTTGCGCCTGACTGCGATCGTTCTGCTCTGGTGGTTGCCCCTTGATGCGCAACAGAGCTCATTGCCAACCGATCAGTTAAACCGGGATCTGCCGCACTGGGTCAGCTTCTCCGGCGATGAACGCGTGCGCCTGGAAGGCTTCTCAGGCGGCGGATTCCGGCCGGGAAATGACGATCTCTATGTGCTGAACCGTTTTCGCCTCTCGACGACGTTGCGGCCCGAGAGCTGGTGGAAGATCGTCGCCCAGACGCAGGACGCCCGGGCGTGGGGAGACAACCAGACACCGCACGGCCCGCCACACCAGGACACCTGGGATCTCCGTCAAGCCTACGCGGAACTGGGCGATCCGGACAAGAATCCCGTAGCGCTGCGGGTCGGGCGGCAGGAAATCAGCTTGGGTGGGGAGCGTTTGGTGGGCGTCAGCCAGTGGCAGAATGTGGGACGATCCTTCGACGCCGCGCGGCTAATGGTGCATTACCGGAAGCTGCGCCTGACCGCGTTTGCCGCCAGCGTGGTGGTCTTGCACGACGGCCAGGTGGGCAGCGCTGATGCCGGGAACAATCTTCACGGCCTGTACGCCTCCATCGCCGATTGGATTCCGAACTCGACCTTGGAGCCGTATTTTATGTGGCGGCTGCAGCCGAATATCAAATCCGAGCTCGGGCCGCTGGGGCACCTCGATATGAAAGTAAGCGGCGCGCGCTGGCTGGGGAAGGTCCGCGCACTAGATTACAACACCAGCATCGTGCTCGAGAGCGGCAGCGCGGCGGCGGACCAGGTGGACGCCTGGGCGGGACATTGGCTGCTGGCGTATTCGTTCCCCAAACTACCGGGCGCAATCCGGCTAGTGGCCGAATACAACTACGCGACCGGCGATGGCAATCCGCACGACGGCCGGGGGAACACGTTCCAACTGCTGTATCCCACCGCGCACGATCGCCACGGTCTTTCCGATCAAGTGGGCTGGAGAAACATTCACCATGTGCGCGGCACGGTGGAGATAAAGCCGCACCCCAAGTGGACTCTCACCCCCAGCTACAACGCCTTCTGGCTGGCGGATGCGCGTGACGCGCTCTACAACTCGCAAGGCAACGTCGTGGTCGCGCGAGTGCCGGACGGCTCCGCGGGCCGCTGGGTGGGGCAGGAGTTGGATCTCGCCGCGGCGTATTCGATTACACGCGTCACGCAGTTAGCAGCGGGGTTCGCGCACATCTTCCCGGGCACGTTTCTCCACCGCGCGGCGCCGGGGGGCGCGTACAGCTACCCGTATTTGCAGATCACGACGAAGTTTTGACCAGGCGTCAGCGTACCGCGTTTTTCAGCGTTGTGCGCGGTTAAAGGTTAGCGCGCCACGGATTTCGCGTACACTTCGATCTTGCCGACGTCAGCCCATCCACCGGGACCGTGGCCGCTGCTGGGCATCAGATCGACGAAGCCGATTTCGTCAACCTTGCTCAGGTCGGGATCTTTCACCCAGTTGCCCGTGGTCACCATCCGGGTTGGATCGACCCGCAGCCAGCGGACGTCGCTGACCGCGAACTCGCTCTCGATCCAGTCGGACAAGGATCCGTCGGCGCGATCGCCCACCAGCCAAATGCCGTCCGCCGTCTTGATCAACGGGTGAACCTGGTGGAGGCCGGACATCTTCGACACCAGCCGGATGCGGGCAAGACCGGTCAGATCCGCATAGCTGGTCTTGTGTTTCAGCGTGAACGCGCACGGCGAGGTGCACATGCCTGTCCAGAGATGGATGGGATTAGTCTCATCGCTTGCCGCGCCGGTCATCAGCATCTCTTTTCCCGTCGGCCCGAGCAGGCTTAGAGTCAGATCTGGATTGGCAACGGATTCCGCCGGGACTACCGGATGTTCGCCACCCGCGGGTGTCTGCTTCCATTCTTCGCGGAAAAACAGCGGCGGGCGCGCCGGGCCCTTGCCTTTGCCCTTGCCCTCTTTCGGAGCTCCTTCCGGGCCTTTGGCAGGTTGCTGGCCGCTTACAGTAAAAGCGGCGGTAAGGACCATACCCAGAACCAGGGCGCAATTGAGAATCGAGAACGTGACCACGCGTCGTGACATATGTGAAGCCTCCTGAACGGCTGCCAGTATAACAAAGGAGCCGGTTGCCATAAAATCAAGGTGGTGCTCCGGACGACGTTCATCATCGCGCTGCTGGCATCCGCTGCTTCTGCCGCGGACTGGACCGAGTACCGCATGGGTCCGTTCCGCGTGATCAGCAACGCCGGCGACCGCCCCGCGCGCGAACGCTTGACGCAAATGGAGCAGACCCGCCACGTTCTTGCAGGCATGTTGGGCAAAACCGACCTGACGACCGTCTGGCCTATCGTTTTGGTGCTGTTCCCGAATCAGAAGGAATACGCTCCGCACGCGCTGCCGCAGCCCTTCGTGCCGGGCGGATCGTCCGATCTCAGCGCGTGGACGGCCGACACGCCGCAACCTCTCGATTGGCGCAGAGACATCGTGCATCGCCTGATCGCCGATAACGCCGGCCTGCTCTCGGGCGTCACCGTCACCGCCTTGGAAGATCTTTTTTCGACCATCGAGGTGAATGCCACGCGCGTCAAGCTGGGCGCGCGACCCCCGTCCTTACCAGCGGACCGCGAGCGGGAATGGGCAAGGATCCAGCTCTTGGCGACGAATCCGGAGTATGCCGGGCGCTTCCGCGTCTACCTGGGTAATCTCCAGCAGGGTAGCGAGGAAAGCATAGCCGCGCACAACGGCTTCGACATGACACTGGAGGAACTGAACCGCCGTGCCGACGAGTATTTCCGTGCAGGCGTTTTCGAAGCCTCCCCAGTCTCCGGCGAAGCTCTGAACCCCAATCGCGATTTCATCGAGAAACGACTTCCGCAATCCGACGTGGACGACTGGCTGGCCGAGCTGAAAGCCGCCGGCAAGACTTTTTCCCCTGTGAGTCCACGTGGCCTGCTTGCGGCGGGCGCACCGGTTTCTCTCGAGCAAGCCGCGAAGGCCAACCCGCGTTGGGCTGAGCCGCACGCTCGCCTGGCGGCGCTCGAAACCAATCGGCTGGTCAAGGTCAGCCGGCTGAAGGTAGCGACCACGCTCGAGCCCAACAACTCCGCTTACTGGCAGGCGCTGGCGGAGGCGCAGACCGAGGCCGAGCAGCCCACCGATGCGGCGAAATCCTGGATCTCGGCGGAGCGCACCGCGCCCAGCGCGGCCGAGCGCGCCCGCATCCATCAAATCCGCCTGGACGCCGAGCAGCGCCGGATCGATTTCGAAATCGCCGAGAAAAAACGCGCGGCCGACGAGCGGGCGCAGGATCTTCAGCGCGTCAAGGACGCCGCTGCCGCCGAGGTTCGCGCGGCGGAGGCCAAGGCCAACCGCGAGCAGGGCGGCCTCAAATCCGGCGCGACCCCGGTGCCGTTTGCGCAGATCTATGGCGGCGAAACGGTCAGCGGCGCGCTGGTGCAAGTGGAATGCCTCAATGGGCCACGTCGTCTGACGATCCAGAACGCGAAGAGCACGGTGAAAGTGCTGATTCGCGGCACCGAAGGCTTGAATCCGGCGGATTTCACTTGCGGCGTGCAGAAGCCTGCCCGGCAGGTGATGGTGATCCACGACGCCAAGCCCGACACGCAGTTGGGCACTATTGGGAACGTGACAACCTACGAGCTGCGCTAATGCAGGGAATGCCGGGGCGCATTCCCTTGCGCTGGATCGCGATCGGCGTGTTCGTTCTGTCCTCCTCGCTGAATTACTTGGATCGGCAGCTGCTCGCAGCCCTCGCGCCCACCTTGCGCGGCGAATTCCAGTTGAGCAATCAGCAGTATGGACTGGTGGTGTCGGTGTTCGCGATCGTCTATGCAGCGGTGGCTCCGGCGGCCGGGTGGTTCATCGACCGCGTGGGACTGAATCGCGGTGCGGGGATCTCGGTGGCGCTATGGTCGCTGGCGGGCACAGCGACCGCGTGGACGCGAAGTTTCTCCGGATTGCTGGCGTGCCGGACCATCCTCGGCGCGGCCGAGGCCGCCGGCATTCCCGCCACTGGCAAAGCCAACGCGACTTATCTCGAGCCGCGTGAACTGGCGCTCGGCACAGCCTTCAATCAGGTCGGGATCACACTGGGATCCGTGGCCGCTCCCCTGCTCGTGACGCTGATGCAACCCCGCTACGGTTGGCGATCCACGTTCGCTTTGTGTGGAGCGCTCGGATTCCTGTGGATCCCGCTGTGGTTGTTCACGTCCAAGCGCGTTCCGGAGGCGCGGGTATTCGAGAAAATCCCCGCGCGTTCGCACGCAGCAGTCCTGTTGCGCGACCGCCGTTTCTGGGGAATCGCGCTCGCCAATGCCTTCGTCATGACGCTATACGCGCTATGGAGCAACTGGACCACACTGTACTTCGTTCAGGAGCGCCACATGACCCAGGACGAGGCTAACCGGCAATTCGCCTGGATCCCGGCCGTGTTCGCGACCGCGGGCGGGTTCTTCGGAGGTGTCTTGTCCTATCGATGGATCCGCTCCGGGATGAACGTGCTTCGCGCGCGTATGCGCATTTGCTGGATCTCGGCTGTGATCCTGCTCGCCACTGCCGCGGTTCCGCTGATGCCGCAACCGGCGTTGGCCGCCGCCGCCATCAGTTTGAGTTTCTTCTGGACCCTGGCCATCAGCACCAATGTGTACGCACTGCCCATCGACCTTTTTGGACCGGCCCATGCCGGCTTGGGCGTGGCGGCTCTAACGTGTTCGTTCGGATTGATGACCGCGTTGCTGTCCCCCTGGATCGGCGGCGTGGTAGACCGAGTAGGCTTCGCGCCGGTGTGCGTGGCGCTGTCGACGATGCCGCTGCTGGGGGTAGCCATTCTGCGATGGGCACTCCGCGCCAAGTGACGATTCGCATCGCGCGCTTTGCGGATCTGGCCGCGATCGCCGCCATCCAGGCTGCCTCGCCGGAAGCCGCCCAGTGGAGTCCGCCCGACTACTTGAAGCACGACTGCCTCGTAGCGGACGTAAATAGCTGCGTAGCCGGATTCCTGGTCACGCGCGAGGTCGCGCCCGGCGAACGCGAAATCCTGAACCTGGCCGTGGATCCCGCCGAACGGCATACCGGCATCGCCCGCGGGCTCCTTGGCGACGCGTTGGCGCGCGCCAAAGGCAATTGGTTTCTGGAGGTGCGGGCGTCAAATGCCGCCGCGATCCGGCTGTACGAATCCGCTGGATTTCACCGCGCTGGGCGCCGCCAGGACTACTATTACGACCCCCCCGACGACGCTATTGTCATGAGATTCCATTCATGATATCGTCATGGTGCAACAGTCGGAGTCGGATGCCGGCTGTGAGTGATCGAATGACAGCCGTGTTCGCAAGACCCACCGAGCCCAACAATACATTTCCAATCGGTTCGGCGTGGCCCTCACGCGCCCTGAACGGCGGCGCTTCCACATTCACAAAGGAGAGGTGTCACTGATGGAGCAACATAACGAAGAGCTGAAAGCGCATCTGATGGCGACCGATCAGCAATTTCGTACCTTGGCCGAAGAGCATGCCCGGTTCCATAAGCAACTGGAAACGCTCGAAGCCAAGGCGCACTTGACCTTGGACGACGAGGCCGAGGAGATTCGCCTGAAGAAGCAGAAGCTGCGTTTAAAGGATGAGATGAACGCCATGTTGTCCCGCTATCGGGCCCAGCAGGTGGCATAGCCTTTTCTGATTCATCTAGTTCTGAAAACAAGCTGTCAGGTGCGCTGAGAACCTGATCAAAGGCCGGATCGCTGCAGAGCGGTCCGGCCTTTGTATTTTAGTTCCGCAAGCCTCCGAACCCAGTCTCTCAAATAGGGCGTATAATTCTTGCCAGAGCAGGGAGGCGCCGTTATGCGAATTTGGCAGGCGCGTTTTTTCGGACCGGCGATGATGGTGGCCGCCATGGGATGCCTCGTCTTGCCTGGAATGGCCCAGAAGGGAGGCCAAACCGGCGGCGGAGGCGCTACTCCCACTGCTCCCGGCAAGGGGACGCCTACTCCGACGCCTACCTCCACGCCTCGATCTGACACCCCGTCGCAGACCGCCACACCTCAGCCCCCCCGTCCGATTTGGATCAGCGGAAGGGTCATGATGTACGACGGAGGCGAGCCGCCCGAATCCGTGACGATCGAGCGACTCTGCTCGGCCAACTCCGTTCGAGCCGAGGGATATACCGATTCCAAGGGCAGATTCAGCTTTAATCTCGGGCAGAACACTGGGGTCTTCGCCGACGCCAGTACGAGTATTTTCGACCAGCGCGGCCAAGGGGATGCGTTGAGCTCGGCCATGTCCAGCAACAATAGCGGTGCGGCCCCAGGGATGAGCAGCATGAATCAGGACTCCGCTTATTGGGACTGCGAGCTTCGCGCGCGCCTGCCAGGATATCGTTCCGAGACGATCTCTCTCGCCGGACGCCGCATGATGGATAACCCGGACGTGGGCGTTATTATGCTCTACCCGATTGCCGGGATTCAGGGCTTGACTGCCAGCGCCACTTCCGGCCAGGCTCCCAAGGACGCACGGAAGGCTTTCGAAAAAGGACTCAACGCGGTTAAGAAGAACAAGCCGGATCAGGCCGAGCAGGAATTCCGAAAGGCCGTGCAAGTCTACCCGAAGTACGCCGAGGCCTGGTATGAACTCGGAAAGGCGCTGGAAAAGACAGAGCATTATCCGGAGGCGCGCGAGGCCTACGCTCGCGCGTTGGCGGCGGACTCCAAGTATGTGTATCCCTACCAGCAGCTCTACCAACTGGCGCTGCGTGAACAGAACTGGAAGGATCTTGTCGACAAAACCGATCAGCTGCTGCACTTGGATCCCTACGAATTCCCGGTCGCCTATTATTTCAACGCCCTGGGGCATCTTGAATTGAAGGAATACGACGCCGCTGAAAAGAGCGCGCACCAGGCCGTGGAGGCGGATCGGAAACAGGCGAATCCGAAGACGCACTACCTGCTGGGCGCGATTCTGGTCCAGAAACAGAATTGGACCGGGGCGGCTGCGAGCCTGCGCGCGTACTTGAAGGCCGCGCCGAACGCTGCCGACAAAGCGCAGGTGGAAAAGACTCTGGGCCAGCTCGATCAGCAGATCAGCTTCGTACAGCCGCCTTCTCAGGATTCCGCGGCGCAACAATAGCTGAGTGAATTGTTTTAGCCCGCGCGCTATAATTAGGTTTCCCCCGAGATCGAGAGGAACCCTCAATGGACGAAAAAGAACGCGCGCGAGCCCTGGGTGCGACGCTGGGCCAGATCGAAAAGCAGTTCGGCAAAGGCTCCGTGATTCGCTTGGGCGCGCAAGCGGTGCAGGCCGTCCCCACCATTTCCACGGGGTCGATTTCAGTGGATTCCGCGCTCGGCATCGGTGGATTCCCGCGCGGGCGCATTTCCGAAATCTTCGGCCCGGAATCTTCCGGGAAAACGACCCTTGCGCTGCAAGTGGTCGCGGAAGCGCAGAAGGCTGGCGGTATGGCAGCTTACATCGATGTCGAGCACGCGCTCGATCCGGTCTACGCCCGCAAGCTCGGCGTGGATGTCGACAACCTGCTGGTTTCGCAACCCGATTACGGGGAGCAGGCGCTGGAGATCACCAACGCGCTGATCACCTCCGGGTCGATCGATGTCCTGGTGGTCGACTCGGTGGCGGCCCTGGTGCCTAAGGCCGAACTCGACGGCGAGATGGGCGATAGCTTCATGGGCGTGCACGCGCGCCTGATGTCGCAGGCCATGCGCAAGCTCACCGGCATCGTTTCGAAATCCAATACTTGCCTGATCTTCATCAACCAGATTCGCGAGAAGATCGGCGTGATGTTCGGCAACCCGGAAACCACCACCGGCGGCCGCGCGCTCAAGTTCTACTCGAGCGTCCGTGCCGATATCCGCCGGATCGCCGCCATCAAGGACGGCGAAACGGTTACCGGCAACCGCACCAAGATCAAGATCGTCAAGAACAAAATGGCTCCACCCTTCCGCGAAGCCGAGTTCGACATTATCTACGGCGAAGGCATCTCCAAGGAAGGCGATCTGGTCGACCTGGGTGTGCAGCATAACCTGATCGAGAAAAGCGGCGCCTGGTACAGCTACAAGGGCGAGCGCATCGGACAGGGCCGCGAAAACGCCAAGCAGTTCCTGCGCGAGAACTCGGACGTGTACAAGAAAGTCGATATGGAGTTGCGCAAGTTCCTGGGCTTGGTGCGCCCCGAACTAGTCCCCGCGCCTCCGCCGGCGGCTGCTCCACCTCAGGCGGTTGCCGCCACACGCGCGCGGGGATAAGTCCCTCTCTATCCCGGTTACTGCTCTAGCAGCCCAGGTTGCAACCCAAGGGCCACTCCCTGCGTCCAATGGGGTGTGAGGAGACGAATCATGAGAGTTGGAAAACTGGGCAGTTTTCTGGCAGTAGCGGCTCTGTCCGCCGCTTCATTTGCATACGCTTCCGGACCGAAGGTCGAAAAGGTTGGCTCGCTCGAGGAAAAAGTCCGCCACGAGCTCAACATGCTTCCCTACTACGGCGTATTCGATGATATTTCGTTCCGCGTGGACGGCGATAAAGTCACATTGCTTGGGGAGGTGTGGCAGCCCGTGCTGAAGCTGCAGACGGAAAGCGCCATAAAGAATATCGAGGGCGTCAAGCAAGTGGATGATCAGATTGAAGTTCTGCCGCTGTCGAACTTCGATGACCAGATTCGCTTTAGCGCATACCGCGCCATTTATGGATTTGGGCCGTTGAGCCGCTATCGGTTAGGAACGCATCCGGCGATCCACATTATCGTGAAGAACGGAAACGTGACCTTGACGGGTGTGGTTGCCAACACCATGGACAAAGAGATGGCATACATGCGAGCAAACGGAGTGCATGGAGCCTTTTCGGTGAAAAACGAACTGCGCATCGAGAACCAGTAATAAGCTCGGATCGCCCGGACGCAGTCACCCCCCGCTCGCGGGGAGTTTCCGGGATGGATCCACGGCGGCCCATCGCCTCCTGATCGGGCCGCCGTTTCTATTTTCTGTAATCGCGCACAACGCAACGCGGCGGGAGCCGTAATTTCAACTGAGGAGCCAACCGCGCGCTGTGCGCTCCGGACAGATTCAGGCCAGCGCCTGCTCGAAGTCCGCTAACAAATCCCGCCAGTCCTCGATCCCCACCGAGACTCGCACCAGGCCGTCGGTCACGCCCGCCGTGGCGGATTGCGCTTCGGTGAATCCGGAGTGAGTAGTTGTCTTGGGATGGCACACCAGAGTCTCTACACCCCCCAGCGACACGGCGTTATAGGCGAGGCGGAGCCTCCGCAGAAACTCGAACGCGGCGGGCTTGCCGCCATCGAGCTCCAGCGAAAACATTGCGCCGGGGAAATCGCACTGCTCCAGGCGAATGCGGATTTGGTTGGCATCGTCAAACAGCGAGGGATAGTGGATCTTGCGGACCTTCGGGTGCGACGCCAGCCGCTCGGCGATGCGTTGCGCGTTCTTGCTGGCGCGGTTCATCCGCAGGCGAACTGTGGGCAGCCGCGACGCGAGCATCCAGCACTCATCCGGCTGCAGGATGTTGCCGAACAAGTTGCGCTTCAGCCGCATCTTGCGGATCAGCTCGGGATCGGATGCCAGCGCGACGCCTCCGATCAGATCGCTGAACCCCGAAAGATACTTGGTCGCGGAGTATAAAACCAAGTGCGCCCCGCGCTCGAGCGGATGTTGAAAGGTGGGGCCGAGCAGGGTGTTATCGACCATGAGCATGGGCGACTCGCCCGAGCGTGCCAAACCTGCCTCTGCGCTTGCATGCGCCGCGCTGAGGATATCCGTCATGGTCAGCGTGGGATTGGCGGGCGTCTCGATCAGGATCACGCGCAAGTTGGGAGTGGTCCGAATCGCTTCCTGGATGGCCGAGGTGGCACCGGCCTCGACCGCGACACCGGAAACACCCCATGAATCGAGAAATCCTTCAATGAACGACTGCGTGCCGCCGTAGATCGGCACGGTGTACAGCATCGTGTCGCCCGGCCGCAGAAAGGTGAACAAGGCGGTGGTGATCGCAGCCATGCCTGAGTTGAAGACCAAGGCCGCGTGAGCGCCCTTTTCAAGCGGCACGATCTGGCTCTCGAAAATTTCCGCGTTGGGATGATTGAAGCGGGAATAGATAAGATCCGGCTGTTCCCCTGGTTGCGCCTTGACCCGCCCGGCCACTAGGTCAAAGGCGCGCTCGGCCGACTCCGGGCTCGAAAAGACATACGTAGAACTACGAAACACCGGGGGCCGGGCCGAGCCGACCGATAAGCGCGGATCGAATCCGCGGGTGAGCACTTCCGTGGAGGATCGCAATCCGGGTTTTTCGTCTGCCATCACTTTGAAGTGTAACTCCGGGTTGACGTGTAACTCCGGGTGCCGCGCACTCCCGGGTCCGGGTTGCGCACCCCTTAGTACGTTCGTACGTCAGGCGATACCTGTGGCTAAATAAGCGCTATTCCTAATTGGGCTCCCCCCTTGGGCCACCCTACAATGCGGTTATGAGCGTGCAGGTACCTATCAGACCGGGCAAGGGGCAGTACTCGGAAGCCGAGGCGGCCGAGCAGTTGGGAATCTCGGTTCTGCAGCTTCGGACCATGATTCGCAGCCACGTGGTGGATAAAGACGAGGACCTGAACAACGTTCCTGTCCACACCTTCCAGCCGTCGGACCTGTTGATCTTGCGGCTGCTCACCGGGATGCAGACCGGCTCCGAGAGGCAATAGCGGTTCCTGCTCGAATTGTTAGAATCATAGCTTCCTCGAAAATCTTCAGGAGGCTTGTCTCATTGGCACAAACCGCACAACTTGGCTTTCTCGGGCTCGGCATCATGGGTTATCGCATGGCCGGCCATCTTCTCAAGGCCGGTCACGATGTTGCGCTGTGGTCGCACACCGGCAGCAAGGCGCAGCAACTCGCGAAGTCCGGAAAAGGTACGGCCGTCGCGACACCGCGTGAAGTGGCGGAGCGCGCCGACTATATTTTCTACTGCGTCGGCGATACCGCCATGGCTCGGCAGATCACGCTCGGACCGGGCGGCCTGATCGAAGCCATTCGCAAAGGTGCGATCGTCTGCGATTGCAGTTCCATCGCTCCCGCCGCCAGTATCGAGCTGAACCAGGCATTCGCGGCCAAGGGCGCGCACTTCCTCGATTCCCCCGTAACCGGCTCCACTGGTGGCGCGGAGAAAGCCACGCTGACGTTCATGATCGGCGGCGATAAGGCCGTTTTCGAGCGCGCCAAGCCGTACATGGAGATCATGGGCAAGCTGTTCTACTATTGCGGCCCGGCTGGCCAAGGCTTGAAAGCCAAGGTCACGCAGAACCTGGTCGGCGCGAGCATTCTGCAATGCTTCGCCGAGGGCCTGGTACTGGCAACCAAGGCCGGCATCGCCCCCGAGCTGATGATCGAGATTCTGGAGAACAGCGCAGCCAAGAGCGGCCTGGCGTCCTACAAGGCTCCCTTCATCCTCAACCGCGATTTCACCACCAACTTCTCCGCCAAGTGGATGCACAAGGATGTCGGGTTCGCGTTAGAGCTGGCGAAATCATTAGACTTACCTCTGCCCGTCACCGCTGTCACCGAGCAGATGTTACAAGCCACCATCGCCAAAGGCTGGGGTGACGACGACTTCTGCTCGGCAATCCGTGTTTTGGAAGATTGGGCCGGAATAGTAGTCCACAAGACATAGGTGAATGTGTTACCAATGGGTTACGGTGCCTCCATTGAAAAAATCTATGGGGGTCCCTACAAAAAACTGTTGCATTCGATCCCGGAGTATATTATTATTGGAATCAAGCCGGGGAGGGAAACTCCCACCAAAGCGAGACTAACCTCAACTAAAGACCCCTGAAGCAACCTTCCCGGCGCCCCTTCTTAACAAAACAGCTCCCCCAAAGGAAAACAGAAGCAGTAAGCAGGTGGGCGGATGTTATCATCGGAGCGAGTGACTCTCCTGACGCTTCTGGGATCCACGGGATCCATCGGCACCAGCACTCTGGATGTGGTTCGTATGTGGCCGGATCGTTTCGGCATCTACGCCCTGGTGGCCGGGAGAAACGTCGCCTTGCTTGCCCGTCAGATCGCGGAATTCAAGCCGCGGGTGGCCGTGGTGGCCGATGAAATTGCGCTCGACGAGCTCCGGGCGATCCTCAAATCCCACAACACCCCGATGCCCGAGCTGGGCGCGGGTCCGCGCGCGCGAATTGACGCCGCGACCGCTCCAGAAACGGGTTTCGTGATGTCGGCGATCGTCGGCGTGGATGGCTTGGAGGCCACTTACGAAGCGGTTCGCCGCAAGAAGCGCGTCGGGCTGGCGAACAAGGAAGTACTGGTGGCTGGAGGGGAGCTGGTGATGCGAGCGCGCGGCGAATCGGGCGCCGAGCTCATTCCAGTGGACAGTGAGCATAACGGCGCACACCAATGCCTGCGCGCCGGGCTGCGCCAGGAAGTTTCGAAGTTGATTCTCACGGCCTCGGGCGGGCCGTTTCGAAAAACATCCCGGGAACAGTTGGCCGCCGTGACTCCGGAACAGGCTCTGAATCATCCGACATGGAAGATGGGGAAGCGGATCACCATCGATTCAGCCACCTTGATGAATAAGGGTTTCGAGGTGATCGAGGCCTGCTGGCTGTTTGATTTTCGGCCGAAAGATGTAGAAGTTGTCGTGCACCCGGAATCAAAAGTTCACGCTCTGGTGGAATACTTGGACGGAAGCGTCATCGCCCAGGTGTGCGCCACCGATATGCGGATGCCTATTCAGTACGCGATGACGTACCCGGAGCGGGCGGCCGCGCCGGTGCCGCGCCTGGACTGGAGCCAAGCCGCGCAGTGGAGTTTCGAACCGCCGGATTATCAGAAGTTTCCGCTGCTCGGGATGGCTTACGAAGCTGTGTCCACGGGCGGGTCGGCGACGGCCACGCTCAATGCGGCCGACGAAGTCGCAGTGGAGGCATTCCTGGCGGGAAAAATTCCGTTTCCCGGTATCGCGGCGACTGTGGCTGAGTGTTTGGAACAGGTTCCGGTGCGGCAGCTCACTTCCGTGGCGGAAGTAATGGAACTGGATCGCGAATCGCGACGCGTGGCTCAGCAGGTAATCGGGGCACGTTGGGGGGAGAAAATTCAAACCGGAGTGGCGGCTCGCACGTAAACTATAGTAGGTAGATTAACGGGCAATGGTTTCTGTCTTACAAGACGTCTGGTGGTTCCTGATCCTGATCGGAGTGATGATCCTGCTCCACGAGCTGGGGCACTATCTGGTCGGACGCTTCTTCGACGTCAAGATCGACGCGTTCAGCATCGGCTTCGGTCCCCGGCTGTTCGGATTCCGCCGCGGCGAGACGGACTTCAAGGTCTGCCTTATTCTGTTCGGCGGATACGTGAAGTTCGCGGGTGAGCAGCCCGGCGACGAGCAGGCCAGCGATCCCCGCGCCCTGCCCTCCAAGCCTCGCTGGCAGAGGTTGTGTATCACGTTTGCCGGCCCGGCGACGAACTTCGTTCTGGCAGTCGCATTGTTGACCGGGCTGTACATGGTGGAGTACCCCAAAATTCCCATGCCGCCCTCGCCGACAGTGGGTTACGTGACGGCGGATGGTCCTGCGGCCAAAGCCGGCGTCCGCGAGGGCGACAGGGTGGTTCAGATCGATGGGGTGGTGGATCCGAACTGGGAAACGATCGCCCTGAAAGAGATGGCCGGCGCCAAGCAGCCCATGGATGTGTGGGTAGAGCGGGACGGCCGGAGAATTAATTTCACCGTTACCCCGGTGTATGACGAAAAGCAGCACATCGGATACGCGGGCTGGACCCAATCGATGGCCGTCCAGGTGGCCGATTACTGCTGCAACATCGATGCCGCCAAGCAGGCGGGCCTGAAGAAAGGCGACACGTTCGTCAGCATGAACGGCCAGCCCATCCGTTCCTCGATGCGCTTGCTGGATGCGATCGCGGAAGCCAAAGGATCACCCGTGGATCTGGCGTATTCGCGCGACGGGAAGGAATATCACACCACGGTCGCCCCGGTTTGGGATCAGGCAAGCAAATCCTGGCGCATCGGCGCGGCGCTCGAATCCCCGGTGGAGATGGTGAAGCTGCCTTTTCGCGAAGCCGTGGCGGAATCCTGGCGCCGGAACGTCCAGATCACCAAGCTGACCTATCAGGTTCTTCAGGGAATCATCGAGCGGCGCATGTCGGCCAAAGGGCTGTCAGGCCCGATTGGGATTGCCCAACTTTCCGGGCAAGCCGCCCGCGAAGGTCCAGGGGCTTACTTCGACCTGATGGCCGGGGTCAGCCTGAACCTGGCGATTTTCAACCTCCTGCCGATTCCGATCCTGGACGGAGGCGTCATCCTGATGCTGCTGGTGGAAATGCTGCTGCGGCGCGACCTGAGCCTGCGGATCAAGGAAGCCATCGTGAGGGTGGGATTCGTGTTCCTCATGATGGTGGTGGTGTTCGTGCTATATAACGACATCGCCAAGATGCTGCCGCCGGGCTAGCGTTCAGGTCGTCCGGCCTGGAGGCCGGACCTACTGCCGAGTCTGTGCCACAATAGCAAGGATTCCGGTTTTTCTCGCATGCCCCAACCCAACGCACCTGATTCGCCCGAGGCGTCTTCGGCCGACACCTCCTTTGGCGACATCCTGACTCAATTCGAGCAATCCCACCACGCCGCCGGCGAACGAGTGGAAGGGACAGTGGTGTCGGTGACGCCTGACGGCGTCTTTGTCGACATCGGCCGGAAGATGGACGGCGTGTTGCCGCCCGCGCCCGAGTTGAAGCCGGGAACCAAGGTCGTGGTCTCCATCCGCGGACGCGATGAGCACGGCACCTATCTGCTCTCCACGATCAAGGTCGAGACGCCCCGCGATTGGACCGGCCTGGAAGCGGCTTTCGCGGAGAAGCGCACCATCGGCGGGACGGTGCTCGAGGTGGTGAAGGGCGGCCTGCGCGTGGATGTGGGCGTGCCCGCGTTCATGCCGGCTTCGCGCAGCGGCGCGCGGGAGCTCGCGGATCTGGAGAAGCTGGTCGGCCAGCAAATCGAGTGCCGCATCACCAAGCTCAACGCCGCCGACGAAGACATCGTGGTGGACCGCCGCATCATTCTGGAGGAGCTGGAGCGGCAGGCCAAGGAAGAAGCCTTCGGGAAATTGGAAGAAGGCTCGGTAGTGCGGGGCACTGTGCGCTCGATTACCGATTTCGGCGCGTTCGTCGATCTCGGTGGTGTGGATGGCCTGCTGCACGTCTCCGACATGAGCTACTCGCGCGGCGTGAAGCCAGGCGACGTGGTCAAGGCCGGCGATGAGATTGAAGTCAAGATCCTCAAAATCAGCCGCGAGACCCGCAAGATTTCCCTGGGACTCAAACAGCTGTCACCCGATCCGTGGACGCTGGCTGTTTCGAAATACACCCAGGGCGAACGCATCCGGGGAAAAGTTTCGCGCGTGCTGGATTTCGGCGCTTTCGTCGAGCTGGAGCCGGGTGTCGAGGGACTGATCCACGTTTCGGAGATGTCCTGGAGCAAGAAGAATGTCCGCGCGGTAGATGTGCTTAAGCCCGGGGAAGTGGTCGAAGTGGTGGTCTTGAACGTCAACCCGACAGATAAGAGAATAGCCCTGGGATTGAAGCAGGCCTTGGGCGATCCCTGGGAAGAAGCTTTGAAGAAGTATCCGGTGGGCACGGCCGTGGAAGCGCCCGTCACCAGCTTGGCCAAGTTTGGAGCTTTCGTAGATCTGGGAGACGCCGTCGAAGGAATGATCCACATCGCTGACATCACGGCCGAGAAACGCTTGAACCATCCCAACGAAATCCTGAAGCAAGGGCAGACGGTCAAGGCAGTCGTGCTCGAGGCTGATAAGGAACGCCGCCGCTTCCGCCTGGGGATGAAACAGCTGGAGCCCACCAGCATCGACGAGTATCTGGCCGAGCGTAAAGTCGGCGAGGTCGTGAGCGGTCGCGTGGTGAACGTCTCCGGGGATCGCATCAAAGTGGAGCTGGGCGAAGGCGTCACGGCATTCGCACCAGTGCCGCAGCAGCGCAAAGAGGCTGCCGCAGGGGCGCAGAAGGCGGATCTCTCTTCGCTCACACAGATGCTCGCCCAGAAATGGAAATCCGGGGGCGGAGCAGCGGAATCCGGTGAGGCGGTTCGCGCCGGTCAGATTCGCAGCTTCAAGATTGTCCAGATCGATGCGGAGAAGAAGCGAATCGACCTAGAATTGCAGCCCTAAGCCATTTATTGCGGGTTAGGATCGATCCCGCGCTCCGTGGTGGATGTGCAGGATTTCAACGGCGTCGCCCCTCACGCGGTAGGCGACGATGTACGGCATGGGTGCAAGTACCAGTTCTCGCGTGTCGCGCTCTCTTCCTGGCCGGCCGCGATTGGGCATCCGCTTCAGCGAAAGGATTGCGGCGTACAGCTTCACAACGGTGGGCTGGGTAAGATCGGGATGGCGTTCGGCCAGGTAGTCTTTGATCTGGTCAAGGTCGGCGGCGGCCGCGGGGGTCCAGCGGATCCGCATCAAGACTGAAACATTCGCTTGACGCGGGCGTCCATTTCGTCTTCCTCGATAAACTCACCACGGTCGGCCTGCTCCAGACCACGACGAACCGCCGCGCGGAAGTGTTCGTCGTCCTGCAACAGTCTCAGGGCGGCATCCTTAACCAACTTCTCGGTGTCCACGCCCTCCTGAGCGGCGATCTGGGCGAGTTGCGCAATCTGGTCAGGACTGAAATGTACTTCCATGCGGTCAGTGTATGGGGCGCGAGCCACTCTGTCAACTGTTTCCCGGAAGGCAAACCTACAGTGCGAGAGCGTCCGAGCCGGCCAGATCGGGAGCTTCAAGATTGTCCAGATCGCGGAGAAGAAGCGCATCGACGTTGAGCTTCAGTCCTAGTTAAGCCCACACGGGGTTCTCCCACTCTGTGAGGTTAGCTCAGCCTTACACGCTGCCGCATAGCTCTAGCAGCCGCCACCCTCGGAAGCGGGCACCGACTGTGTGCTCTTCATCCCACGCGACTGCGAAAGCGATCTCGATCGTAAGAAGACCTTCGAGTGGTTCGATGAGGACATGAACCGGTAGAACGTAAGGCCAGACGGATTCCGCGCTGTCGATTTCGGGCAAGGGCCTCGATCCCTCAGGCAGATCACCAGCAGCCACAGCCTCCTTATACGGCTGATAGTGCTCGAAAAGACTCGTCTGGATTTGATTCAATAGCGCACCAAACCGCGCAGGTAGCTCGTGTGCTAAAGCCAAGCTGGTCGCGTCTGGCGCTTTTCGATCTCCGGACAATCGGAGTTTAAAAGTACCATGCAATGGCAGCGTAAGCTTGCCCTCCCAGTGCCTGCCCGAGCGCGTGAGTGCCCCAAGTTGATCATCCTGATATGACACCGATTTGAAAGGCCAAACCATCCTGAACCGAGAGTTGATGATAACACTAGGTCGAGTCCTGGCTGTTCTGGGCTGTAGTCTCTTACCGCCCCCCCGTCCGGCTTACTCCGATTCTTGGGCATCGATCTGGAGCTTCAGGCCTAAGCGACAGAAACAGCAACCCTTATCGCCCTGGCCGTTACCTTTCGGCCGAGCCGCCGTCCAATATACTGTGTAGTGCCGACGTGACTCACGGAGCCGCCTCTTTGGCCCAGAAAACGGGCTTTCAGACAGACGAGAAGGCGCTCATACGGGCTGCTCAGGAAGGCGATCAGGACGCCTTCGGGCAACTCGTACGCGCTTATGACCAAAGTGTGCTTCGGCTCGCGATGAACCTGTTGCGGTCTCCTGAGGACGCGCAGGATGTTTACCAGGAAGCGTTCCTGCGCGTGTATCGCAACCTGAACAGTTTCCGGTTCGATTGCAGTTTTCATACCTGGCTGTACCGGATCGTGACGAACTTGTGCCTGGATCAGATGCGGAAGCGGAAGGTGCGGAAGGAAGAGTCGTCGCAGTTTGAAGGAACGGATGGGCCGGTGGACCGGATGGATACCCTGCAGGAATCCCGGGTAGACGGTAATCCGCAGCGGCGCTTGTTCAGCGGGGAGCTGCGGCAGCGGATCCAAAAAGCGCTGGGTGAGCTGAGCGCGCGGGAGCGGATGGTGTTCGAGCTTCGGCATTATCAGGGGCTGAAGCTGCGGAATATCGGCGAGATCCTCGGAACCAGCGAAGAGGCCGCCAAGAATTGCCTGTTTCGGGCGACCCAGAAGATGCGAGTCGCCTTAGGAGACTTTGTATGAATTCGTGCGAAAAGATCAGGACGCAGCTCTCCATGCTGCTGTATGGAGAATTGTCATTCGACGAAGAAGAGGCGGTCGACGCGCACCTGGAGAGTTGTGCCGAGTGCCGTACGGCACTGGAGCGGGAGCGCGAGCTGCACGCAGCCCTCGATCAGGCTCAGGCCGAGCCACCTGCGTCGGTCTTGTGGGAATCACGTCAAAATCTTAAGGAACGGATCGCGGCGGAGCACGGTCCTTCCTCTTCGCGACGAGTGAGCTGGTGGGACCGGTTCTTGGACACTGCGTGGCTGAAGCCGGTGGGCGGGCTGGCGCTGGTGACCGTCGGATTCCTGGGCGCGCGGCTGACTCCGGACTTGGGTTTGGGAATCACGGGGATGTCCCTGGCGGATCCGGGCGCGCAGCGGGTGCGATCGGTTGAGCCGAGCCCTGATGGCGGCATCCAGATTGTTCTCGATGAAACTCGCCAGCGTGTTGTGTCGGGTGGTTTAGACGATCAGAAGATTCGCGTCCTGCTGCTCTCCGCGGCGAAGGATCCGTCCGATCCGGGTTTGCGGTATGAAACAGTGGGGATCCTCAACGATCGAGCCCAGGCGGCCGAGGTTCGGGACACGCTGATCTACGCGCTGGAGCACGACGAGAATGCCGGTGTACGCCTGAAGGCCATGGACGGATTAAGGCCCTTCGTAAAACAGCCCGAGGTTCGGAAAGCGCTGGCTGGGGTTCTGCTCTCGGACGGCAACCCGGGCATGCGTACGCAGGCGATTGATCTGCTGACGCAAGGAGTGGGCGAATCTACGGGTCCTGCACTGGGCCGGGACATCATTGGAACACTGCAAGAGCTGATGAATCGCGAGAACAACGCCTACGTGCGGCAGCGCGGGCAACGTGTACTCCAGTTGGTGAATGCCTCGCAGGAAACGTACTAAATGAAATTGCGAATCGCCAATCTCGTGCTGGCGACCGCCGTGGTTGCCGCCGCGCAGGAAGCACCCGTGGTGCGCGAAGGCGCCTATTGGGTGGGGAGTATCGGCGATTCCTTTCCCATAGGGGCGCAGCCTCTGCAGGTAAATACGCGCGGCAACGTCACGGTGCGCCGGGCGGCGGGCGACCAAGTCACTTATCGAGTCCGCCAGCAGGTGAGAGCCGCGAACGAGGATCAGGCACGGACTTTACTGGGCGGCGGCGCCAAGCAGCTGAGCTCACAGCGCGGGCGCGTGGTGCTGGATCTCCAGCCGATTTCGGCCCGGATCGTCAAAACCGACATCGAGATCGGCGTACCGGCGCAGGTGTCCACAGTCATCGTTCAAAACGATCTGGGCGGAATTAATGTGGCCGACTTTGATGGAGCGGTCCAGTTGAGCACGGGCGGGGGCGACATCCAGCTGGGCAAGATCGGCGGAACGGTGCAGTGCTATTCGGGCGCCGGCGAGGTGATCATCGAGAGAGCGGGCGGCGCGATCAATTGCACCACCGTGGGCGGGAACATGGCCGTTCGCGACGCGGGAGGCCCGGTCGCGCTCGCCAATCAAATGGGCGGCAATATTCGCGTCGATAAGGCTGCCGGCGATGTTCGGGCGCATTCCGCACAAGGCATGATCGAGGTTGGCCAAGCGGGCGGAGCGGTGTTCGCGGATACGCGAGGCGGGTTCATCCAGGTCGGCTCGGCTCGCGGGGTCCAGGCGGAATCGGCGGCCGGTACGGTGCGCGTGAAGAATGACGCGGGTCCGATGACCCTGGCGGCCATGGCGGGCAACATCCTGGCGGAGCTGCTGAGCGGGACGCGCATGCAGGATTCCTCGCTAGTCGCGGGCTCGGGTGACATTACAGTGCTGATTCCGTCCAATCTGGCAGTGTCAGTGATGGCAAGGAATAGCACGGGCGGTACGCCGCGGATTGTGTCCGACTTTCCGGAAATCCGGGTTACGCCGGCTAAATTCTTCCAGGCTCCGATGATGGGCCAGGGCGCGATCAACGGCGGAGGGCCAGTGTTGAATCTGAATACGTCGAGTGGTGTAATTTATCTTCGCCGGAAATAGAGGGACAGAACTAATGTGGACTAAAGTCGCTCTGATGGCATGCCTGACGACGGGGCTGGGGATTTGCCAGACTTCTTCGGCGCCGCGGGTTGCGGTATTGCCTGGATCGGGCAGTTTTCTGGGCGTGGCGATTCAGGAGATCGATGGCAACCGCGCCAAGGAACTGAAGCTTCCGGAGGAAGCCGGCGTGGAAGTCACCCGTATCGCCCCCGATAGTCCCGCCGAGAAGGCCGGCATCAAGACGGGCGACGTCATCACGCAATACAACGGCCAGCGGGTGGAAGGGATGGATCAGTTCTCCCGCATGGTGCGCGAGACGCCTTCCGGGCGCGATGTGAAGATCGGGATCATCCGGAACAGCGCGCCGCAGACCATCACGGCTAAAATCGTGGCACGGCCTGCGATCAGCGGCCAGCTGATTCCTGCGCCCGTCCAGGAACCCCTTGAATTCCGCTTCCCGGATATGCCGCAGAGCCATATGACGTGGCGCAGCGCGATGCTGGGAATCGAGGCTGAAGCGCTCGACGGCCAACTGGCCGAGTTCTTCGGCGTGAAGGAAGGCGTGCTGGTTCGCGTGGTTACGAAGGGGTCCGCCGCGGAGAGGGCCGGTATCAAAGCCGGGGACGTGATCGTGCGCGTGGACGAAGCCAAAGTCGCGACGCCCGCGGATATTTCCGCTCACATGCGGGCTGCGCGCGGCCGTTCCGTGTCCGTGGTGGTGGTGCGGGACCGCAAGGAAATCAACGTGATGCTGTCCGTTGTCAGCCGGCCTGAACGGAGCCTCGGGATGTGGTTTCCCGCATTCGAAACGCCGGCGCTGGCGGCTTGCTGGGTGCAGACCTGCCGGTAAGGATGGAGTGGTTTCCGATGGCAGGCCAGAGTGTGGCCATAGAAACCCGCAGTCGCCGGATCGCTTGTGACCTGAGCTGAGAAATGCGTGACTCGTGCACGCCGACGATCCTGGCTATTTCCCGGAGCGTCAGTTCGTCGCGGTGGTAGAGATTCAAAACGGTCTTCTCGACATCGGGGAGTTCGGATATTGCCGCCGCTAAGGTGCGTTGCAGTTCTTTGCGCTCGAACAAGGCGGAGGGCCACTCGCTCGCATCGTCTGAAATAACGCGGAGCAGATCGCGGCTCTCGGAATCGGCGGAACCCGCCGACTCCAATCTTCCCGGGTTCAACCCGCGGATCCTCACTTGCCACTGATGATAGCGGTCGACGGTAAGATGGAGCTCGCTGGCGATCTCGTCCTCCGTGGGCGCGCGCTGCACGCGCTGCTCCACCTCGGCGATAGCGGCTTCGACCTGCTTGGCGCGCTTGCGCTCTTGGCGCGGCGCCCAATCCATCCGGCGCAGGCTGTCCAGAATAGATCCCTTGATCTTGTGCTCGGCATAGGTTCTCAGATGGACATGGCGCGACGGTTCGAAGCGGTCAATGGCCGCAATGAGCCCCAGGACGCCGGTGGAAATTAAGTCGTCCAGGCTCACATTGTCGGGCAGGCGGCTGTGAATCCTGCGCGCGATCAGGCGTACCTGAGGAAGGTGTTCCAGGATCAGACGCTCGCGCTGTTCGGCGGAGAACTCTTCGGCGCGATCGGTGAATTCAACGGACTCGGCTGCGGCATTCATTTTAGTGGCTCCGACACTGACAAGGGCAATCGCGCCCCCACATTTCCACCGAATTTCGGAACAGAGGCAAGTGTTCTCGATGCAGGCGATTGGATTGGCGCCGGGCGCTTTCGCGCAGCTGGGTTTCAGCGAAACCCAGCCCGTCTGTAGCGCCACATTCATGCCAGTGGCATGTTCTTGGCGGAAAAACCCGCGGCCGTAGGGGAAGCCCGAGGCGGGAGTCGGTAGCAACCCCATGGCCGGATAAGCGGTTCATGGGAGGCTGAGTCGAGATTATTTGTCTTAATATGTGGATATATGCGCGTAATTTTTGCGTTGTGCCTGGCAGCAGCCGCGGTTCAAGCCCAGAAGGCCCCGGGCTTCGACGCAGCCGCGCTGAATCGCGCCGTCGATCCCTGCGCGAACTTTTACCAGTACGCATGCAGCGGCTGGATGACGGCCAATCCTCTACCGGCTGATGCATCACGGTGGGGCCGGTTCGATGCTCTTCAGGACCGGAACCGGATGTTGCTCAAAGACGTTCTGGAAGCGGCGGCTGTCGATCGTCCGAACCGCAGCGCCACGGACCAGAAGATCGGCGATTTTTACGCCGCCTGCATGGATGAGAAGAACCTGGAGGCGCGGGGGCTGGAAGCGATCCAGCGCGATCTGAACCGGATCGCCGTGATCCAGGACCGGAAGGAAATCAACGACTTGGTAGTGTACATGTTCCGTATCGGCTCCTGGCCCTTCTTTCGCTTCAGCTCTGAGCAGGACGCCAAGGACTCGACACGGGTGATCGCGGTCATGGATCAGGCGGGACTGGGACTGCCCGACCGCGATTATTACCTCAGGACGGATGAGAAGTCCGTGGACCTGCGAAACCAGTATCTGGCGCACATTCAGACGGTATTCGGACTCCTCGGTTTGCCGGCGGCGGATGCGCAGAAGAAAGCTGCCGCGGTGCTCGCGATCGAAACGGAACTGGCCAAGGGTTCGCTGGATCGCGTTTCGCGCCGCGATCCGGAGAAGGTGTACCACCAGATGACCGTGGCGGAATTATCGGCGCTAGCTCCGGCCTTCGACTGGGTGAGATTTTTCCAGATCCTCGGCGCTCCGGCGATTCAAAATCTCAACGTGGCCGTGCCGGATTTCGCCCGGACGGTGAACGCTGTCCTTGGGCAGCAGCCACTGGAGGATCTGAAGACTTATCTCACCTGGGATCTGGTGCGAGACAACTCTGTATTCCTTACGGCTTCGTTCCAGCAGGCTAGCTTCGAATTCTACGAGAAGACTTTGCGTGGAGCCAAAGAGATGCGCGCCCGCTGGAAGCGCTGCGTGGACCTGACCGACGAGCAGTTGCCGGATGCTCTGGGCAAGATGTTCGTCGAGAAGACTCTTGGAGAGGCGGGCAAGAAGCGCACTCAGGAGCTGGTGGCGGCCATCGAGAAGGCTCTGGAGAAAGATATCCGCGGGCTGGACTGGATGACGCCCAAGACCAGGGACCAGGCGATCGTCAAGCTGCATGGAATCACCAACAAGATCGGGAACAAGAGCAAGTGGCTGGACTATTCGGGCGTCCAGATCGTGCGCAACGATCCGTATGCGAATACGAGCCGTACCAGCACGTTCGAGCTGGCCCGCCAGCTCGCGAAAATCGGGAAACCGGTGGACAAGACCGACTGGGACATGAGCCAGCCCACGGTGAACGCGTACTACGATCCGCAGCACAATGACGTGAATTTTCCGGCCGGCATTCTGCAGCCGCCCTTCTACGACAACAAAATGGACGATGCTGTGAATTACGGCGCCATCGGCGCGGTGATCGGCCATGAGCTGACTCACGGCTTTGACGATGAGGGCCGGCAATTCGACGCCAAGGGCAACCTGCGCGACTGGTGGACGCCAGAGGGCGCCAAGGCTTTCGAGCAGCGAGCCGACTGCGTGGTGAACCAGTACAGCGGGTATAGTCCGGTGCAGGGCGTGAACCTGAACGGCAAGCTCACGCTGGGCGAAAACACGGCCGACAATGGCGGCCTGCGTGTCGCCTACATGGCGCTGATGGACACGCTCGCCGGCAAGCAGCCGCCCAAGATCGATGGCTTCAGCGCCGAGCAGCGATTCTTTCTCGGATGGGCGCAGGTGTGGTGTAACAATGTGACCGAAGAAGCGTTGCGCCTGCGCGCGCAGACCGATCCGCATTCCCCCGGCGAATTTCGAGTGAACGGAGTTGTATCGAACATGCCGGAATTTCAGAGAGCCTTCGCCTGCCGCGCCAGCCAGCCTATGGTGCGCGGGCCTGCCTGCCGGGTTTGGTAGAAGCGGCACCGGCTCAAGGATGTGCCCGCGCGGGTGGATAATAGAGCCATAGAGGTATTCAGATGAAGAAGTGGCTGGTTCTTGCCACGCTGGCCTTGGCTGGCGTGTCCGGTGTGTCTGTGGCGGCCGATATGGTGCCTCCCAAGGCGGGCAAAGCGGAGATTCTTCCATTGAAGGAAGTAAAGCCCGGGATGCAGGCTACCGCCTGGACGGTGTTCCAAGGAACCGAGCCGGAAGCGATGCCAGTGGAGATTGTCGGCGTCTGGAAGAATTACCTCGGACCGCGGCAGGATGTGATCCTCTGCAAGCTCGGCGGCAAAGGCAAGGAGACGGGCGTCGCGGCGGGAATGAGCGGCAGCCCGGTGTACTTCGACGGGAAGCTGATGGGCGCGATCTCCCTGCGCATGGGGGTGTTCTCGCCCGATGCGATCTGCGGCATTACACCGATCGAGTCGATGCTCGAGATTCAGGAATTTGATAAATCCCGTCCCAGCGACGCGCGGACGCCGGACAAGGTCGCACAGGCATTCGATGCACCCGGCTTGCAAGGTGACCAGCGTGCCAGCCTGCTCTCGGCTGGTGTGCAGCCGATCGAAACGCCGATGATGTTCTCCGGTTTTAGCTCGAGTGTGCTGAAACAGTTCGAGCCGGTGTTTTCGCAAATGGGTGTCACGGCAGTGCAAGGCGGCTCGGCTGCGGGGAATCTTTCCGCGAAACCCGCCTCGGGATGGGAGAAATCGCTGAACCCCGGGGAAGCCGTGAGCGGCATCCTGGTTTCGGGCGACATGTCGGCGACCGGAATGGGCACGGTGACCTACAACGACGGGAAGCGCGTGCTGGCCTTTGGGCATCCGTTCTACAACCTGGGTCCCATCGACATGCCCATGGCCAAGAGCGAAATCATGATGGTGTTCAGCTCGACCTACCAGCCCACTAAGTTCGGTAGCGCGACCGAGGTGGTCGGCGCGCTGAAGCAGGATCGCTATACCGGAATCATGGGCGAGCTGGGCGCGGAGGCGCCGACCGTACCGGTGCACGTGCGCGTGCGTTCGCTGGGCGCGGGCGGCATGGTGATCGGACAGAAGGATTTGAACTTCAACGTATTCGTGCATCAGAAGTGGACGCCGCTGCTGATGAACATGACGCTGGCGAATTCCCTGCAGCAGATGAACGAGTTCGCCGACGAGATCACCTACCGGGTCAGCGGCGACGTACAACTGGCCGGCAGCGAGAAACTCCACGTGTCGACGGTGCAGGCCGGATCGGATGCGATGGCTCCCGTGCCTCTGACGCTGGGCGCATGGTGGGGAGATAAGTTCACTCGTCTGTTCGCCAACAATGTGACCACGCCGAATCTGAAACAAGTGGAGTGCACTGTGGACCTGTTGCCGGATCGGCGGATCATGGCGGTGGACTCGGCCTGGACGCCGTCCGCCGAAGTCACCGCGGGAACCGAGATTCCCGTGAAGGTGTTCCTGCGGCCCTATCGTGGCGAGCCCATCGAGCAGAACCTCACCGTGAAGATCCCGGCCGATCTTCCAAGGGGCGAGCATCGCATTCTGCTGAGCGATGCGGTGACTCTCAATCGTCTGCAGTCCGCGGCCGTGTCGTCCAACCGCTACCTGGATCTTCCGGAAACAGTTTCCCTGCTCAATCAGGAGCGCGGAAATAACCGGCTGTACGTATCTGTGGTCCAGCGCCGCCCGACGTATTACTCGGAAGACAAGACTCTGCCGGCCCTGCCCCTTTCGGTACTGAACGTGCTTCAGAGCCAAAAGAGCGCGGGGCGTGCGTTAACGGGTATCGCGGAGAGCGCGGAAGAAGAGCTTTCCGTCCCGTTCGATCAGATGGTGACCGGCAGCTTCTCGCTCCCGATTGTCGTTAGATAAGAGAGTCCGGTAGATCATACCCACATGCGATTGGCCCTTCTTCTTTCCACCATCTTGTGTGCCTATGCGGTGGACACCAAGACCTGGCAACAGGGTTCGATGGAGGATTTCGATCAGGGCACGCTTCAGCATTTGTCGCTTTCAAGCGATGGCCGGCTGGCCGTGGCTCCCCGAGTAAGGCAGGTATACGATTCGTCCCTCGCAGTCCTGTGGACTGTTGCGCGCGATTCTAAAGGCACGGTTTACGCAGGTGGTGGCAGCCTCGGCGGATCGAAGGCCAAGCTGTTCGTCATCGATCCTCAGGGCAACTCCCAGGGCCGGGGCAAGCTGCTGGCGGAACTGGACGGTATCGCGGTGCAGGCGATTGCGATCGACCGGCAGGATCGGGTGTACGCGGCCACTTCGCCGGACGGGAAAGTTTATCGCGTAGACAGCGCTGGCAAGGCGGAGGTCTTTTACGATCCCCAGACAAAATACATCTGGGCCCTCTCGTTCGCTAGAAATGGTGACTTGTACGTCGCCACGGGAGACCGTGGCGAGATCCATCGCGTGACGCCGGGCGGAGTAGGGTCGGTATTTTTCCGCACGGAAGAAGCCCATGCGCGATCCATGACAGTGGACGCGGCGGATAACTTAATCGTTGGCACCGAGCCGAGCGGCCTGATCCTGCGAGTAACGCCTGCGGGCCAAGGCTTTGTTTTGTATCAGGCTCCCAAGCGCGAGATCACTGCGGTCGCGGTCGGAGCTGATGGCGCGATCTACGCGGCGGGCGCGGGGAATCGCACGGCGACGCCGGTTCCGGCTCCAACGGCAGTCGGTGCGCCGCTGCAACCTGTTCCGCCAACCCCTGCTCCACCAGGAACGGTCCAAATTGTGCCGCCTTCGCCCACGCCCGTGGCGCCTCCAATCCTCACATCGCAGGCGGTCGCCGGAGGATCGGAAATCTATCGCATTCAGAATGACGGATATCCGCGCCGGATCTGGAGCCATGCGCAGGATCTGGTGTATGCACTGGCGTTCGACGCTCAGGGCCGGCTGCTGGCGGGAACGGGGAATCGTGGGAATCTGTACCGTATCGACAGCGACTATTCCTACACCCGGCTGCTAAACGTCGAGCCGACGCAGATCACCGGATTGCTGCGCGCTCCGGAGGGCCGCATGTATGCGGTCACGGGCAACATCGGCCAGGTGCTCGCGATCGGGCCGGAGCTGGAACCTTCGGGTACCTTCGAAAGCGACGTTCTGGATTCGGGCGGATTCTCCTACTGGGGCCGCATCCGCCAAGAGCCCGAAACGCAAGCCGGGACCGTGTTCGAGACGCGCTCCGGCAATCTCGGCCGCGCGCAGCGAAACTGGAGTGCATGGGTTCCTCTGAATCAGGCTCGCGTGGCTTCCCCGCCGGCGCGCTTTTTGCAATATCGCGCGACGTTGAGCGGAAACGCCGAGTTGTCTGACGTGGGAGTTGCATATCAGATGAAGAACGTGGCTCCGGTGGTAGCTCGCGTGGAGATCACTCCGCCGAATTATCGCTTTCCTGCACCGGCCGCCACAGCGGCCACAACCTCACTGAATCCCACTCTCATACTGCCCCCGATCCAGCGCCGTCCGGCGCCGGCGCCAGCAGCCTCCTCGGATTCAAGCACTCCGGCGTTGACGTTTGGCAAAGGACAGATCGGTGCACGCTGGCTCGCGGAAGATGACAACGGTGATACGCTTCAATTCAGGGTCGAGATTCGCGGAGTAAATGAAACCGCGTGGAAGCTGGTCCGCGAAAAGGTCCGCGAACGCTACGTTAGCTGGGACTCGACGGCCTATCCGGACGGCAAGTACGTCCTACGTGTCACGGCGTCCGACGCTCCATCGAATCCGCCCGACCAGGCTTTGACGGGGGTACGAGAAAGCGACTCGTTTCTGATCGACAACACCCCGCCCGAGATCACATGGACCGGAGTGGCGCAATTCCACGCCAAGGACGCACTCAGCACGCTAGGTAAGGCGGAGTACTCGGTGAACGGCGGCGACTGGACCCTGGTCGAGCCGACGACGCGCCTGACCGACTCTCTGGAGCACGACTATCGGGTGACGCTCGCAACTCGTCCGCCGGGCGAGGTGACCGTAGCCGTTCGCGTGGAAGACGAGTACGGGAACCAGGCGGTCGCCAAGACAGTTCTCAAGTAGCCTATCCAACCTTTCGTCGGAGACACTTGAGCGGTAGCAGGACTCACAGCGCCAGGCTCGAATTTCAACCCCTCCACCAAGCTGGTGGGGATCACCTCGGTCGTACTAACCATGCCGTCCCGTTGGAACCAGATTTCGGTGGTCGTGCCGCCGATATAGTGCCCGGTGAACTCGGTCCCGTTCCGGAGCCGGAGGACGTCGCCTCTGGCGAATCCTGAAAGACAACAAATCAACACACTCAGTGTGAAGAACTTCATTACACACCTCGGATCTCTGCCAACAGACGCGCAAGCACCCGCCGAGGCCCGTGGCGGTGGGGCTGTTCGAGCTCCGGCGGGTTCTTCTTGCGCCAGCGTTATAAACCAACCGGAGTTAGCGAACGCTGATCGAGTCCACCTTCACGGTCTGGCCTTCCATGGATCCCGATACCGTGGCGATGGGATTCTTGCTATCCGAGTTGCCTTTCAAGGCGGTGGATGCCTTGGCGTTTCCGGAGGCGTCCAGTTTGTAGACCTTCCCGTCCGAAGTTTGTATGGCGAACGAGGTAGTCGAGGCAGATGCGTCACAAGACGCTAAATCGCTTTTCTGTTTTGACTCGGCGGGGTTCTGTTGACTTCTGTCGTGACAGGTGGCGTCAATCAGTTTCCCGGTCCAGCTCTCGGCGTAGCTCAGCATAGCGAACATGCCCAGAGCAAGCCCAAGTTTGGCAATGGTTTTCATGGCAGTAACTTTTTCCTTCCCTTCAAAATCAGCCGGTAAACCAGCTCAGGCGAGTACTAGGCAATCCCTTTGCCAACCAGTCCCACGGGCGTAACCGCTGCACTTTGCGCGTCGTTCCCCTGATTGGCGAAAGATGAACGTACTTTTTTCGGGGTCCGTCGCCGGAACTGGTAAAAACGGCGCAGAGCGGCGCTACGCCTGGAGCGAGCACTACTATAGACACATGGGCCATTTACGGCGCAGGCTGATCCTGATCGCGATCGCCCTTGCGCTGGTGCTGACGTGCGGGACGGTCGGCTTCATGTTGATCGAACACTACCCGGTGTTCGATGCGTTCTACATGACGCTGACCACCGTAACCACGGTCGGGTATGCCGAGATCCGCGGGTTGAGCCACGCCGGCCGCGTCTTCAATTCGTTTCTCATCATGGTCGGTGTGACCACTATATTTCTGGCGGTAGGGGCGATGACCCAGACCGCCATCGAGCTGGAGCTGAATCAATTCTTCGGAAAGCGGCGTGTGAGGAGCATGATCGACAAACTGGAAGGCCACATTATCTTGTGCGGTTTCGGCCGGGTGGGACGCGGCGCGGCCGAGGAATTGCGGAAGGCGGGAGCTTCTTTCGTGGTGATCGACAACAACGACGAACGAGTGGAGCGCGCGATCAAGGCCGGCATGCTGGCGGTGCTGGCCGATGCCAGCCGCGACGAAACGCTGCGCGACGTGGGGATCGCGCGCGCCAAGGGATTGATCGCTACGTTAGCGTCGGACGCCGATAACTTGTTCGTCATTCTGAGCGCCAAGACTTTGAATCCGAATTTGCAGCTTTCGGCGCGCATCGCCGAGGAGGCGTCCGAGCAGAAAATGCGCCGCGCCGGCGCGGACTACGTGTTCGCGCCGTATGACAGTACCGGCCATCGCATGGCGCAGGCGCTGCTGAAGCCGCACGTGCTGCAGTTTCTGGACTTCACCACGCAGAAGGGCGTGGAGGTGGAGATCGAACAAGTGCGTGTAACCGAGCAAAGCGCCTTTGCCGGGCGCACGCTGGCAGCCATCTACAATGGCCACGACGCAGGCGTCGTCATCCTGGCGCTTCGCAAAGCCAGTGGCGAAATGCTCGCGAATCCCTCCCTGGATGTAACGATGTCCGCCGGGGATCACTTGATCGCAATGGGGGAAGCGCGGAACTTGCGGAAACTCGAACAGGTTCTCATGGGAGCCGTCTCCGCATGAAGGTATTGACCGCTGCCCAAATGCGCGAGGTGGACCGCCTCACCATCGAAGACGGCGTTCCAAGCATCGCGCTCATGGAGAACGCGGCGCATCGCGTGGTGGAAGAGATGGTGCGCGAGTTCGACCCGATTGACCGCCAGAACATCGTGATCCTGTGCGGCAAAGGCAACAACGGAGGCGACGGGCTGGCGATTGCGCGCCTGCTGCACGAATATCATGTGGGCCGGATGCGCGTGGTGCTGGCAGCGGATCCCTCGGAATTCACCGGCGACGCAGCGGAAAATCTGAAGCGCATCGTCGAGCTTGGCATTCATCCCGTATTTGAGGTTCCGGCGAAACTGCGCGAGCGCCGCGAGGTGAACGTCGTGGTGGACGCATTGCTCGGCACCGGACTGAAGGGACCACCAACGGGCCGCACAGCCGAACTGATCGCGGCGACACGGGAATTTCCGCAAGCCCGGATCGTAGCGGTGGATTTGCCCTCGGGGCTCGGCGGCGGCGGCGATTGCGTGCGCGCGGATATCACCGTGACGTTTACCGCGCCGAAGGTCGAGCATTACCTGGCGCCCGGCGCCGAGGAGCACGTCGGGAGGCTTGTCGTCTCCCAGATCGGCAGCCCGCCATGGTTAATTCCGGGGGGCCTCCAGGTATCACATCCGGGCGATTTCCGGCATCTGTTCCGGCCGCGCAAGCGCGAGGCGCATAAGGGCGATTTCGGTCACGTGCTGGTGGTGGGCGGAGCGCCGGGGAAATCAGGAGCCGCGGCGATGGCTGGTCTGGCCGCGTTGCGCGCCGGTGCGGGGCTGGTGACGGTGGCGTGTTCCGATCCTACGCGGCTCGCACCCGAGCTGATGTCGGAGCCGCTCGACAATTTCTCGTTGGAGCGAATGACAGTGCTCGCGGTCGGTCCGGGTTTAGGCGAGCAGCGCGGGATCGTCCCGAAACTGATGAATGAAGCGTCCGTTCCGATGGTGATCGACGCGGACGGGCTGAATTCGATCGCGGGAACGGATTTCAAGGGACGAGGCGTGCAGACAATTCTCACGCCGCATCCGGGCGAGATGGCTCGACTCTTGGGGGTCGACAGAGTGAGCGAAAGCGAGCGCTTACATGTGGCCCGTACGTTCGCGAAGGAGCGCAATGTGTGCCTGGTCCTCAAGGGCTATCGCACCCTGATCGCGACACCGGATGGCAATGTCTGGATCAACACCAGCGGCTCGCCGGCGATGGCCACCGGCGGCACAGGCGACATCCTTACCGGAATGATCGCGGGCCTGATCGCACAATTCCCGAACGAGATCGATACTGCTGTTCGAGCCGCTGTGTGGCTGCACGGGCGCGCGGGCCAGCTCGGCGCGGGGGAGTTGACCGAGCAGTGCCTGATCGCGACGGACCTGCTGCACTATCTCCCTAAGGCGATTCGTGAAATCGTTTGAAACACATTCTGAGGACGAAACGATCGAACTCGGCCGCAGCATCGCCCGCGACCTTCCCAAACGCGCCGTAGTGCTGCTGATCGGCAACCTGGGCGCGGGCAAGACCACGCTCGCCAAGGGCATCATCAGCGGTTTGGGCGCGGCCAAACCGGAGGAAGTCACCAGTCCGACGTTCACCCTGATCCACGAGTATGGACCAAGAGAAGGAAGCAAGGCCCGGGTCTATCACGTCGACCTGTACCGCTTGGATACGCCCCAGCAAGTAGCCACGCTAGGGCTGGACGACATCTTCGATCGCGACGCCGTCGTCCTGGTCGAGTGGGGAGAACGGTTTCCAGGCCTCTTTCCCGCCGATCGAATCGAAATCAACTTGCGGCCTCTCTCTGAGTCAGTAAGGCAACTTACTATTAATCAATAGTTTACTGACACTTGTTGTCACTCATCCCCCGAGTGTGCTAATAATACTACGTGGGCCACGGCAGTCCTGCCGAGCTCAGTTAACCGAGATTCTCTCTCAAACGCAAAACTCAGATGGAGGTTGAACTATGAACATTCGCCCGCTCTATGACCGCATCGTGGTCAAACGGCTCGAAGAAGAAGCAGACAAAACAGCCGGTGGGTTGTTTATCCCCGATTCCGCCAAGGAAAAACCGCAACAGGGTGAAGTTGTGGCCGTGGGGCAAGGTAAGCGCGCCGATGACGGCAAGCTGATTCCCCTGGACGTCAAAGCCGGCGATCGGATTCTGTTCGGCAAGTATTCGGGATCAGACATCAAGGTGGATGGCAACGAGTACATGATTATGCGCGAGGACGAAGTTCTCGGCATTCTGGTGGACGCCCCCAAACTGGCCAAGAAGTCGGCCTAAAGGATTCTGTAAGGAGACAACATATGGCAGCAAAACAAATCGTATATAGCGAAAATTCCCGACAGGCGATCCTGCGCGGTGTGAATCAACTGGCCGACGCGGTCAAGGTGACCCTCGGTCCTAAGGGCCGCAACGTCGTGCTCGAGAAGAAGTTCGGCGGGCCGACCATCACCAAGGACGGCGTGACGGTGGCCAAGGAAGTGGAATTGAAGGATCCTCTGGAGAACATGGGCGCGCAGATGGTGCGCGAAGTGGCTTCGAAGACCTCCGACATCGCCGGCGACGGCACCACCACCGCGACCATCCTGGCCCAGTGCATCTACCGCGAAGGCGTGAGGACCGTGGCAGCGGGTGCGAACCCGATGGCGCTGAAGCGCGGCATCGAAAAGGCCGTAGAAGTCGTGGTCGAGGCGGTCAAGAAATTCTCCAAGCCGGTTAGCGGCGATATGATCGCGCAGGTCGGTACGATTTCCGCCAACGGTGACGAGACCATCGGCAACACCATCGCGGAAGCCATGAAGAAGGTCGGCAAGGATGGCGTCATCACGGTGGAAGAGTCCCGGACCATGGTCACGGAATTGCAGACCGTGGAAGGCATGCAGTTCGACCGCGGCTACCTCTCGCCCTACTTCATCACTGATCCGGACCGCATGGAGTGCGTGCTGGAAGATCCCTACATCCTGATCCACGAAAAGAAAATCGCCAATATGAAGGACCTGCTGCCGGTGCTGGAGCAGATCGCGCGCGCGGGCAAGCCGCTGCTGGTGATCGCCGAAGAAGTGGAAGGCGAAGCGCTGGCGACTCTGGTTGTCAACAAGCTGCGCGGCACGCTGAATGCCTGCGCAGTGAAAGCTCCCGGCTTCGGAGACCGCCGCAAGGCGATGCTCGAAGACATCGGGATCCTGACCGGCGGCACGGCCGTCTTCGAAGAAACCGGCATCAAGCTGGAGGGCATCCAGTTGAAGGACCTCGGCCGGGCCAAGCGCGTCACGGTGGACAAAGACAACACCACCCTGATCGACGGCGGTGGTGCACAGAAAGCCATCGAGGGCCGCATCAAGCAGTTGCGCGCGCAGATCGACGAGACCACCTCGGATTACGATCGCGAGAAGCTCCAGGAACGCCTGGCGAAGCTCGCGGGCGGCGTCGCGGTGATTAAAGTCGGCGCGGCCACCGAGACCGAGATGAAGGAGAAGAAGGCTCGCGTGGAAGATGCGCTGCACGCGACTCGCGCGGCAGTCGAGGAAGGCATCGTTCCGGGCGGCGGCGTGGCTCTGTTGCGCGCGGCAGCGGCTCTGGAAGGACTCAAGGCGGAGCACGACGAGCAGATCGGCGTCAACATCATCAAGCGCGCTTGCGAGGAGCCGGTTCGGCAAATCGTCGGCAACGCGGGCTATGAAGGCTCGATTGTGATCGAGAAGATCCGCGCGAACAAAGAAACCAACTTCGGCTTCAACGCGGCCACCGGGCAGTACGAAGATCTGGTGAAGAGCGGCGTGATCGATCCGACCAAGGTGACGCGGTCGGCCTTGCAGAACGCGTCTTCGATCAGCGCCCTGATGCTGACCACCGAAGCGATGATCGCCGAGATCCCGGAGAAGAAGCAAGCTCCGATGCCCGGTGGCGAGCACGGTGGTCCCGGCGGGATGGACTACTAGGCTGTAATCGCGCACAACGCAGCGCGGCGCGAGCAAACTTCATCCGATGGAGCACGCCGCGCTCTGTGCGCTCCGGCCACTTGCGTGGCGGCCTGTGCGCCTCACGGCGCAGAGGCTGTCGGATTGCACGTCAGATGTTTTCGAGGCCGCCCGGCAACGGGCGGCCTTTTTGTCTAGCAACGCAAGTAGAATGGAGATGGAGTTCTATGCACCTCACACTGGAGCGCGAAGTCGAGGAGTTGGTCGCCCAGGAGATCCGGGCGGGCCGGTTTGAAAGCGCTTCCGCTCTTCTCGGAACCGCACTTCGCCACTTTCTCGCCGCTCGCAAGTATGGGGATGCCGAGGCCAACAAACTCGCGACGCTTCGGCAAGAACTTCTGCGAGCCGATTCTCAGATCGACAAGGGCAATTGCTCGACGTATAGGCCTGACACTCTTTCCGATCTTTTCCAGGAGACCGAGCACGAGGCGTTGCGGCGTCTGAAGGGAAGCGCCACGGAGAGCTCATAGTTGCATCGTCTCAGCGTCTCAAGCGAGGCGAGGACGGATCTCGTAGAGATTTTCCTCTACATTGCCCAGGACAGCGTGGACGCGGCGCGCCGCACGCACTCGCGGATACAAGAAACCTTGCGAACCATCGCCAAGCAGCCTGGCATCGGGCGGGCACGGGAAGAACTGATCCCAGGGATTCGGAGCCTCGTATCAGGGAACTACGTTGTTTACTATCGCGAGGTGAAAGACGGCGTCCGGATTCTGCGCATTCTCCACGGAGCCCGGGACATCCAGCAACTCTTCGAATGAGCTGCCGACGTTGCAGCGATCACAGCACTTTTCACACGCACAATCAATCTCTTACGTTCCGCCCCTTGGCGACGCCTGCTACTCTCAAATCGACAGTCTATTCCTGGCCAGGAAGCGTTGCATTAGAGTGGTGCTGAACTCCCGAAGGCTGTGAGAAGCTTTGCGGCTCCAGCTCGTAGCATGGAGCCGGCGGGAGACGTTGGGATCGATCTCATAACATCGGGCGGCGACGTCCGGTTCTCAGAGAGCTGCGCATCGAAGCGCGAACCAACAGGGGACGCCAGACAGCGATCCCGGGACCCTCGTGAGAGGCAGCTCAAATCATCGGCGGCCGGATACGCACGGCGATAAGTCCGCGGAGCCCCCGGCCGCCTGCGACGAAGAAGCATTCGCTGCAGCCGCAGTGTCAGAATGTTTCCGGACTCGATAGGATCAGGATTCCAGCCACCGGCGCATCTCGGCACGTGGCGCCAGGCCCGCGCGCTGGAACACTGCTCGGCCGCCTCGCAAGACCACAAAGTTCGGAATGGACTGAACTCCATATCGCGCCGCCAGGTCCGGGTGAGCTTCCGTATCGACCTTCAGCACCAGGGCCCGGCCTTCCATCTCCTGAGCCAGCTTTTGAACTTCAGGCGCGGCCATCCGGCAAGGCCCGCACCACGCAGCCCAGAAGTCGACCATGACCGGCACTTTTGCCCCGGCAATGATCTCATCAAATGCGCGGGCGTCGACTTCAAGCGGTTCGTTAGCGGGCCGCAATGTTTCCTTGCAAGAGCCGCACCGGCCCGCGTCGGCCAGATGCCTGGCGGGCACACGATTCTTCGAACCGCACGCTTCACACGGACGTATGACGGAGAAGGCCATCTGAGTTTCCACCCGCTTTCAAATCCAGGATTGCGCCACTGAACGGCGGTTGCAACAGCAATGTCACCTTTCTTGACGTTTTGCATCTCAGGCATATAGTAAAAGAGGTGCAGGAACCTATGAAACGATTTTATGGTTTGGGCGCCGGCTCCGTCTTCCTGGGTTGGGCTCTGAGTTCGTGGGCCCAAACGCCGCCGGATCACTCCAAGATGGATCCGGCAAAGATGCATTCGGACGCCACAGGTCCGGGCGTTGCCTCAGGGGGCCACATGGAGCGGCATTTCGATGACGCGGAACAGTGGGCCAAGGAGTTCGATGATCCCACGCGCGACCAATGGCAGATGCCCGACAAGGTCCTGGCGGCCCTGGGTCTGAAACGCGGCCAGATCGTAGCCGACCTCGGCGCGGGAACGGGCTACTTCACAGTTCGCCTTGCGAAATCGACTGCGTCCCCGAAGGTCTACGCCGTAGACATCGAAGCTTCGATGGTCGCTTATTTACGCAAGCGCGCCGCGACCGAGGGGCTAAGAAATATTATCGTCGTGCAGGCGTCCCCGGAGTCGGCGAACTTGCCTGAGCCGGTGGATCTGATCCTCATCGTCGATACCTATCACCATATCCCGGACCGGGACGTTTACTTCCGAAAGCTCGCGGCGTCGCTCAAGCCGCAAGGACGGCTGGCGATCATCGATTGGAGGCGTGGCGGACCCATGGGCCCACCCGAAGAGTTCCGGTTTGCGCCGGAACATATCCATCAGGAACTGGCCAAGGCGGGATTCAAGCCGATCGCCCACCACGATTTTCTTCCCAACCAGCTCTTCCTGGTCTTTAGCCGGTCGAACGGCAAGTAGCCACCAACGCGGCGGGAAGGCCTAGTGGCCATGGGGCTGTATCCTGACTTTGCCCGCAAAGTGCCGGTACACGAAGACCGAATAGGTCAGCGCTAAAGCGAATGCGGGCACAAACCAGAACAATCCGATTCGTAATCCGTAGCTGGCCGTCGAGACGCTGGTTATGGTGAGACTGCGCGCCGCGTCCCCGTTGGACGGCAACAAGTTGGGATAAAGACCCATCGCCGCCGAGCACAGTAATCCGAGAATAAACGTACAACTGGAGAGGAACGCCGCCAGTTCCCGTTGGCGCTTGATGAAAAGCAGCACCCCGATGAAGCCACTGGCGGAGAGGGCCGGGAAGATCATCCCCCAGGGGTGTTCATCAAAACTCTCGAGCAAGAGCGGCTGGATACGGAAGCTGGTCCCGCTGATCAGCAGAACCAGCGGCAGCAGGATGAACCAAAAGCGCCGGGCAACCGCCTGGCAGCGGGCCTGCAGCTCGCCCTCGGTTTTCAGCGCCACCCAGAGTGCTCCATGAATCGTGAGGGCGATGAGCGCCGTGACACCGATCGATACTGTGTACCAGTCGATGATGCCCGCATCAGGCCCGGGCTGGAGGTTGGTCCATAGGGCGAGAAAAAAGTAGCCGTCGGCTGCGATCGGGACGCCCCGAACGACATTGCCGAGAGCCGTGCCATAGAAGATCGCAAGCAGAACACTTGCTCCCGCGAAGATCGCGTCCCAGAACGTGTTCCACAGTTCGCTGCGGACGTGATTCCGGAATTCAATCGAGATTCCCCGCAGGATCAGCAGCCACAACACGATCATCAAGGCAAGATAGAAGCCGCTGAAGCTGGAGGCGTATAGCCCCGGGAAAGCGAAATACAGGGTGCCGCCAGCCGCGAGGAGCCAGACCTCGTTCCCGTCCCACACCGGACCAATGGATGCCAGTACGGCGCGCCGCTCGGCATCGTTCTTCGCGACGAACAGGTGAATGATGCCGGCGCCGATGTCGAAGCCGTCCAGGATCACATACCCGGCCAGCATCACGGCCACCAGGCAAAACCAAAGAGTGGGCATGGTGTCCTCTTTACTCCGTTACCGGCTCCGGCCCGTGCTCGACTTCACGCCAAATCAAAAACAGGAAGAGCACTCCGAGCAAGGCATACAAGCCCAGGAATCCGAGCAGTGTGAACACACCGCTGCCGGCCGACACTCGGGCGGAGGTGCCTTCCGATGTCCGCATCAATCCGTAAATCAGCCACGGCTGCCGGCCGAGTTCTGCGGTCATCCAGCCGGCGGTGGTTGCGATGTAGGGGAACGGAAAAGCCAGCATCAAGATCCACAGCATGGGGCGATTGCCGTACAAGCGGCCAAACTTCAGAAGGATCGCACTCAGAACTGTGAGCGCGATGAGCAACGTTCCTAAACCGACCATGATGTGATAGCTGAAGTAGAGCAGCGGGATGTTATCGGGCCACTGATCGCGCGGGAAATCGTTCAGCCCCTTGATTTCCGCCTCCCAGCGCTGATAGGTAAGGAAGCTCAGCATTTTCGGGATCGTGAGGGCGTTATCCAAGCGTCCGCGTTCGGTATCCGGCTGGCCGATCAACGCCAAAGGCGCTCCATTTTCGGCGTTGAACAAACCCTCCATCGCCGCAAGAGTCACCGGTTGGTTCAACGCGATCATTTTGCCTTGTTGGTCCCCGGTTGGGAACAGTAGCAGTATGGTGGCGATGGCCCCGCTGATCACGCCGATGCGGACAAAGGTTTGTCCGAACACGACACTATTTCGCGCCAGGATGTAGAACGCGCCCACGGCGCTCATCACAAAGCTCGCGGTCACCACCGCTGCAATCATGTTGTGGGTGTATTGCCACAGAATCCATGGATTGGTCAACAAGTTCGCCAAGCTGGACAAATAGATCGCGCCGTCGGGCCCCGTCGTATAGCCTACCGGGTGCTGCATCCAGGCGTCCGTCGCGATGATGAAATAGCCGCTGAGCCACGAACCCAGAAAAACGCAGACAGAACTGAACCGATGCAGCCTGGGGCCGAGGCGTTCTTCTCCATAAATGAAGAGACCGAGAAAGGTCGATTCCAGGAAAAAGGAAAACATTCCTTCCATGGCCAGGGTCTGTCCGATAACGCCGCCGGCGGCCTTCGAAAATCGCGCCCAGTTCGTGCCGAACTGAAACTCCATGGGGATGCCGGTCACGACACCCATCGCAAAGTTGATCGCGAAGATCTTGGCCCAAAAGCGAGCAGCCTGGTTGTAATGCTCGTTGCCGGTTCTGAGCGCCATGGTCTTAAGCACCACCAGCAGCAGAGCCAGTCCCATGGTGAGCTGGGGAAAGATGTAGTGGAACGTCACTGTGAAGGCAAAATGCAGCCGGTGGATCGCGAGCGCGTTGTCCATCTGCCCTCCATGATGCACCCATTGGCGTCACTTTGGCCGGGGGATTGCATCTCCAGGACTGAAGCCGATGACGAAAGCTCTAGTAACTCTATTGTTTGCTGTCGTTTCAGTGGGGGCACAGGACCCCATATCGCTAAAAGACGCAGTTCGCCTGGCGCTGGACAAGAATAAGTCCATCGAAGCCTCCGGCGCCGCGAGGAAGGCAGCGGAGTCGCGCATATCGCAGGCCCGGAGCGGTTTCTTGCCTAAGGTCAACTACTCGGAATCCTGGGCGCGAAGCGACAATCCCGTCTTCGTGTTTAGCTCGCTGCTGACGCAAAACCAGTTCGGGGCCCAAAACTTCCAGATCGGGACGCTGAATAATCCCGATTTCCTCAACAATTTTCAATCGCAGCTCACGGCGGACCAGGTACTCTACGACGCCGGCCAAACCAAGCACGCGATCCGTTCCGCCGAGCTGACCAAGGACATCACCAGCGAAGAAGGAAGACGCACCGAGATGGAAGTCATCGCGGGTGTCATGCGCGCCTATTACGACTCTCTCCTGAGCGCCGACCAGCTCCAAGCGACGAGCCAAGCGATGCGTTCGGCGCAAGCCGATCTGGAACGCGCTCAGGCGATTCGCACCGCGGGACTGTCCACCGATGTGGATACACTCTCGATCCGAGTACACTTAGCGGGCGTTCGCGAGCAGCAGATCCGCCGCGAAGCAGACGTGGAAGTTTCCAGGGCGGCTCTGAACGATGCGATCGGCCTTCCGCTGGACACGCCGCACACGCTCACGACTCCACTAGCACCGCTGGATTTTCCTGAAGGATCGCTGGTGGATCAGGAAAACAGCGCTGTTGCGCAACGACCGGAGGCGCGCCAAGCGAAGCTCGCGACCAGCCTCGCGGATACGCAGGCCGCCAGTGCCCACAGCAACTTACTGCCGCAGGTGACTCTGCACGGAGGTTTTGAAGTGGACCGGCAGCGATTTATCACCAGGGGAGGCGACAACTGGCTGGTGTCCATCGGCCTGCGCTGGAACCTCTTCAACGGCTTCAGCGACAAGTCGCGGATCGACGAAAGTAAGTTTGCTCAGCAGCGCAGCTCCGCGGAAGAGGCGCGGGCGAATTCCGCTATCCGCTTGCAGGTCCATCGGGCTTATGCGGACGTGCACGCAGCCACACAGCGCATCGAGGTCGCCCAAGCGTCCGTGGCGGAAGCGGAAGAGAGCTTGCGGATCACGCAGAACCGGTATGAAGCAGGGATCAGCAACGTCACCGATTTGCTTCGAACAGAGACGGCGGTGCTGGACGCGCGAACCCGGCATTTGGCTGCGGTCCGCGACCAGCGTATCGCCGCGGCAATGCTGGAACTCGCCGCGGGCACGCTTACGCCCGACTCCGCGGTTCTAAACGAGAGGACCCGATGAAGAACAAGTTTCTCTGGTTGATTCCGTTTACGATCTGGTTGGCAGGATGTTCTGAGTCGCCGCGCGACGACGGCGCAGCGGCATTGCCTCCGGTTGCGGTGAGCACTGTGGCGGTTGCCGAGCAGCAATGGCCCTCGATCTACGAAGCTACGGGGACAGTCCGCGCCCGCAC
>JAIQFI010000035.1 GCA_020073345.1 Terriglobia bacterium
GGGACAAGGGCTACCGCCCCTTTCCCCGCACCCCTTTCTCCGCTGGCAGCGTTCTTCCTCCGCTGCGCTTCGGACAAGTTCCTCTTGACGAAGCCGAACACTTCTTGCACAATCGAAGTGCCAGCGTCGCTACGCTCCGATGGTGTTCGGGATCATCCCGGAATGCCGTTCGGTTTCATCCCGGATTCAGCGTTCGGCTTCGCCGGAATCCCCAGATTCTAGAAGTGGGCACAGAACAAACGGATCTTAGCCCTCTGACGGGTTATTTCGGACTGAATTTTCCAAGGACGTGGCCTGTCCGGAGGTCGTAGAGCCACAGTTCATCGGGATGAACCAAAAGGTACTGTTGTTTGATCGTTGTCTCTATCGGGGATGAGATCGTCGGAGATCTTCCGTCTGTTCCTTCATAAACTGTTGGGTTGACCAGCGTGCAAACAAGAGCCACTTGCAGGAACGGTTTTAGTGCCTTCGCGTTTGAAACATCCATATCAAGCGACAGGACTGCTTTTCGTGTGCCGAAATGGTCACAGCATGGTTCAATGTCAGCAAACAGGGTGTCACTCTTGTCGATGACGACGCCGAACTCATCGGACGTAAAATGGGTAACATTGATCTTGACGCCAAAACCATTCGTGGCGACATACTGGGTCGTGGAGCGCCGTAAGGATCTAAGCTCCAAGTGTGAAGAGAAGTAGGTCGAGTCTCCCGTGGGATCGTTCACCATATGGATGTCGCTGTCAAACAGACCAAACACGACAGGCGCGGTTACCGAAACATTCATTATTTTCTCATCAGCGTCGTAAATCGCCTCAGTGAACTCGACCTGGGCGAAGACATACTGACGGCTCTTCGATGCCAAAAGCGATTCAATTCGCTGCTCGTACTGTCGGGTGGTCTCAAACTCAGATTTGGGTACGCCCAGCGGAGATCGCTTAAGGTCGGCAATGATCGCAACGATATCATGACCTTTAAAACTCGGGCCGAGAATATCGACGGACAGTGACAGCGGCTTCGTCAAATATGCGCTCTGCGGCGGCGCTTGTTTCGGTGTAGGCTTGGGCGGTGGCGTTTGGGCAAAAACGATGCTGCCGTAAAGCAAGAAATGGATAGCAAGCCTTAAAACGGACGGCATAACCGGGAGTTTAACACGCCGTGAGGGAATAGCCTTTTGCAACCCGCTTGGCCGGGCTGGAGTGCTAGATCCTAGCGCGGCTGTGCATCGTTGGAAGGTACAGGGACTTTCACAGGGATAGTGCTTCAAACTGTCGATCTTTGGTGAGTAGACTTGAGCAAAGCGTGGATCCTCCAAACCCACTCCAGATGGGCCTTTCGCACACTAGCAGGCAAAAGTGAGCAAGGGCGAATATGGCGGTTTCGGCGACTCTTAATCAGTAGGTTGAAGGTTCGATTCCTTCCGCGCTCACCACTTAAAACAAAGGAGTTTTGAGTTTTGCTGAAAGTGGTCCGGGGGTACTCCGGGGTAACTTCAGGGCGGCTATCGATTTTTCGGCTGGTAAAATGGAGTATGAAGCTATTTCCCTTAGTCGTGGCCGAGATCCTCATATGGGGTGAGGCGACCAATGGCTTACCCGTCGATCAGCCCCACGATCATTCGGAAAAAAGGTCCGGAATTCCATCCCACGCTGACTCTCGCCGCCCTCTCCGGGAGATCTGGTAGCCTGTTGGAATCTGCAGGCGTGAATCGCCCGGTACGTTTCGAGAGTGCTTAAGCCAATGTCGCAAACGAAGTACTTGGATCAGGCGGGCAGTGGACGCAAATACAGACTGTTTCTTGTGCCTTTGGGCCTGTACTCACCATGCGGCCCCAAGCTTGTAATCTTCGATGTTACCAGCCATGACGCCGCAAAGAGTCCTCTCCACGAACGACTAGCCCTGCCGCACGAGACCGAAACGGCTCTCTGGGACCAAGCCCCTTCCGAATTGGGAGCGTTCGTCCGGCGGCAGTAGATTTTCCCTACTTCAGGTCCGCCAGCCTGATCCCGCAACGTCGCGATGCACGCGTTCACAGATCGCTGCGGACCATCCGCGCGATGGCTGCGGGGATCGCTGATCACTTGTGGAGGGCCCGTCGCGAGGTTGTTGGAAAGCGGCATAACTATTGTCTATCGGGGAGATGCATCATAATCTCTTAACCAGCGCTGGAGGTCCAAGTCCAGTAGCAAAGGGGTGACGGCAGCTACACGATCATCCCTGAACCTGTCGCTCCATTCTGTCGCTACCTTCTTCGCCTGAGCAATATTACCCAGATGAAGGTTCGATGCGATTATGCGGCTATATGCCAAGCCTTGCTAGCAGTCGAGACTCGGACATAGACAGCACAACGGTGGGTGCTCATTTAGCACCTCCGCTACTAAGGAATTCGTAGCCCGTGTACCCGCCATGTACCTCAAATCGGTGTAAGGACCGATTTTAGCGTTTTGTAGAATCAATAACTTGTGGTCTATCAATGAGCGCAATGGGTTCGAGTCCCGCCCGGCTCACCATTAAAACAAAGGATTTCACTTTCAGCCACCCGGTGGAACGCCTGAGCTAAAGTTAAGGGAAAGATCTGACGACTTCTCTGGTATGGACCGAGGAGCACAGTTCTTCATAGAGCACTTTGTCCGGTTCTTCGAGTTTGTTCGGATTACCGGAGGACTTTACGTCAGAGGCCGTTCCGTTAAGGAATTGAAAGTAATTCAATCCGGGTCTGTCCTGGCGACTGCCCCGGTGAACCTTCCTTCTCCAACCCACGGGATCAACTGCCGATTTGAGGTGTCTTTCGTCTCTGCCACCTTTGATCTGAATAACGTAATCCTCCTTTTCGAATTCGAAGATGGTGCCGTTTTTCAGGTTTCAGGGAAAGAGGCAGTCAATCTGTACTTACACTCCGAGATCGCTAACAACCGGTGTGAAACTGAGTTCTTCAAGAGGTTACAGACCTCCGGTTATGACCGTGTCCTCGAAATCGGGAGCCGCGCTCGATCCCACATTAGCCGTCGAGGACTGTTCAAGAACAAGCAGTACATTGGGTTCGACATCGTCTCCGGCGAAAATGTCGACATGATCGGGGATGCGCACTCCCTCTCAGCACGTTTCTCTAAAGATAGCTTCGATGCTATGTATTCAGTTTCGACCTTCGAGCATCTCGCCATGCCGTGGAAAGTAGCACTTGAAGTGAACCACGTGCTACGTGATGGTGGCTTGGCATATTTCGTGACGCACCAGACTTTGGGTATGCACGAGACGCCTTGGGACTTTTGGCGTTACTCCGATACATCGTGGAATTCACTTTTCAATTCATACACTGGCTTCAGGGTATTGGAGACGTTCCTAGGAAGTCCGATGATATTGGTGCCGCACATCTACCACGATCACTGGAATGGATACGAGACTGCAACAGGCTTCTCAACCTCGGCGGTTCTGATCGAAAAGACAGGACCTGCCCGAATGGAATGGAATCTGGACGTTGCTCAAGTTACCCAGGGCTCCTATCCCGCGTAGGAGTAGGCCCGAGTCCCCATTGTTTCGAGTGTTTTGCCGGACGGCTTCAGTGATCACTCCCGGCTCACCGAGATTCTAACGGTTGCCCGCCGGAGTCGTGGGCGGGACTGCGCCACCTCGACCCTGCCCCCGAGCCGGCTGACTCATGTAAGCAGTGATATCTTTCGCGGCCTTCGTCTCCACACCGGGCTTTTGCAGGAAGCCGAGATCGCGGAACCAATCGATGTAGCGGTATTGCCACGTGCCGTACGGCGTGTTGTTGCGGTCCGTCAAACCGCCCGACATGCGGCTGCCGTCGGGTAATTCATCGCCCGGGTGGCGGCCATTGGCGTAAATGTGCATCTCGATGTTCGGCACCCGGATGGCCAGCATCGCCGCAAAGTATTCGTCGGCCCACACCGCATGTTGCTGGTCATCCGAACCGGCACACACGATGAACGTGGGAGGAGCATTGCGCGGAATCGGCGGAGCCGTTCGATTGCGGGCGAAGGGAGTGGGACCCGGATACACCAGGCCCACAAAGTCCGGGCGCGAGGTGATTCCCGCCAAAGGATCGCCGGGGTTGCTGTTCTTCTTGTCGAAATCGTCAAACAGGACCGCCGCCGGAGCTGCTAATTCGGCGCCTGCCGAAAAACCCACGATACCGATCCTGTTCGGATCGATGCTCCATTCCTTGGCGTACGCGCGCACCAGACGTATCGCCTGGAGGGCGTCGTACACCTCGTCCGTCTGCGGATTGTAACCGTCGCGCCGCAGGCGATTCCGCAAGATGACAGTGTTCACGCCGTAGTTGTAGAAGAAGGGAACGAAATCGGCCGCCTCGCTGCCGACGTTCAGCGTATTGTGCCCGCCGCCCGCCGCCAGGATCACGGCGGCACCGGTATTGATCCCGCGATCGACCGTGTGCACTTCAATGGAGGGGTTATGAATATTGACGATGCTGCTGACCCGTCCGGGCGAGGCCTGGCTCATGTTGTATTGCTCGGCTTCGCGGATTCGGTCCTTATTGAGGTACGGCGAGCCGGGCGGATAAAGAGTCACCACTACGCCACCAGGCAGGATGGACGTCGGCAAATATGGCGCCTCGGTCACAAGCCCCGGCTTCGGCACGGCGAGAGGAGCAGGCAGGGGCGCCAGCGGCGCACGCCCGGCATTTCCGGGCTGAGGAATGTTCTGTGCGATGGCGATCGTCGCAGCCATCGTTGAAATGAGCAGCACAGCTAAAGTCAGCCGGATTTTGTTTTCCTTCATAGCCAACCCAACCTTTAGATCATACTTCGACGCAGCCTGAGCGTCATCAAGCTGTAACACTCGCGCCGGCCCCATAGTGCTAGCGTAGGAATCTGGTCCGGCGTGGCCGCTATGCCATCCGCCGGCACTTGGAACATGCAAACCGGCGAAGATTCTTCCGCGGCCTGGGCGCAAGCTTTGACCCTTGAGGATCCCAGGCTGTTCAACAACCGTGAGCTCAGCCTGCTTTCCTTTCAGGAACGCGTGTTGGGCGAGGCCAAAGAGTCGTCGAATCCCCTTCTGGAGCGACTGAACTTTCTTTCCATCTTCGGTTCCAACATCGACGAGTTTTTCATGGTGCGGGTCGCCGGCCTGAAGCAAAAGGCCACCTCCGGAATTGGCGGGGCCGGAGCAGGCGGCATGTCCGGAACGGAGTTGCTCGAAGCCATTCGCTCGGAGGTCGTGCGCCTGACCGATAAAGCCTACCGTTGTCTGCGCGAAGATATCCGCCCGGAGCTCGAGCGGGCCGGCATCATGCTGGTCGACTATGTGGACCTCGGCGAGGAAGACCGCACCCGTCTGAATGAGTACTTTCATCGAACGGTCTTCCTGGTGCTCGCTCCGCTGGCGTTTGACCCCGGCAGGCCTTTCCCGCATATCTCCAACCTCAGCCTGAATCTTGCGGTCGTGGTACAGGACGCGCGCGGCGAGGAGCGCTTCGCCAGAGTCAAGATACCGGATACGCTTCCGCAGCTTGTTCCTGTGCCCGCGCAGGACGGCGGCGATCGAACCCCGCGCTTCGTCTGGCTGGAGCAGTTGATCATCGCCAACTTGCAGGCGCTTTTCCCGGGTCTTGAAATCAAGGAGGCGCATCCGTTCCATGTCACGCGGGATGCCGAGACGTCCATTCAGGAACTGGAGAGCGACGATCTCCTGGAAACGATCGAGGAAGCGGTGTGGCGGCGAAGATTCCGCTCCGTAGTCCGATTGCAAGTGGACACCAGGATCTCGACGCATATTCTCGAGATCCTGACCAGCCAGCTGGAACTCGAGGAGAGGGACGTCTACCTGATTGAGGGTCCTCTGGACTTACGACGCTTGCGCGAACTGTACGCTCTGGACCGGCCGGAGCTCAAATACAAACCGTTCCTTCCCTACACCCCGTCGGGGCTGCAGCCCAACGCCAAAGAAGATATCTTCACACTGATCCGCAACGGCGATGTCCTTCTGCACCATCCGTTCGAGTCTTTTCAGCCGGTGGTGGAATTCATCCGGCGGGCTGCCCGCGACCCGGATGTGCTCGCGATCAAGATCACGCTGTATCGCGTGGGCCGCAACTCGCCCATCGTTCAGGCTCTGCTGGAGGCCGTCGAAGAAGGAAAGCAAGTCTCGGTGTTGCTGGAGCTGAAAGCCCGTTTCGATGAAGAGAGCAATATCGAGTGGGCCAAGGCTCTGGAACGCGAAGGCGTGCATGTGATCTACGGACTGGTGGGGCTGAAAGTTCACTCCAAAATCGCTCTAGTGGTCCGCCGCGAAGGGGACATCATGCGCCGGTACGTGCACCTGGGTACCGGGAATTACAACCCGCTCACGGCGCGCATGTATACCGACCTGAGCCTGTTCACCTGCGACGAACAGATCGGCGCGGATGCCACCGACCTGTTCAACTACCTGACCGGTTATTCCGCCAAAACGGACTTCCGCAAGTTACTCGTTGCACCCATCAGTTTGCGGCGCAGGATGGAGGGCCTGATTCTCCGGGAAATCGAAATCGCCAGGCAAGGCGGCACAGGTCATCTCATCTTCAAGATGAACGCGCTGGAGGACCCGGAGATGATCAAACTGCTCTACCGGGCATCTCAGGCCGGCGTGCAGGTGGATCTGCTGGTTCGCGGGCTGTGCTGCCTGCGCCCTGGAGTCCCGGGCGTCAGCGAACGCATTCGGGTTTCAAGCGTGATCGGCCGATTCCTCGAGCATTCGCGCATCTATTACTTCCGCAATGGAGGCCACGAGCAGATCTACCTGGGCAGCGCGGATTTGATGCTTCGCAATCTCAACCACCGGATCGAGATCGTGTTTCCAGTGGAGAGCCCCAGCCTGATCCAGCGGATCCGTCACGAGATCCTCGAAGTGTATCTGGCAGACAACGTGAACGCCTATCAGGCGCAGAGCGACGGTTCCTACCATCGGGCTCCGCGCAGTGAGACCGCCGGCGGCGTCGATAGCCACCAGCGCGGCATCACCCGGCGCGGCGGCTCGCGGCCTCACTGGAACGAGCGGCTGTAAACGGCTCTACCGGTTAGAAGTAAACCTTCGCCCCCACCTGCAGAATACGCTGGCTGTTTAACCGGACACTGTTGAGCGCGCCGAAGCCGAGGCGGCCGCCGGTCCCGCCGAGCTGCGTTGGCAGGTTGCCGATCTTGCCGGCTGCATTAAACAATATGCTGGTGTTGAACGAGCCCCACTCGGTATGGTTGAAGGCGTTGTATGCTTCCAGGCGGAGCTGAATGTGAGCCCTTCCTTCCTTGATCGAGATATTCTTGAACAGGCTCATATCCCAGTTCTGCAGCCCCGGACCGCGCAGCCGGTCGTAGCCGGAATCCAGGCCTACACTCCCCTTCTGTGCAGGCGCGAAACACGACGTATTGACGAACGCGTCGATGCTCCCAGATACGTTAGGATTGCAGGTGAAGACCACGCGGGGTACAACGTCCTCGCTGCCCGTGATCGTTCGGTTAAGGGTGGTTTGGGCGACACCGCTGACGGCGTAGCCAAGAGCGGTTCCAGTCGAAGTTATATTCGTGGGGGCGCCGCTGGAGACGCTAGTCAAACCAGAGAGCTGCCACCCGTTGAGAACCAGCCGGCTAGCCGCGTTGTCCAGGAAAGATCCCTTGTGGATACCCGGAATATCGTAGATGTAGTTGACCACCAGTGACTGCGTCCGGTCCTGCGGCAGCGGACCGTAGCCGGCTGTGCGTGTATCGTTGATATGCCCGACCGAGACGCCCAGCGCTTTCGACCAGGTGTACGCAACTCCCATTTGGAGCCCCCCACCTACTCGCTTGTTGAGCGAAGTTTGCAGAGCGTTGTAGTTGTTGTTGGTGCCCCAGGTGTAGTCGATCGCGTTGGTGTAACCGGCATACGGGCGATACATGTTCACGGGCAGGTTGGTGTTGCCGTCAAACGTGGGGGTCACGTTCGGGTCCTGGGTATAAGGCTGCCAGGCGCTTCCGAGGGGCGCGAGGTTAAAGGGTTGGGCCAACCAAAGATGACGCGATTGAGTGCCGACATAGGAAACCTCGGCGAACAGCTTCCAGGGAAGCTCTCGCTGGATGCCGGCGTTGTAGTTATACACCGTGGGAACATGCCCATCCGACGAAAGCTTGCTGATCGCGGTCGGGAAGAAGGTGCCGGGCGAACTGGAGATATCGGCGACATTCCCGTAGTACAGTTGCGCCGTGCGCAAATTGGGAGGATTCGTGGTGTAGTTGCTGGTAATGCCGATTCCAAAGGTTGCCACGCGCTCGTAGAAAACGCCGCCGCCCATCCGGAACACGGTCTTACTGTCGATCTGGTAGGCGAGGCCGATCCGGGGACCCCAGTGCGCACCGCGGTCCTCCATCAAGCCTTCGGGCGTCCCGTTTTGGCCGGATTGCACCAATCCGTTGTTGATATTTCCCACTCCCGGCACAATGGCGCCGATCAAGACCGCCGGCAGCAGCTCGCCGGTGATCGGATTTCGCGCTTTCTTGCTGGCGCCCGTCCCCGATTGTTGGTAAAACACCACGCGCTGGGCCGGGTCATACTTCGACGGATCGAAATTCGACATCAGGCCGAGGGTGTCGTGAAACGGTTTGATAAACGCGATGCGAAGACCGTAGTTCAACGTCAGTTTGCTGGTGATCTTCCAGGTGTCCTGGCCGTAGAATTCGAGGTTCTTGTAGGGGTAACTGGGAAGAGGATCCTTGTTGATCTGGGTGTAGCTTAGATAGTTCCCCAGCAGGGCGTTGGAGAAGGCCCAGTTGCTGTCGCCTGGGTTATTGGCATCACGTCCGAAGTCGATGGTGGCGTTGTAGGGCTTGAATGCGTTCTCGGTCTTTATCGCGTACTCGTAATAGATCCCGCCTTTGATGGTGTGGCGGCCTGTCACCTTGGTGATGTTGTCTATGTAGTTCCAGACCGGGTTTCGATTGTTATAAGGCGTGCCCGCGAAACTGGTCATCTGGGACCCGTTGATGGTGGATGCTCCAAAAGGAACGCCGCTGAAGTTGAAATTGGGAATAACTCCCGAGATGTTGGCAGCGGGGTACAGTAAGGGAATATTGATGTTGGAGACCGAGCGGTAATACGGGCTGCCGGCAACGGGTCCGTCGCCCGGGATTCCGTTCACCGTATAGCCGAATTGGAACTCGTTGAATAGGGTCGGACTGATGATCGTGGCCACGTTCGCTGTGAGCGACCACCCATAAGTGGGCGCATAGAACGGGGTCAAACCAAGATTGTTGCTGGTGTCGGCCCGTCCGTAGGGCACATTCTGCGTCTGCTTATTGTCGAGCGCGCGGACGAAAAATCTCCATTTCTCGCTGAGATTGTAGTCGACGCGATAGATCTGATCGTAAGACGGCGACGAGCTGGCAATTTGCGACTGGTAGTTATAGCTGGCCTGGCCGGGGGTGTTGGGCAATGGCAGCCAATTCAGAGTCGACGGCCCATATTGGCTAAATCGGTTGGCGGGCACCAGGTTTCCGACGAACTGCGTCCCGCTGGGATTGGACGCGGAACGAGTCGCCGGATCGATGATCTTCTGAATGGCGCCCGTAGCATCGTGAGTCAGCGAGAAGTCGCCGGTCCGCTCTGCGGCCGTCGGAACAGTGATTTGATGCAGACTGCCGGGGGTAATGTTGCGATTCCACTCCTGCGACATGAAGCCGAAGAGCTTGTCTTTGTTTTTGTTGAGCACGCCGGGAATGTAGATCGGGCCGCCCAAGGTCCACCCGGCGTCCATGAATCGGTATATCGGGCGCTGGATGCCGCTGAGGTTATTAGTGAACGAGTTGGCGTTCATGAACTCGCCGCGCTTGAACCAGTAGCCGTCACCGTGAAAATCCTTGGTGCCGCTCTTGGTGACCACCTGGACCTGCGCGCCGTCGTTACGGCCGTATTCGGCAGTTTGCCCGTTCGTGGATACCTTGAACTCCTGGATGGCATCCATGCTGATTCGATATGCGAACTGTTGATTGACACCGATATCGGTGACGTTTTGCCCGTCGAGCGTGAAGTTGTTCTGCGCCGTGCGGCCGCCATTGGAGCTCACGTCGCCAGTTCCGGCATCCGCGGCGATGCCGGGAACCGTCTTCAACAGGCTGGTGTAGTTGCGGCCGTTAATCGCGATGTCCACCACCTGGGCCCCCGTGACCACGCCCGATCGTTCCGCACTCAGCGTCTGAAGTTGTACGGCGGCGGCTTCGACGGTAACCGATTCCCCGGTCGCGCCGACCTGGAGAGCAATCGTGGGCAGGCCGAGCTTGTCATTGACGTCCAGAGTGATGCCGGACTGGGCGTATTTCTTGAAACCCGTCATTTCCACGGTCACGGTGTACTTGCCAGCCAGCACAGGCGTGAACACAAAGGTTCCGTCCCCGGTCGTGTTGACCGTCCGGGCGGAACCCGCGCCCTGGTTCTCGTTCGTGAGAGTGACTTTCGCGGAAGGCACCACGGCGCCTTGCGCATCTTGAACCACGCCACTGATCGAACCAGCGGTCGCCTGCGCGCGAAGCGGGACGCCCGCAATCACGAATCCAGCCAGCGCGAGCACCAGCACGCGTGGGTATGACGTAGCCGTTGCGAGACGAATCATAACTGTTCCTCTTTCCCCTGACCCGGAATCTAACCGGCCCCTAACCGGTTGTCGTCCAAGTCGTCGTTCAGTATACACCCGCGGATCAGCGGCGGGAACCCCGCTAAAAGGCATACGAGCCTATCCCTGCGACCAGCTTGATGTGGTTCTATACTTAGCTGTTGGATGCTCGACGTTTATGTTGGACGACGCTAAGAATCGTCTTCTTACTCAGGTGGGCGCCGGGACGCCCATGGGCGGCTTGCTCCGCCGCTATTGGATGCCCATCGCCGCAGTCAGCGAGTTCGACGAGAAGTCCATCAAACCCGTTCGCATCTTCGGCGAGAACTTGACTCTCTACAAGGACCTGAGCGGTACCTACGGGTTGGTCGACCGGCATTGCCCGCATCGCCGCGCCGACCTGGCCTATGGATTCGTCGAACAGTGCGGGCTGCGCTGCAACTATCACGGCTGGCTGTTCGATCAGGACGGGCGCTGTACGGAGCAGCCGTATGAAGACGTGGCGGCTCCCCAGGCTCGGTTCAAAGACAAGATCCGCATCACGTCGTATCCGGTGCAGACCAGGGCCGGCCTGATCTGGGCCTATCTCGGACCAGAACCGGCTCCGCTGGTGCCCGATTGGGAACCATTCAGCTGGAAGAACGGGTTCGTCGAGATCGTCTTCGCGGAAGTACCCTGCAATTGGTTCCAGTGCCAGGAGAACTCCATCGATCCGCTGCACTTCGAGTGGATGCATATGAACTGGAGCGTGCGGCTCAAAGACCAAGTTGGTCCGTATTCGCCGCGGCATCTGAGGATTGAGTTCGAGGAGTTCGACTACGGGTTCGTCTATCGCCGTCTGCGCGAGGGAATGAGCGAATCGGATCCCATGTGGACCACCGGCCGTGTGTGCCTGTGGCCCAACACGCTGTTCACCGGCGACCACTTCGAATGGCGTGTGCCCATCGACGACGAGAACACCCTGAGCGTGACCTGGGCCTTCACCCGCGTACCCAAGGAGCGTGAACCCTACGTGCAAGGCAAGATCCCGGCCTGGCATGGTCCCGTGCGCGAATCTCATGAGTCAGGCGGTTGGATCTCCAGCCACATCATGAATCAGGACTTCGTCGCGTGGGTCGGCCAAGGCGTCGTCGCCGACCGGACCAAGGAGCACCTGGGGTCTAGCGATCGGGGCATCATTCTGCAGCGGCAGCGTTTTCTGAACGATCTGGAAGCCATCGCAAGAGGCGAAGATCCGAAAGCCGTGATCCGCGATCCGGCCATCAACAGAAACATCCAGCTGCCAGTGGCCGAGCGCAGGCTGCTGGTGGATGGGTTGACGCGCGCGGAGCTGCTGGCGCATCCGATCCTCGGTCATCATTACGCTGGCGACTATGTGTTTCAGGCGGGCCGGCCGCAGGAGGTCGCCACCGCGTTCAAAGAGGCGATGGGGAACTGAAGCGTTATTTGCCCGCCTTAGTGGGGGCTTTACCCTGCGTATCGGGCTCTTCGTCGCCGCTGGATGAGCCCAGGAACAGCTTTTTCCCGTCCTTGAACGTCATCGAACTGCCGTTGATTTTATTGTCGCCGCTCTTGGCCTGATAGCCCTTGACCAGAACCTCAGTTCCCTCCTCCAGCGACTTCTTCGTGAAGCCGCGACGCAGCAGACCGTTGGGAGTATTCGCTTCGACCATCCAGGTGGTGCTGGTGCCGTCCGGATTCTTCACCGCCACGTGGATCCAGGCATGCGGATTCACCCACTCCATCTTGACGATCGTGCCTTCCAGGTTGACGACCTTGGCGCGGTCGAATTCGGCCGCGAAGGAGTGATGCGCCCATGCCGGCACAGTTCCAAGAAGTACGGCCGCTAGCGCCATTATTTTCCTTGTCATGGGATCTCCTTACTTCTTCTCAGCCTTTCGCTTCTCTTCCATGCGCGCGCCCTTCAGGATATCCGCCATGCCATAGTTCGCCTCGTGGCAGGCGTACTCGAATAACTCATAAGTCGGATCCAGGGGATAGGTGACATGCATGGTCCAGGGCCGGGCCCATGTTCCAGGATCCTCGATAGTGGCATCGTAGCTGAGCTTATCCGGGGCGATGCGCGCGAACCGTTCCACGATCTTCAACTGATCGGTGAGCAACGCGAAGTTGATCCCGTTCATGGCGATGTCTTTGACGAAGTTGGTGGTCTCGACCACCATCGTGTTGCCCTCCCAGTGGCCACGCCCGTCTCCCATGTAGGTGCGGATGTCCTTGCCGCGGTGCGGGCTCCCATCCGTCGGAACAATGCGCGTCTCATGCACCATTTCGTTCTGGATCACGAAGAGGCCCGGCGCCTGAATAATGCGATTGCCCTTGTTGTAGAGATTGCCGGGCAGCATGGATCCGACCAGGCCCTTGGTGATGCAGCGGCCCCATAGATCGAAGTCTTCGACCGAGTCGGCGCGCTGCTCGGGGCTCGAAAGAGTGGGCGGTCCCAGACCGCCTCGCACCGCCTTGTTCCGGCGGTCTGCTTCCGCGGTCATCGGAGGAAGCCTGCCATTTTTCGGATCGACGACCAAAGAAGCTTGCGAGCTGGCGGGGTAATACTCGATCCAGGTTCCGGTGGCGACACGCTGCTTCGACGCCGTGTCCCGGGCCTTCACTTCCTGCTCGGTGAGGGTGTCGCGGGCGCCCATGTTCTCGGGCCGTTGCAGAGGGATGTTGACGCTGCCGGGCCACAGACCTTGGAGGTCGGGATCGCCCCAGGGCGTCCTGGGCGGGACATAAGTCTTCGGCTTGGGAGCTTGCGCGGCGACGATTCCTATCGCAAACAGACTCAGAAAGAAGTATTTGCTCATGGTTGCCCCTTTCGATGCGGTCAGTCGCTGTGGTCGAGCTTCAGGGCCTCGATCTGCCGTTTCCAAAGGTCCTCATCCGACGAGATCCATTCGAGGACCGCGTCCCGATGGGTTTCCGCGCGCTCCGATCCGAGTGAAAGCTTCTTGCCGCTTTTGAAAATGATGGAACTGCCGCTGGCGACGTTCTCTCCGCTCTTCGACATATAGCCGCGAACGGCGATTTCTGTGCCCTCCGCCAGCGCGTTCTTGGTGATGCCGACGCGCAGGAGGCTGTTGGGCGTGTTGCCTTCGATGGCCCAGTTGGTGATCGTGCCGTCGGGATTCTTGACCGCCATGTGGATGAAGGCGTGCGGGTTGACCCACTCCATTTTGGTAACGGTCCCCTGCAGGATGACGACTTTGTTCTGGTCGAACTGGGCCGCAAAGGAGTGGTGGGCCCAGACGGGAACTGTCGCTGCCACCACGAGTAAAAGCTTCCTTCCCATACTGATCGCCTCCATCACTTGACCAATTCTACAGCCCCACGGGACCTGCGTGGCGGTCGCCGGGCGGAACTTCCGGTGGTTAAGGGAGATCCTTGACAGGTTTTGCCATGACGAACCTCACCAGAGCGAAGCGGTTATCTTTCCAATTGAAGTAATAAGTGCCGCATGAGTTCCTGTTCTTGAAGTCGCTGCACGCATCTCGAAGAACCAGCAGGCTGCTATTAGGCCGCAATCCGATCTCCCCGTCGCCGAGGTTGTCCAATGGCACATACAGCGAGCCCTTGCGCGAAAGTGGTGGCTCGTAGACAGTCCCGGTTTTTGCATCCACTGTGGCCATCATCAGGCACTGTGATCCACAACCCCATCGGATGACGAAATAGTTTCCCGCGAAATTCGGCCCCGCCACTTTGCTCGGATTCTTCCAGCTCCCGATCCACACGTCGGAGCCTTTCGAGACGCCGTTTCGTATTCGGGTTCGATATCGCCTTGTCTCGGGAGTAGAGAGGATGGGTGCCACCGGCGTCCCTGTGAACATCTCAGCGATGGGGTAATCCTCGAAGCGAGGAACACTCACCGTGCTGGCTTCCTGGGTACACATCGGAAGAGGGCTCAATGCTACGTAGATAAGTACCGAAGCGCCGCGCACGAATCGATTCTATCTCGCCGCACGATCCGGAACGATGACGCGTTTCTCGGAGACGGACCCATAACGGGGAGCCCGCAGGCAGGTAAACTAAAAGCAATTTGAGCTGAGGAGGCCGATCATGAAAAGAATTTGGTTGGGTGCAACGGTATTCGGCTTGTGGGTCGCGCTGGGAATGGCCCAGTCGACGGAAGATCTCGTTAACGACGGCAAGAACACCGAAAACGTCATCACCCACAGTATGGGTTACGACCGAAAGAGCTACAGCCCGCTCGCGCAGATCAATAAATCCAACGTGAAGCGCCTGGTGCCCCTCTGGAACACGAGCGTCATGAATGACGAGGGTGAACTAGCCGCGCCTACGATCTACAACGGCGTCATGTATGTCATCAACGGCAAATGGACCTTCGCCATCGACGTCGAAACCGGCAGGCAGATCTGGCGGACGCCCGTGCACCTCGAAAAGGGCGTCGAGCGGCAGGCGTTCAACCGGGGCGCGCCGACGATTTATAACGGCAAACTCTTCCGCGTGACCATCGACAACCATCTGCTCGCGCTCGACATGAAAACCGGCGAAGAGCTTTGGAACCAGAAATTCGCGGACATGAAAGAGGGCTACTACGCCACGGGCGGGCCGATCGTCGCCAACGGTGTACTGATTTCCGGCGTGGCCGGTGGGGAGTCCACCACGCGCGGGTTCCTGGACGGCTGGGATCCGAACACCGGGAAGAAATTGTGGCGCAGATACACCATTCCAGCGCCCGGCGAGCCCGGTTCCGAGACATGGCCCAAGAACGGCAACGCCTGGTCGCAAGGCGGAGGGCCGACGTGGCGCTCGGGTTCTTACGATCCGCAACTCGATCTGGTGTATTGGGGGACGGGCAACTCAGAACCTTACGATCCCAGGCCTCGCGAGAATCTGGATAGCTTGTACACCAATAGCGTGCTCGCCATCCGGCCGAAGACGGGTGAGATCGTTTGCTACTACCAATACACGCCCAACGACATGTTTGACGTGGACGCCACGGACGAGCAGGTACTCGCGGATATTCAGATCGGCGGCCAGCTTCGAAAAGTGATGATTCAGATCAACAAGAACGGCTTTCTATATGTTCTGGACCGGACCAATTGCAAACTGATCGCCGCCCACCCCGCCGTCAAGGTCAATTGGGCGACCCATATCGATCTGACGACCGGCCGTCCTGTGTTGACCGATGTTCAGAAACGTTTCCTCGCCGGTGAAGAGGTCGAAGTCTGGCCGTCGCGCGGCACCAACGCCGTGCCCATCGCGTTCAATCCGAAGACGGGCTTGATCTACGCGAGCACCTGGAATGTGCCGCGTGTACAGCAGCTCGCGCCACCGAAGCCAACCGTCATTGGCGGCACCTCGACCGGCGTCATCGCCAAGATTCTTCCGGAGCCGAAGCCGGACGACGTCGTGGGTCACTTCGCGGCGATCAATCCGCTGACGGGCGACAAGAAATGGGAAATTCCCTTGATGGAGCTGCCCAGCTCGGCAGGTATGCTGGCGACCGGCGGCGGCCTCGTATTCACGGGCAAATTGACGGGCGAGTTCCTGGCCCTCGACGAGGACACTGGCAAGACGCTGTGGCAGTTCAAGACCGGATCGAGTGTCAACTCCACGGCCATCACCTACACACGCAACGGCCGCCAGTATGTGACCGTTGCGTCAGGACTCGGCGGCATTGTCGCCACTCGCTTCGCGGCGCGTAAAATGCCGACAGGCGGTTCGGTGTGGACGTTCGCGCTGTTGCCGGAATGACTTCTTCACAAAGCGCTCCGCTGCGCGATAATGTTTCCATGGCGACTACGGACAAAGCAGATCTCTCGCGGATTACGGTTCTGCCCGGCCAGCGGTCCGGGCAACCTTGTATCCGTGGGCTCCGAGTAACCGTATGGGACGTGCTGGACATGCTCGCCTCCGGCATGACGGAGGGTGACATCCTGCGTGACTACCCGTACCTGGAGAAAGCCGATTTCGCAGCAGTCTACGCCTACGCTTCGCAGACAGGCCGGGATCGCGTCTCGCGTTGAAGCTCCTGTTTGACGCGAATCTCCGGGCTGCCGATCGGACTTTCTATCCCTAACGTGTATCCGGGATTCCGGTATCTGCCTTCCGGGGTTTAGAGCAGTTCCTTGTAACTTTCGTTCGAATAGACGGCACTGTTATCGCGCCAATGCTTTATTAGCTCCCAACCACCATGCCAATAGGCAAGTCTCCGACTCAATCTGCCGCTCCGAACATAATAGTCACACATATTGAGAATGTCTCTGCAGTAGGCTTCGTAGTCCTTTCCGGTAGGAAAATCCACTTTTCTAAGCGACCGCAAATGAGTATAGAAGTTCTCGATTTCCCTGAACTCTGGCAAGCGGTACAGATTTGAAGGATCAGTCTTGTGAAAGTGCTCCAACAGGTCATCTCTTATGTACCGACGCATCGTCTGCAGCGCTTGTCGACCGGAGACTTCCTGATCGGTTGTTTTGTACACAAGAGTCGCTAGATCCATGTACCTCTTAAAAACGTCGCGATATAGGTCAGCCCTCATTTTGTGCAATCTGGCCCGGTTCGTCATGAGAACGCGCAAGGGCTCGGCAAGTAAGCCAGCGAAGAAACCGAGACCTGCGCCCAGCAATGCCTTCCAAAAGTCCGCAAGGGGCATGCGTACCAGTATGCGCGAAAGTCCCCAGTAGACGTCCCTGTTCGGACTCTGACCACCACCGTCGGTTTGGTGGGCCATCTAAGATAGAAGACTATGGCCTTCAAATATCGAGCCGACCAGGTCGGCAGCCTCCTGCGTCCGAAAAACCTTCTGGAGGCGAATCGCAGCGGCGTCGCCACGGACAAACTCAAGGCGCTGGAGGATCAGGAGATTCTGCGCGTTCTCGGGCGACAGAAAGATCTCGGATTCAAGATTTTCACCGATGGCGAATTCCGCCGCCGCGGATTCATGAGCGACTTCCATGATTCGGTTTCGGGACTCGACATGGAAGGAGCGATCGACCGCAATTGGCAAAGCTCGGGAGGCGGCGCCGCTGTAGCGACGCCGACCTCGCGACCCGTGGCCGGGATTGTCGTGGATAAGATCAAGAAGACCAAGCGCATGACCTCGCACGAAGTGGATTTTTTGAAGCTCCACAGTCCCGGCGACATCAAGATCACTCTGCCCAGCGCGAATCAGTTCCCGGCGATCTCCTATCGCAAAGGAATCACCGACAAGATCTATTCCACACACTTCGCGCTGCTGTGGGACATCGTGCCGATCATCAAATCCGAGATCCAGGCGCTGCTCCAGGACGGCGTGAAGTATATCCAGATCGACGCGCCGCGTTACAGCTACTTCATTGATCCCAAGTGGCGGCAGTACGTCCAAGACGAAATGGGCGTCAATCCGGATGACGCGCTGAGCGAGGCGATCAAAGCCGATAACGCGTGCTTAGAAGGCGCGCGTCGTGACGGCGTGGTGCTGGCGATTCACCTATGCCGCGGCAACAATCGCAGCCAGTGGTATGCGCAGGGCGGCTACGATCCGATCGCCGAGAAGGTTTTCAGCCAGCTCGACGTAGATGCATTTCTGCTGGAGTACGAATCGGAGCGGGCGGGCACTTTCGAGCCGCTGCGCTTCGTGCCTCGAAACAAGACGGTAGTGCTGGGGCTGGTGAGCAGCAAACTCCCGCAAATGGAGCCGCAGGATCAAGTGGTGCGGCGGATCGAAGAGGCCACGAAATACGTGCCTCTGGAGAATCTGGCGCTCAGCCCGCAGTGCGGGTTCGCATCGACCATGGAGGGGAACCTGCTGACGGAAGAAGAGCAGTGGAGCAAGCTGGGGCTCGTCGCCAAGACGGCTCGGCAGGTTTGGAAAGACTACTGAGTCGGGGCGCCGGGAGAGCCAGGTTCGCCCGATGAACCTGCGTTGAAAACCCGCTTGCCATCCTCCAATGTGACCGTCCGGGCGCTGGCCAGATTCGACGCGTCCTTGGCCTGGGCGCCGATGACGACGATCTTGTCGCCTTTCTTCAACACGTCTTTCCTCCATCCGTTCCTCATCAGGAGGTTGGGGCTGCCGAGCTCGCAATCCCACTTGGTGACTTTACCGTTGGCGTCCGTCACTTCCATGTGAATCCAGGCGTGGGGATTCACCCACTCCAGCTCAATCAGCGTGCCCTTGAGCTCTACGGGCTTCGTGGAATCGAATTCGGCTGCAAAGGAGTGATGCGCGAGCAAAGGAGCTGCGGCTAGAACGAGCAAGAAGTACGGTTTCATGTTATTTCCCCACCATGTGTTGCGGATCGATATTCTTCTCGCAGACGAACTCGAACAGGTCCGTGTCGGGAAGCAGTGTGTACCGCATCACCGGCATGTTCCATGGACTGGTGTACGTCTTCGGATCGTCGATGGTCACCTGGACGTCCATGTGGCCGAAGTCGACGCGATGGTAACGCTCGGTGATGCGCAAGGCATCGGAATGCGGATGGCCCGCCATGTCGACGTTCCACACCTGATCGTTTACGCCGGCGGTGGTGACGACGAACTCGTCGCCCTCCCACTTGCCGATTGAGTACCCCATCCAACTGGGCTGCGCGTATTCTTTCGGAAGCTCGCGGCCATCGGTGAAGATTTGCCGGCGTAGAGAATACATCTCAAACAGGATCAGGGTCTTGTTCCCTGCGTTCACGATTTCGAACGGATAGGGCAGCGTACTGGCCTTGGGAACACCCTGCGGCATACAGCGGGCTTCCGGATCGTCGCGGAGCGAGGTCGCGCGGCGTTCCTCAAAAACTTTCTGGGCCCAGGGCAGCATCTCGGGTGCGCCTCCACCGCGGCCACCTCCGCCCCGGCCGGCACCGGGGGGATTGGGACGGCGTCCAGGCGGCGACCACTGATCACCCAGCCAGACTCCGGAAAGGTCGGGCTTGCCGTCGGCGGTCTTGGGAGCGGGCGCGTTGAGATCGGCCTTGCCGTCAAGCGTGCGCGGGATTCCCTTCGTGGGGTAATCGAACCACTGCGCGGAAACGGAACCCGATAAAGCCAGCAGCGCGACGGCGACTAGTTGAGCTCGCATGTTCATTTGTAATTCTCGCATTAGGGGCGGCCGGCGGGGCCAACCAGGTGCTGGGTATCGCGCTGGTTCTCCTGGCAGATGTACTCGAGCAGCTCATCGCCCGGCAGCAGGCGGTGTTTGGCGTTAATCGTGAAAGGTTTGGTGTACGCGCCGGGATCGGTGATAGTGACTTCTTCGGTCAGAAAAGCGAGTTCGGGACGGGCATAACGCTCCACAGTGTGGAGCTGTTCGGTGTGCGGATGCCCGACGAAATCGAACCAGAACCGGTCATTGAATCCGACGGTGTCGATCACCAGAGTATCTTTATCCCAGCGGCCGGTGGAGTGGCCGTACCAGGTAGGATTCGGATCGGCGGGATGCGCGCGGCCGTCCATGAATACCTGGCGGAAGCTGTGGATGTTCCCCTCGAACAGGATGTAGATGTAGCCCGGCACTTCGGCAAATTTCCAAGGGTAGGGTGCCTGCCGCGGAACGCCCATGGGCAGGCAGTTCGCCTCGGGATCTTCTTTCGAGAGCTGCTTCTTCATCTTTTCCTGGGACCACGCGTTCAGAGGAACGGTCTCGCCGGGCTTGAGGCCGAGGGAAATATCCTCGATCAGGAAGATGTCGGCGGGCCGCCAGAGTCCGGTGAAATCGATCCTGCCGTCGGCCAGGCGGGGCGCGGGTTTGGGCGGACCAGCCGGGGCTTGCTTGGAGGCCGTCGGGGGTGCCTGTGCGAACGCGGAAGCCGCCAGCCATACCAGAGTCGCGATCTGTCCGGCGAAGAGTCGGCGCATGTTTGGGCTCCTGGAAGTAGATTCTTCCATAAAACGGGCTGCGCGTGGGATCGTGGAATCTTACGTCATCGGCGTGACGCAATCGCCACGCTTCTCTGTGATATCCTTTGCCCTGAAAGGAGCACCCTCTCAAGCTCATGGAACCAAACCTGGAAAGAAAAAAAGCGTCCGACTACCCGCAGGAGTTGCTCAACCTTTTTGACAAATACGTACATGGCGATATCGACCGCCGCGCCTTTCTGGATGGTGCGCAAAAGTTCGCCGTCGGGGGCCTGACCGCCGTCGCGATCTGGGAAAGCCTCCGCCCGAATTACGCCTGGGCGCAGCAGATCCCCAAAGACGACAAGCGCATTAAAGCCGAGTACATGACCGTCCCTTCGCCGCAGGGCAACGGCAGCATCAAAGGCTACTTCGTTCGACCTGCCAACGCGACTGGGAAACTTCCGGGAGTACTGGTGGTCCACGAGAATCGCGGCCTGAATCCTTATATCGAAGATGTGGCCCGTCGTTTAGGCGCGGCCAACTTCATGGCGTTCGCTCCGGACGGCCTCACCAGCGTGGGCGGCTATCCGGGCGATGAGGAAAAGGGCGCAGCGAATTTCCGCACGGTCGACACACAAAAGATGGGCGAGGATTTCCATGCCTCGGCCCGCTGGCTCAAAGCGCGTTCCGACTGTACGGGAAAGATCGGCGCAGTCGGCTTCTGCTTCGGCGGCGGCGTGGTCAACACTCTCGCGGTGAAGTTGGGCGCGGACCTGGCAGCAGGCGTTCCGTTCTACGGAGCCCAGCCCAACGCAACGGATGCAGCCAAAATCAAGGCTCCTCTGCTACTGAACTACGCTGCCATGGACGATCGCATCGATGCCGGAATACCGGCCTACGAAGCGGCGTTGAAAGCCGCGGGCGTGCCGTATACGGTGTACATCTACCCGGGCACCCAGCATGGCTTCCATAACGATACAACGCCGCGTTACGACAAAGCTGCGGCGGAGCTCGCGTGGCAGCGCACGCTCGACCACTTCAATAAGTACCTGCGCGGGTGATAACTCGTCGCGAATTCGGAAGCGTATTAGCGGGAACGCTGGCTGCGTCCAGGCTCAATGCGCAGGCGTCTGGCAGTCCGGGACCGGTGCTTGACATCGCCGAGTGGTCCTACCACTGGTACGGGGTCGAGCACGCGCTGCTCGCCCGCGGCACCGTCTGCAACGGGATGCAGATGTATGTCGAGCACTGGATCCCGGCGCAGGTTCGCCACCCGTATCCGGTCGTGCTGATTCATGGCGGTTTCGGGCAAGGCTCGGATTGGTTCAGCACCATTGACGGACGCCGCGGCTGGGCGACGCTGTTTCTAGAGCAGGGTTACAAGGTTTATGTGCTCGACCGGCCGGGTCAGGGCCGCAATCCGTATCAGCCGTTCGTGCATGGGGCGTTTGCCGCACAAGCTCCGACGTTCGAAGCGGCGAATCGCACGGTGCTGAGCGCCTCGACTACGGACTCGCGGGTCGCCCAGGCCGTCGCGTCCATGGGCCAGCCGATGCCCAACAACGCCCAGACCCAGAATGTCTGGCGCACGCGCGGGGCGATGCTGCTGGACGATATCGGCCCCTCGATCCTGGTCACCGAGGGCGACGGTGCGGTGTTTGCACGGGTGACTGCGGAAGAACGTCCCGCGCTGGTGAAAGCGGTCGTCACTGTCGCCCCACCCGCGGGCGCCGCCTTCCAGGTTTCCACCACCGCAAGCAGCCGGGCGCCAGAAGCTTTGCCTCCGGTTTTGGCGTGGCTGGATCGCACGTTCCCCGAGGCACCCGTGGTGAGGCCGGAACCCCATCCCAACCGGGAATCGACCGCCCTGAAGCTGGCCGATCAAGGGTGTTTCTGGGTCGGGGTCCAGCGCAAGCAAATGCCTTACGGGACAATCCCTCAGGGCCAGATGTTCGTGCAATACATGATCCCGGCCGAGAAGCGCCACGCGCTGCCGGTGGTGATGGTCCACGGCGGCGGCGGACAGGGCACGCACATGATGGGAATCGGAGGCCGCCCGGGCTGGGTGCACTATTTCGTTCAGGCCGGCTACAGCGTCTACTGGGTCGACCGGCCGAGTTACGGACGGTCGCCGTATCATCCCGATGCACTGGGCCCCAGCCATCTGCCCAACGTCCCTGCCTTCGAAGGACTCATCGGCAGCACCGCCGTCTTCAACACGGCGCAGTGGCCTGGACCGGGCGGTATGAACGATCCGCTGATCGATCAGTTCATGGCCTGCGAACAGGGCAACGTCAGTGACGAAGCGTTTCATAGCGACCTGGTCTGGCCGGGTGGCGCCGAGTTGCTTGACAAGATCGGGCCATCGATCCTGTTCGTTCACGCGTTCGGTGGATTCTTCGCGTGGGGCGTGGCCGACCGCCGCCCGAACCTGGTGAAGGCGATCGTCGCCATGGAGATCAACGGCAATCCCTTTGCGGCCCAACTTCGGTGGGGGCTAACCGCGAGTCCGATGACCTACGATCCTCCGGTCACGGAACTCTCGCAGTTCAACTTACGAGATCAGACTGCGCCGCCGGATTCCCCGCGACCCGTTGTCTCGCCCTTCAAGCTGCAGGCGGAGCCCGCGCACAAGTGGAAGAACCTGCAAGGTATCCCAATCACCTGGGTCACCAGCGAATTCGGCGGCGGCGGATCGCCGGTGTCAAACATAGCTTTCCTGAAGCAGGCTGGCTGCACGGCAGAAATGCTGCGCCTGCGCGATTACGGCATCATCGGCAACGGCAACCTGATGCTGATGGAAAAGAACAACCACGAAGTATTCTCAGTCATCCAAGAGTGGTTGAACAAGAAGGTTCCGGCCTAGAATTACTTCGGCGACGTCAGCGTCCGGTCCCAGCGGGTCTTCGTGAAGAAATGAAGCGCCACGTCTTCCACGTGCCGAAAACTCCAATCCAGGTAGTCGCTAGTAGGAGCGTCGTAGGACCAGTAGATTACCAGCGGCTTGCCCACCACATAGCTGTTCGGCACGAAGCCCCAGTAGCGGCTATCGAGGGAATTGTCGCGATTATCTCCCATGACGAATAACATGTCAGGCGGCACGATCACTTCCCCGCCCTGTACATGACGCAGGAACAGCTCGCGTCCTCCCGCTGTGGTGGAAAATTCCGGAGCTGTTGGAAAATTATCGCGATAGTCGTCGATGTCCTGGCTGATGTGCCGCACATAAGGCTCGTCCAGCTTCTGCCCGTTGCGAATCACCTGCTTGGCTTCCAGGCGGATGCGATCGCCAGGAAGGCCGATCACGCGCTTGACCAAGGCCATCTCGACATGTTCAGGATGCCGGAACGCGATGATGTCGCCGCGCTTCACTTCGCGGCGGGGCAGAACGTAGCTCGACCAGTTGTTTCCGCCATTCTCAAACCCAACCTTGTCGACCAGCATATGATCGCCAACCAGGATGTTATTTTCCATCGAGCCTGTCGGCACCACGTAGGCCTGCACCATGGTCGTGGTCACAAACAAGAACAACAGCAGCGTCACGGCCCCCTCCTGCACCAGTTTGCGTAATCCGGCGGGCTTGCGCGAATCTGCATTTCGTTCGCGCACCGTGCTGGTGATCCAGTCGGCCAGGTTGCGCATGCCGAAGCGGAACCACACACCAGTTCCGGCCTGGGCTCGGACTAACTCGCGGCACCGGTCATGAAAGAACTGGTGCATCTCAGCGCCGTACCGGAGGCGGAATTCGCGGGGATAGGCGTAGAGCATCGCCGCATAGACGCGGCACAGAGCGCGAATCGCATTCGAATCCTCCATCATTTGCCTCCTGCCAAGCTTCTTCCTCCTAAGACCAGTCTGGCCTTGGCCGCTGAAACCGCCCCGGCGAGCCGGCTGGCTTCCTCCCGCGCGGTCTTTCTGCCCAACGACGTCATACGGTAATAACGACGCCGCTCATCATCTAGTTCCTGATCCGGGCGCTCCTCCGACTCCTCGATTAATCCCGCCGCGAGCATCCGCTTGAGACAGCCATATAAAGTACCAGGACCCAGCTGGAGGGCGCCGTTGGTCTGGAGGGCGCCGTCCTGCATGATGCCGTAGCCGTGGCGCTCCTCGCCGGCCAGGGCCAGCAGGATGTGGAACACGGGGGGCGTGAGCGGCAGCAGGTCCTTGCCGAGCAATGGCATATATATCCGTTACGGATATAGTATGCGGGATTCGCTTGGTTGTCAACGAAAACCGCAAAAAGTCCCTTTGTTTGACTTCGGAACGATGGGACGATAGACTGACCGCAGCGGCGTATCGAACAGGAGATCTATGGGTAACTCATTCAGGTTCAGAGCGGCGATAGTCACCGGTTTCGCTTTATTCGGCGCCGTCGCGCCCATTCTGGCGCATCATTCGTTCGCGGCCGAATATGACTCCACCAAGACGGTTACCGTCAAGGGAACCGTTAACAAGCTGGCTTGGGTCAATCCCCACGCATATGTGTTCGTGGACGTCAAAGACACCAGCGGCAAGGTCACCACCTGGGCTTTTGAGTCGCTGAGCCCCAACGCGCTGTCGCGGCAGGGTTGGAATCGAAACTCTCTGAAGCAAGGGGAGGAAGTCACTGTCGACGGATACATGGCGAAGGACGGCAAGCCCCTGGCGGACGGTTCGATTCACGCGAATTCCCGGGCCATCACGCGGGCGGACGGCCGCAAGGTTTTCGTAGGTTCCTCCGCAGACGAAGTATCTTCCAAATGAGTAAGCGGCATCTCAGTTCCCTGTTGGCCGTGGCGGCCATCGCCGCGCTTCTGCCCATGCTGGCGGTACGTAGTGTCGCCCAGTCGGATGCGAAGACGGGTAAAGGCGGGGGTAGAGGCAAGGCCGAGCAAAAGGATACTCTCACGCCCTCAGGACCCACTCCCAAGACGGCTGACGGCAAAGTGGATCTTTCCGGCGTCTGGACCCCGGGATTGACCTTCACCAACATGGGGCAAGTTCCCCTGCAGCCCTGGGCCGAGGAAGTATACAAGGAACGCCGCGCCAACCTGAGTAAGGACGATCCCGAAGGCCATTGCCTGCCGGCAGGCGTGCCGCGCATTTCTCCCTTTTTGCAGAAGTTCGTCCAAACCCCGACGCTGCTGGTGATCCTGGACGAAGGCAACATCCACAGCTACCGCCAGGTGTTTCTGGACGGCCGCCCGCATCTGGACGATCCGGGACCGTTGTGGATGGGCGATTCCATCGGCAAATGGGACGGCGATACCTTGGTGGTGGATACCAAGTATCTGAACGACAAAACCTGGCTGAACGGGCAAGGTCTGCCCCATAGCGAGGATCTGCACGTGGTGGAACGCTTTCGGCGTCCCGACTTAGGGCATCTGGAAATCGAGATCACCATGGAGGATCCCAAGGCCTTCACCAAGCTGCACACCTTCACCCGCACGTATCTACTGAGGCCCACCTGGGAGATTCAGGAATACGTTTGCAACGAGTTCAACGTTGATCAAGACCATCTGGTAGGAAAGTAAGCCTTTAGTTCTAGGCCCCCGGACGCCCGAGTACTGAAGAGAAACCAGGGGGTGAGCTAGGGGTGGTTTCACAGCCCCAGAGGTTCCTCACCTAGTGCTTTCCGGCCCGATTTCCCGCATGCTGTGATCAAGGAGAAACACCAATGCGTAGGCGCCTGGTATGTTGCATTTCGGGAGGTCTTCTCGGATTCGCTCTTTCGGGGACCATCGGTGAGGCCTTGGGGCTCACGGCGCTGGTGGGTTCGGTGTTCTCCGCTACGGCGGGCTTGGCTGTGGGCTACGTGGTCAGCACGCTGATGGACGTGTTCACGGCCAAGCCGGACGCTCTCCTGCCCGGTCGGCCGGAATGAACTACTTCCCGACCAAGTGGTTTTGCTCGGTGCAGAACCGCTCCTGGATTTCCCGATTCGCCGGAACAAACGTGCGCGTGAAGGTATATGGTCTGGTCAGGAACTTAGGGTCTTCAATCGTGTATTGAATTTCGAGTCGCCCGGGATCCGGACGACGATAGCGTTCGATGACGTGCAGTTCGTCGCTGTGGGGCTTTCCCGTATCGTCCAGCCAGGTCCGGTCGTTGAAGCCGATGGTGTCCACGACCAGCGCCTCCCCTTCCCATTTTCCAATCGAATCGCCGGTCCAGCTATTGGGTTCCAGATCCAGGTTGTGAGCGCGGCCATCCAGGAAGAATCGCCGGAAACTGTGGGTGTTGCCCTCGGAGAGCAGAACCACGAGCTGCGGCGTCTGAACGATCTTGTACGGCAGTGAAGTCATTCGCACCACGCCGTTGGGCAGACAGTAGGCGGCGGGATCGTCTTTCGACAAGTTGGCCTTGCGCTGCTGCCACAGCTTGAGCGCTTCCGGACGGTACGGCGGATCGCCTGGCAGGCTGGTGGATCCGCGCACGATCCAGACTCCCGATAAATCCGGGACAGACTGAGCCGTCAAGCTTCCTGCCGCGCAAACCAGCACGAATAAAATCGAACGCATTACTTTCCTACTAAATGAAGGACGTCGGAATTGTTCTCGTTGCAGACGTACTCGCTCATTTCGATGCCGGTCTCAAGGGTCGAGACGCGTTGGATCGTCCACGGCTTGGTATACGTGCCCGGGTCCTCGATGGTGATTCCGATATCGAGGTTCCCGAAATCGCGGCGATGGTAGCGCTCGATCACGTGCAGCCGGGTGGTATGAGGATGCCCGGCCATATCGAACCAGAACTTGTCATTGAAACCGACGGTATCGACAACCAGCGTGTCTCCATCCCACGACCCGATGGAGTCGCCGTACCACAATGGTTCCGTGATCTTGAGATGTTCGCGACGGTCCAGAAACATCTGGCGGAAGGTGTGAATGTTACCTTCCACCAGCATCAGCAGCAGCTTGGGAGTCTGCACCAGTTGATAATGATACGGAGCCGCGCGCGGAACTCCTCCCGGCAGGCAACGGGCCTCCGGATCATCCGCTGAGTAATTCTCCGTGCGCTCCTTGGTGAGCTTGTCCGCCCAGGGCAGCATGGCCGGCGGTTCCTGATTCGGCAAAGGGCGCTGGCCGTTCCAAATTCCCGAAAAATCGGGCTTGCCGTCCGCCATGCGTGGAACCGGTCCCTTGGGTCCAGCCGGAGGAAGCCCCTTGGGAGCAACCGCGCCCGGCGGCACGATGAGCTTTTGGGTGACTTCGATCTGGCCCTGCGCAGTGGCGGGAGTGCGTGCCAAGGGGAGCATCAGGCTTGCGGCTGCCACGCTCACAGTCCAACCGAGGTACTTTCTCTTCACGCTTATTTGTCCGCGACGTCAGCGGAGGATCCGCCGAATACCCTGCGCCCGTCCGGCAGCGTAACGCGTCGCGCATTGGCCATCGACTTGGTGCCATCCTTGGGCAGATAACCTTCCACGGTCACCTGATCCCCTTGCTTCAGGGAATCCTTTCTCCAGCCCTGCTTGAGCAGCACGGGAATGGCTCCCAGCTCGAAATTCCAGTTGGTCACTTTGCCGCTCGCATCCTTCACGTCGACGTAGAAATGGGCGTGGGGATTCATCCACTCCATCTTAGTGACGGTGCCCGTGACTTTCAGGGTCTTGTTGAAGTCGTACTCGGCTTCAAAGGAGTGGTGCGCGAGCACCGGAAGCACCAGCACGAGCAGGATGGGACAAACTAGAACCCCCCAGCCGATTCTCATGGAATTCCTCCCAAGGACGGATTGCCGTACGTCCACGTTTGTAGCATCCATCATGCCCCGGCGGGTGTCAAGTAAGGAGATAAATCCTAGTACCACCGACGTAGGCGACCCCTGGAACTAATGCCCGTCTAAGTGGAACCACCTACCCATGGGCGGGATCTGCCCGAGTCCTTACGATGGGCCATGACGCTAGCTAAGCCTTCAGACAGCATCCTGGAATGTGCCGACTGCCGCACGGTTGCACCTGCCGGGGCGCCGTTCTGCGATGCCTGTGGGGGTCACGACTTCCGCTCCAGGCAGGAGTCGAGATTCGCTTACGACGCGATCGCAGTATTTATCGGCGTGGTCGCCGTGCTCCTCTACTGGATTGCGCGCAGTTAATCTTCAGTAGTGGAACCGGTATCTAACCTGAACATAAATCTGCCGGGGCTCTCCGTAGTGCGTCCCACCGAAAGTCTCACTGTTATCGAGCAAGAACCGCCGATTCGCGAGATTCAGCGCGGTGACCCCTATGGTGAGGTTCTCCCCTACCGATTTTCCGAGCGAGAGATCGAAGGTGGTGTGCCCCTCCAAATGCGCCGGCACATCGCTGGACCCGTCGGTGAATCCGGAGCCGTAGTATAGGTTCCCGCCCGCCGTGGTTTGCCATGGCAGGCGAAAGTTGAATCCGGCGTGTAGGGTGTGCGTTTGATCGTGATCCAACCGAAAATAGCCGCTTTCAGGAGGCGAGAAATCCGTCAGGCCGCCGCTGACTGCGCCGGAACCCTGGGCGTGGGCATAGGCATAACTGAGGTACACATCGCCACGCCGGGCGATCTGCGGGGAGCGGACAGTAACCTCCCATCCGTTCAGTTTCGCGCCGTCGATGGTCAGGGGGAAGAAGATGTTGGAGTTGCCGATCGAGTTGTGATCGAAGTAATTCCGCGCGCGCTGATGATAATTGTTCACGTCAAATGCCCAACCGCGCAGCGGAATCGTCAGCCCAAATTGGTGTTCCTGGTCTCGCTCGCCGCGCAGAGGGATGAAGTCAAGTCCTTGCGACACCGCAAAGCCCAGCAGAGGACCGCTTACGGTGGAGAGAGGCGGCGCCTGGTAGTACTCACCCCAGAAGCCGCGAAGGACCCAGTTCAAATGCGGGATGCGAATCGCCCCACCGAATCGCGGGCTCGCGGCATTCTCCGCGATAGCGCCGCTGAAGTGGGTAAGCCGCACTCCCGCAGTGAACGTCAGCCAATCCGTCGCTTTGTATTGCTCTTCCGTGAAGAGCGTTTCCAGATGCCCGGAGGTGTTCTGCTGGTGGGCGAGAGAAAGTCCCGAGCCATCGTTGGCGATCAAGTTTACGGACTCCCCGTCATGCTGGCCGAAACCGTACAAGCCGATGCTTGCGTTGTGCCTCTTGGTCACCGCGCTGAACACGAGTTGCGCGCCGGCATACTGTGACGCCCGGTGCTGCGTGGCGCTGACGGGAGCGTCGCCGGGGTCGCCGTCGTAGTTGGCGCGATTGTAGTGATAGAAGGGCGATACCGTGAGGAGCATCCCGGGCCGGAACGTATGCGCCCAGGAGAAGCTTCCGAGCGCGTCGCGCTCCCGTTCGGCATCGCGAATGCCGGCAGCTTGAGCATCCAGGTCGTTGGGGATTTGATAGTCGTCCCGCCGCAGCGACGTCACGAAGCGGAATTGGTTGTTTGCGTTCCGGTTGTAGATGAGCGTTCCCATGCCTCCGAATCCCCATACGCGATCGTGCAATACATCGGGACCGGGAGTTTCCAGGCCATAATCGCTCCGATTACCGTTGACGCTACCGAAATAGGCGAACTTCTCACTGTGGCTGCCGAAGTTCACCTGGTCATTGGTCTGATGAAACGTGCCGAAGGTGGTGGACAGTTCCGCTTCATTGCTGCGTTCAAAGCCGGTTCTCGGGATAACGTTGAAGACGCCGTACGTGCGGTCGCCGTACGCGGAGGAATAACCGCCGCGTTGCGCTTCCAGATAGTCGATATCCTTCGGGTCAATCTGGGGTCCGATATTGCTCGCGATGTTGGTGTTCGGGATGGGAACGCCGTCAATCGCCCAGGTCACCTGATGTCCGCCGCGCACATGAAGCTGGTCATGCGTCACCCATGCTCCGGGAACGTAGTCGGTAATCGCCGTCAAACTGTTGCTCAAGTCCGCACCCGGGGTTGTGGCGATTTCGCTGCGGCTGATGATGGTCGTGGGCGTGGTCTGGTCGGGACTCACGGCGAGAGCGGCGTCTGACACGGTGATCTGTTCGCTCCGGGTCCCGATCACCAGCTGGAAGTGCAGCACTGGGGCGCTGCCGGAGGCGACGACAATCTGCTGGACAGACGGCGCAAGTCCTTCCTTGCTGACCGTTACGACATACGCCCCGACCGGCAGGGCCGTCGCTTCGAAAGCTCCGTCCGCATCCGTTGTGAGCTTTTGGGAGTAGTCCGAGCTGGCGGACTTCACCAGCACCTCCGCTTGCTGGACCGGGCGATGATCAGGATCGTGGACGACGCCGCGAATGGTGCCGAAGACGGTAGCCCAGACCGCGACGGGAAATAAAACGGCGAATACACCGGCCACACGAAGAGACAAATGACACCTCTCTCAAACCTTCAGGAATCTGTGAGAAACGGAACTTAGGAGAGGAAGAGTTCTGGAGGGCCGCGCTGCTGACGGGGAGCGTGGAAGAGAACCGGAGACGGCGTTTCATTGGTATGAGGGTTCGCTGAGCTGCTCGCGTGCGAAACACTCGAGACCAGAGGCGTCACGAGTACTCCCGTGTTCGGTGACGACGTAACACGCGCAGCACCGGCGAAGGAAACACACGGTGAGGGATGAAGCGCGGGACTGGACGCAGAACCCGCTTCCGTAACCATCGCGCAATGATGCTTGCCGTTACGACGGCAGCAGGCCGGCAATCCTTCTTCGGGATCCGACGCGAAGACGGACGGAGGAATCAGCGAGAAGCTGAAGAGGCCCAGCAAAGCTGTGGCTAGCGTCCGACGCACGACCGAATGATACATCCGGCCAGGTAAGATCGTCAAGATGCGCGCTTGGGGACGTCGAAGGCTTGGGTACATCTCCTGTATGCTTTAGCTGTGAGGATCAGAATGCTCAGAACGAATGTGATTGCCACGACAGCAGGTGTAATGTTCCTCGCCTTTTCATTCGCCATCTTCGCGCAATGGCCGTCCTTTCACACGGCGGGAGCTCCCAAATTGGAGAATGGACAGCCGGATCTGAACGGGCCTGCACCGAGGATGGCCGATGGCAAGCCGGATCTATCGGGCGTCTGGGGCGGCCCAGGCAGAGGTGGTCCGGGAGGGCCCGGCGACGGAAAAGGAAAGGGAAAGGGTCCTGGCGGAGGTCCTCCCCCACCGCCACCTAACGATTCAACGGGAGTTCCGCGAGGCATGTTCCAGAATATGGGACAGAGCATGCCGGGCGGCCTACTGCCGTATCAGCCCTGGGCGCTGAAACTCCGCAACGAGCGCCTGGCGCAGAATAGCAAAGATCATCCCGACGCCCACTGTCTGCCTTTGAACCCGGTGCAGCTGTGGTTCCACCCACAGCCTCGCAAGCTTATTCAGAACACGCGCGAGATCGTGATGCTCGCGGAGGCGAACGGAGGCACGCGGCAAATCTTCATGGACGGCCGTGCGCTGCCGAACAAAGACGATGTACAGCCATGGTGGTACGGCTACTCAGTGGGAAGGTGGGAAGGCGACACGCTGGTCGTGGAGTCGACAGGCTTCCTGGATAATGCATGGATTGATGAGAACGGCAGCCCCATCACCAATGAAGCTCATCTGACGGAGCACATCCGCCGGCCCAACTACGGGACTCTTGAGATCGAAGTGACCGTAAACGATCCAAAGACCTATACCAAGCCGTGGACGGTAACCGCGAACCAGCGTCTGATGGCCGACGACGAATTGATCGAGTTCATCTGCGGAGAAAACAACACCAGCGTACCTCACTTGGTCGGAAAGTAAGGAGCTATGCTGACCCGCCTGACGCTGATGCGGGCGCTGGATGGATTCAAGGCAGCGGCTTGGCCAGATACTTCAACTCAGGTTGCTGATTGGCGCCCACTGGCAGACGGTCCGTGTTCATGAGCATGGAAACCAGCTGGTAGTAACCGGCGCTGACGATCAGATCCACGACGCCGCGCTCGCCCGCCACGCGCTTGACTGCAGCGAACGTCGCGTCGCTCACTTGTCTGGTCTTGAACAGCTCCGTGATGAAGTTATAGACGGCTTCCTCGTCGGCCGACATCCCAGCCGGGCGCCGGCCTTCGGCGATGGCCTTAACTTTGTCCTCACTCAGCCCGGCTTGCACGGCCGCCCGCCGGTGAGCGAGCCATTCGAACTGCGCTCCCCAGTAGCGCGCCGTAAGAGTAATCGCCAATTCCTTGAGTTTGTCCGGAACCGACATGTGAAAACGGACACGGTCCCCCGTGTCGAACAGCAATCGGCCCCCGTCAGGGTCGCGTACGTTGATGTTGAAACTCCCTCCTGTTCCTCGTTGCGCGACAGCGATATCGGTCAGCTTCTTCTGCTCGGGAGTCATTTGTTCGTAGGTGAGCGGCTTGAAGCGGTCGCCCCGCATGGTGAATTCCTTGCCGTTAGCGGCTTTCGACGTCACTTCGGCGGGCGAGATCGCTCCTGGGATCGGAGTTGCGAATCCCAAGCCGATTACTGGGAGCGGGTTCTCGAGAGGTTTCAAATCGGGCTGCACACCTTGGGGCAAAGGGTAACGGTCGACGTTGAGCAACATCGAGACCAGTCCATACCACCCGCTCAACCCGATGATATCGACGACGCCGCGCTCGCCGTAATGGTCCTTGGCCGCCTTGAATGTGGCGTCGGTCACCTGGTGAGTGGTGAGCAGCTCGTCGATGAGGTTGTAGGCAATCTCCATCTCCGGCTTCATCCCGGTTGGACGCTTTCCGGTAGCAATAGCCTCGACGATCGCCGGGCTCACGCCGTTTTGCAGGGCCGCGGCCTTGTGGGCGTTCCATTCGAACTGCGCCATCCAGAAGCGCCCGGTCATGATGATGATGGTTTCACGGACGTCCGCTGGCAGGCTGGTCCTGAAACGCATCGCGCCGCCGAATTCCGCAGCCAGATCTCCCACTTCGGGACTGCGGAGAAGAACATTGAACGGTCCCCTGACGCCGCCGCGCTCTCCGGCCAGCAGGTGATCGACCATGGTCTTCTGCCCGGCCGTCATCTCGTCGTATTTAAGCGGCTGGAACCGGTCGCCTACCAGAACCAGGCTGTGGGGATCGGGAGCCTGTTTCGCCTGTTTTGGAGGCGCTTGGGCGCTGACGATCACAGCGGCGCCGAGAGTAATCGCACAGAGGACCTGAAGACGCATCGTGTTATTCCTCGGACCACTTACCGACGGTCTTGCCATCGGACATCTTTGCGCCGACGAAGATGCCGATGGGCGCCCCGGTCAACTCCGGACGCAGCCTGATCTTCACCTGCGCGCCCGTTGGGAATGTCGACGGGCGGATGCCTTCGCGGCCCAACTGGTTCGGGCTGCCCCATTCGACGCTCCATTCCGTGACCTTGCCGCTGGCGTCGGTCACGTTGACCTGGATCCAGGAGTGGGGATTTCTGAACTGGAACTCTTTGACCGTGCCGGACACCACTCGGGAGTCTTCGCTGAATCCAGCGGACGAATGGTGCGCAAGCGCCGGCTGGACCGCCATCGTTCCCATGGCAACGGCCAGAGCTGCAAACGAGACTTTGAAAACTGAGTTCATCTTGAAATTCTCCCCTTATTCTATAAGCCGGTTCTAGGTTCTACTTGATGAGCTTGCCGTCGCTACCCAGCGTGTGGGTCTTGCCGGTGGCCGGATCCACCGGGTTCCGGTTGTTTTCCGCACAACCGTAGTCGTACAGGAAGAGTCCGGGTTTGTCCTTCCTGAATTGCTTGGTTACGGTCCACGGCTTGGTCAGGGCCTTGGAGTCCTCGATCACCATCTTGGCTTCGAGCGTCTCGCCGTTAATCTTGTGCATACGAGTGGTAATCTTACTCTCATTGCTCAAGACCAAGCCGGTCCTGTCGAGAATGGAATCGTTGTCGCGGTCGCCCTTCAAACCGACCGTTTCCCACACCAGCGTGTCGCCCTCCCAGTGGCCGACGGAGACGCCGGTATAAGTCCCCCAGGTGTCTTCCTTGCCGGGGAGCTTGCGTCCATCCGTGTACACGCGCATGGTGTTGCCGCCGTTCTCGGCGATGACATAGAACACGTCCGGCCGAACCACAAATTCATACGCGTCCGGGAGATTCAGAATCCGAGGAAAACCAGCGGGGACGCCACAGTTGGTCTGCACGTCGGGATACCGATCCTCATCGCGCAACTTCAGGTGCTCCGCATATTTCTTTTCGTATTCGGCGGTGTAGGGAGGATGCTCGCGGACGCCCGGGGTTATGGAACCCCCTTGGCCGGTTTGCGTCGCGCGGTCAAAAACCGTTCCGCCCATCATGGCCCACGTGCCGCTCCAGTCGGGCAGTTTATCGAAAGGAGTCATCGCGGGGGTCTGCGCGTAACTCGTGGCGGGCGCGGTCACGAAACTGGCACATAGCGCAATCCCTGTCGCCCATGATTTTGTGGTCATCAGAGTTGATCTCCAAGTTTAGATCGCTGTAGCTAATGTACTACTCTTCTCACCTGACGTGAAGGGAACTGTCTGATTCGAATGGTGGGCGCGACAGGACTCGAACCTGTGACCTCCTGCGTGTGAAGCAGGAATGAGGCCACACCTTCCATACATTCCAAAGAACTTGCCAGCCTGCAAAAGCCAAGAACGCCCGCGAGACGGCGGGTGTTTGACACTAACCGGCTCGCGGGGTGGCTCCTAGCCGAGCAGGCCGAAAAGGTTGAGAGTTATATGCAGAGGATGAGAGCAGCAATGGCACTCGTGTCTCCACCGTCAGCAAGTCCAAGAGGCGCGACACAGTCAACTTCAGTCAGAATCTTGAAACCCATGACCACCAACCCTTTCGAAACCCGATCACCAGTGCGGCTGCGGGTCATCCAGGGCTGTTCTGCGCGGGCACGCGGTGCCAACAGTGGGCGAATCCGCACTGCCGACTGACCGCTGAGGTGCCTAGATGATCGCATCCGATGCAAGCGCGAAATGTAGGGTTGGACGTCCCAACGTCAAGATTAAACCTGAACAGGTTGGCCAGCTGAGAAATCAGATGTGAGCTGGCGCCGGGTCGCAAAAGCGCTAGGGATCGGGACGGCGACTGCGATGCGCCTGTTCAAATCGCTTGATGGAGCGCGTTCTAATACTCAAGATGTGCCACCGCAAACCTCTCAAATATGAGTCGATGGGCTTGCTGATCGACCTGGTTTTCCGGATGCCATTGCACTCCAAGCAAAACCCACCTCCCAAAACCTCGATAGCCTCGATTAGTCGACACCGTACTTCGGTGCTGCGCGACGGCCCGCCATCGTTTGCACCTTACTTCGACTGGCGCAAGTTGATTGAACTAAGTTGCATCGTCAAAAGGTCTGGCGCTTGTGTGCGCACCTCCAACTCCAAAAACTAGAGGGCTTATCCTAAGGGAGTCGAACATGTCGGGAGTGACCTCCGAAACATGTGCGCATACTCTGCAGTTCCAGGGAGCATTCATTGAGAGGAGCGTTACTGGGTGGATCAAACGACCAAGCTAAAGCCTCTGACCCCAGAGGCTCTCTACCGTCGCTCCAATAGTCAGAACTTTAAATTTAACACCACGGCGGACTTGGACAGCCTTACCGAATACGTCGGCCACCTACGCGCCTTGCAAGCTGTGCAATTTGGAATTGGCATCCGCAGGCGGGGATTCAATCTCTACTTGTTGGGGCCAGTCGGCACGGGGAAGTACGTGATTGCCCGCAGCTTCCTTGAGAAGAAAGCTGCCACGGAGGCAACCCCGGACGACTGGGTGTACGTCAACAACTTTGCGAGTCCTGAAGGGCCTCGCACCTTGAAGCTCCCGCCCGGGCGCGGCGTGCTGTTGCGAGAAGACATGCGCCGCCTAGTGGACAATCTGCGCTCCGCGATCCCCTCGGCATTCCAGACTGAGAATTATCAGGCGCGCAAGCAAGCCATCGAACAGGAGATGAAAGACCGACAGGAGAAGGCTTTCGAGGAGGTCGAGCAACAGGCAAACAAGCAAGGGATTACCATGTTGCACACGCCCACCGGCCTGATCCTCGCCCCGATGCGAAAAGGAGAAGTCATCAGCCCGCAGGAGTTCGAGCAACTGCCCGAGGCGGAACATCAGCAGATTGAGGCTACCATCGCCGAATTGCACGAGAAGCTTCGGGCCATACTGCTCCAGATACCGAAGTGGGAACAGGAAGGTCGCGAAAAACTACGGGAGCTGAACAATGAGGTGGCGATCTTTGCGGCCGGGCACCTGATTGAGGAACTTCGAAAGAAGCATCCGGACCTCCCTCAGGTCGTGAGTTTTCTGAACGAGGTTCAGGAGGACATCATTGAGAACGTCGATCAGTTCTTAACGCCGCCGGAGCACCCGCTCGCCGCACTGATGGGCGTTGCGTTGCCTAATGCGCCTCGCGGTCCGGCATTTTTCCGGCGCTACCAAGTGAACGTATTGGTCGAGTACAGCTCCGGGAAAGGGGCGCCTGTGGTTTACGAAGACCATCCCACTTATCCGAATCTGGTAGGTCGAGTCGAGTACATCGCGCATATGGGAGCGCTTTCCACAGACTTCAATCTGATCCGCTCCGGCGCCCTGCATCGCGCCAACGGCGGCTACCTGATTTTGGATGCGAATAAAGTGCTGACGCAGCCTTATGCCTGGGAGGCGCTCAAGCGGTCCCTCCAGGCTTCGCAGATCCGCATCGAATCGCTTAGTGAGATGCTGGGCTTGGTGAGCACGGTTTCTCTCAAACCTGAGTCCATTGCCTTGAATGTCAAGGTTGTCCTGGTCGGCGACCGCCTGCTCTATTACCTGCTCTCAGCGTTCGACTCCGAATTTCAGGAACTCTTCAAGGTCGCCGCGGATTTCGAGGAGCACGTGGACCGGAGCCCGGAGACCGAACTGCTCTATGCGCAATGGATTGGCACGATCGCCCGCGAAGAAGGATTGCTTCCCTTCGACCGCGGCGCTGTCGGCCGCGTCATCGAGCACAGCTCCCGCTGCGCCGAGGATTCGCAAAAAGTCTTGACTCTGCGCCGTTTCATCGAGGACGTGTTGCGCGAATCGGACTACTGGGCCCGGGAAGCCTCGCGGCCGGCGGTCACTGCGGACGACGTACAGCGCGCGATCGAGGCGCGGATCCATCGGGCGGATCGCGTGCGGGAGAACTTCCTGGAGCAAGTCGTACGCGGAACGCTGCTTATCGACACGCAGGGGGAACGAGTCGGTCAGGTCAACGGACTGTCCGTGATCACGCTCGCCGACTTTTCGTTCGGCCATGCAAGCCGCATCACGGCCCGCGTCCGGATGGGCAAAGGCGAGGTTATCGATATCGAGCGAGAGGTGGAACTGAGCGGCCCGATCCATTCGAAAGGCGTACTCATCCTCTCCGGTTTCCTCGGAGGGCGGTATGCAGTGGACCATCCGCTGTCATTGCAGGCCAGCCTCGTATTCGAACAGTCTTACGGCGCTGTAGAAGGAGACAGTGCCTCATCGGCCGAACTATACGCGCTTCTTTCGGCGCTTTCGGAGCTGCCGCTCAAACAATCCTTGGCCGTGACGGGCTCGGTGAACCAGCACGGGCAGATCCAGGCGATCGGAGGAGTCAATGACAAGATCGAAGGGTTCTTCGACTTGTGCCGCGTGCGGGGCAACCTGGAGGGACAAGGAGTGGTTATTCCCCGGTCGAACGTACCCCATCTCATGCTTAGGCAGGACGTGGTGGATGCCGTGCGCGCCGGAATATTTCAGGTTTACGCGATCGACACCATAGACCAGGGCATCGAAATTCTTACTGGCGTCTCTGCGGGCGAACGCGATGCGGAAGGGAAATTTCCGGAAGGAAGCATCAATCGGAAAGTAGAGGCGCGCCTGATTGAGTTCGCGGAGAAACGGCTGGCTAGCAGGCGCAAAATGCCCCCAGAGAGTGAGTTGTGAGCCAGCCCGAACAGGCTCTTGCGATTCGGCGGATCCTGGTGGCGCTAGATACTTCCCCAAATAGCCTCGCGGCGCTGGAAGGGGCGGTGGCTCTGGCAACCCGGATCGAGGCGGAATTACTGGGCCTCTTCGTTGAGGATGTAGAGCTTCTCCGAATGGCGGATTCACCCCATGCGAGGGAAATACTCTATCCTTCCGCAAGAGGAGCTCAGCTCAGCCGGCCCGGCATGGAACTTCGGCTCAGGATTCAGTCGGAGCGGGCGCGAAACGCACTCGCGGCGGCAGCGGAGAACGCGCACGTCCCTTGGTCCTTCCGAACCGTGCGCGGCCACGTCGCCTCCGAGTTGATGGCGGCCGTCGGTGCCGCGGACCTCCTCGCCCTGGGGAAGCGCGGCTGGTCCTGCAGCTCGCAGCTGCGAATCGGCTCGACAGCGCTTCAATTGGCAACCAGCGCGATCCCGGTGCTCTTGAATCCAACGTCCAGGACGTCCGGCCAACCAAGACTGCAGGTCTACTATGACGATTCGCCGGCGGCGAAGCGGGCCCTGCTCGCTGCCAGCCAGCTGGCGGAGGATGGCGGCAGCGTTACGATCCTTCTCGCCGTTGCGAGCACGGAGCAGGCGCGATCCCTCGAGAGCGAAATCGCACTCGCGCTCAAGGGGAGGAACCTGACCATTCGCTTTCAACAGATTGTGCCGAACGATGAGGCGAGCCTGTCGCGGGTTCTGCGTGAAGACCAACCGGGCCTCTTGATCTTGGGGAGCCGGGAGCCGTTTCGGGGATCGCACTCACTCGAGGCGCTGCTGCGGGACAGTAAGGCATCTGTGCTTTTGCTCGGCGATAGAACAGAGCCCTAAGTTCCGCGAAAGAAAGAATAGCGATGAAGAGGCGTTTCGTCTGAACGCTCTAGAAGGTCCTCGACGCCCGCAGACGAGGACTTGATTCTATTCGCTCGCGGCGTAGGCGCATCGTCCAAGGGAATATGGCTCTCACTCTAACGTTCTTGGGGACACGAGGCGGGATTGACGCTAGAACCGCGCGACACCGCATGCATTCAGCGTTGCTCATTTCGTGGCGTCGTAAAGACGTGATGATCGACTGTGGCGCGGATTGGCAAAACAAAGTCGGTCAAGTAAACCCAAGTGCCATCCTGATCACACACGCCCACGCCGACCATGCCTACGGATTAAAGAGTGGTTCCCCGTGTCCCGTTTACGCCACGAGGGGCACCTGGCGTAAGATCCGAGCAGGCTCAATCGTATCGAAAAAGGTGATCAGGCCAAGAGTACCCGTTGAGCTATTCGGGATTGAGTTTGAGGCCTTTTCTGTCGAACACTCGATCCGGGCACCGGCTGTCGGATATCGGATCACCGCAGGACACCACAGCATTTTCTATGTGCCAGACGTGGTTCGAATCCGTGATCAGGCTCTGGCGCTGCAAGATCTTCACCTATATATCGGTGATGGTGCCTCAATCACGCGCCCGATTCTACGGAAGCGTGATGGGGAGCTTATAGGGCACGCTTCGATTCGGACCCAGCTGGATTGGTGCAGAGAAGAAGGCGTACGTCGCGCGATTTTTTCTCATTGCGGCTCGGAAATCGTGACGGGCAATCAACGGATTGTCGCCAACAAGATCCGCGTCCTGGGTAAGCAGGCTGACGTCGATGCTAGTATTGCGCATGATGGATTGCGCGTCACGCTTTGACAGGACCAATTCCATGAGTCCAATACTGCAAGTAACGGAATGTTTGTGTTGTAAAGCAGACCGATTCAGACTCGCGAGGATCGCAGACTACGCGCGGTAGATGCGAACCGCTAAATGAGCATCGGCAGCCGGATTCTCGCCCGCCTCTGGCATCTTCCGGCACCGTACACCCGTGACATCGTCGAGCATCAGGATATTCGCGTATCGATGTCCGACGGCGTCGAATTGCTCTCCGACCGCTATTACCCGCGGAGTGGCGAATGCCTGCCCGTAATCCTGATTCGCAGTCCCTACGGCCGCGGCGATCAATTCCGGGACCTTGCCCTCATCTTCGCCGAGCGTGGATTTCAAGTCTTGCTGCAGAGCTGCCGCGGGACCGGCGGTTCTGGCGGTTTGTTGCGTCCGTCATTTCAAGAGGAACAGGACGGCGCCACTACCATCGACTGGCTTAACCGCCAACCTTGGTACTGCGGCAGGCTTGCTCTTCTCGGTACCAGTTACCTCGGGAATGCCGCATGGGCCGCAGTGCATGCCGTAGGTCCCCAAATCGCAGCCATGGCCCTACATGCGACGCTCTCCGACGCTAGCGCAGAAACCTACGCCTTCGAAGGATTCACACTCGAAGGATGCCTCATCTGGACCCTCCAGCTTACCCAGCCCCAATTCAGCGGCACGGTGCGCTCGCTTCTACGATCATGGTTGTCTCAGAGGCACGAGCCACGGTCACGGCTCCCGGCCTTGGATTCGCTGCCATTGCGAGATGTAGACAATTGCGCTCTAGGCCGCCACGTATCCTGGTGGCAGGATTGGGTCAACCATGCCGAGCTCGGCGATCCATTCTGGAAGCCCCTCAACTTCTCTGCCGGCGTTACGGCGGCGCCGCCCACCGCCATGATCGGCGGCTGGCATGACATCTTCCTGCCTTGGCAGATCAAGGACTATGCAGCCATGCAAGCCGCCGGCCGTTCTGCATCCCTCACCATCGGACCCTGGGTGCATGCTGCCCTAGCAGCCTGGGGAGAAGGCGTGCGTCAGGCTCTGCCCCTATTTCGTACACAACTTTTGGATCAACCTGCCCCACCGCGAGCCCCCGTGCGCCTCTATGTAATCGGCGCAGAAGAGTGGCGCGATTATGACTCCTGGCCTCCTCCGGGCACTCGTCCAGCGGCATTCTATCTTTGTGCGGGAGGCGGCTTATCTCCCAAGCCACCGGATCCCAGCGAGCCTGATCGTTACACTTACGACCCCGCGGATCCAACACCTGCTGTGCACGGTCCCAGGCTCGGCGGCGTCCGTCCGACGGGCGACATGGCCCAGCTCGAAAGCCGTTCGGATGTCCTTCTGTTCACCGCTGAACCCCTCGCTGCCAGCCTCGAAGTGATCGGCCCCGTGTCCGCGGAGCTGTTCTTCCGCTCGAGCCTTGAACACACCGACTTCTTCCTGGTCCTCTGCGACGTCTCCCCCAACCGCCGATGCACGAACGTCTGCGATGGCTACATCCGCATTCGCCCTCACCGTCCCAGCCCTTTGAACGACGGGGTCCGCCACGTGCACATTGAATTCTGGCCCACGGCTTATTGTTTCCGCCAGGGCCACCGCATGCGCATAATCGTAGCCAGCGGCGCGCATCCGCGCTATGCTCGAAACCTCGGTTCTAGTGAGCCTTTGGCCGATGCCGTGACTTTTCACGTCGCACATCAACAAATCTTTCATGATCCCCATCATCCTTCGCAAATCCTACTGCCGATCGGGGTCACTGACGTCAACGATGCGTAGGCGCACTAAGGCATACTACTAGCTTCTGTGCTCATGCCAGAAGTTGTCATTTACAACGTGATCACCGGGCACGGCGCGTTCCAGATGATTTCGTAGGCATGTGTTCGCAGATGACCCATAGAATCTTTCAGGTGGCCGCGCCCTGCGACGATCAAATCCGCGTCCTCGATCTCCTCCGCAACTTGCCGGACCACTTCGCCCGGATTGCCTTCCATCAAATGAACAGAAGCCTTCACGCCTTTCGCGGCGATCTGATCATGGAGTGCATCAGCCATCTCCCGGGTGCGCTTGCGCGCTGCTTCATCGCCAGGAATGCCGTGCGCAGGTAGGGCTCTGATCACACTCAGCTGCCCGTGAAAGAATTCTGCAAGCGCTGAGGCGCGCATCAACAGCTCCACTGGCAGCTCGCAATTATCAATCGCTAAGAGGATATGGCGATACGGGTGGAACGGTTCAAGCTCGCGCGGGTGCGGGCTAGTCCATACTGGACAGGCGGCATCGTGCAGCACCTTGGCGGTGACCGAACCGATGAGAAAGCGCCGCATCCGCCCAAGTCCATGAGTCGGTATCATGATGAGGTCAGCCTTCTTTTCGACCGCGTAATCCACGATCGACTCCGCAACCCCTTCTGACCGGACGCAGATCTCGGATTCGACCGACTCTAAATAGCGCTTCTGAAGGCACTCTAGCTTGCGCAGGCAATCAGTCTCGAGCAATTTCCGGTCGTGATCGAGGTTCGCAAAAGCCGCGTCGCTGAGCTGTCCAAAGTAGTTTTCCGATACGCCGTGAAAATCCGCTAAAGAGGGTACAACGCTCAAGAGCCAGACCTTGGCGTTAAATGCGCTCGCCAAGCCCACGACATGACCTATGATGGCCTCGCTCGACTTGGAGAAGTCTGTTGGGAAGAGGATATTCCGCAAAAGGTGAGATGTCGGCATAAGGGACCGTCCGGCTATTGATAGGCACGCGAACCGCCAAACCGTGACTTGGCGCAGGGCTTATCCTTCATTCGAAACGAGAACGAACTCTTCCGCCGTCTGGTTCAAATCACGCAGCGACATGCGCGAGATTGCGGAAGGGGGCGCTCGTGAGAGCTACCCCTTCCATTTGGCCTTGATCGGCTACTTACCAGCGGTTGGTTCGGTGTCTGCCGCCGTTACCGCCACGGGGTGCACCGCCGCTGAAGCCGCGGTCCTCCCTGGGACGGGCCTCATTGACGTTGAGCGCCCTTCCGTCCAGTTCTTTTCCGTCCAGAGCAGCGATAGCCCGGAGGGCTTCATCATTGTTGCTCATTTCGACGAATCCAAACCCCCGGGATTGCCGGGTGTCTCGATCGGTGATGATACTTACACGTTCAACCGTTCCGTACTGCTCAAATAGAGATCGAACGGTATCTTCGGTTGCCCCGAAGCTGAGATTGCCTACGAAAATATTCTTCATGTTGGTTCCTTCTGAAGTTGCAGAACACCAGATCGGGGCGAGATCGAACGGGGGGGTTAAAACCAGCCGATGAGAAATGCCTAATTAGCGGACTGTCAAACTACATCTTTTCGATGACGCGAAACGCGCCTGGGATGCAGGAAGTTGGCGGAGGATGGCGCAAACTGGGCTTGCGCCCCCGTTTTCGGTGTTGATCCACCCTCAGGCACGTGATCTGCGATAGGCTTGGAGAATGGATTGCGCTGAATGCTACCGCCTGGAAAGGTTCGTCCTCGAATCGTTAGTGTTTGCGGATAAAGCCGAGACAAGCTTGAGGTGTTATCTCATAACGCATGAATGGTCCGCCAGCGTGTCGGACGTAGATGAATATCACGCTCTAAGAGCAGAACAGCAGAGGACGACGGACGAACGGCATCAAGCCTACATGAGTTTTGTCAATCACAAGAAAGCTCACCAGTCCTAGGTCGCGCCGTCGGGCGTGGATCTCGCGAGTTCTGAGTTGCGAAGGATGCAACCGACGCAACTCCTTTTGCATCTAACTGATTAGCAAGATCTGTGGCCTGAGAGGGCTCACCCTGGAAGCCCCAAGTCCCCGAATTGGTCCTCGTAGCGAAAGCCAAAGCTTCTGTCTCGGTAAGTCCAAGAAAAGACAAACCCAAAGCTCAGGAGGTGGAGGACGGGAGTATAGCGTCGCAGGTAGGCAGTCAGTTAGCGGAGGGAACATGGAATTTCACGAGCACAACTTAGCAGAATCTGATTCGTTCAACATTGTCTTGGACGAGGCGCCGGGGACCCCAGAGTTCCTGGACACCGATCTAGAAGGTGGCGACGAAGTCGGCTCCCCTTCGGAAGAGTCTGCTTATACTGACGACCCGGTACGGGTCTACCTGAGGGAAATGGGATCGGTGCGCCTGCTCACGCGGCAGGGGGAGGTCGATTTGGCCCGCCGCATGGAGCGGGGCAAGCTACGGGTGCGAAAGGTCCTTTCGCGTTCTCCGCTGGTGCAGCAGATGGTGGTGGCCATCTCCGAGGACCTGCGTCAGGGCAAGGTCGACCTAGAGGACCTGATCGAAATCAGCGCCAAGGATGAGGCGGGCGGCGAAGCGAAACGCACGGCGGCCACGCAGCGGTTCATGAAGGTGGCGAAACTGAATCGTGATCTGCAGGCAATGGAGAAGAAGCTCGCTTCGACGCCACCTCGCCACGTGCGTGTGCGTGCAGAGTTGTGTCGCAAGCTAGTCCGGCTAAGGATCAAGTTCTCGCAGGCGATTCGCGAAGTACCATTCTCCCCAGCACAGTGGACAACCTTCGGGAGCGCCTTCAAGCATGCCGCCGCCGGCTCAAGGATTCCCCGGATGCACCGCTGGCTAAAAGCAATGCAGCAAGGAGAGATGGAAGCCGAGAAGGCCAAGCAAGCGCTGGTAGAGGCTAACCTCCGGCTGGTCGTTTCGGTGGCCAAGAAATACGTGAGCCGGGGAATGCACCTTCTGGATTTGATCCAAGAAGGCAATATCGGCCTGATGCGCGCTGCCGACAAATTCAACTACCATCTCGGCTATAAGTTCTCAACTTACGCCACCTGGTGGATTCGGCAATCGGTCAGCCGCGCTATCGATGACCAATCCCGCACGATCCGAATTCCCGTCCACATGAACGAGAGCCTGACGAAGTTCGTACGGGCCTCGCGTGAACTGGAGAAGGAACTGGGCCGTACGCCGACCAACGAAGAGATTGGCCGCCGGATGGACACCACCGGACAGAAAGTCCAGGAGCTGAGGGCTATCTCCCGGGATCCGGTGTCGCTGGATCTTCCGGTGGGTAGAGATGGCGAGTCCGTCCTCGGGGATTTGATCGAAGATCGATGCGCCCGGCCTTTTGCGGATACGATGTTCGAGAGCAACATTCGCGAGGAAACCGAGGGCGTCCTAAAGACCCTGGCGCCAAACGAGGAAAAGATCATCCGCATGCGTTTCGGGATCGGTTACGATCGCGAGCACACGCTCGGGGAAGTTGCTCAGCAGTTCGATTTGAGCCGTGAGCGAGTTCGCCAGATCGAGGCGCAAGCGCTTCGACGCCTGCGCCATCCGGACAGTGCGCATCGGCTGCGACCGCTCATGAGCATTCAGTAGTATACGAGCCGTCCATCAGTCTGGCCCGCGATTGGGCGGCGAGTCCCTCCAAAGTGGCGCCACAGCCAAACCGGCACCGGCGACGAGGAGGCTTCGAAGCCGTCGCGCCACGGCAAGAGCGAAGCCGGCGGATGCCGGCAAACCTACAGTTTTAAATATGAATGCGTAGGTACCCTCCGACGCGCCCACCTGGCCGGGAACAAAGAAGAAGGCCAAGCCTATGAACTTCGTGGCGGCTTCGATCAAGAACGGATGAAGGATCGAAAAGAGTTTCCCGGTGGTTCTTAGGAGTACGAACAGCTCCAGGACGAGAAGCGCTTGTGCAGCAAGTTCGATCGCTACGATAAGCAGGAAGCGCAGTGGGCGGTCACGAAGGACGACGAACAATAAGTCCTCTGTATCGCGAACGTCATTCTCCTTGAGGCGCACATGCTTACCAATCCATGGCAGCCTGCTCGCGCCCTTGATTAGCGCCCCGATCAAATAGATTCGAAAAACGATCGCGCAAATAGCCGCGAGAAGGAACGCACCCATGGTGTATATCAGCACCTTTGCCGCGACCGAGGCGGGCCTCGAAAGCTCGAAGTTAATGACCAAGTACGTCAGGCCAGCTATGGCGAAGGCAGCCGACGTAAGAGTATAGATCACATATTCCGAAACCGTCGCTGCTACGGCGTGCCTGGTGCTCAAGCCTCGTTTCCGCAGAAGCCACACCTTCGATGGCTCCGCCAGAAAAGGACCCGTTGAGGTTAGGAACTGGATTGCTTCTCCGGAAAGTCTGATCCTCACGATATCCCAATATGAGGAGCGCCCACTCGCCGCGATGCATTTCCAGTAGGCGATCGCCCGAATCAGTTGGTGACCGGCATAGATCCCAGCGATCAAACTGAAGTACCATCCGACTCCCAGGAGCAGGGAGGTGATTTGCGCGGCACCCAGCCGGACGACGAGATAAATAAACAAAGCGCAGCCGAACCCGAGCAGGATGGCACGGTAACGGTGTTTGGGTCCCGTGTTTTAGCCTCCTCCAGGGCACCGGCTGCTAAGTTGATGCGGGAACGGTTCGGCCGGAGCCGGCGGACACAAGCAGATCCCGAACTCCTTTCACGCCTGGAACCGCGAGAATCCCGTCGACCAGTTGCCGGTGTTTATCCGGCGATATTGTCCCGCGGAGGGCCACAACTCCGCTGACAACTTCTGTCTGAATATCGCTCGCGCGCTCCGTGAGATGTCCCATGTGGCTACGAACGCGCTCCGCGACAATGTCGTCGTCGACGAGTTTTTCGCCGCGTTCGAAGGCAGCCTCAGCTTTGGCGACCGCGCCTTTAGCCCGGTTGAGTAGGTCCTCCGCCTTCGTTGCCATTTGACGGCCGGCCTGTCGCGCGGCGCCGCCTGCTTTCTGTTGAAGCTCTGCGCGACGGACCTTACCGCGATGGGGATCGCAGAAGTACATAACAGTCGCGCCGACTGCGGCTCCCGCGATCATCGAAATGCCGGCGATCCAGCGGTCACGAGCAATGGCGTCCCTCCCACAGTTGCCTTCCGCTTCGCAGTGTCTTTCTTGCCTATTCATAGCGTCCTCCTTCTGATTTCAATCCAGTGTCAACTAACGTAGCGGTACCCCCGACCTCCACAACTCGCACTTGCCAACCCCGCTTAGCCGCGGTCAATGCTGCTTGTGCGAGGCGCCCGTAAATTCTGTCAGACGGCGGCGCGCGTCGTTGAAGGCTGCATGAACCGCCATGGACGCGTCTTTATGCTGAACTCTCACTTCCAGGTGCTCTGTATCGCCCTTGACTTCTGCACCTCGCAACTCTGCCGGAGTACCTGCATCTTTGGCGGGAACGCCAAGATCGATCCGGACCTTGGAGACGCTGCCACGGTGTTCGTCTTTTGGAACCTCCACCTCTACCCGGCAGCTCAAGAGCCGGCTATAGAACTTCTCGAACTCCGCCAATTCCTGGCGGATCCGGGACTCAACAGCTTCCATAGGCTGAGTGTTTTGAAATTCGATTTGCAATGGAAATATCATATCCTTCTCCTCTGACTACGACGGCCGCGCTGCCAAATCGCGCTCATGCCGGTTCTGATGGTCGAGACAATACGCCGTCCATGGGACGCTATCCAGTCGATGGTCTTCGATTTGGCGCCCACAGTCCACACATGTCCCGTAGGTGCCCCTTTCGATCCGCTGCAACGCGTCGCGGACCTGAGCAAAGACGCTCCATTCCGCAGTGGTTTCCTGAAATACACTTTCCTTGCTCTCTGACGAATCGAACCTATTCTGAACCTCACCTCCACCCAAGTCGCGAGCCTCTGCCTCGGTTCGCGTCATATCCGCCCAGAGCTCTTGCTCTTTTTCACGCAAGCGTTTTTCTAATTCGCTGATATTCATTGGCTTGTCCTTCTCCTGCGAGCCTGCTTCAATTGGCTGGATGCCCGACCGGGATGACGACGATCACTTCTTCGCCACCGGTCAACTTCACGGCCTCCTTTGCGGACGCGGGGTCGATGCCGCCCGTGACCACGGCCCCAAGTCCGAGCGCGACAGCTTCCAATAGCAGGTTCTCGCTCGCAAGACCCGCTTCATAGTCGGTCCAGGTACGGTTCTTCGCCCCGGATCCCATCCGCTCATACACCGCGGAAATCACGAACACTGCCGGCGCGTTGTGGACCTGAGCTTGCTGTGTGGAGCCGGCCAGCAAGGGTACGCCGGGCTTCGCGGCCATGAGCAGTTCGAGCGAATGTTTTGCCGGCACATAGCGATAGGCTCCGCTGGACAGACCTTCCACATTCTGCGCCACCACGGCGATTTCGAGCGGGTACCGGTGCATGGCCGAAGGAGCCGTGCGCTTGCCGTCCGGAGAGGTAACGCCCTGCGCCGCCCACAACAGTTGGCCGACTTCGGCCAAAGTCAGGGTCTGCTTGGTGTAACCCCGGACAGACCGCCGGGCAGCCAATGCCGCCTCCACGCTCATGCTACCTGCCTTTTTCGGGCTGGGTAATGAGATTGCAGCTAGTTCGGCTGGAAAACAGCCCGGAGCCAAGAAGACGGCTGAAACCGCGAGAACCAAGAATCGGTGGGTCATACTTCGCATCCTGAAAGGAATCCATGCAATCCGACTTCCGATGGGTTGAGTTCGGTCGGACCAAATTAGCTTCATGGCCGCAACGCAGCTTCTTCCGTGGTGGAGAACTGTGCAACCTTAGGCTGAACCAGCTTCGCGAAGTCCTCGTAGGAAAGCCGGACCAATTCGTGGTGCGTACCGGCGTTGAATGCAATCTCCTTGTCTCTTGTGAGGCTTTCGTCGACGAAGACCGGCATCCCGTAAAGCTGCCCGAAGGGCGGCATCGCACCGGTTTCACACTCCGGGAAGCGATCCCGGAAGTCCGTCTCGTTCGCGAGCGCGATCTTCTTTCCTTTGGCGGCTGCCTTAAGAAGAGCAAGATCTACATGATAGGAGGCAGGAAGAACCGCCATGACCATGGCCCCGTCGATTTTGGCAATGACAGTCTTGGCGAACTCGCCGCCACGGACGTGCGCCAGAGATGCAATCTCCAGAGCTGTATATGCGGTTGAGTGCGTCATGGTCACATATTTGACCTTGTGGCTATCGAGAAACTCCTTCAGTCGTTTTGCGAGCATATGGCGCTAGCCCTTTCTAGAAAACCGTCGCCTTGCAGTCTTGCACTCTACTGGCCAACTCGTATGTAGCCACGTTGTGGTTCTTTTTCGGACCAAGGGCTCGAGCCGGAGATGTCAAGACCGGAGCGGTTTGGATGTCTAGATGCACCTGTCTATCTCGAAGCGGCCGTGAACGTGCCGCTTCTGGATACAGGCAGATGTTATTCGCCAGAGGAGAATTATGAGTCAAAATCCCTTATTCCCGCCGGAAGTGCCCCTCCCCGAACCGCCGTCACGGTTGACTGAACCTGTACAACCGCCTATTCCTGTCGTATTCGACGATGATGAGAACGAGCGAATGTCGCTTCGCGCCTATGCCGCGATCCAGCTGAGAGTCCCCGATTCCGGCATCGACTGGCTCGACAAAATGATTGAGCGTTCGAGGAAGTTAGATAGACAAACCAATCCTGCGCCGTGAAGAGTGGAGCTCTGATTGCATCTCCCGTTCCGAGGTGGACGCCAATGGAATTGATAGACACAATCAGGAACCGGCGCGCGGTTCGGGAGTACACTGATGCTCCGATTGAGCGCGCAACAATCGAACGCGTGATAAACGCCGCGATTCTTGCGCCTAGCGCGATGAACCTGCAGCCGTGGGCGTTTGCCGCCCTGGGTAATCGGCAACGGATTGTTGAGTATGCCGGGCGTATTAAGAGCTGGCTCCTCACGAACTTTTCACAAACTCCATTCGACGCCTCACTACGTACCTTGATCGAAGACGAAAGCTACAGCGTTTTTCACCATGCACCCGCGCTCGTGCTCGTGTTAGCCAAATCGGCGCAGCCACAAGCCTACGAAGATTGCTGCCTGGCCGCGGAGAACCTGATGCTAGCGGCTCGCGACGAGGCCTTGGGAACTTGTTGTATCGGGCTGGCGCGCCCGTGGTTCAACCTGCGATCGACTAAGCATGAACTCGGCCTGCCTGAAGAATACGAAGTCGTTCTTCCTATCGTACTGGGTCATCCCAAGGCCTGGCCCGAATCACATGGGCGCCGTCCCGCCGAGATTCATTGGCTCGGATAACGGGTGACGCCATTCTCGGGGGATGGCTCAGGGTCGGAGGTTGCTTCCGGTTGGCCCTGAGACTCGCTCGATCTGTTCGTCCACGTCCTGCACCTCGAGCTCGAGGAGTTCTCGCCAGATAATCCGCTCTTCCAGAGTCTTTCCAAAATGCGGATCTTGCCGGTGATTACGCACGAGCTGGATGTCTTGCAAGCGAGAGAACCCCCGGACGAGGCGTTGGTGAGTCGGGCAACTGGCCGCTCGAACGTTCATTGGTGCTTCGTCTGCCGGGAGATTTGGTGTGCAGATCTGAGTTTTGCGATCCATGATGCAAAACCATAGGGCAATCGGCGTTCCAATCGTCCAGGCCTGGTGCCAAGGTGTCTTTTCCACGATTAACTGCGTGATTTCGCGCGTACCGTGGGTAGCCTGGCCCAAAACTGAGGCCGCCCCTGCGTGGACCTGGCACTCCGTCTTCGTTTGACTTTGGCCACAGCGGTGCTCATCCATCGGAAGGAGAAACACTATGCCAGTTGGAGAATTATGCATCCGTCAAGTTGTGGTTACCGCGCGCACGACTTCGGTCTTGGAGACCGCTAAGCTGATGCGGCTGCACCACGTTGGCGATATTGTGATCACCGATGGAGTTGCCGGGCGTCGCGTGCCTGTTGGCATCGTCACTGACCGGGATATCGTTTTGGAGGTGCTGGCCCAAGAACTTGATGCCACAAGCCTGTCGGCCGGAGACATTATGAGCAGCGACCTGGTCACGGTCCGGGAGAATGAAGGCGTTTTTCAGACAATTCAGTTGATGCGCGCTAAGGGAGCACGCCGGGCTCCTGTTGTGAATGGCGAAGGTGTACTGGTCGGTATTGTGTCCGTGGATGATCTCGTCGAATTGCTGGCGGAGGAATTGAGCCAGTTGGCCAAGCTGGTTGCGCGGGAACAGAAGCTGGAAGCCGAACTTCGGCGGTGAGGGTCGAGGATTCCATTACTCGAGAAGCGGAGTAACACTCGGGTATTCGTTGATGGCAATGGCCGTGCTGTATCGATTGGCAGAGGAAACGCCAATGAACTTCGAAACCTTCTTTGCGCCGAAAATCGACATCCGTCTTACCGAAGACCTGAACGGGTTCGTGTGCACGGTTCGGCGTGGCTTGTTCCGCAAGGACTCAACCACTTTTCCGCTTGATTCCGATCGTAATTCCTCACCCATTAGCGTGCGGAGAAATCGGTCTTATCGAGTCGTCGTGTTACGGCCGCAGCAAAAGGATCTGCGCTGGTGATCCTCTTTGCTTTCGAACAATATGCGGGCATGGCGCTGGAGCTGGAAAAGGCCATTGGGCAGCTTCAGCCGGGAACTTTCCGGATAGCCCGCTTCGAGAATGGGGAACTTCACGCACGCATAGATAGCTTAGTCATGGCACAACACTGCGTGGTCCTAGGCTCTGTTGCCCCTCCCGATGAGCAGCTTCTTTCAGCGCTTCTACTTGCACATACCCTCAAGAAAGAGGGCGCCAGGCAGCTCACTGCGGTCTTGCCGTACCTCGGATATGCCAGAGACGATAAAGACAAACCGGGACAAAGCCTGGCGACTGCATGGGTCGGTTCGCTCACTCGAGCCTCAGGCTGCGATCGGGTAATCACTGTTGATGTACATAGCGAGAAGACAAAGCAATTGTTCCCTGTGCCCCTGGTTTCGCTTTCCCCGGCGCGTGTCTTCGCGGAAGCGATCAACGGATATGGACTGGCCGAGGCTACCCTCGTGGCTCCGGACGAGGGTGCGATCAGCCGCTGCGAAGCCGTTCGGGCCGCCGCAGGCATGAGCAGCAAGACTGCGTATTTCGAGAAGCATCGTACGGAGACGGGCATTATTCACGCTGGACCTATAGGGAAAGTGGGTCCCAGGGCAGTGATCATCGACGACATTTTGGACACAGGCGGCACGCTCGTCTCGGCATGCGAACAGCTCTCCAGAACCGGAGTCGAGGAGATCGAAGTGATGGTGACTCACGGTCTGTTTACCGGCACGCGATGGAAGGACTTGTACCATCTGGGTGTGAAGCGGATCTTCTGCACGGATTCCGTTCCTCTCCCCCCTGGGATCGATGGGTCAAGCATCGTGAGCCTCTCAATTACTCGTCTCCTTGCCAAGGAGCTACTCGCCATTGAGACATGATAGGCGAAAACGCAAAGCGGGTTCTCGAGGCGCGCTACTTGCGCCGTGACAGTGATGGGCGAATCGCTGAGACGCCAGCGCAGTTGTTCGAACGCGTCGCACGCGCCGTCGCTGAAGCCGAACTGATCAACGGAACCGCCTCGGACGCTATGTACTGGGAAGAGCGGTTCCATCGCATGCTCACGGCGCTCGACTTTCTTCCCAATTCACCCACGCTGATGAATGCGGGGACTCCGCTCAGCCAGCTTTCCGCCTGCTTTGTGTTGCCCATTGAGGACAGCATGGAGTCCATCTTCGGCACTTTGCGGGATGCCGCATTGATCCAGCGTACGGGCGGCGGGACTGGATTCTCCTTCTCTCATCTGCGCCCAGCTGGTGACCCGATCGCTTCCACTGGTGGAACATCCTCAGGTCCAGTCTCCTTCATGAAGATCTACGATTGCGCAACGGAGAACATCAAGCTTGGCGGGCGAAGGCGCGGCGCCAACATGGGCGTGCTTCGCGTGGATCACCCGGATATCGAAGAGTTTATTAAAGCAAAGCGTGACGGGGTGGGCCTTCGCAACTTCAATATTTCGGTGGGTGCCACGGACGAATTTCTATCGGCAGTCGAATCGGGCGGAGATCTCGCGCTAAGACATCCTACGGATGCTCGCGTGGTTCGCAGCGTTCCCGCCCGCCGTCTTTTTGACGATATCTGCGAGGCGGCCTGGGCCACCGGGGATCCGGGGATGATCTTTCTGGACACCATCGCGCGAACAAATCCACTGCCTAGCTGCGGGGTCATCGAGGCTACTAATCCATGCGGTGAGCTGCCGTTGTTGCCCTACGAGTCCTGCAACCTGGGTTCAATCAATCTAGTCCATTTTGTGAACGAGCGGGAGGGCAACCCATCCGTGGATTTCGAGCGCCTGCGCACGCAGGTCGAGGAGGGAGTGCGGTTTTTGGATGATGTGATCTCTGTGAACCGCTTTCCCATCGCCGCCATTGGGCAAGTGACGTTGTCGAGCCGCAAGATCGGGTTGGGAGTCATGGGCTTTGCGGAATTGTGCATCCTGCTCGGCATCTCCTATGCGAGTGATCGGGCAATTCTGCTGGCAGACCAGTTAATGGAATTTATCGCGAGGGAAGCCAGATTGGCTTCGGCGCGCCTGGCGGAACAACGTGGAGTATTCCCCAACTGGAGCGCGAGTACTTATAGAGCTTCCGGCCTCCGGCTCCGGAATGCTACCCAGACCTCCATCGCTCCCACTGGCACCATCAGTATCATCGCCGGAACCAGCTCGAGCATCGAGCCTCTTTTCGCTTTGGCCTACCGCAGAAAGCATGTTCTAGGCGAGCAAACGTTGGCCGAGATAAATCCGCTGGTATTGCGCCATTTGGCGCGATTGGGTCAGGACACCGCCAAGCTGATGAATTCGATTGCCTCCACGGGATTTCTGGACCTTGGCGGCGAAACGAAGAATCTGTTCCGAACGGCCTTGGAGATCCCGCCAGAACAGCACGTCCGCGTTCAGGCAGCTTTCCAGAAACACGTGGATAATGCCGTGTCGAAGACCGTTAACCTTCCCGCTGAAGCTTCGCCGCGCGAGATCGCCACGGTTTACATGCTTGCATATCGGCTTGGATGCAAGGGAGTTACCGTATTTCGCTACGGTTCAAAGTCGGAACCCATGCTGGAACTGGGGCTGGGTGAAACGCCGGAAGAGCGCGAGCACTTCACCAAGTGTGACCCAGAGGCCTGCCGGCTCTGAATCACAGCGGCCGGTTGTCGCGATACGACGGCCTCTTCCAGCGGAGCAGATTCGCAATAGACCGGCCTGGATTGAGCGCAACCCGGTAAAAGCGCGCTTTATTCACCGACGTTCCCTGCTCCCAGCGTGAGATGAATCGTTGGTCCAAGAAATCTTCCAGTGTCATCCATACAAACCCGCCGACAGGGGTCACCACCAGATCCACCGTTGCCATGGTCGGCGACTTCTTGCCCACGTTGCCGATCGAGGCCTCGCTGATCGGACCGATCTCGTATTGCGCGCTGTACGCCGCGGTCCAGGCCATGGCTTTCAAGCGGCTCTTCCAATATTGCCCGGAGGAAACATCGAACTCCAGCGTTCGTCCTCGCGGGTCATTAAAGACCTGAATGTATCCGGTAATCGCTCCCATCCAGGGGTGTCCAAAATAGTTGGTCAGGATACTATTGCTGTCGTTCCAGGTGTGGATGTTCGAGGCGGATTCAAAATAATCGCTCCAGAACGGGCCTCCCAGCTCACGGCGGGTCTTGGCTTGCGCCATGCGGCTGGAATGCTGCAGGACCAGGAAGAAGCCTGACTCCAGGAGTGCAGGCTTCCACTGAAATCCTTCCGCAGCATTATCCGCCTTCGAAGAAGTTGTCTCCGCAGGTACCTGGTCCTCTGGCTGTGCCAAGACCGGATGAAGCAATGCGAGAAACAGCAGCGCTCTGAGCATGCGACCTTCCTGGAGCAACTCCGCGACCACTCGGCCACATGGCACGGGAATTGCGGCGTGGATCCTGTGATTCAAGGAGTACGCTCGGACATCCGCCCCGTCACGCTATTTCTCTGCGGCGACTTCATGACGGGAAGAGGGGTCGACCAGGTTCTTCCCCACCCGTCCCAACCGAAGCTTTACGAGCCATACGTCCAATCGGCAGTTGACTACGTCGAAATGGCCGAGAGCACCAATGGCCGGATTCTCAAACCGGTGGGCTTTTCTTATATTTGGGGAGACGCAGCTGAAGAGCTTACTCGTGTGTCGCCAAACGCGCGGATCGTCAATCTCGAAACCAGCATCACTACTTGCGAGGACTACGACCCTAAGGGGATCAACTACCGCATGCATCCCGCGAATACGCCTTGCCTGTCCGTGGGAAAGATCGACTGCTGCGTCCTCGCGAATAACCACGTGCTGGACTGGGGCCGCTCGGGCTTGAAGGAGACGCTCGCCAGCTTGCGAGTCGCCGGCATGAAGACTGCCGGAGCAGGATTGAGTTTGGCTGAGGCCACCGAGCCGGCGGTGATCGAGATCGGGGACAAGGCAAGAGTGTTGGTGTTCGCTGCGTGTACCGAGGACAGCGGAATCCCTCGCGATTGGGCTGCGACGGACCGAGAACCTGGAGTTGCCCTGTTGCCGGACCTTTCCGACCAAACAGCCGAGCGGCTAACGGAACGGGTACGGGGGATCAAAGGGGAGCATGACATCGCGGTCCTGTCGATTCACTGGGGCGGCAACTGGGGCTACGGAGTTCCGCAGGAGCAGCAGAGGTTCGCTCACAGAGTTCTAGACCTCGCCGCGGTTGACCTGATTCACGGACATTCCTCGCACCATCCAAAGGGGATCGAAGTCTACAGAGATAAGCCGATTCTGTACGGTTGCGGCGATTTGCTGAACGATTACGAAGGCATCGCCGGATACGAGGATTTCCGGAGCCATCTCGTGCTGATGTATTTCATGAAACTTGATGTTTCTACAGGCCGGCTCCTGGCGCTCGAAATGACGCCTCTCGAGATCAGACGCTTTCGCCTGCAGAAAGCCGACGGTCAGGACGCCCGCTGGTTGCGGGATATGCTCCATCGTGAAGGAAAACGATTAGGCACCCGAGTGTCATTGGGCGCCGATAACCGCCTCGCCCTGCAATGGAGATGAAGATCGCGGGGTGGGCAAGGAATCAACTTGATCCCGGACTGCTAGGTGGCACTTTCGGCTGCATCAGCGGCCAATCCATAGCCGCCTTCTTCTGACATTCTTCGCACATCTCCTCGGGCTCCATCGCCTCACGTTCGCAGTGTGCACCGTGCCCATGCGCCAGGTTCGTGCAAATGCAGAGTGCCATAGGCTAAGCCACGACCACAGGGATGGTAGGCCTCACCGATGAGTCCAGAGTCCCAGGTATTACTGGCGCAGTGGTCAATACACGCATCGCTTCACGGCAGAATGCAGGAAGATCTTCCGGCTTGCGGGACGTGACCAAGTTTCCGTCAACGACAACTTCCGAGTCTTCATACTGTGCGCCGGCGTTGACCAGATCGTCTTTGATCGCGAAAAAGCACGTTGCCTTACGACCCTTGAGAATCCCGGCCGAGCACAGCACCCACGGACCATGGCAAATGGAAGCTATGAGCTTCCGCTGCTCGTTCATATCATAGACGAACTGAGTGGCTTTCACGTGCCGGCGGATCTGATCCGGCGCGTAGCCTCCCGGAATGATGACGCCATCGAAGTCGCGCGGGTGAACCTCACTATAGGATTGGTGGCTCTTGACGGGATAACCGTGCTTGCTTTGATACGTCTTGCCAGCTTCGGAGGCGACCACCACAACTTGCGCGCCCTCTTCCTGGAAGCGAAGCAAGGGATACCAGACCTCTAGGTCTTCATAGAGATTGTCTACGAGCAGAGCGATTTTCTTTCCTTGGATTTTCAAAGAGTCAGTCTCATCCGGCGCTGGCCGAATCCGCTGTGGAGTGTGTCGTCGTTTCCAAATCGTGCTTCTTTAACTTGTAGCGCAGCGCGTCACGGCCAATGCGGAGTATTCGTGCAGCCTTCGACTGATTCCCCCCGGCTGCCTCGATCGCGCGCTTCAACAGCAAGCGTTCCTGCTCCTCCAGTGAACCAACAGAAGGAGCAAGGGGTGCCGCAATCGGCTCAGCCTGCTCAGCGCCAGCTTCAGCATGCAGATACGCTGGGAGATCTTGCACGTCAATCATGTCTCCGACACTCATCATGGCAGCGTGCCCCAGCACATTCTCAAGCTCCCGCACGTTGCCGGGCCAGGAATGTTGCGAAAGCCGGATTTGCGCGCGATAAGTCAGGCCGCGAATCTCTTTTCCATATTGAGCAGCGAACCGAGCAGTGAAGTGACGCTGAAGTAACGGGAGATCCTCCTTGCGTTCGGCCAGCCGCGGGACCTGGATTTCCACCATGGAGAGTCGATAGTACAAGTCCTCACGAAAACGCTTTTGCGCGATCAGAGCTTGCAGATCGTGATTCGTGGCAGCGATCACGCGGACGTCCACCTTGCGGGCGTTGAGCGCTCCTACTCGCTGGACCTCCTGGTTCTGCAGCACACGGAGAAGCTTCGCCTGGGTCGCAAGGGGCATGTCCCCGATCTCGTCCAGAAAGAGCGTCCCTCCGTGTGCGTGTTCGAAAAGACCGGCTTTATCGTGGGTCGCTCCCGTGAACGAACCTTTCACATGTCCGAATAACTCGCTTTCGAACAAAGTCTCGACGACAGCCGAGCAGTTGAGCACGACATAGCGGCCTGAAGAAACCGGACTCAGTTGGTGCAGCGCACGAGCAGTCAGGTCCTTTCCGGTTCCCGTTCCTCCTGTAATCAACACCGCACGGTAGTGTGGCGCCACCCGGCGGATGCGGGAGAACATCTCCCACATCAGCGGGCTGTGGCCCACGATTCCCTCGAATTCCGAGCTTGTCCGAAGCTTGTCCTGGAGATTCAGTGTGTGTTGCCGCTTACGAGCATCTTCTACCAGCTTTCCAATGCGCTCGCGTAAAGCTGCTACTGAGACGGGCTTATTCAGGTAGTCGCTGGCACCTTTCTTAATCGCCTCCACCGCAGATTCAGAGGAATAGTGTGCTGTCATCAGGACCACATCCGTCGAAGGATCGATTTCCATGATCCGTTCGAGCACATCCAGGCCGCTCAGGTTCGGCATGACTAGATCGGTGAGCACGATCTGCGGGTGGCGGCTGCAAGCGATGTCCAGCCCATCCTCCGGGTCGGAGGCTGTGAGAATTTCCAAGCCGGGTTTTCACCTCCTGAGCACGCGTGTCTCAGGCCCCGATGTGAGTCCGATTGCGCCGTAACACCTGCTCGACACCCATCATAACCCCTGGCGCCGTGTCGGTTGGTTTGCACACCTTCCCTTGTGCGATTCAACCCGAAAACGCAACCTTGGGGTATATCACCCAGGTTTGCCAGGCCATGTGGCCTGGAAAGGGCTAAGCCTCATAATCCTCGCTGGTCGTCAGATTGCTCTCCGAATTAGCCGAAGGAGGAATCCCGACATGAGAACCGACCCGACTCTTGTTGAACACACCTCAGTATCGATCCCCGCAGCAGAGGTGGTGCTGCAGGGGGACTTAACCTTCCCTTCGAAGCCAAGGGGCTTCGTACTCTTTGCTCATGGGAGCGGCAGCAGCCGGCACAGCCCCCGGAACCGATACGTGGCGGAAGTCTTGAACGAACACTCACTCGGGACATTATTGGTCTACTTGCTGACGGCCGAGGAAGAACGCGACGACGAAATCGACGCGCATTTGCGTTTTAACATCGACCTCCTCACGGAACGCTTAGTCGCGATTACGGATTGGCTGGCGAGTCAACCACGGGTCCGCAGCCACGAGATCGGGCTATTCGGAGCAAGCACGGGCGCTGCGGCGGCGCTGATGACGGCAGCCGAGCGACCAGATGTGGTGAAGGCCGTGGTATCCCGCGGCGGTCGGCCCGACTTGGCCGGGTCGGCATCGCTGGTTCGCGCTCCAACCCTGCTGATTGTCGGAGGCAAGGACATGGCGGTCATTCAAATGAATCGCGATGCGATGGCGCGGATGACATGCAAAACGGAGCTCAAAATTGTTCCGGGTGCGACTCATCTATTTGAAGAGCGGGGCGCGCTGGCACAAGTTGCGAGCCTGGCGGCGGATTGGTTCACGACTCATCTCGTTTGATGAGCCGAAGATTGACTTGAGAGTGAACGAAAGGAGAAAGCAATGGCAGAAGTTAAGGTAAACAAAGAACAAGCGCTTGCGAAACGGGAAACACCCGTTTTAGGTGGGCTCTTCAGACCGGCGTTTCCATTTGGCCGGTTCTTCGGAGGGGAGCCGTTCGGCCTGCTGAGGGAACTGAACGAGGAGATGGACCGCGCTTTTCGCGGTTTCGCTCCTGCCGCCAAATTGGAACCCTGGGCCCCGACCGTCGACATCCAGCAATGCAATGACGACGTGGTCGTGACTGCGGAACTCCCTGGCTTGAAGAAAGAAGAGGTTAAGGTCGAGCTTACCGAGGACGCCTTGATCATCCAAGGGGAGCGCAAGCAGGAACACAAAGAAGATCATGAGGGATTCCACCGATGGGAACGGAGTTATGGCCAGTTTTACCGGTCGATTCCATTGCCGGAAGGAGCCAAGACAGACCAAGCCAAGGCTGAACTGACCGACGGCGTCCTGAAGGTCTCGGTGCCAGTGGCGGAGACGAAGAAGAAAACGACTCGTCAGGTGCCGATAGAGCAAGCAAAAGAGACCAAGCCCGCAGAAACAAAACCCGCAGCGGCGTAGGAAGCCGAGCAGTTTAGACGGGGGAGGAGACGACTTCGGCGCCGGAGGCAGAAGCTGGCGCCGAAGGCTCAGTCATGCTATTTGAAGGTCCAACCCGCTCCTACGGGAAGCGCGTGACACTGGCGGATTACTTCGCGCAGTTCACTGAATCCCCTGCTCTCTACCTTCAGTACGATAACGGATATCGAGGCTGGTCTTACACCTACGCGCAAGTGGGCGCTGCTGCTCGAACCTTTTCAGCAAAGCTGCACGCGCAAGGCATCGGCAAGGGCGATAAAGTTCTCTTCTGGTCAGAGAACAGGCCGGAGTGGGTCGCTGCCTTCTGGGGATGCGCGATAAGAGGGGTTATTGTTGTTCCGATCGACTATCGCGCCTCAGCTGACTTCCTGCTGCGCGTTCAAGAACAAGTGAGCGCTCGCGCCATCCTCATTGGGGACGAAGTCCGACTTCCAGTGTGGGCCACGCAGCCGCCTGTTTGGCGGCTTTCAGAATTGGACTGGACGAGCACCGGCGTCGCTGGCCGGGGTGTGCCCCTCCAACCGAACGACATCGCCGAGATCGTTTTCACCTCAGGTGCCACAGGAGAACCTAAGGGCGTCCTGATCAGCCATCGCAACATTCTGTCAAACCTGGCAACGCCAGAGAGAATCATTTCCAAGTACGTGAAGTGGTTCCGCCCCGTATTTCCACTGCGTTTTCTGAATCTTGTCCCTCTCAGTCACATGTTCGGCCAAGCCGTCACGATGTTGCTTGTGCCACTAATTCCGGCAGAGGCTCTCTTTATGCGCGGCTACAGCCCCCACGAAATCGTGCGGCAGATTCGAAGCCGGCGAATATCGCTCGCGGCCGTGGTGCCCAAATTGTTGGAAGTGCTTCGCGAACATGTGCTACAACAATTCCCGGAGGCTGCTAGACCCCTTCCCGCAGGCATCCACTGGACGCGCCGATGGTGGCACCACCGGAGAATTCACCGCTACTTCGGTTTGAAATTCTGGGCCTTCATCTCAGGCGCCGCTCCGTTGGAACCCGAACTCGAAGAGTTTTGGTCTAGTCTCGGGTTCCTGGTCGTGCAAGGATACGGGCTCACGGAAACCGCGCCGATTGTCGCCTTCAATAATCCCTTCGCGATCAGAAAAGGAACGGTCGGCCAACCTGTAGAGGGCACGGAAATCAAAATCGCAGCGGATGGTGAGATTCTCGTTCGTGGCGACAGCGTTACGCCGGGCTACTATGGAGCGCCGGCGGAATCCAGCTCCGCATTCAGTGAGGGGTGGTTGCACACGGGCGATATCGGCTCGATCGATGACACCGGCCGCCTGACGATCCGAGGCCGCAAAAAGGAAGTCATTGTCACGCCGGAGGGACTCAAGGTATTCCCAGAGGACGTCGAGCGGGTACTGAACGCTATTCCCGGTGTGCGCGAATCCGCGGTGATCGGCAGAGGCCACCCGCACGCGGTGCTGGTTCTCGAAGGCGGAACATCACCGGAAGAAGTCATCCGCACAGCCAACCAACGGTTGGAAGATCACCAGAGAGTCCGCGGGCTTTCCGTCTGGTCGGGAAACCGCCTCCCGAGGACGACAGGTACGGAGAAGATCAAACGGTCTGAGATCCAACGTTGGGTTGACGCTGGCGCTACGGCGCAGCCTTCGCCGTCCGGGGATCGTTTGTTGGACGTCGTGAAGCGGTATGCTCCTGGTCGTGAGGTTACGGAAAGCACGACTCTCGACCAATTAGGGCTAACTTCGCTGGATCGGGTGGAGCTGCTGATGGATCTCGAGCAACATCTCGATACCAGCGTCGACGAGTCCGCACTGGCTGGCTCCCGCACATTGGGCGAATTGACCCGAGTCACGGCTGCCCCCACTCCGGCGGAAGTCCCTCGCTGGAGCAGATCCTGGCCAGCGCGGATCGTCCGGAATGCCGCGCTTTTCACTCTGTGGTTGCCGCTGACACGTTTGTTCACCCGGGCTCGGGTAAAGGGTCGGGAGCATCTGGCGGCATTGAGCGGACCGGTGATCTTCACGGCGAATCATCAAAGCAACATGGACACGCCGTGCATCCTTGCGGCTCTCCCTGCGCGATACCGGTATCGCGCGGGAGTCGCGATGTGGAAAGAGTTCTTCGATGCGCACTTTCATCCAGAGAGGCATACCAAGCTGCAATGGCTCGGGAACAGCTTTTTGTACTGGCTTCTGGCACTGTTGTTTAACGCGTTTCCTTTGCCTCAGACCGAAACCGGTGCAAGCGGATCGTTGCGTTATCTCGGCGATTTAGTCAGCGGCGGATGGTCGGTTCTCTTCTTTCCGGAAGGCGAGCGCACCGAAACTGGCGAGATCCATCCGTTTCAGCCCGGCATCGGCCTCATCGCGTCCCGGCTACGGGTGCCGATCGTACCTGTCCGGCTGCGCGGGGTCGAAGCAATCCTCCATCGCGGTCGGTACTTCCCCAGGCCTGGCCGCGTAGAGGTCACTTTCGGAAGGCCGTTGCACCTCAGCGGGGAAGATTATCTGGCTCTCGCCAAGCAGGTAGAGCAAGCCGTCCGTGAGCTTTGACCTAACCCTTGATGCAAATCAGCGGTTCGAGCCGGGCAACACGCCGTGAGAGTCCGGCTTTCTCCGCAGCTTCCACCACAGAAGTGACATCTTTGTAGGCTCCGGGAGCCTCCTCTGCCACTCCTCGTGATGACGGTGACCGAATGATAATGCCTCGACCTGCAAGCTCGTCGATCAATTGCCGTCCCCTCCAGCGCTTAGTCGCCTGGTGACGGCTCATCTGGCGTCCTGCGCCGTGGCAGGACGAACTGAAAGACCGGCGCTCGCTTTCGTCTGTTCCGACCAAGATATAAGAAGCCGTGCCCATAGTGCCGCCGATCAGTACAGGCTGGCCGATTGCGCGTAGCGCTTCTGGGATGGCCGGATGACCGGGGCCGAACGCACGAGTTGCGCCCTTGCGGTGGATGAAAACGCGTTTCAGGTGGCCATCCACCATATGTTCTTCTACTTTGCAGGTGTTGTGAGAAACGTCGTAGAGCACGCTCAGATCGGCTTCTGGAATCACCTCCGCGAAGGCCTGGCGCACAAGATGCGTAATGATTTGGCGGTTTGCCAGAGCGCAGTTAATGGCGGCGCGCATGGCGCCCAGGTAGGTCTCGCCTAACGGCGACTCGATCGGCGCGCAGGCGAGTTCGCGATCCGGAAGCTCGATTCCGTACTGAGGAGCCTGAAGCACCATCTCACGAAGGAAGTCCGTTCCGATCTGGTGGCCCAGTCCACGAGATCCGCAGTGAATACTGACCACAATATCATCCGGGGCCAGCCCGAAAGCGCGGGCCGAAGCCTCGTCGTAGATCTGTACGACGTGCTGGACTTCAAGGTAATGATTGCCCGACCCGAGCGTTCCCATTTCCCGGTGCTGGCGCTTTTTGGCGAACTCGGAGACGGCTTCGGGCCGCGCACCCGCCATGCAGCCTCGCTCTTCGGTTCGATCCAGATCCGCTTCCCTTCCGTAGCCCAGCTTTAGGGCCCATTGGGCGCCGTTCAACAGCATCTCATCGAGCTGCTGGTCGTCGAGATTCAGGCGACCCGTGCTGCCGACGCCGGCCGGAATGTGACGATACAGGGCGTCCGCAAGCGGCTGTTGGACCGTCGTCACGTCTGCCACCTTGAGTGCGGTCAGCAGGGTGCGCACGCCGCAGGAAATATCGAAGCCGACGCCGCCAGCCGATACGACCCCGCCCTCCTGAGGATCGAATGCCGCGACCCCGCCGATCGGGAAACCGTATCCCCAATGAGCATCCGGCATAGCATAGGCAGCCTTCTGGATACCAGGCAGCGTCGCCACGTTCACGATCTGCTCGTAGACCTTGTTGTCCATGTCGCGAATCAGTTCTTCACTGGCATAGAGGATCGCGGGAACACGCATCTTTCCATGGGCCTCAATTCGCCACTCGAAGTCCGACAAACGGCTTAGCAGAGTCATATCCATAAAGTCCTCATACATCGACCACGCATTGGGCCACCCAGGCGCCAGTCGAATTCTGACCGACGAACAGATCCGTGTAGGTCGCGCCTTTGACCTCGACAGCCGGTTCGTGACGTGCCACGTCAACTTCTTCACCCCAGGCCCTGCCGTGCAATTGATTGCCTGCCAGGTTCACTCGAAAGTGGGCCAAGATTACTCGGCGAACTGCCATCTGGTAAACCAGTGCGTTCAGCCAGTCCACCAGTAAGACTTCCGGATCGGGAGCCTGACACTCGACCGCTACTTCCTCGCGGGCTTCCACACGCGCAGGGTCCGTGATGACACCAGCAAGCGCGATAGCCACCTGTTCAAAGGCTTCTGCCATGCTTCGTCCGATGCCTCGGACACCGATATCGGCGCCGTGAGCATAGTGTTCCCAGCCTACTCTCACGTCCACTTCCGCTCTCTGTTCGCCTCCGACGGGATTCTTATCCTATAGAACCTCTCCGCAATTGACCGGCCAGTGCGCGCCAAAGCGAAGAGAACTGGTTGCCAACATGCTCGAAGATAAGCAGGCACGTTAGGAGACCTTCTATGATCCAGCTTCCATTTGCCGATCGCGCTGAGGCCGGACGCCTCTTAGCGGCGGAGCTAGCCATGCTCAAACTCCCTGCGAGCGTAATCGTACTTGCGCTGCCTCGAGGCGGGCTTCCTGTTGGACTGGAGGTCGCGAAAAAGCTCCAGGCGCCACTCGATGTGGTGATTGTGCGCAAGCTGGGAGTGCCCTGGCAGCCGGAACTGGCGATGGGCGCGATCGCCAGTGGTTCGGTTGAAATCCTAGACCAGGACTTGATCCGAGCACTGGGCATCTCCCGCCACGAAATCGATGCCGTCATAGCCAAGGAGCGGGCTGAAGTGGAGCGTCGCGAAAGACTCTACCGCAAAGGCCGGCCAGCATTAGACTTGCGCGGCAAAACTGTTTTGCTTGTAGATGACGGACTGGCTACTGGATCGACAATGTTAGTCGCGGCACGGTACGTACGCAGCCTGAAGCCCGCCCGAATGTTGATCGTAGTCCCGGTCGGATCCGTTCAAGCCTGTGAGCGTTTGAAGACGGAGGCCGACGATTGCATTTGCCTCGCAACTCCCGAGCCTTTTGTGGCAGTCGGGGATTGGTATGCCGACTTCCCGCAAGTGAATGATTCGGAGGTTCAGCGCTTTCTCGAGGCGGGTAGGCTGTCCGGAAAAGGGAATCGGTCTGAGCTTTTGACGCGGCCGACAGCGTTATGACACTGCTCTGCGCGAAATCACCCAGGATCAAAGGCGGCAGATCCTTGAGACTCACCGAGGCCGGCACGCGGGGATCCATCATGATCGACCGTGGAGATCCGGCCGAGGTTGTCACTGGGGCTGCCAAAGAGTTTGGCGCTGATCTTTTGATTATAGGGAGGCACAGCGGATCCGGCGGCAAGGGTTATTTGCGCCATAACGCATACGCGATCTTGCGCAAATCAATCTGTCCGGTGATCAGCTTATAGATCGATATGCGCTCTCAGGTGCGCCATGCGATCGTTGTTGTGGCGCTGCTTGCGGCCGTAGCAACTGGGCGCGTTAATCCCCAGAAGTGGAATTTGGATGATCTCCGCGCTTTCTCCGGTCTCACACCCGATCAGTGGAAGGCCGTGGACAGTGGCAATCCGCAGGCAAAGGTCCTGGACACACAGCAGAAGCGCGAGGTGGCCGTCGTCGGAGTGGCGCACGTGCGAGCGAATACGGCGTGCTTTATCGCGCAGCTCCAGGACATTGAGAACTTCAAGAAGAATCCGGCCGTTCTGCGGATTCGAAAATTCGTAAGACCAATCGACCCCCGGGATCTGGAGGATTTCAGTCTCGAAACCGGCGACCTCGCTGCACTGCGGAATTGCCGCGATGGAGACTGCAACGTGAAGCTTCCCATCTCAGCGGTCGAGCGGCTCGGCCGCGATATGGACTGGTCCCGGCCGGATTACGCCGCCCGAGCCCAATCTATCTTCCGTGAGGAGTCGCTGGCATACGTCGAGGCTTATCTGGATCGGGGCAACGCGTCACTTATTGAATACCGGGACAAGAACAAGCCAGTCCGGCTGGCGGATGAATTCCGCGCGGTGCTCGATGCCCGGCCCGGTTTGTCGGAATTTGTCCCGGAGTTTCATGACTACCTGGCCCAGTATCCAAGCGAGCCTTTGCCGGGCGTCAGCGAGTTCTTCTATTGGTCCACCGAAAGCTTTGGCCTGAAACCGGTGGCGAGCATCACGCACGTCTCCATCTACGTTCAGCCGGGACGAGCAGTAGTCGCCTCCAAACAAATCTATGCCAGTCATTACTTTGACGCGTCGTTGGGCTTGACAGTAGCACTGGACGACGCCGGGGAGGCCTCCGCCCCTGGTATGTATCTGGTCTATGTGAACCGCTCCCGCATCGATTTTCTCGACGGGTTCTTCGGAGGCCTGCGGCGTGCCCTGGCGCGCGGCCGTCTGCGGGATGGCATGCGGAAAAACCTGGCGGAGGCGGTCCGGAAGCTGGAGTCTTCATGCGCGGAGGATCCCTAGACACTCCACGTGCCGCATCTACGCTCAACTATGTCCTGACTTCTCGGAACGATTCTAAACTCCATGTGCTCTCGGGCGTGGAACGGCACTGACGGAGAATGTAGAGATTCCCGTCATCGGCGCGGACTTTGAAGAACAAATCGCTGGGACCGTACCACTGATCGAGGACCTCTTCAACGCAGTAGGCTCGTTCGCCGAGGTAAAAACGCACGGGACGTTCGTCTGCTTTCCCTCCCGAATAGCAATCGACCCGTAGCTTCATCGTGTCGTCATTCTCCCGCACCTGGGGATGATCTTGCCGGGATAGTGGAAGGGCGTCCGGCAGGACTCCTGACGGGGAGCCACAGTAGCCAGAACACGGCGAGCCCAAATGCTTCTTCCACAAAGATGTAAACAGGCCAGGGTCCAAAGTAGTCGAGAACGGACGCACTAACAGGCTTTCTGCATAGATACATGTAGTTGGTCTTGAAAATCGCGTCAAAGGCGCCGACCGCGATCGTATACAAGTTCAAGATCAAGAATACTCGCCAGACACTACCTGGCCGAGGCTTCGTCAGATGACCCCAGGTCATCGTCGCGAGCGTGATCAGGACGAAACCGTGGGAAAGGAGGAAATAGACTGTCGGGTAAGACGGGAACGGCGCCCAGAGGTCAGGCGTGAGCAGCGCCATGCTGCTGCCACCTAATCCGCCGAAATAGGCGACCTCGTAGATGCGCGGCTTGAGTGTAAAGGCTGCGATAACGGTGAGCCATAGGGTGAGATCGCACAGTTGCAGCGGCAAGGCTTCGGGGAAGCGGAAACCCTCTTGACTGAGTCTATAGCCATACCAGGCGAGTTCGTTGGCCGCAAGAAATCCAGCAAGAGAGAATCGGACGGCGCGTCCCCAGGCAGGCATGCGCCGTAGGCCAAGAGACAAAACAGTTGCCAGCCCCAGCACCGCAGCTAGGATCAGCAGGTGTGCAGGCCAGGAAAGACGAGAGCCCATTGATGTATGTCTTTCGAAATGCTAGCTCCCCTGCATTCTGAATGCCTAACGGTGTGGCCGTGCTGGAATACCGCGAAGGCCGGAGTTGCGGATGGCATGACGAATGCTTCGTTTATTGGTGACCCAGCATGGGTAAGGAGATTACTGTAATGGAAAATGTGGCTGTTCAAAAAGTGAAGAAGGTGGGCCCTGAGCCGCTTCTGATCTTCGAAACGACCGAAAAACGGCTGGACGACGTGCGGCGACGGGCATTTGAGCTCTTCGAGAAGCGCGGCTATCAACTGGGCCACGAGATCGATGACTGGCTCAAGGCCGAGCACGAGGTATTTGGGTGGCCAGCGGCGGAACTGGCTGAGAAGGATGGGAAGTATGAGGCGCAGATCACGCTGCCGGGCTTCGAGCCTAAAGAAGTCCAAGTAACCGCGACGCCCTCTGAGATCATCGTCCACGCGGAAACCAAACACGAGAAAAAGGTCGAAGAACCCAACGTGTTATGGACGGAGTTCGGCTCGAATGATGTCTATAGGAGGTTCGAGTTGCCAGTGCTCATCGATGTGGACAAGACCTCGGCTACGCTCGACAATGGCATGCTTCACATCATCGCGACCAAGGCTCCAGCGGCCCAAACGAAGCCTGTCGAGGTCCGGGCCGCCTGATCCCCGCCTGCTTTCTGGCGCCCGCTTGTGAAAGGCGAGAACGAGTTATGGGCCGAGTCAACGGGAAAGTTGCAATAGTAACAGGCGGATCCCTAGGCATTGGGCGATCCGCCTGCAATCTCTTGGCGAGCGAAGGCGCGCTGGTGGCGGTGACGGATGTGCTCGACAGCGAGGGACGGAACGCCGTACGCGAGATCCAAGAGGCGGGTGGCAGGGCCGAATTCTGGCATCTTGACGTCGGGAAGGAAGCCGAAATAAAAGCAGTGTTCCGTGCTGTAGACGAGTACTTTGGCAGAATCAACGTGCTGGTAAATAACGCTGGCATTTCTGGTGCAAACCGCCCTACGCATGAGATCACCGAGGAAGAGTGGGATGCTGTGATGGCCGTAAACGTGAAGGGCGTTTTCTTCTGTACGAAGCACGTGATCCCCTATATGAAAAAGGCTGGACGCGGAAGTATTGTCAACCTGTCTTCGATCTACGGACTCGTCGGGGCCGGGGACGTACCGCCTTATCACGCATCGAAAGGCGCAGTTCGCCTGATGACGAAGAACGATGCGCTCATCTACGCTCCCGACAACATCAGAGTAAACTCG
>JAIQFI010000080.1 GCA_020073345.1 Terriglobia bacterium
GGGCTTGAGGCCGGATTCGATCACCGGACCGTGCGTGATGCCGGGCTGTTCAATGAATTCGTACTTCATCTTCAATTCCTTCATGTCGTCGACCCACGCGTGGGTGTTCGCAACGGGAACCACCTCATCGATGTCGCCGTGGACAATCATCACAGGAACCTTCGCGTCCTTCATCGGCTGCAGTGTCTGTTTGCGGGTCTGCCAGAACGCGGCCGGAGCCTCCGCGGCGACCGCCGCAAACATGTGGGGGTATTTGGAACCGAGGTACAGCGCTCCAGCGCCACCCATCGAGTGGCCCATGACGTAGATCCGCTTGTCATCGATTTTGAATTCCTTGCGGACCATAGCGATCACGTTCATTGTGTCTTTCTCGCTCAACTCCCTCAGGTTGGCCGGCTGGTTGCCGCCGCCGAAGCCGCCAAATCCTTTGCCCTTGGCAGCGCCTTCGCCCGGGCCCTTCGCTGCTGCATCGGGAGCAGCCGGTGGAGCGCCTTTGCCCTTCCCCCGGCCGGGTCCGGCGCCGACGGGGGAACCATACCAGCCGCCAGTGTTGTAGCCCATGGGAGCCACCAGGATGTACCCGCCTTCTTCGGCGAGATCTATCGCAGTCTTACCCATCATGATGGTCTGTGGCGCGCCCAGACCGTGCAGCGTCACCACCAACGGAGCCTTCTGGTCCTTCTTCACCTTGGACGAAACGTAGAGCGAGTACGGCAGATCCTCGTTGGTGTCTTCGAAGTGATATGTCCGGGTCTGTGCACGGGGGTCCTGTGCGAAACCCTTGCCTTTGCCTTTTGCGCCCACCGGAGCCTGCGCTTGGACAGTATCGGGTATAGACAGCGTCAGCCATGCGGCCAGCGTGGCGAAGGCCACAGCCGTTGTGGTCTGCATCCAGATTCTCATGTAGCTCTCCTTATTACTATTACTCACGCAAGTAGTCCCACCGATTGTACAGTATGGCCTTGGGCGCACTCTAATAACGAATCGTGATCAAAGCAGAGTTATTCTGAATTGTTCCCAGAGGCCCCGGCGGGGATTAACGGGAGATCCGAGGTCTGTTAAGTGTGCCAGAAATCGTCCCGGTATTTCAGGCGCGCCGCTTGGAAATAAGACCTCAATCGTATCGAACGATAAGAAATGAGTATTGGAGCCCTTGAGCGATCTCTAATATACTCCCCCTGAGCCGAGCAGGGACGACGGGGTTAACTTCAGTAGCTACTGACGAAACGGGTAAAGCAATCGATTCTTCGCTGCCGCCTGTTGCCGCTGGCGTAACGGTATTTTGATTATCTCCGGGAGGTGAAGACTATGATTCGACTGACAGCACTCGGAATTGTTATGGGCATGGTGGCGCTTGCTCAGACCGACCGTGGAACGCTTACCGGTGTGATTGCGGATCCCGCAGGCGCCGTAGTCGCGAACGCAGCGCTAGAGTTGCGGGGTGTTGAGACAGGAACCGTATATCCTGCAGTCACTTCGGCCACCGGCAACTATACCTTTTCTCAATTGCCGGTTGGGACGTACGAACTCACAGTTGCGATTCCGGGGTTTAAGAAATTGACTCGGGCCAATATTAGGATTCAGAGCTCGCAGGTTATTCCCCTGAATATCGTGCTTGAAGTCGGCTCGGCCAGCGAGTCGGTAACCGTAACGGCCGAGGTGACCCTCCTTCGAACGGACAGTTCGGATGTGTCGGCTAATGTGGCCACGGACCGCCTTACTTCGCTGCCGATTCTGCCGATCGGCAACGGGAACTCCAGTAGCCACGGGGTCCGCACTCCGCAAGCGGTGGCCAATTTGATACCGGGAACCTACTTTGCGGCGAGTTCGAACATTCGGGTGAACGGATCTCCCTCGAATACCGAAGCGGTGCGCGTGGAAGGTCAGGATGCAACTGTGAATGTTGCTGGGGCGAACTTCCAATCCCACGCGCAGCCGAGCGTTGATGCTCTTGAAGAAATCGCGGTCCAGTCTTCGAACTATGCAGCCGAGTACGGGCAGGCTGGTTCGGGTGTTTTCAGCTACACCGTGCGGTCGGGCACGAACCAATTCCACGGATCTGCGTACGATTACTTTTCAAACGAGTTCCTCAACGCTTCACTGGCCTATACGGGCGTCCGGCCGAAGACGCGCCGAAACGACTACGGGTTCAACATCGGTGGTCCCATCTGGTTTCCCAAAATTTACAACGGGCGAAATAAGACGTTCTTCTTTTTCAATTACGAGGCGTTTCGCGAGAAGGGCATCATCACGACGCAGAATCCCACAGTGCCGACAAGCCTGTACGCGCAAGGTAATTTTTCTCAGGCGCTGAACCGAAACTCCCTGCCGATTAGCGCAACAGGGGGCCGATTGGTAGACAGCACGGGCAGGACCGTGATTGACGGGCAGATCTTCAATCCGACAACCACGCGGGTCGGCTCCGATGGCTACAGGATTCGCGATCCTTTCGTCGGCAATATCATTCCTCAGACTTCATTCGATCCTTCGGCGGCCAGAGTCCTTGCGCTCATCCCCGCACCAACCAGCAGTGGATTGGTCAACAATTACAACAATCCTTTTCCGACGGACCGCAAGACACCCATCCCAGCTCTAAAGATCGATCATAGTTTCAGCGCCAAAGCAAAGATTTCGGGGTATTGGTCTGACACGAGCACGGGTGTTGTCCTTTGCGTTCCGCTGTGCTCGAGCGTGGGCCTGCCGCAGCCGATCGACACGACCTCAAGCACGTATATCAGCTCCAACACGGAGCGCATAAATTTCGAATACACCCTGTCGCCAACGACACTATTGCACGTCGGCGGGGGCTTCCAGTCCACTGAATTCAAGTATGAACCGCCCGTCAAGAGCTACGACGTCTTCAAGGAACTAGGCATTAAGGGCGCAACGCGACCGCCGCAGGACGAGCGCTTTCCGCGATTCAATCCGATGACTGGCGGGAACAACTCGGGCGGGATGAGCGGCATGGGTCCGATCACGCAAAACCTGGTGAACGAGCTAAAGCCTACATTCAACGCGTCTCTCACGATGGTGAAGGGTCAACACACCTACAAATTTGGCGCCGAGGCACGAACTGAGGGCTATATCCAAACTCCGTACGAAAACAACTCGGGGTCTTTAACCTTCAGCGCCGACCAGACTGCTAATCCGTGGTACAACGACGCCGGCATCGCCTTGACCAATGGAAGCACCGGCTTTCCGTTTGCCAGCTTCCTGCTGGGAAATGTAAATCAGGTAACGGTCGCAGCTCCCGCAAAGGTGCGCGGCGGCCGATTCTTCATGGGAGCTTTCGCGCAAGATACGTGGAAGATTAGCCGCAAGTTAACTCTCGATTATGGGTTGCGTTATGACTACTTGACCTATTCCCGCGAACAGTACGGCCGCACGCCGGATTTTTCGGCCACCACTCCGAATTCCACCGCGGCTGGGCGTCTGGGCGCTTCGATCTTTGAAGGAGATGGTCCGGGTCGTTGCGGCTGTTCGTTCGCCAAAAACTACCCCTTCGCTTTCGGGCCCCGCATGGGTGTCGCGTATCAGATCAATTCGAAAACCGTGTTCCGCGCGGGTTTCGGAGTCGTCTATTCATCCAGCCCGGGTGGAAGCCAGGGAGTTTCAGGGGCCGCGCAGACGGCCAATGCTCCTGGGTATGGCGATCCTGCGTTTACTCTCAGTAATGGCTATCCGGTCTCTCCGGTGTGGCCCGATCTTCGCGCGAACCTGTTCCCCGATCCACGAACATTTGCCGGACAGCCAAATCTGGTAGACCAGAACGCCGGACGCCCAGCACGTCAGGTTCAGTGGTCGGCCGGGTTCCAGCGCGAAATCGCTCGCAACCTTGTTGTCGATGCATCTTACGTTGCCAATCGAGGCGCGTGGTGGCAAACCAGCGCCCTGAATCAGTACAACGGCCTGCAGCCGGACATTCTCAAACAGGTTTACGGCCTCGACATCACCAATGCTGCAGATCGCACGATTCTTGCGGCCCAGGTAGGTCAGACCGCCGCAGGGCGCTTCCAGAACCGGGTACCCTTCCCGGGATTCCCGACCACATTCAGCGTCGCCCGATCGCTATTGCCTTATCCGCAATTCGCCAATTCGGCAAGCATCACCAGTGCGGGACCGCTGGGCAAGACCTGGTATGATTCCTTGCAAACGAAGGTCACCAAGCGCCTCTCACACGGTCTCGACGTTACTTATAGCTTCACGTGGTCCAAGGAACTCCAACTGGGTGTGGAAAGCGACACCGGCGGAGGCGCAGGAGAGATCAATGACGTTTTCAACCGCAACAACAATAAGACGTTTTCAAGCTTTTCCCGGCCTCTCTGGAACGTTCTCGCGTTGAACTATACCGTACCGAAGGTAGAGGTTCATCGTTACGCGAATTACCTTCTCAGCGAGTGGACCCTTGGGACGGTGTTGCAGTATGGCAGCGGCCAACCCATTCTTGTTCCTGGCACGGCCGTCATCAACAACGCGGCCGCGCTGCTACGCGGCACACACGCAGAGCGAGTTCCCGGACAACCTCTATTTCTGGCGGACTTGAACTGCCATTGCTTCGACGCCGCCACGACGCAGGTGCTCAATCCCAAGGCCTGGACGGATCCAGCGGCGGGAACGTTCGCATCGAGCCCCGTCTTCTTTAACGACTACCGGTACCAACGCCGTCCAAAGGAGACTCTGAGTTTCGGCCGCGTCTTCAGCATTCGCGAAAATGTGAAGTTTCAGCTTCGCGCCGAATTTACGAATCCGTTTAACCGGACGCAAGTCCCCAATCCTGTCAGCGGCAGTTATGCCACGGGCATCACGCAACAGGTGATCTCTAACGGAAACAAGGTGAATGCGGGCGGATTCGGCGCGATTGCGACTCAACCGGCGTCAGCGGTTATCGGAGAGCGAAGCGGCCTCCTAGTGGGCCGCTTGACCTTCTAATTTAGCTATATTGTGTCGACACCGAGCAAAGATCCGCTCACATCCGACGCCTTTGCCGCTGGGGGCTGCTGAGTTGGTCCCGCACGAGCAAATTGGCGGGCCCACTTCAAGCCCTACACCCATAACTGAACCGTATCATTCCAGAAGAACAAACGATTGTTCCCATCCCGCGAATTCGGCTACAGTTGTAGGTGTATTGGTGTGTCGATCGAACGAACGGGTGCTTTATGCCGATCTTTGAGTATGAATGCCGCGAGTGTAGACAGCAGTTTGAGCATCTCGAACGGGCGGGCAGCCCTCCAGCCGAGTGTCCGTCTTGCGGGGCGGAGCAGGTGCACCGGTTGGTGTCGCTCTGCGCTGTCAGCTCCGAGTCCAGCCGTGCTGCAAACCTGACCGCGGCTCACCACCGCGCCGCGACTTGGCGCCAGGAAAAACAGCGAAATGAACACACGCAACACCACGATCACTTCGGCGACGCGGCGCACAAATGAAGACCAAGGTTTTATTCGTCGGACTATTGGCCGCTGCCGCGCTATCCGGCTTCCAGCAACGGGCGCCGCGAACGACAGTCCAAACGGCGACGCCTCAAACAGCGAAGACCGTGTTTGATCAGTACTGCGTCGGGTGCCATAACGATAAACTAAAGACCGCGAACTTGTCGCTCGAAAAAGCCGACCTGGCCATCGCCGGCGACCATCCTGAGATTTGGGAGCGGGTGATCCGCAAGATGCGCGCGGGGATGATGCCTCCTCCGGGCATGCCCCGGCCGCCGCCCGCCACCTACGAAGGCGTTCGCGACTGGCTGGAAGCGGAAATCGATAAGAGAGCGGCCGCCCACCCTAATCCCGGTTCCGTAATCCTGCATCGGCTGAACCGCACCGAGTACAAGAATGCGATCCGCGACCTTCTCGATCTGGAGATCGATGTGGCCTCGCTGCTTCCTCCCGATGATTCGGCCCATGGATTTGACAATATCGCCGGCTCTTTAACGATCTCGCCAACGCTCCTGGAAGCGTACACATCTGCGGCGGCGCGTATCGCGCGGATGGGTGTGGGCTTTTGGAAATCGCCTACAGAAGCCGCCTATATCTCTCCCGCCGACACATCGCAGACCGAGCGCGTGAGCGGACTGCCGCTCGGGACCCGCGGAGGGATGGCGATCCGCCATGTTTTTCCGTCGAATGGCGAATATAGATTCTCCATTGCGAACTTTGGTCTAGGTAAGTTCATTCCGAACGAGAAGCTGGCGCTGTTCATCGACAACGAACTTGTAGAAACCCGCGACTACCGTGGTGTGGGTCTGTCCGCGGCCAACTCATCGGATAACGATGGTTCGATCGAAGTAACCATCCCGATCAAAGCCGGCTCGCATCTGGTGGGCGTGACGTTCCTGGCTGAGAACCTTCGCCCGAGTCTGGATCTGATTCGCCAGTACGACCGCAAATCGCTGGAAGACAATCCGATTCCCCAGCTCCAGTACCATCCGGCCGTCGGAACGGTACGTATTCGCGGGCCTTTCACGGCGACGCGTGCGGAAGACTCCCGGAGCATTCGTAAAGTCTACGTCTGCCAACCCTCCAGCGCGGAGCAGGAAGAGCCCTGCGCGAAGCAAATCCTGACCACCCTCCTGCGTCGCGCCTATCGCAGACCTGCAGTCCCACGGGACATGGAGTGGGTGCAGGGTTTCTATCAGGAGGGCCGTCGCGGAGGGACTTTCCAGGACGGCATTGAGCTGGCTTTGCGCCGCATCCTGACGAGCCCGCAGTTCCTGGTGCGCGCTGAACGGGAACCCGAGGACGTTCGCGTCGGCCAAGCCTATCGGATCACCGACCTGGAGCTAGCGTCCCGGCTGTCGTTCCTCCTGTGGAGCAGCATCCCGGACGACGCATTAATCGATGTCGCGGCGAAGAATCAGTTACATGTTCCAGCGGTGCTTGAGCGCGAGGTTCGCCGTATGCTGGCGGATCCCAAGGCAGATGCTCTGGTCGAGACTTTCGGCGATCAGCTTCTTTACTTACGCAACCTGCCGACGACTTCCCCCGACGGAGTGTTCTATCCCAACTGGGATGATGAACTGCGCAAGAGTTTCCGGAGGGAAACGGAACTCCTGTTTCAGAGCGTCATCAAAGAGAACCGCAGCGTATTGGATCTGTTGAACGCGGACTATACGTTCCTGAACGAGCGGCTGGCCAAGCACTACGGAGTGCCCAACATTTACGGCGCGGACTTCCGCCGGGTCACATGGGGCCCCGAGCAGGCATATCGACGCGGGCTGCTGGGCCAAGGCAGCGTGCTCGCTCTGGCGTGGCAGCAGAACTTTCGGACGTCTCCGGTGAAGCGCGGCGTATGGGTACTTGAAAACATCCTGGGCACTCCGCCGCCGGAGCCCCCGCCGAACGTGCCGCCGCTCGAAGACAGCAATGCCGATAAAAAGGTTATGACGCTGCGGGAGCAGATGACGCTGCACCGCAAAAACGAACCCTGCGCGGGCTGCCACAAGCTGATGGATCCGATCGGATTCGCGCTCGAGAACTTCGACGCCGACGGCTCCTGGCGCACGATGCAAGGCGGGCAAGGCGGCGTGCCGATCGACGCCTCGGCTACCATCTGGGACGGCACGAAAGTGAACGGCCCCACGGAGTTGCGGCAGGCGCTGCTCAAGTACTCGCCGCAGTTCGTGCGAACCATTACCGAGAAGCTGATGACGTATGCTCTCGGGCGCGGCGTCGAATACGAAGACATGCCGGTGGTCCGGTCCATCGCGCGCGGCGCGCATAATGACAACGATCGGTTTATGGCGATCCTGATGGGGATCATCAAGAGCGATCCTTTCCAGATGAGAGTGAAGCAGGCCGCAGAGAACTAGCGAACGCAACGCAAGGAGTCCATATGTTTCTTACTAAGAAGTTCATCCCGCGCCGGACCTTCCTGAGGGGCGCAGGCGTAGCGATCGGTTTGCCTTTGTTGGACAGCATGGTGCCGGCACAAACCGACCTGAAGAAGACTGCTGCGGCGCCGGTCCCTCGGTTCATGGGTATCTGGCATCCGCACGGTGCGGCGCCCGGTTACTGGAGCCCGTTGCAGGAAGGCAAGGGTTTCGACTTCTCTTTCATCACGAAACCCCTGGAGCCGTTCCGCAACCAGGTCACCTTGATCTCGGGTATGGATATGCCCGAGGCCGCGGCGACGACCGAAGAGCCCGGGGGAGATCATGCGCGCGGAGCGGTTTTACTGTCATCGGCGCGCCCGCGTAGAAACGCTGTGACCCCCTATCTCGGGGTTACGGTCGACCAGCTCATCGCGCAGAAGTATGGCCAGGGCACCATCCTGTCGTCGCTTCAATTGGGCGTCGAGGAGGATGGGAACTTCGGAAACTGCAATTGGGGATATAGCTGCGCCTACACAAATTCCGTCTCCTGGACCTCTCCCATGCAGCCATTGCCGACGGAAGTGAATCCGCGCGTGGCCTTCGAGCGACTGTTCGGCGATGGAACCAACCCGGAAGAACGCAAAAGAGGACGGAAAGAGAGCGCTAGTATTCTGGACTCCGTCACGCAGGAGATCTCGTTCTTCAAGAGGCCGCTCGGCGAAGCCGATAAACAGCGACTGGATACGTACCTGGAGAACATCCGCGAAATCGAGCGCCGCATCCGTATCGCCATGGAATCGACCGTAAAGGAGCCCTCCAACGAAATCCCTTTTGGTATTCCAGAAAACAAGCAGGTTCACTATCGCCTGATGTACGACCTGCTGGCACTGGCGTTTGAAGGGGACCTGACCCGCTCGGCGACCTACATGCTGGGTAAGGATCTCTCCGGCGCGAACTTCCCGGAATCGGGCTTCAATGGCGCCTGGCATGGCTCCTCGCATCACGGCGATAAACCGGAGAATGTCGCCAACTACGCCAAGATGAACCGGTATCACGTGCAGAACCTGGCATACTTCGCCGAAAAGCTGAACAAGATTCCGGACGGTGACGGTACGGTGCTCGACCACATCCTCATCTACAAGGGCAGCAATATGGGGAACTCGCATCGGCACGCCCACATCAAGGTCCCGGTGATTCTGCTCGGTGGCCTGGATGGTACGTTCCAAGGAAACCGCCACATCGTGTTCCCGGACAATACGGAGCGCACCTCCAATATGCTGCTCGCGTTGCTGCACAAGTACGGCATCGAAGACATTCCCAAGTACGACGCGGCTGGGCGCCAGACCGGGACGCAAAAATCGTTCGGCTCCAGCACCAAGCCTCTTTCCCTATAGGTGCATGCGCCACTTCGTTACGATCACGATTCTCGCGGCCTTGCCTTTGGCCGCCCAAGGTAATCGAGCTACTCGCCCTAAAATCGAGCGGCCGGATGGCCCCGTCTGGGAAGTTATTCGCAAGAACTGCACGGCGTGCCACGGCATCGACGATTATGCGTTCTTCGCGATGGACAAGGCCGGCTGGTCGAAGCTGATCACTGAAAAACACAAGCCGGCCGACGCCAACCTTTCCGAAGCCGACCGTAATCTGCTGCTCGGCTGGCTGGCGGAGAGATTCGGTCCGGCCACCAAGCCGTTCCCGCGAACCTACATTCCGCCGGAAATCACTACGTTCTTCTCCGATCCTGAGGCGTTCCGCCTCATGAACCGGGCCTGCACGCGCTGCCACGCGCTCGACAAGGTGCAGGGCGCAAGGAAGGCGGCCGAGGACTGGCGGGTCACGCTGGTCGATATGCGGGAGCGGGGCGCGCAGTTATCGGACGAGGAACTGGAACGGCTGGTGGAATGGCTGGATCGCGTATGGGGAACGAATCAGGACAAATGAAGACACGCGGTATAGTCACCTGGTTCGTGCCTGCCATATCGATTCTCGCCGCGGCACTCCTGCTTGCAGAGACTCCGTCCGCCAATCCGAACGGGCTACTGCAACTGACCGCAACCACCGCCAACGTGACTGGCGCACCGGATCCGGTACGAATCGAGATCCTGCGATGGTCCACCGATGAGGAACGGGAGCGCCTGATGGCGGCCTGGAACCTCAAGCCGTCGGCAGCAGGGCCAAGCGAAGGTAGAGGAGCAAAGCAGGGAAAGGCAGCCGCCAAAGGACGAGGGCCGGCGAGCCCAGCCGCGAACAACGCAACTCCGGAGGCCTCGCTGGCACGGGCTCTGAATGAGACCACCACCGTAGGGTATCTGTGGTCATCCGAGATGGCTGGCTACGCCTTGCGCTACGCAGGCAAGATCGATGGCCCGGATGGATCGCAGAGGATCCTACTAATCACGCAGCGGCGGCTGGGGGCGGTCAATTCACTCTGGAATCCGACCTTTGAAGGTAACGCGAATAGCTATGAGTTTTCCGTGATCGAATTGCGCTTGAATGCGAAGGGCGATGGGGAAGGAAAGGTTTCGCTGGTAGGCAAGGTGGCTCCTGACGTCTCCGCCAAAATCGTGACCCTGGAGAACTACGATGCATTGCCGGCTGTGTTCCATAACGTCCGAATACGGGCTGGGGAAGCGCCAGCCAGGAAGCCATAGACTGAAAGATTAAGGATGGCCTCGCTATGAAATTCCGATTGTGTCTGGCAGTTGCGCTGGCAGTATTTTACGCCGTTGGCGCACCCGCTAAAAGCGACGTCGCGGACGCCGCCCAGCGTGGCGATAAGGCCGCTGTCCGCAGCTTAGTTCAGAAGAAGGCTGATGTTAACGCCCCCCAGATCGATGGAACCACTGCTCTGCACTGGGCCGTCCAGGCCGATGACCTGGAATTGGCCGATCTCCTGATTCGCAGCGGGGCCAAAGTCTCGATCACGACTGTCGCGGGCGCCACACCGCTGCAAGTGGCCGCGCTGAACGGAAGCGCCGCGCTGATCGACCGGTTAATCGCTGCGGGGGCGGATCCCAACGCTCCACTGACACGGTCCGGCGACACAGCGCTGATGATCGCCTCGCGCACCGGCAAGGTGGACGCCGTTAGGGTGTTGCTGGATCGAGGCGCCAAAGTGAACGCGCAGGAGACCTGGGGCGGCACTACGGCGCTGATGTGGGCGGTTTCAGAAAAGCATCCGGACGTCGCGAAACTTTTGATCGAACGCGGGGCCGACGTGAATGCCCGATCGTACTACGTACCATCTGCGTCAGGACGTGGTTTTGAGGGAACGACGCCGGTAGCACAGAAGCCCGGAAAGGACTTCGAAGAATTCGCCAGCGGCTGGCTCACTCCCTTGATGTTCGCCGCCCGCGAGAATGGTCTGGAATCGGCGCGGCTGCTGGTCAAAGCCGGCGCCGATATCAACGCGCAATCCGGCGATGGCAAGGATGCTTTATCCCTGGCTCTTTTCGACGGCAGTTATGATGTGGCTGATTTCCTGATCGACAGCCACGCAAACGTGAACCAGAAAGACGCGCAACGCTTCACGCCACTGTTCTGGGCCGTCGACCGGCGTAATATGGAGACCGCGCCCAATTTCCCCTGGATGGAAACCAGGGATCCGCTTCCCCTGATCAAGAAACTGTTGGATGCTGGCGCGGACCCGAACGCGCTCATCAATTCGACGCCTCGAGCGCGTATGCGAGAGGGATCGCCGCGGCTGGTGTACGCCACGTCACTGATGCGGGCAGCGCTGGCTGGAGACGTGGAACTGGCGCGCTTGCTTCTCGCCCACGGGGCGGACCCGCACATCATCTCCAAGGATCGCGAAACAACGCTGATGGCGGCATGTGGAACGGGTTTCATCAACGGGTATCACCGCCAGCGGAGCCCCGCGGACCGGCTGGAGCTGGTGAAGCTGCTGATTGAGTCAGGCGAGGATGTCAATGCGGCCGATAACTATGGGATCACATCGCTGATGGTCGCGGCCAATCTCGGGGATATTGAGATCGTCAAATACCTTATATCCAAAGGCGCCGACCTGGGCGCGCACGACCTTGGCAAGAAAAACGATGGCGCCTTCGGATCGAGCGTCGAGCCGCTCATGCCCATCGACTACGCCATTGGCGTGGGAACGTTCGTACCGAACAACGCCGTGATCATTCACAGAGAGGTCATGGACTTGATGGCCGGAGAGATGAAGAAGCGCGGCATCGAGCACATGACATCCGAGTGCACGCTCAGGGGTTTCACGTGCTCCTCGGCGAATGTCGATCCAAAAACCGCGACACCGGCTGAGATCGCCAAAATCCGGACGATACAGAAGGGTTATCAGGTCGACGGAATTACGGGTGGCCTAACTGTCGGTGATAAAGCGCAGAAGTAGGCCGCCCTGTGGTCGAAAGCTGCGCGCTAACCCACGCTCTTCGTTATCCTTGTCATTCGCGCCCTTCTGTGTTGGCCCCAATCATCGTATCCTTCACCGACGTGGGCTCGCCCGGCGCCTTGGATAGCGGGCCGTGGACACCCGATGAATATTCCATTCCAGTTCGGCAATACTCTTGTCTAAGGTACGGATCTGTCCAGCGATCACCCGCAGCTGCATACGCAGGACTTCATCCCGGGGCAGTTCCAGCACTGCCGTCAGCTTCTCCTCGCTCGATAGCGCTTCCTCGATCGTATCCGTCCGACCAACCCAGGTCAGGCGCGAGCGGCTTTCCATTTGGCCGGGGTGAGTTGCGCGAGTTCCGATAGCTTTCTGTGGGCGAGGCCGGGCAGGACAGCCAGCAGGTAGTCTTTGACGGGAACGCCGAGTCTGCGGCAGGATTCCACCACCGAAAGGATGGCGGCGACCTTGGGTCCGGCCTGCGCGCTG
>JAIQFI010000036.1 GCA_020073345.1 Terriglobia bacterium
GCCGATATTCACCCCTGTCGTCAGTTACCTTGTTCGCGAAGTTGTCTTTGACTTCGCGGCGGCCGTCAACGATATCGATCCGGACCGCTTCCACTGTGAGGCCGTAGAGCGGGTCCCCATCGCTGTTGAGGATCCGCCCCTTAACGACGCTTTGCGGCACTAACCGAAGCGTGGCGGTGTCAAAATCCGGCGCCCAGAGCGTGGTCGCGGTTGGACTATTGTTCTCCTCGGAACGATAACCTTGCCGCGAAGCCTGAAGCGAGGCGCTAATCAGGTTTTCGGCTTCAAAGGAAAACCTGCCCGAGGAGTCAGTCACCGTTCGCTGGGGATCTGGCTGCCGGAATGACTCACCTGGGCGGAGCTGGGGTTGCGCCCGCATGATCACGAGCGCGCCGGAGATCGGCTGCCCGGTCGCGGAGTTCACCACCGTGCCTGCAATTGTAGCTTTAGTGCTTGCCGGTTCTTGAGCTTGAAGAAAAGCGAAGCCAAAAGTCACAAGTAAGATATACAATCGAACTGTCACTTGACATTTAATATATATGATTTCCGAATGATTTGTGACTAGCCCCGGACTAGCTGGCTCTGCCTGCCGGTTCGATCACCGCGCTCATCGAGCCCTTGGAAATGGGCATCCGCGGATCGGCGCCGTAGGCGTGGATCTGGTCGCGGCCGAATTCGGCCTGCTCCCGCTCGCAGGTGAGCACGATGGTGCGGCCGTCGGTGTCCACCTCCACCGCATGGCGAAAGGCGGCCTCGGGCGAGTGGCAAAAAATCTTCATCAGCATCTCGATGACGTAATCGTAAGTGTGTTCGTCGTCGTCCAGCAAGACGACATGGAACAGCGGTGTATGTTGATCCTGACTTGCGGCGCCGGACTCGGGCGCGGCGGTGGTCTTGGTCGCCATTTAAGAACCCTTCAAGACCTCCGCGATCGCTGTCTCTGGAATGACGCCTTGCTTGATCACGCGCCAATAGGGCTCGGTGATGTCGACGGTGGTGGCTCCCAGGCCGGTGGCGGGTCCGGCGTCGAGCACCAGGTCGACGCGGCCGTCCATGACTCCGAATACCTCGATGCCGCTGGTACAGGTAGGCTGGCCGGAAAGGTTGGCGCTGGTCGCGATCAGAGGTTGCGCCAGCCGCTCGAGCAGGGCATTGGCGACTCTCGATTTGGACTGCCGCATGGCCAGGCGGCCGGTGTTCCCGGTCACTTTCAAGGGCACGCGGGAAGAAGCCTGAACGATGATGGTCAGCTCACCCGGCCAGAAGTGCCGGGCGAGAAGATAGAACCTGGCCGACATCTCTTTTGTCAGTTCTTCGGCCATCACTACGTCGCTGACCAGGAGGGGCAATGCCCGGTCCTGCTCGCGGCCCTTGGCAGCGAAGATTCGTCCCACGGCGTGCAGGTTCAGAGGATCGCAGACCAGCGTGTAGAGCGCGTCGGTAGGAATCGCGACCACTTCGCCCCGCCGGACCGCGGCGGCCGCGCGCTCGATGGCGCGTTCGGACGGGCGCTCCGCGTCAATCTCGATCAGGTCGGTGGGCACGTTTTGAATCCACGATTCGAATCTCAGTCTACCGCTCAATCGCTTGCGCTACATCGATGGCCGTCTGGTATCGCCCGAAAGGAGCGCTCAACTGGACGCCGGCCACCAGCGGACGTACGCGCTGGACCATCTCCCTCGCGATGGCCACGCCTTCGGCCCGCGCCGCTTCAGCATTGTCGGCGAGGCGCATGCGTTCCATATAGGGCTCGGGTACGGGAACGCGCAGTTCGTTGACCATGAATTCCGCGTTGCGGAAACTGGTCAGCGGCCAGATGCCGGCGATCACGGGAATCCCAAACTCCGCGGTGCGCTTGAGGAAGGCGTCCAGCAGATCGAGATCGAACACGGGCTGGGTCACTGCATACTCCGCGCCCGCTTTGACCTTGGCTTCATAACGGCGAATCTCTTCGTCCAGGTTGTAAGCGCCCGGATTGGCGCCTACTCCCAGCAGCAGCGCGGTTTGCGAACCCATCGGGTTGCCGCCCAGATCCATGCCGTGGTTAAGATTATTCACGATGGTCGAGAGCCCGATGGAATCGACGTCGAACACCGCGGTCGCATCGGGATAGACACCCATGCGCGGCGGATCGCCGGTGATGCAGATCAGGTTGCGGACGCCCACCATGTGCGCACCCAGCAGCTCGCTCTGGATGCTCAGAATATTGCGGTCGCGGCAGCAGACGTGCAGCACGGATTCGATTCCGGCTTCCCGCTGGATCAGCTGGCAGGTGACCTGGGCGCTCAACCGGGCGCTGGCGCGAGGACCATCGGGAACGTTGATACAGTCGATGCCGGCTTCCTTGCAAAGCTTTGCTCCGGCGATTTCCTTGGAAGCATCCAGCCCGCGCGGCGGAAGAATTTCGACAAAGGCTACGAATGTCCCGGCGGCCAGTTTCGCGCCCAGCTTGCTCTTGTCCGCCACGGGGATTTTCGACATCGGCTTGGGTTTGGCCGTGGGTTCATCCACCATGACCGAGGCGGAAGCGGCCGACGCATGAGCCGGCTGCAAACTGCGAACCTCATTGCGGATTTCCTTGATGTGCTCCGGCGTGGTCCCGCAGCAGCCGCCGACAATCCGCGCACCGGCCTGCAGGAAGCGCGCGGCGTAGTGCGCCATGTACTCGGCCGAGCACAGATAGATGTTGCGGCCGTCGACGCTGGCGGGGAGGCCGGCGTTCGGCAGCGCGCTGAGCGGCTTGCTGGTATAGGCACCCATCTTTTCCAGGGTCTCGAGCATCACCTTGGGTCCGGAGGAGCAGTTGAGGCCGATGACGTCCACCGGCATGGCGTCCAGCGCCCGCGTGAAATCTTCAATGGACGTTCCGTCCTGAAGGCGGCCGTCGTCTTCGATGCTCAAGTGCGCCATCAGGACCATTTCGGGCCCGGCTGCCTCGCGTGCCGCTTCCACGGCAGCACGAACCTCGTTTAAGTCCCGAAACGTCTCGAGCATCAGACAATCGACGCCGGCTTCGATCAGCGCTTCGATCTGCTCGCGGAAGATGGAACGGGCTTCCTCGATCGTCGTGGAACCCAGCGGCTCCAGGCGAACTCCCAGCGGACCGATCGCGGCTGCCACGAAGGCCTGATCGCGGGCGGCTTCGCGCGCGATCCTCACGCCCGCTCGATTGATGAGCCGGACCTTGTCCGCGAAGCCGAAGGGCGCCAGGCGCTTGCGGTTCGCGCCGAACGTGTTGGTCTCGATGATCTCGGCTCCGGCGCGGACGTACTCCTGATGAACGTCGCGCACCAGAGCGGGGAGCGAGAGATTCAATTCGTCATAACAGCGGTTGATGAAGGCGCCCTTGGAATAGAGCATGGTGCCCATGGCGCCGTCCGCCACCCATACGCGCTGGGCAAGGGTCTCCCGGAACTCGGCGGCTCGGGTCGGTGTCGCGGTCACTGGCATGTTCGTTCTTAGCGTTAAGCCTTCACGGGCGCCAGTCCGGGAACGGACTGAATGGTCCCGAACAACATTGTTCGATCAGGTCTGGCACTCGTGCGCGTCGCCTCATCAGGCGTTCCAGCAGGCGTTCCAACTCGTCTTCGTCGCCCTCCAACCAGGCCGGAGGAATGCGTTTCACCGCCTGATCCACAACTTCTTCCGGAAAATTCCGGATGCGGTTGAGCCAAGGCTCGAATTCGGCGAGACTACGCACCGCCCGATAGACCAGAGGGCGGAAATACAAGCCCTGAATCGCCGATTCCCCCAAACGCCAGTGGGGTCCTTCAAAGACATAACCATTGTCTACCATCTGGGCCACGAAACCCAAACGCTGGGGCTCGGAGGCCAAAGCCTCCAGGACTCGGGCCCGAAAAAAGATGGCCTGGCGGGAATCGGCGTTGCCCATCCATTTATCGAACGCCAGCACGGCCCGGAAATCGGACAGATTCTCTACTTTGTCGAGCAGTGTATCGGGCAGAAAGTCGTACACCACGGTGTGCGCTGGATCGCCCGGGAAGCGCGAGCCGAAGTGCCAGCCCGGAGTCACCGCGCGGTGCTCCCGGCCGAGCTGGATGTGGATCTCGGGATCGCCGGCCAGAACGTCGGGGGTGATCTCCACCATGGCGACTTCCGGAGCGGAGATACCCAGGTAGTGCAGGAACGTCGAGGCGATCCATTCGTTGATCAGAATGCGGCGATGCTGCGGGTTGTTGTGGAACTTGACGACGTAGGAATGACCGTCGGAAGCTTCCATCAAGTGGGCCTGCGCTCCCCCGCGCATCTTGCGGATGAGGCGGCGAGCAATAACCGGCATCTCAAGAGCTTGGTGGGAGGAGGGGCACTAGAGTACCTTGATTATATGCCCGATGAAAAGGAAACACCTCGCCCTGGTTCGAACAAGGAAAGTTCGAGCAAGGAAGAAGTCGCGCTGGAGTTGATGAAATTTATCGCCAACACAACCGGTGTCGGCAAGACGTCGACGGGAGCCGGATTTGGAGGGAAGCCTCCGAAGGGTCCTGAGGAGCAGGTGGATGCCCTTTTGCAGCTTTACGAACGCTGCCGGGGTGTTGTAGAAAAGTAGACTGAACGGAACGCTCAACGATGAGCGACCAACACCAAGACGGGAAACCAGACCGCGATGAAGCCTCCCTGCTAGGGAGCCTGGGTGGCGTGCCGACGGCAACCCAAATCACACCCGGGGCGGAGTTAGGGCCGTACAAAATCGAGGCGTTGTTGGGCGCCGGCGGCATGGGCCAGGTGTTTCGAGCCCGCGATACGCGATTGGGCCGCGTCGTGGCCATCAAAGTCCTGCCGCACGACAAGGTCGCCGATCCCGAAAGAAAGCGGCGTTTCCTGCAAGAGGCTCGCGCGGCTTCGGCGCTGAATCACCCCAATATCGTAACGCTGTACGATATCGCCGCTGACAGCGGCATCGACTACCTGGTGATGGAATATGTCCCGGGCAAGTCGCTCGACCAGCTGATCGCGCCCAAAGGGCTGCCTTTGGCGGAAGCAATCGGCTACTCAGCACAGATCGCAGCCGCATTGGCGGCAGCCCACGCTGCGGGCATCGTCCATCGCGATATCAAACCGGCCAACGTCATTGTGGCGCAGGAATCACAAGTCAAGATTCTCGACTTCGGCCTCGCAAAACTCACCGAACGCACACCCGGGCCAGAGGGCGATACGCTGACCGCGGAATCGGCGCTGACCGAAGCTGGAACGGTGATGGGGACGGTTGCTTATATGTCCCCGGAACAGGCCAGCGCGCGGCCCACCGATCATCGCACCGATATCTTCTCGCTGGGAGTAGTTTTCTACGAGGCGGTCACTGGGCAACGACCATTCCGGCGCAAGACGCAAGTCGAAACCATGAGCGCCATCATCAATGACGCGGCGCCGCCCTTGGTGAACCAGCCGCCGGAGTTCCAGGACATCGTCGACAAGGCATTGGCCAAGGATCCCAAGGATCGTTACCAGCACGCCGGCGATTTCGCGCTCGACCTGCGGCGCTTCCAGCGGGCCTGGGAATCGAAATCGCTGCCGAGCCTGCGCGGCGGCACCGTCGCCGCGCCGAAGCGACGGATGGGTTGGGCGATCGGAGCTGTGGTTGTTGGAATCGGCCTGGCGCTTGCGGGATGGCTCGCCCGGGGCCGCCCTGCGTCCGGCGACAACCCGCTGGCGAACGCGACGATTACCCGCCTCACCAATTTCGAAGGGTCCGAATTGGCGGCGGAAATCTCACCCGACGGCAAATTTATCGCGTTCATCTCGGACCGCGATGGACCGTTCGATGTGTTCGTGAGCCAAATCGGCAGTGGTGTGTTCCTTAACCGCACCCACGGGAAAGAGGGTGAGGTTCTGGACAACACCCGCAGTACGGGTTTCACTGGCGATGGATCCGACGTATGGATCAGGGGCGGAGCCGATCGTGCGACGACCGAGATGCGCCTCATGAATTTGTTGGAGGGCCCGCCACGTCCATTCCTGGAGGCCGTCTCCGCCAGTTGGTCGGCCGACGGAAGCCGGATGGTCTTTCATCGAAGCAAAGGCGATCCTATTTTCGTAGCCGACCGCGATGGCTCGAATGCCAAGCAGATCTTTATCGATCCCAATCCGGGAGGGCACTGCCACTATCCCGTCTGGTCTCCGGATGGAAAATGGATTTACTTCGTTCGCGGGAGTCCTGCAAGCCTTGAATTCGATTTGTGGCGCATTGCACCCACGGGAGGCGAGCCGGAGCGGCTAACCCACCACAACAACAACGTCGCGTTTCCCGCGCCGCTCGACAATCGCACCATCCTGTACGTCTCGCCCGCAGACGACGGGTCCGGCCCCTGGCTGTATGCGTTGGACGTGGAGAGCAAGACATCCCGCCGGCTAACTTTCGGAATCGAGAAGTATCTATCCGTTGCCACCAGTGCAGAGGGACACAGGGCGGTAGCCACCGTGGCCAACCCCAGCGGCTCACTCTGGAAGGTCCCGATCACGGATCATCGCGTCGGTGAGGATCAGGTCATGCGCTACGAGCTTCCGAGCGTGCGGGCGCTGGCGCCGCGGCTGAGGGGCAAAAGTGTGTTCTACCTTTCGTCGCTCAGTGGCGGGGATGGGTTGTGGCGCTACCAGGACGGCCAAGTCCTGGAACTGTGGAAGGGATCGGGCGGCCCCCTTCTGGCACCCGCTGCCGTCTCTTGGGACGGCAAGAAGGTAGCTATCACGGTACGGCGCCAGGGCAAAATTCGTCTGAGTTTCATGGGAGATGACGGCTCAAATCTGACGGCGCTGGCCGAGAGCTTGGACGCAAGAGGGTCCGCCACCTGGTCGCCTGATGGGCGTTGGATCGCGATGGGGGGAGAGGATGGTACAGGTCCGGGGCTGTTCAAGATTCCCGTGGACGGCGGTGCTCCGGTCCGCCTAACCAAGACCTTGGGCACAAATCCTGTATGGTCGCCTGACGGCAACCTGATCTTCTACGGCGGACCGCCCACGGGCCGCATTCAGCAGCTGCAAGCCGTCCGGCCCGATGGCACTCCGGTCGAACTGCCGGATATCCGGGTACGCTCCGAGGGCGAACGATTCCAGTTCCTGCCCGATGGCAAAGGACTGGTTTACATGGATGGTCAGCAGCGGCGAATGGATTTCGCCTTGCTCGACTTGACCACGATGAAGACCCGCCCACTGACACACCTCAATGATCGCGCCGCTATGCGGACGTTCGATATTACTCCCGACGGAAAGCAAATCGTCTTCGACCGCCTGCGGGAGAATTCTGATATCGTTCTGATTGATTTGCCGAAGAACGGGACGCCATGAACCCCGACCGCGAAGACAACCTCGATAGTCTGTCCGTCTCTCCGACCCGGACCCTACTAACGCCCGGCGCTGGAGTTGATGAAATTTATCGCCAACACAACCGGTGTCGGCAAGACGTCGACGGGAGCCGGATTCGGCGGCAAATCGCCCAAAGGCCCGGAGGAGCAGGTGGACGCACTGTTAGCGCTCTTTGAGCAGCAGTGGAGAAGTAGACCTACTTCTTCTTCTTAGCCTTCTTGGCTTTCTTGGCAGCTTTCTTGGCGGCCTTCTTGTCTAGTTTCTTGGCGGCTTTTTTGGGCGCGGCCTTTTTGGCAGCCTTTTTCGGCGCAGCCTTCTTGGCGGCCTTTTTGGGGGCGGCTTTTTTAGCGGCTGCCTTCTTGGCTACCTTTTTCTTGGGAGCGCTCTTCTTGGCCGCGGGCTTGGCGGCGGCCTTGGCAGGGGCGGCGGCTTTCTTGGCAGGCTTCTTGGCGGGCGGTGCGGAAGCGGGGATGGTCATCGCCGGGGCGGATACCGGAAGGATGGGAGTGATCACGGTCTCCGTCACTATGATGGTTTCTACTTCATCGTCCTCGTCGTAGTCGCCGATGTCATCATCCATGTTGATGTTGGATTCCTGCTCAAAGTCGTCCATATCGTCGTCTTCCATCGAGAACCGGTACTCTAACATTCAGACTGCCTCCTGTTTAGCGCATCGCGCTGCGTCTTTCAACAACGTGGGCGAAACGTGACAAGAATTAGAATATCGCGTTTTATTCAGAAGGCAAGGGGAAATGCACTATGCGCCGGAGGCACGTTTCCCAGTGGAGCGGGCACCGGCGGTCTTCTTCGCGGGAGCCTTCTTGGAGGCATTGGCAGCGGTTTTCCTCGGAGTGGCCTTAGCCTTCCCTTTCGCCGTGGTTTTGGCCGCCGCCTTCACTGGGGCTGGACGGTCGCCGGGATAGGCTACCGGCACGGCGGCGAACAGGCCCGCTTCGGGGAGTTGGTCGTGATTGGCAGAGCTTAATACTTCGGCTGTAGTCCCGTAACGCTTGGCGACTCCCGCGAACGAGTCCCCGGGTTCTACGCGGTGCACTCTCCAGGAATCGCGCCGGTCGGCCGGAATCACCCGCAGGGCAGCTTCCAGTTGGTGTACCTGTCCCTTGGGGACGCGCAGCGTGAATCCGGCGGGAGTTACCGACTTGAGGAGCGAAGGATTCAGCTCCTTGAGCTCGCTAACGGACCGGTCCAGGGCCGCAGCCACCAGGCCGATATGGGTCGGTGTCTGCAATTCCAGGCTGTCGTAGGCGACGGCCGGCTCGAAGTCAACGTTCTGGAGCCCGTATTCTTCAGCGTTCTTGGACATGATCACCATGGCCAGAATCGCCGGGACGTAGTTGGCGGTTTGCAGCGGGAGGGCGTTCCGGCGCCGGAGTTCCCAGAAATCGGCATAACCGGTCCGCATCACGGCGGCATCGACGCAGCCGGGTCCGCAGTTGTAGGCCGCCATGGCCAGGTACCAGTCGCCGAAGTGCTCATAGAGATCGTGCAGATGGCGGGCGGCGGCGCGCGTGGCCTTTTCCGGATCCATACGGTCGTCGGTGGCCGGCGTCTGGTTCAGGCCATATTCCTTGCCACGAAACTTCGCGAACTGCCAGATGCCGACGCACAGTTTGTTCGAAACGGCGCGGGGCTGAAAGCCCGATTCCGCCTGGGCCAGGAAAATCAGCTCGGCGGGAAGCCCTTCCTCGGCCAGAACCCGCTCGATCATGGTCTTATAACGTCCCGAACGCTGCATTCCGCCGAGCAGGATCCGCCGGCCCTTGGTGCTTGAAAAGAAGTTAATGAAGCTGACCACCGCGTCGCTTTCTTCAAGAGGAAGCTGGGAGACCGTCATGCGGACCTGTTCCCGGACCTTGCCGCGCAGGCTGGGGTCGACGGGGAAGGTCATCTCCAGGACGTCGTCGAGCGGCGCCTTATCATAGGACACCTGCTCTTCGGGGGCGCTGGATCCGAGCTGGTCCTGGTCAATGCGATAGATCGCGTCCACCATCTCTTCCAGGCGGCGTTCCAGGGCGGCCCGGCCGGGCAGGTTTTCGGGGGCACTGAGCAATACTTCGATGGCGCGATTGAATTCCTGGCGGGCGGTCTCCTGGTTGCCCTCCTGGAGGGCTCGTTTCCCGGCGGCAAAGCGGTCGTTGGCACGCTGGATCAGGAACTCGGCGTCGGTGGGGCGGGGAATTTGGCTGGGCTTGACAGGAAGGGCGGGGTACTCGTTCGCGTACAGGCTCAGGCGGGGCGGGTCGGCGAAGGCTTGCTGAACCGGTTCCGGATGGGCCTGCTGCGGCGGCAAGAAGAACTGCTTGTAGCGCTGCTGCTGGCTGGCCTGAGTCGTTGCGGCGCAACTGGTCAGCACCATGCCGGCGGCGGCTAATGCCGCGGCCGAAGCTGCGGACGCCAAGCGGCGGTCTTGGAGGACGCCCATACCAATACCTCGGCCAAGTTTAACAGAATCATGACGCTGTTCGTCAACCTTGGGCTGCCTGGGCTGGGGTCGGCTGAAAAGCGTGGCGACAAAACGAACCCAGGAAGTTACTGAAACCAAAGGGAAGCGGTTTTGTACTAAGGTCTTCATGGGGATCAGATTGTCTCCTTTCGACGGGCGGCGCCTGTTTTTTCTGCGAGGTCCAGTTCAAAGGTTAAGTCGGCACGAGCGAACGCGGGGGCGATCAACGGTGTAAGTGGTTGAAGGAACCGGGAAGAGAATTACTTGGAGGTTGGGAACCATCGCGATGTCAGGAAACGCACAAGCCACGACATCGCGGGGTTCAACGATCTTCCTTCTCCAGATCTTGTAATCGACCCATCGCGGCCGCTGTTGTGTCGGCGAGATCCTGGTCAGTCCAAGAGTCAGACCATTAGAGCCTGCACCCGCCCGCAAAACCGGCCAACTAACGAGGTGAAGCTTGGGCTCGTCACGTTCCGGTGCGCACTCATTATGTCGAACTGATGTGAATCCGACTTCACGGGAGTAACTTCCGAGATCGGCATTTGTGGTCAATGCTGAGACGACTTAGATGTGGGGAGTTTCTGCCCGGACCCCGCCGATCCGCCCGCGCCAGCGCTCTAGCGGACGAGGAGGGCCACCCGTTCCCATCTAGAACACGGTAGTTAAAGCCTTCAGCCCCGATAATGTAAAAAAGGCTCGCAGAAAGTCTGGGCTTTTTGTTTTCCTGGCAGTCGATTGCGAATTCGTAATGTTAGAGTTGAATATTGGGAGCTTGCGGTACAGACGGATTGTCGTCAGGCTTGCGCGACATATTGGTGGTCCCTCCTATTTAGAGAATGCTGAGCTGGCTATTCACTCACATCAACGGAATCCCGGACTGGTTGGCTTCGGTCAAGCCAACCGGCCAACTCGTCTTCGTTGCAGTGGTCACATCATTTTTTCACGGCCTGCGTTACGGAGCCGGTGAAGCAAGCTATCGTCGAACACAGGCGACGAATCCACTGGCGTCGTTTCGTCTATCAGGAATTGGCCGGCGTATACGCGGCCATCTTGTGGGAAGCGGACCATGCGATCATGACCGCAAGTATCACCAGTAGCGATAGACTACTGACTGAAGGGGCCATTGATGCGGTGCTGAGAGACGTCCTGCATGAGCCGTTTGGCACGCCACGATTCCATACAGCGAAGGGCCAGCCCGCATTTTATGAGTTGCCCGAGGCAAACACTATTGAACGCCTCTACGGTCTCGTGAATAGGACCTACGGGAGTAAACAAACGCAGTTCTTGCAACGCGGTGAATTCGATCAGGTTCGAAGCATCATACTGGAGTTTCGACGATGTCTTTTCCCGGAAGAAATAGATTGGAAGTGGCAACTTAATGCATTTCAGGTGCCATTAGATCGCCCTCTCAACGCAACCCTGTTTTATCGATGCCTCCGCCGTCAGGATCTCAAGAAAGAAAGATGGGCGCTTGAATCTTCTGACCGGATATCTGGGGTGCGGTCCAATAATTACCGCGATGGCGACGGAATCTACGGCAAGGGCGAATTGTTACTTTTTCCAGCGTGGGTCCGAGGCTCCTTTCGCATGGCAATGTACCTCGGAATCAACGTTCGAAAGCTTATGGATCGCTTTGGATCGAAAGTGGCTGAGTAACCGGTCGAGCCTCTCTAAAGCAACAAGGATGGGCCAAGAAAGTCACGTTGCCTCTCCTGCCTCGCCAGGTCGAACGCTTTAGATGAGGCTGAGGACGATGAGGATCAGGGTTCCGTCGCCTCCTTCGTTAAGCCTGGCGCCCGGCGGGCAACAAACCGGATTCTAGGAAGTTGGCCAGCATGGGAGTCCGGCGAGGATTACTCCCGATAAACGCCGTTTTGGGAAGTTGTCTGCGAATTTAGGCGAAACAACGATAATTCGGAAACTCCGTGCGAACGCTCGATAACTCTCGCGGCTCGGAAAAGGCGGTTATCGCGACGTGCAACTAGCCCGAAACCTTCAATTCGTCCTATTGTGAGGCGTCGGTTCGGGAATAGCATCGCCGTGGATCCTCATCCCTTCGATGTGGAACTCGATTGCCTCGCGCATGAGTTCACGCGTTTCTTCCAGCGTCGCGGCGGCCGCGACGCTGGAAGATCGGGGACGTGTGCACTATAGCCCGTGGCGGTCGGTTCGAAAAAGACGGTGTAGGTGCTCATTTTCAACCCTGCCTGCTTCAGTATAGAATTCCGTACCCGCCCTGACGGCGGGGCTGAAGCCCCGCTTGCGGGTTAAAGCCCGCTCCACAGAGCGCGTTGTGTATCATCGTAGATGATTGACCTGAGCGCTCTTCAGCGCGAGACGATTCCATGTTTTCCTGGTCCACGAGAGCACTGTACGCATTTTCGGCCGTAGTCCTATCTGCCCAACAGATCCAACTCCCGCGGACGGCCGAGGGCAAGCCCAACTTACAGGGGATCTGGAAGGTGCGTAGCCGGGCGAATTCTGATCTGCAAGGAGTCGTCGAAGGCGGCCAGATCCCGTATCAGCCCTCGGCAGCCGCGAAAAAGATTGAGAATTTCACCAACCGGCTGACGGCCGATCCGGTGGAGAAGTGCTATTTCCCCGGCGTCCCGCGGATCATGTACATGGAGTATCCGTTTCAAATTTTCCAAACCCCCGAGCACATCGCGATCGCCTTCGAGTGGTCCCAGGTTTACCGGCTGATCTACGTAAGCGCAAAGCCGCCGCTGCACGAGGGATATGAGTCGTGGATGGGGAATTCGCGCGCCCGCTGGGATGGCGACACGCTGGTGGTGGAGGTCACGGACCATAACGATAAAACGTGGTTCGACATGGCCGGCAATTTTCACAGCGATGCGCTGCGCGTGACCGAGCGATATACGATGCTCGACGCCGATACCATCCAATACGAAGCCACTATCCAGGATCCGAAGGTCTTCACGAAACCGTGGAAGATCCGCATGCCGATGGCGCGACAGAAGAACATCGGCCGGATCCTCGAATATCAGTGCCAGGCGGAAGCCGAGGAGGCGAGCGGCGCGTTCGAACGCGATCCTCGCACTTGGTACCCAGACCCAGGGGCGCCTCCGTCTCCGCTGGGGAAACCAGCCGTGATGCCTCTGGGCGGACGGGAAACCGGACCTGACCGGGCTCTACCAGTCGAATGCCGGCGGCGCGAATTACGGGCTCGAAAAGCACGGAAGGGATTTCCTCACGCCGGGGACTCGAGGCGTGGTCATCGATCCGGCGGATGGGTCACTTCCCTACCAACCCTGGGCCAGAGCGGAGCGGATCAACCGGGAGCTGCCGTACCGTGGCTACGACGATCCGACCGCTCACTGTTTTGTGGCAGGGGTTCCGCGGTCGATGTATGTGCCCTCTCCCATGCACATCCTGCAGCCGCCCGGGTATGTGGTGATGCTGTTCGAGCGGATGTCGTGGCGGATAATTCCGCTGGATGGACGCGCCCACACTCCAGACAACGTCCGCTTGTGGCAAGGCGATTCGGTAGGGCGCTGGGAAGGCGACACCCTAGTGGTGGACACCACCAATCTGAACGGCAAGACCTGGTTGAACGAGGTCGGCGACGTGTTGAGCCACGCGGCACACATCGTCGAACGATTCAGTCCGACCGCTGACGGGAAGATCACTTATCGGGCGACGGTCACGGACCCGATTGCGTACACCCGGCCGTGGACCATCGAGATTCCGCTGAACCGGGGAACCGACGAACTGCTGGAGGTCGCCTGTCATGAGGACAACGGAGATCTGCAGCACCTGAAAGACGTGAGAGACGAATATCGGGCGCAGCAGAAGAAGGGGAATTAGGCAGGATGCGAATGAGAAACGTGAGTGCGGTGCTGGCGATGGTTGCGCTGCTGGCGGGGACGGCGTTGGCACACCACTCGTTCACGGCGGAGTTCGATCAGAACAAACCCATCAAACTGACGGGCAAGGTCACGGAGATGAAATTTTCCAACCCGCATTCGTGGATCTATATGGACGTCGAGAAGGACGGCAAGATCGTGAACTGGGCGCTGGAGACCGGGTCCGCGAATGCGCTGATCCGGCGTGGATGGAAGAAGACCGACCTTCCGGCGGGGACCGTGCTGGTTGTCGACGGCTGGCAGGCGCGCAACGGCTCGGCTACGGCGAACGTGTCCAGCGTCACGTTCAGCGACGGGCGGCGGCTGTTTGCAGGCTCGTCCAACGAGTCGGCGCCGACGAAATAGGAACTCGCGAGCGCCGAGCCTCAGGCTTACGCCTGATTCCGCGGGGTCAGCATATCCCCCAGAATCGAGATGTGAGACTGCGAATACTCGCCCTGGGCTCCCTGTGCGCGGCTTGCCTTTGCGCCCAAGCCCGACGCTTCAGCTGGCAGGACTATTGCTTCAAAAACCCTACGGCTCCTGTTTGTAAGGGCAACGACTACGCGGTCAAAAAGCCGCCGCCGGCAAAAGACACAACCCGCAGCGTCGTGACGAGCCCATTCCCGTCGACCCCCCGGACCGTCACGCCTTCCGTGATCGTTGTGGGCGGCATCGACTGGCGATTCGCGGATCCTTTCGCGGACGCGCTGGTCGGGTTGAATTTCGGCGGGATCTCAGCCTCGCCTCTAGCCCGCGACCTGATCACTTTGTTAGGGGCGAAGCAAGGCCTCAACGAAGGGGACATTCAGAAGATCGTCGACGGGATGGCCGATGTGGACCAGGTCGCACTCTCTGTCCGCAACAACCGGGTAGTGGCGATGATTACGGGCCACGTGGCGGACTCACCTCTTTCCGCGCCGGAAGCGGGTATGAAGGCTGTGCCGATTTCCGGAGGCGCTCTGTTGGTGGGGCATACCGACGCAGTGGACCAGGCGATGCAGCGCATCGCGATGAAGGGTCCGCTGGCTGAGCTGACGCGAGCCGCCGAGCAACGGCAGGCCAGCAGCGAGTTTTGGGTCATCGGGTCGGCCGGGCTCATCGGGCCACAGGCGGTGAGTGCGGGCGTGAAACAATTCTCGCTGACAGTGTGGATCCGGGAACGGTTCACGAGCGATATGAGTCTTGAATTTAGCGGAGCGCCGAACCCGACCACGCTCCGGAGGTGGCAGACTCAGCTTGGCAGCCCCCCGATAGTCGAGGGCAACGCGGTTCACGTCCGAACGTCGATGGAAGCCAGCGAACTACAGCAGAAGGTGGGCGAGATTGCCTCCGGTCCTCTGGGACAAGGTCTGGCAGCTCTGGTTGAGGCGGCGCGATATCTTCCCGTGCGAGACAACTCGGTCCCCAAACAGACCAAGCCCATCATTTATGGTCTGGATCCGGTCCGCTAGATAGACTCACGCAATTGGGTGTCGATTGTCTGACGAAGATCGGGCGGGGCCTGCGCGGCCAAATCCGCCAGTGCCTTGCGGTAACCGGCCGGAGAATCCTCTATCGCATTTACCTGACTGCCCGCCAAGTCACGATAGAGCTCGAACGCCTTCCTTAGCTTCGCGGCCGCGGCTTCATTCTCGCCATTCTCCGCCAGGACTGTTCCGACCCAGAAGTTCGAGGCGGCCAGATCGCGCTGTGTGGTGACGGACGGTGCTCGTTTAAAGTGGGCTTCGGCGATTTGCAGGGCCCGGCTGAAACTGGCCAGAGATCCCAGGAGGTCGCGGTGCCTGAACTGCGCGCGGCCGAGTCCTTCGAACGCGGCACGGTAACTGCCTGGATCCAGGTTGGCTACGGGCTCTAGCCGGGAACGCGCTTCGGTGAATAGCTCCATCGCCTCCTCCGGGGCGCGGTTGCCGACATCTATGGCAGCTTGTGCGACCCACCCAGATGCCAGTTCACCGGGATGGTTTTGCTCATACTCCCGTGCCGAGGCCAACGCGCCGCGATATGTTTTCAGCGCGTCCGGCGGACTCTGTGATTCAGCGATAACGCTGTACGCAGCCCTTATTTCCATCTGCTGGCGGACGGATTCATCCTCCATCACCCTAAGGCGTGCTTCGGCGATGGCATCTCTTTGCGCCGCTCGGGCGGCTGACCGCTGCTCGAAAATGGTCGCGCCGAGCAAGGCCATCGTGGCCACTGTTGCCGCCGCGACAGCCACGGCATTGCGGCGGAGGAATCGCGCGGCCCGGTAACCGAAGGTATCGCTGCGAGCGATGACCGGGCGGCCTTCGAGGTACCGCCGGATATCCTCGGAGAACTGCTCGACCGAGGCGTAGCGGCGCAGCGCGTCCTTGCGCAGCGCCATCAAAACGATCATGTCGAGATCGCCGGCGAGTTTCTTCTTCAGCCGGCGGCGGGCCTTGTCGCGCGTTTCCTCGGTAGTGAGCTCGATCTTTTGCGTGGCATCGGGGATCACGGTCTTCTCATCGGTGAGCACCACAGCGCTCGGCTTGAGAGGCTCCTGCTCGCAGACGGCCTTGCGCAGCGCCGTGTCCGATTGCGCTGCCGGCCCATAGGGCGATTTCCCGGTGAGCAACTTATAGAGAAGAACGCCGAGAGAATAGACGTCCGTGGCGGTCGTGATCGGCTCGCCGCGAACCTGCTCGGGACTGGCGTAATCGAGCGTCATGGGGCGCAGCTCCGGACGCGTCTCGGCCGCGGCCAGCGTGTCGAATTCGGTGCGCATGAGCTTGGCGATTCCGAAATCCAGGAGCTTCGGGACTCCCTCCGCAGTGACCAGGATGTTGCCGGCTTTGAGATCGCGGTGGACCACCAGGTTTCCGTGTGCGTATTGAACCGCGGCGCAGACATCGCGGAATAGCTTGAGGCGCTCGGTAATGGTGCTCTTGTGGGTTTCGCAATAGTGATCGATACGAATCCCCTCGACGTACTCCATCACCAGGTAGGGAAGGCCGTCGGGAGTGGATCCGCCATCGATCAGCGCGGCGATGTTGGGGTGCGTCAGGCCGGCAAGCACCTGGCGCTCCAGGCGAAAGCGACGAAGGATTTCCTGCGTATCCATGCCACGCTTGACCAGCTTAATGGCCACCCGTTTCTTGAATTCGTTATCGACGCGGGTCGCCAGCCACACCGATCCCATGCCTCCGCGCCCGATGCATTTCTGCAATTCATAGGCGCCGACGCGATGGCCCGGCGGATATTCCTGAAGGTCGACACTTGCGCTGGTCAGGGTATGCGTGATGCCGGACATATGGGCCGCGGGCCTATCGAGAAAGTCGCCGGCGGAGTCGTGGCTCGCGAGCAAACTCTCCACCTCGCGACGCAGTTCGTCGTCGCGGGCGCAGGCCACCCGAAGGTAGGCCGCCCGGTCTACTTCGGGCCGTTCCAGGGCGCCGTCAAAGATCTGACGAATTTGCGCCCAGCGCTGGGCCGTCAAGAGAGCCTCCCGTGATTTCGCGATGCAGAAAGGCGCGCGCGGAGCTCCAGGCGCGCTTGACCGTGGCCGGCGAGTTGCCCATCACTTCCGCGGTTTCCTCCACCGACAATCCCCCGAAGAACCGGAGCTCGACGACCTGGGACTGATCGGCGTCGAGGCTGGTCAGCTTCTGCAGAGCGGCGTCCAGCGCGATGATGTCCACCGGCTTCTGGTGCGAGATCGCCATGGTGTCTTCGAGCAGAACTTTCTGCCCCGCGCCGCCGCGCCGCGCCGCATGGTGTTTGCGGGCGTAATCCAGCAGGATACGACGCATCTGAGTGGCCGCGACTGCAAGGAAATGTCCCCGGCTTTCGAGCGGCGTGCGCTGGTCGACCAGCCGGATGTAGGCTTCGTGAACGAGGGCCGTGGGCTGCAGGGTGTGCTCGCCGCGCTCGCGGCGGAAGTAGGAGCGAGCCAGGCGATGCAGCTCGTCATAGACCAGCGGCAAGAGCTGATTGACGGCGTCTTTATCGCCGCGACCCAGGTCCCCCAACAGGCGCGTGACTTCGCCCGAATCGGCCATATAGGAACTGTAACATTCGGGCGAATCGGGGGGAGTCGGGCAGCGGCCTGGAGGATAATCTGGTCTTATGATACGTACAAATAATTTTCGGCACATCACAATTGGCCGCGCCGCTGTGGGCGCGAATGCTGTGGGCGCTCTCGCGGTAGGCGCCTTTGCGCTGGGCGCGCTGGCCATCGGTAGCCTGGTGGTTGGCAGGCTGACTGTCGGCAAAGCGAAGCTGAAGTCGGTCTCGATCGAGGATCTTACGATCGCGCGCTTGCGCGTTGGTGAGCTTATGGTGACCAATTCGTTTACTACGCCTGACTCCGATGAGTGATCCTCAGGTATACTGCCCGAGATGGCCAGCCTTCGAACCTTCGCATCGTTGTTGGCGCTCGCGGCGACCGTGTTCGCTGCCGATCTGCGCCCGTTCAATACCTGGAACCAGTATCTAGGCGGTGCGGACTCGTCGCAATACTCCTCGCTCAGCCAGATCAACAAGACCAACGTGAAGCAGCTTGCGGTGGCCTGGAGCTACCCGACCGGCGACAACGTCCAATACCTGTTCAACCCTTTCGTGGTCGACGGCGTCATGTACGTCCAGGCGAAGAATAACTCGCTTGTCGCGTTAGATGCGGTTACGGGTCGCGAGTTATGGGTTCATCCGTTCCAGGGACCCGTTACGACTCGCGGCATGAATTATTGGGAAAGCAAAGATCGTTCCGACCGGCGTATTTTTACGACCAATGGCGGCTTCCTGACCGCCATCGACGCCCGTACCGGACAGACGGTGATGTCGTTCGGCGATAACGGCCGCACCGATCTGAGGACCGGGCTCGACCGCGATCTGACCAATGTGCCTCCGATTCAGACCAACAACCCGGGGCGGATTTTCGAAGATATCCTGATCATGCCCTTGATGCGGTCGGGCGCGGATTATTCGTACGTTCCGGGCGATATCCACGCATACAACGTGCGAACCGGAAAGCTGCTGTGGCAGTTTCACACCGTGCCGCGTCCGGGTGAGTTCGGATACGAGACCTGGCCCAAGGATTTTTGGACGCGCTCCGGCGGCGGCATCAACTGGAATGAGTTGACCATCGATGAGAAGCGCGGGATCGCCTACATTCCGACGGGCACGGGCAAGTGGGATCACTACGGCGCGGATCGCGTGGGCCAGAATCTGTTCGCCAATTCGATCATCGCGCTGGATGCGCGCACTGGAAAGCGCTTGTGGCATTTCCAGACGGTCCATCACGATCTGTGGGATTACGATCTTCCGGCCGGTCCCAAGTTGCTCACGGTGAAGCACGATGGTAAGAACGTGGACGTGGTGATCCAACCGACGAAGCACGGGTTTCTGTTTGTGCTGGATCGCGTGACGGGCCAGCCGCTGTGGCCGATCGAGGAGCGGCCTGTGCCGACATCGGACGTGCCGGGCGAGCAGGCTTGGCCCACGCAGCCCTTTCCCACAAAGCCTCCGCCGTTCGCGCGACAGGCTCTCACAGAGAGAGATGTCAGCCCATACATGCCTGAGGCGGAGCAAGCCACGTGGCGCGAGAAGATTCGCAATGCTCGCAACGAAGGGCTGTTCACGCCACCCAGTATGAAGGGGACGGTTACGATCCCGGGCGTCGGCGGCGGAGCAAGCTGGGGAACCGCGGCGGTCGATCCCGCCAAGGGCTACCTTTACATCGTTTCGAAAGATGCGCCGACCATCGTGACCATCACGCCTCCGGGCAACTCGGCTGCTGATCAAAAGGGTAAAGCAGTGCCGCACGCGCCACCGGTGACTCCGCTGGACGGCGCTTTCACGCATTACACGGCTCCGTATACGCAGTTCGTAGCGACGAGCCGGCTGCCATCGATTTCGCCGCCCTGGTTCCAACTCACGGCGTACGATCTGAACGCGGGGACCATCAAGTGGCAGGTTCCTTATGGAACCGTTCCGTCGCTCGTTGCGGAGGGGCACGCGGATACCGGTGCGGTTCAGCAGCAGCGCGGGGGCCCGGTGGTGACGGCTTCAGGACTGATCATCGCTGCGACGAATGACAAGAAGCTGCGCGTCTATGATGGCGACAACGGAAAAGTGATCTGGGAAACCGATCTTCCTGCGTCGGCGGAGGGCGTTCCAGCAGTGTACGAGATCGGCGGGCGGGAGTATATCGCGCTGTGCGTAGCGGCGGGGAATGGTCCGGGGGCCTACATGGCTTTCGCTTTGCCTAGCCGCAAGTGAACGCGAATAAGCGCCAATGCTGACAGCGTTGCGGCACTAAGAACGCCGTAAACGAGGTAGAAGCACCAATCCGACGGTCCCGAATGCCCGATGGACTCGATCCCGTATTTCGCCTCAATCCAAGACCACAGCGGCGATAGCAAGAACGTAGCGATGATCGCGATCGGGAGGCAGACGATGAGTACCGCTAGGACCGCGAAGATAAGTCTCCAGTTCAAGAACTCTTAGCGAGGTACTCATTCGCGGCTTCCGCCGCCTTGCGGCCTTCAGCGATGGCCCACACCACGAGCGACTGCCCGCGCCGAGCGTCGCCGGCCGCGAAGACGCCTGGTATCGACGACTGATAGTTCTCGGTCGCGATATTGCCGCGCTGGTCGAGCTTGAGGCCGGCTTGCTCAATCAAGCCGGGTTGGACAGGTCCGGTGAAACCCATGGCGAGCAGAACCAGCTCGGCGCCGAGAGTGAACTCGCTGCCCTTGATCGGCGCGAATTTGGGCGCCGGGCCTACACGCACCGCATGGAGTTTTTTCACGTTCCCCTGCGCGTCGCCTTCGAATTTGGTCGTCGCCACAGCCCATTCGCGCAGGCCGCCCTCTTCGTGCGAGCTTTCCATGCGAAGCTGCAGCGGCCACAGCGGCCAGGGAGTCGTCGCGGAGCGTTCGTCGGGAGGCTTGGGAAGAATCTCAAACTGGTGAACGCTAGACGCTTTCTGCCGATGCGACGTGCCCAGGCAATCGGCGCCGGTATCGCCGCCGCCGATGATGATTACCGGCTTGCCCGTTGCCAGGATTGCTTTGGATTTGTCCTCGGTATCGCCTTCGTTGCGATGGTTCTGCTGCGTCAGAAATTCCATCGCGAAATGGATGCCCTTCAACTCGCGGCCGGGGACGGGAAGATCGCGGGGCTGCTCGGCGCCCATGGCGAGGACGACGGCCTGATACTCTTTGCGCAAGTCGTCGAGCGAGGTAATGTGCGAATTGGTGACGAATTCGACGCCTTCGGCCGCCATTTGCTCCATGCGCCGGTCGATCCCCTGCTTCTCCATCTTGAAGTTGGGGATGCCGTAGCGCAGCAGGCCGCCGATGCGGTCGCTCTTTTCGAACAAAGTGACCCAGTGACCGGCGCGGGCCAGTTGCTGCGCGGCGGCCAAGCCCGCCGGACCGGAACCTACGACCGCCACGCGTTTGCCGGTGCGGACCTCCGGAGGCTCGGGGACAATCCAGCCTTCCGCGAAGGCGTGATCGATGATGGTGCGCTCGATCACTTTGATGGTCACCGGCGGCTCATTGATGCCGAGCACGCAGGCAGCCTCGCACGGGGCGGGACAGATGCGACCGGTGAACTCCGGAAAATTGTTGGTCGAGTGCAGCACGCGCACTGCCGCGCGCCACCGGTCGCGATAGACCAGATCATTCCAGTCGGGAATGATGTTATTCAGCGGGCAGCCGGTGTGGCAGAAGGGCACGCCGCAATCCATGCAGCGGGCGCCCTGCGTGCGAACTTTTTCGAGCGGAAACTCCTTGTAGATCTCGAACCAGTCGTTGACGCGCTCTTCAACCGCACGGCGCTCCGGCAGCTCGCGCGTGTACTCCATGAACCCGGTGTTTTTACCCATGGGCAGCCGCCTTCTGACGCTCAATGCCCAGCACTCGTTTGTACTCGTGCGGGAAGACTTTGACGAACTTGGACACGAACTGCTCGAAGTTATCGAGGATCCAGTTGGCGCGCGGGCTACCGGTTTCCTCGGCGTGGCGTGCGATCCAATAGCGCAGTGTTTCGACGTCCTCAGGAATGTCGACCTTTTCGAGATCGACACTGGCGCGATTACAGCGCGTCTTGCCGAACTCGCCGGTCTCATCCAGTACGTAGGCGATTCCGCCCGACATGCCGGCGGCGAAATTCTTGCCGGTATCGGCCAGGCAGATGACCAAACCGCGAGTCATATATTCGCAGCCGTGATCGCCCAGGCCTTCGACCACCGCCGTGGCGCCGGAGTTGCGCACCGCGAAGCGCTCACCCGCGCGACCGTTGAAGAAAGCTTCGCCCGATGTGGCTCCGTAGAGAACTACGTTTCCGACCAGGATGTTCTGCTCGGGTTTGAACGTCGATCCCTTGGGAGGGTAGACGATGATCTTGCCGCCCGAGAGCCCTTTGCCCACGTAATCGTTGGAATCGCCTTCCAATTCCAGCGTGACGCCGCGGGCGAGAAAAGCCCCGAAGCTTTGCCCCGCCGAGCCTGAAAACTTGCAGAGGATCGTGCCGGGCTCGAGGCCCGCCGAGCCGTACTTGCGTGCGATTTCGCCGGAGAGCATCGCGCCCACAGTGCGATGAACGTTACGGATGGGCAGCGAGATCTCGACGGCCGTTGCGTTGTCGATAGCCGGCCGCGCGTGATCGATGAGCTTCGCGTCCAGCGCCTGGTCGAGGCCGTGATCCTGCGCGATCATGCACCGGCGGCCCACCCGCGAAGGAGCTTCGGGATGATACAGCAACTGCGAATAGTCCAGGCCCTTGGCTTTCCAATGGTCGATGCCGGCGCGCATGTCGAGCATGTCGGAGCGGCCGATCATCTCGTCCATGCGACGGAAGCCCAGCTTGGCCATAATCTCGCGGAGCTGCTCAGCCACAAAGAAGAAGTAATTGATGACGTCCTCCGGTTTGCCGTGGAACTTCTTGCGCAACACCGGATCCTGCGTGGCGATGCCCACGGGACAGGTGTTCAAGTGGCACTTGCGCATCATGATGCATCCCATCGCCACCAGAGGGGCGGTGGAGAATCCGAATTCCTCGGCGCCCAACAGTGCGGCGACCGCGACGTCGCGGCCAGTCTTGAGCTTGCCGTCAGTTTGCACCGTGATGCGGCTGCGCAGGTCGTTCAGAACCAAAACTTGCTGCGTTTCTGCCAAGCCCAGCTCCCAGGGAGTGCCGGCGTGCTTCAGCGATGTGAGGGGCGACGCGCCCGTGCCGCCGTCGTGTCCGGCGATGAGAACGACGTCGGCGTGCGCCTTCGCGACGCCCGCGGCTACGGTGCCGACGCCCGATTCAGAGACAAGTTTGACGGAAATCCTGGCCTTGGGATTGACGTTCTTCAGGTCATAGATCAACTGCGCCAGATCTTCGATCGAATAAATGTCATGATGCGGCGGTGGCGAAATCAGTCCCACGCCGGGAACCGAGTAGCGCACTTTGGCGATGACCTCGTCTACTTTATGGCCGGGAAGCTGGCCGCCTTCGCCGGGCTTCGCGCCCTGCGAAATCTTGATTTGCAGATCGTCGGCGTTCACCAGGTAGTTGGTGGTGACGCCGAAGCGGCCCGAGGCCACTTGCTTGATGGAACTGCGGCGCCAATCGCCGTTGGCGTCGCGCTTGAAGCGCTCTTCGTCCTCGCCGCCCTCACCGGTGTTGGAGCGTCCGCCGATCCGGTTCATGGCGATGGCCAGCGTCTCGTGGGCTTCCTTGCTGATCGATCCGAACGACATCGCGCCGGTGGCGAAGCGTTTGACGATTTCACTGGCCGGCTCGACCTCGTCTAGTTTGACTCCTCGCTTCGGCTCGCGCAGCACCATCAGCCCGCGCAGTGTGCATAAGTCCTTATTCTGCTGGTCAATGAGCGCGGCGTATTCCTGGAAGGTGGCGTAGCCATCCTCAGGGCCCTTGTGAACCGCGTGCTGGAGCTTGGAAACCGTCAGAGGATTCAACAAGTGATACTCGCCGTTGACGCGATATTGATACGTGCCCCCAACGTCCAGCTCGGTTTCCGAATCCGTGGTGGGGCGAAACGCGTGCGCGTGCTTGGTCTGGGCTTCGCGCGCCAGAACATCCAGGCCGACGCCTTCGATGCGCGAAGCGGTTCCGGTGAAGTACCGGTCGATCAGCTCATGATTCAGGCCGATGGCTTCGAAGATCTGCGCGCCGCGATAGCTCTGCAGGGTCGAGATACCCATCTTCGAGAAGACCTTGAGCAGCCCCTTGTTGATCGCTTTCTTATAGTTCTTGAGCGCCGCCGGGAAGTCGACCGTCAGCAGCCCTTTTTCCGCCATGTCCTCCAGCGTTTCGATGGCCAGGTAGGGATTGATGGCGCTCGCGCCGTAGCCGGTGAGCAGGGCGAAGTGCATTACCTCACGAGGCTCGCCCGATTCGATGATCAGAGCAACCTGAGTGCGCTTGCGCTCGCGCACCAGATGATTGTGGACGGCGGTCAGTGCCAGCAAACTTGGAATAGGAGCTTTGTCCTTGTCGATGCCGCGGTCGGAAAGAATCAGCAGCCGGTAGCCGTCGCGAATCGCAAGGCTCGACCGCATGCACAGGTCGTCCAGCGCGTCTTCGAGCGCCTGCGCCCCGCCGGCGGGATTGTACAGCGCGCCCAAGGTGGTGGCCAGGAAATCCCCCCAGTTCACACGCCGGAGCCGTTCCAGGTCGAAGTTGGTGAGGATGGGATGCTCGAGCTTCAGCGTATGGCAGTGCAGGGCGGTTTCTTCCAGGATGTTGCGCTCGGTTCCGATGTAGCTGGTGAGCGACATCACCAGCTCCTCGCGGATGGGATCGATGGCCGGATTGGTCACCTGCGCGAACATCTGCTTGAAGTAGTTGAACAGCGGCTGCGGCCGGTCGGAGAGGCAGGCCAGCGGCGTATCGGTGCCCATCGATCCGATCGGCTCCTCGCCTTTTTCGGCCATGGGGGCGATCAGAATCCTCAAGTCTTCTTCGGTGTATCCGAAAGCCCGCTGCCGCTGGAGGATGGTCTTGGGCTCGAATCCATGGACCCGCAAGGGATCGGGCAGGGCATCGATGGTGATCTGGTTCCGCCTCAGCCACTGGCCGTAGGGCTGCTGGGTCGCCAGCTTATGCTTGATCTCCTCATCCGGAACGATGCGATGCTCTTCCATGTTCACCAGCAGCATCTTGCCGGGTTGCAGGCGGCCCTTGTAGGAAACGTTTTCGGGCTTGATGGGGAGCACGCCGGTTTCCGACGCGATAATCAACTGGTCGTCCTTGGTGACCAGGTAACGGGCTGGGCGCAGACCGTTACGATCGAGCGTCGCGCCGATCCATTTTCCGTCGGTGAAGGCGACCGCGGCCGGGCCGTCCCAGGGCTCCATCAGCGAAGCGTGGTACTCGTAAAAATCGCGCTTTTCCTGGGGCATCGTGGAATCGGCGTCCCAGGCTTCCGGAATCAGCATGGCCATCACGTGCGGCAGGCTTCGCCCGCCCAGCGTCAGGAACTCCACGGCGCTATCCAGCGACCCGGTGTCGCTCAGGTTCGGGCGGATCACCGGAAAGACTTTGGAAATGTCGTCACCGAACAGGTCCGACTTGAGTGTCGACTCGCGCGCATTCATCCAGTTGACGTTCCCACGCACCGTGTTGATCTCGCCGTTGTGACAGATGTAGCGGTACGGATGCGCCAGTTGCCAGGTCGGAAACGTATTAGTGGAGAAGCGCTGGTGCACCATGCACATCGAGCTGCGTGTCTCCGGGTCGCGCAGTTCTTTGTAGAAGTCGTCGATCTGGGGCGCCAGCAGCAGGCCTTTATAGATGATCAGGCGCGAGGACATCGAGGGGACGTAGAAGAACTCCCTCTCTGTCAGGTCGGTCTCGAGGACATCGGCTTCCGCACGACGCCTGACCACATAGAGCTTGCGCTCCAGTTGATCCTGGGTCATGTTGGCGGCGCCGCGCAGGAACACTTGTTCGATGTAGGGCTGCGTGGCGCGCGCAGTCCGGCCGATGGCGTCGGCGTGCACCGGCGTATCGCGCCATCCCAAAACCGTGAGTCCTTCTTCCTTCGCGATGCGCTCGACGATGCCTTCGCAGATCAGCCGCTGCTTGGGTTCCACTGGCAGAAACATCATCCCCACGCCGTAAGTTCCCGGTTCGGAGAGCGAAAAGCCCAGGGCGGAACATTCGCGAGATAAGAACTCGTGCGGGATCTGGATGGTGATGCCGGCGCCGTCGCCCGTTAACGGGTCGCATCCGCAGGCCCCGCGATGGGTCAGGTTAATGAGGATTTCGATGCCCTTACGGATGATTTCGTGCGACTTTTCACCGTTCAGATTGACGATGAACCCCATCCCGCAGGCATCGTGTTCATAGCGGGGGTCATAGAGCCCTTGCTTGACCCTGTTTGATACGAGCATAGTCTAGAGTACTACTGAATTACTATCACGTCAACAGAAAGTGTGACCTTGTAGTATTAGACTTACTGATATATAATAGTCGCTATGGACCAGGATAGTCTCAAGCTTTTCAGGGACATCGCGCAGACCCGCAGTTTTAGCCGGGCTGCAGCCATGAATGGGTGTAGCCAATCGGCTGCCAGCCAGCAGGTGCAGGAACTAGAGCGGACCTTAGGCGCCACCCTGCTGGACCGGTCCCGGCGGCCCCTGGTGGTGACCCCGGCCGGCCAGCTTTACGCCGAATTCTGCCGGGATGTGCTTCGCCGCCGGGCCGAGTTGGAGGCAGCCCTGGGGCTCCTGAAACACCAGACTGCGGGCACGGTCCGCGTGGCTTCTATTTATTCCGTGGGACTGAGCGAGATGGTGGAATTGGAAAAGCAGTTCGCCGCGCGGCACCCGGAGGCGGGTCTCGAAGTCCAATATCTGCAGCCGGCGAAAGTCTACGCCGCCGTGCTGGCCGACCAGGCCGACTTGGGGCTGGTGAGTTACCCTCATGCGACTCGAGAAATCAAAGTGATCCCCTGGCGGCAGGAGGAAATGGTGCTGGCGACCGCCCCGGACCATCCTCTCGCCAAGAAGGCGGTGGCGATTCATGGACCGATACCCATCGAAGACCTGGACGGCGTGGATTTCGTGGGGTTCGACGAGGAGCTTCCGATCCGCAGCGACGTGGACCGGTTTCTCAAGGACAAGGGCGTGACCGTGAATGTATCGGTGCATTTCGACAACATCCAGATGATCAAGGAAGCCGTGGCCCACCGCGTGGGGGTGAGCATCATGCCGCACCGGGTGATGCGCGAGGATATCCGTCAAAAACGCCTGGCGGCGATCCGGATCGCGGGAGCAAGTCTGTACCGGCCCCTGGGGATCATCCATCGCAAAAAGAAGCGTTTTCGGCCGGTGGCGCAGGCCTTTTTGGATCTGCTGTGCGAGAAGCCGGTGCCCGAGGCGGCCTAGCTTATCCAGCTAATTCGGTTTGAATACGGTCAGCTGATCTTTCCAGCGCGAACGAACCGCAATAAAGTCCGGATGCCCCAGCCCGAGTTCATTGACGATCTGGCGGATCTCGTTGTCTTCCGTGGTCGAGATGCCGGCTTCGGCGGCCGCCACCGCGAACAGGCAATCGAGCAGCGCCAGTTTCTCCTCGCGCGTGGCGATCCGGCTGAACTCGCGCGTGACCAGGAAGTTTTCGGTTCCCCCGAAGAGCTGCGTGCGGGTCTTGGCGGTCTGGACCACGATCAGCGCCTGCTCCTCGGGCAGCCCGCCCCGCTCCATGATGATCCTTTCCATGGCGCGAATTTCTTCCGGACTGATCTTTAAGTCGGCGTTGGCCACGCGGCTTAGAATGTATCCGAACGCAGCGATGAAACGGGCGCGCGAGGGTTCCAGTTTATCCAGCGCCTCGATCACCTTGCGCACAGTTTCCGTGTCGGCGGTGTGCGCGTGCTGGTCGGGAATTCCGAGAAAACTACGGATCGACACGCTACTGGAGGACGCCCATTTGCTTGAGCAGCTCAATGTGCTTGGACGGATCCTCTTCGTTGAACTGGGTGGGCATGATTACGCCAGTTTGCCGGCCCCGTTCTATGAGCGCGGCGTAGGGCGGGTTGTCGAACTTGAAGATTTCCCGTAGTTTCGCGGAATCCGTCGAGGTTTTGGCTTTGAGCCCGCTGTCTTTCAGGTAGGAGGCGGCGAACTGCGGGACGCGCGTCGGGATGCCGACCACGGTGACATCATCCTTGAACTTCAACGGCGCCATACTTTTGCCGACCGCGAAGCAGGTCCCGCACTCCGGGTCATAGAAGAACAGAAACACCCGACCTTGTTGGAGGGACATCGGCTGGCCATCAACCATGATGGAATCAGGCGCCTTAAGTCCGGTCAATTTGCTGTACGCCGAGCCAAAGCTGACCGCCGCGAAAACCGCGACCGCGCCCAGGATCACTGCCGCTGTGCGCAGACCTTGCGAGCGCTTGGCCCAGATTCCGGCTATAACCGCCACGGCCATGAAGCCAAGATCGCCATAGAAGAAGCCTGGACCCACGGAACGCCGCATGTCGATGGTGATCCCCAAGGGCAGCGTTAGCTCCGGGAAGCAGCTGCAATCGCGGCCCCGCAAAGCCGTGTAATTCCATCCGATGTAGGCCATGAAGGACAACAACAGGATTCCCGCCAGGATGGCTCCCCAACGGCGGAAGCGAGGCACCAGAATCAAGGTTCCAGCGGTGGTTTCGGCAACCGCCAGAAGTAGCGCCAAGGGAAGGGTCAGGTCGTAAGGCACCAGCAGGTTCTTGGCGAGATTGGCGAACTTATAGGGATCGAGTGCCTTGTAAACGCCCGTCATCAAGAACACAACTCCGATGAACAGGGCCGCCGCATGACTGGCAATTGTCTTCCAACCGGGCATTTCGACAGAGCCCGCTAAGGGACTCGCCGTAGTACTTGAGGCCATACCCTCTATTTTAACTGCAAGCATGCCAGAATAGTTGGATTCATGCCTCCCCTGCGGAGAACTGTCCGTGTACCCGCGTCCAGCGCGAACCTCGGCCCCGGATTTGACGCCCTGGCGCTGGCCCTGGACCTCTATCTGGAATGCCGCTTTCGCCCCGCCGAGCATCTGGCTATCCGCGCCACCGGGCGGGACTCCGGATCGATCTCCACCGGGGAGGATAACTTCATTTGGCAGACCGCGTTACGGGTGGCGGCGGATACCGGTGCAGCCATGCCATCGATCGAGCTCGAAATTGCCAACGACATCCCCATCGGCAAGGGGCTGGGGTCGAGCGCGGCGGCGCTGACAGCCGGCGTGGTCATCGCCAATGAGGTATTGGGGCTCGGCTGGGACCCCCACCGGGTGCTGGACGAGGCGGCGCAGATCGAGGGGCATCCGGACAATGTCGCGGCCTGTGTGCTGGGCTCCATCGTGGCCAGTGCGATCGACTCTGAAGGTGTGGCGCGCGCAGTACGCCTGGAACTTGACCCGCACTATAACGTCGCGGTGGTGGTGCCAGATTTCATGCTGCCGACCTCGGAAGCGCGGCGCGTGCTGCCCGAAACCTATTCGCGCGAGGACACCGTGTTCAACGTACAGCGCAGCGCGCTGCTGATTGTCGCGCTGGCGACGGGAGCCCGGGATGTTTTTCCGACGGCGCTCGAAGACCGGCTGCACCAGCCCTATCGCTACCATCTGGTGCCGGGACTGGAGGAGATCACCAAGCTTCGGGCGCCCGGACTGCTCGGATGCGCGCTGAGCGGGGCAGGGCCCTCGATCCTGGTGTTCCATGAGCGTGGCCACGAAGACGTCTGTGAGCTGGTGCGGGACGTTTTTGCGCGCCGCGGCCATAAATCGGAAATCGTCTGCTCGGCCGTATCGCCGCGAGGGTATAACTTGGAGTAGTGTCCAACCGCCTGCTCCACGAAAAAAGTCCCTACCTGCTCCAGCACGCGCACAACCCCGTGGATTGGTATCCGTGGGGTCAAGCGGCGCTCGACAAAGCCCGCCAGGAAGACAAACCGATCTTTCTTTCAATCGGGTATTCCACGTGTCATTGGTGCCATGTGATGGAGCACGAATCGTTCGAGAACGAAGATGTCGCGCGGGTCTTGAATGAGCACTTCGTGCCGGTGAAAGTCGACCGCGAAGAGCGCCCCGATCTGGACCGCGTCTACATGCTGTTCGTGCAGGCGTCCACCGGCAGCGGCGGATGGCCCATGTCGGTCTGGCTGACGCCGGAGGGCAAGCCGTTTTTCGGCGGGACCTATTTCCCGCCCGACACCCGTTACGGCCGGCCGGGATTTCGAACGATTCTCGAAAGTCTCGCGCGGGCTTGGCGCGAGGAGCGCGATAAAATCGAGCAGTCCGGCGCGCAGGTGGTCGAACAGCTTCGCCAGTATAGCCAACAAGGCGGTGAAAGCCGCGGCCAAGTCGGGCAGAACGCGCTCGATTCCGCTTTCTTCGCTTTCCGGAGATCGTTCGACGCGCGACTGGGCGGCTTTGGGAATGCGCCCAAGTTCCCGCGTCCGAGCGTGCTCAATTTCCTGCTGCGCTACGCGGCCCTCATGGGCAATGAGGAAGCTCGCGATATGGTCCTGGTGACCCTGCGGGCGATGGCCAAGGGCGGGATGCACGATCAGCTCGGTGGCGGATTTCATCGCTACTCGGTCGATGAGAACTGGTTCGTTCCGCATTTCGAAAAAATGCTCTACGACCAGGCGCAGCTCGCGATTTCGTATCTGGAGGCGTACCAGATTACCGGCGACGCGCAATACGCCGATGTGGCCCGGGGCATTTTTGACTACGTGTTGCGCGACCTCGCCCATCCAAACGGCGGATTCTATTCGGCCGAGGATGCCGACAGCGCGACGGATCCGGCTCAGCCGAACAAAAAGTCCGAAGGTGCGTTCTACATCTGGAGCTATCAGGAAATCGTGGATGTCCTCGGTGAGCAGGACGCGGCCGTGTTCTGCAAGCGGTTCGGCGTGTCACCCGGCGGCAACGTTGAGCAAGACCCGCACGGCGAGTTTACCGGACGTAACATTCTCTATCAGGCGCAGGACATCGCGGACGAATCTCTGCAACGGTCGGCTGCGAAGCTCCTTGAAGTTCGCTCGCGCCGTCCACGGCCGCACCTTGACGATAAGATTCTCAGCGGCTGGAACGGGCTCATGATTTCGGCCTTCGCCAAGGGCGCGCAGATTCTCGACGAGCCGCGCTATGCAGAAGCCGCGCGGTCGGCGGTAACTTTTCTCTTCGGCATGCTCTGGCGCGACGGAGAAGACATACTGCTCCGCCGCTATCGCGATGGGGATGCCGCCATCGAAGCGTTCCTGGACGACTATGCGTTGCTGATCAACGCTCTCGTAGATGTGTACGAAACCGAGTTCAACCTGGCCGATCTGGGTTGGGCAGCACGGCTCGCCGAGCGCGCTATCGCCTTGTTTCAGGACACGAAGGGCGGCGGATTCTTCAGCTCGCCGGCGAATCAAAGCGATCTGGTGCTCCGGCTCAAGGACGATTACGACGGCGCGGAGCCCTCGGGCAATTCCGTGATGGCATTGGCGCTGTTGCGTCTGGCGCGTATCACCGGACGAGATGATTTCCGGATCGCGGCGGAGAAGACTCTGGAAGCGTTTGCGGGGCGGATGCTCGCGGGCGGCGCTGGATTGCCGCAGATGCTGGTGGCGCAGATGTTCGCCATGGGCAAGCCGATGGAGATCGTGTTGGCCGGCCCACAGGCCGGGTTTCCAAGTATGCTGCGTGAGATCCGAAAACGCTTTCTGCCCAATGCCGTTGTGATGCGGGCTTCGGAGGCTCCGAACGCGATGCCACCCGTGGACGGCCTCGCCACGGCGTACGTTTGCGAAAATTACGCCTGCAAGTTGCCAGTGACCGCGGCGGAAGCGCTTGCGGAATCGTTACACCAGCAGGTTCGCATTCCGTAGTTACGATAGCTTTCTCAGGGCCTCACTACGCCTGCAACGAGGACTCGCAATATCGTGTGGGAAAATGAGCGATCATGTGGAAGTCCGTTCCCGCTGATTTGGAGGCTGCATGTCACTGTCATTGAAACGTATTCTTGAGCTGTCTATCGTTTTGTCGAGCCTGTCTGCAATTGCTTCGGCGGGCTCCATCAGTTCCGTTGTAGTGTACGGAGACAGCCTTTCGGACAATGGCAATTTGTTCAGCGCCACGGGTCAGCCCGGAGCGCCCTATTTTATGGGCCGTAGGTCCGATGGGCCCGTCGCTGTCGAGCAACTCGCAGCGTCACTCGGTGCGCCCCTACTGGATTTTGCATGGATCGGTGCCACGACTGGAATCGGCAATTATGCCGATGGCGGAACGACCACCACTGTTGGCGCTTTTTCGCTGCCCGGTATGCAGACAGAGTTTGCGGCGTCGCAAGCATCATTGGGTCCTTACCTTGCCGGCGGGTTATTTGTCGTGTGGGGAGGGCCGAATGATTTTCTTGCGCCGTCGCCACTGGATTCGACACCGCTGGCCGTGATCAGTAGGGGTGTGGCTGATGAATTGGGCATCGTGACCGGTCTGGAATTGCTCGGGGCCACCAAAATTCTGGTGCCGGGCATGCCGGATCTCGGTCTTACGCCGTACTTTCAGAGCCTGGGTTCTGTCGCTGCCGCGCAAGCCTCGGCCATTACCGATGCTTATAACGCGTCCCTCCGGGCGGGCCTGCCTCCCGGCGTGCTTTTTTATGACACCGCAACGCTAGTGCGCTCTATGGTCGCCAACCCCGCGGCATACGGGTTTACCAACGTGAGCGATGCGTGCTTCGATGGAACAACGGTGTGTGCCAACCCTTCGCAGTATCTGTTTTTCGATAGCTTTCATCCCACCACAGCTACTGACGCATTCGCGGCACGGGGTTTTCTGGAGACGGTTGTGCCGGAACCATCCACCTTCCTCCTTATATTCGGTGGATTGGCTCTTTGCGCAGCCTTACGGAAACGGGTTCCTTTGCCCCGCGCGTGAGGAACCGTCCATCTCGATTATGATGGCCGGAACTCAGCTTACAATAGAAATCTATGGAGAGACCAGGAGCAACAACACTCAGAGGAAATCCGCTGACGGTGCTGGGTCCGGCGTTGAAGCCGGGCGAGAAGGCGCCGGATTTCAAGGCGGTCGACGACTCACTTAAAACGCTGGATCTGGCGGGCACGGGAAGCGGCGTCCGGATTTTCAGCGTGGTTCCCTCGCTCGATACGCCCGTCTGCGACGCGCAGACCAAGCGGTTCAACGAAGAAGCCGGCAAGCTGCCGGACGTGAAGATCTACACCTTCAGCATGGATCTTCCTTTCGCCCAAAAACGTTGGTGCGGAGCATACGGCGTCGACCACGTCAAAATGGTTTCCGATCACCGCGACGGATCCTTCGGCGAGGCTTACGGAACGCTCATCAAGGATCTGCGCATCATGAGCCGGGCGATCTTCGTGCTCGACAAGAACAACGTGATTCGCTACGTGGAGTATGTGAAGGAAGTGGGCGATCACCCCAACTACGAGGCCGCTCTCGCGGCAGCCCGTGGGGCCGCGGGCGGAGCCGCTTCCGCTTAGGTTCGAGCTCCTTATTGACGCGACTTCGTGAAGCGCGGCTGGCGGTGGCGCGGCTTGGACGCAGCGGTGTACCTGGGAACCTTAGCTTTCCGTACAATGAAGGTTATCCGGATCCGATTTCTGTCAAACCAGACTGGGTAAGGTTTGTTTAAATCAGATTGCTATGGAATTGGCCATATCATGAGCGATGTCACGTTCGGGAGCTGGAGCGCGGCGGAGAGCCCGATAACCGTTGAGTATTCGCTGGTGGTGATCGAGGAAATCCGGCATGAGGTCGCCGAGGGATTCCAAAAACTGTCGCGGGGCGGAATCGAAGTGGGCGGCCTGCTCTACGGCGTGTACGAAGGAAAAACGACGCGGATCATGGCGATTCGTCCGTCCGCCTGTGAACACGCCTACGGTCCGGCTTTCCGTCTTTCAGAACGGGACCGGACGGCATTGCGCGAGCAGCTTCATCAGGATCAGCAGGATGCGCGGTTGGAGGGCCTAGTGTGCGTCGGTTGGTATGTTTCGCACACGCGCACCGAAATCTCGCTGACGGAATCCGATCAGGAGATCTTTTCCAGTTATTTCGCTCAACCCAGGCAGGTGACTCTGGTCGTGCGGCCCAGCCGGGGCGGAAACATGTGGGCGGGATTTTTTGTGCGGGAGCCTGACGGAACGGTTATCACCAGCCGGAGCTATCTGGAGTTCAGTTTTCCGGACCGGCTGGCTGCCTTCGACCAACGGGGATCGTTCGACCAACGGGGATCGTCAGCCGAGCGCCGAACGGAGCACCGCAGCGCTCCTCGCATTGCCCCCCCCCTTGCAGTGCCGGCAATCGTGCCGGCTACAGCGCCGGCCATAGCGCCAGCTCCCCATATCCGTCCTAATCCGCAGAATTCCGTGCAGACTTCATCCACTGTGACGTCGCTGTTCGGTGTGCCTATGCAGCCTCCGGAGCCGGCCGGCCTGGATAGGGTAAGTCTAGACCAGAGAGATTCGGCTAAAACAGGTTCGGAAAAGAAGAGCCCGGCTAAGAAGTGGTTCTGGATCGCGGCGGCCGTGATCGTGATCGCAGCGTTGGCGCTCGCGGGCGCGCGATACGTGACCCTTGGCCGGGCCAATCCAGGCATCGCGCTGAGCGTTTTGGAGCGGGACGGGCAACTGGATATCGAATGGAACCGCCAAGCCACACCCGTGTCCGGGGCCGTCCAGGGCACGCTGGAGATCGGAGACGGCCCGCAGACACGGACCATTCCGCTGGCGCCCGGCGATTTGGCGTTAGGAAAGTTCTCCTACAAGCGCGATACGGGGGACATTCAGGTGCGGATGATCGTCGAAGGAGCCGACGGGAAGAAGGTTCAGGAGGGGTCGCGTTTTCTCGGCCCGGCTCCTCCCAAGGGAAACGAGGAAGAGCTAAAGACGCTACAGCAGCGTCGCGATGAGTTGGAGGCGGAGGTGGCCCGCCTCAAGCAAGCGAATGATCAGCAGGCGCAGCGGATCCAGCAGCTGGACCGCACCTTGAAAATCCTGCAGACCCGGCCGGGGAACTAGCGGCCCAACTTTTCGATTTACTGTGCAGATTCCTCTCTACCAAGTGGACGCCTTCGCTAGCGCGCCCTTTCAGGGCAGGTTTTTTTCGGGTAACCCAGCTGCGGTGTGCCCTCTGGAACGCTGGCTCCAAGATGAAACTCTCCAGGCCATCGCCGCGGAGAATAATCTGGCGGAGACGGCGTACTATGTACGGCAGAACAGACGCTATCGTTTGCGCTGGTTTACGCCCACAGTAGAGGTGGACTTATGCGGTCACGCTACGGTGGCTGCGGCGCACGTCATTCTGGAACTCCGGCGGGAGACAGCCGAGCAGCAGGTGGCGTTTGACTCGCGCAGCGGTGAGTTAACGGTCGCTCGGGAAAACGACCTTTACGTTCTGGACTTCCCTTCGCGCCCGCCGCTGGAATGCGCGGATGACTCCTCGCTATTCGAGGCTCTGGGCGCGCGCCCGGGGGCATTCCTGCGAACCGGAGATTGTTTCTGCGTGTTCGAGACCGAAGAGCAGGTTCGGGCGCTGGCTCCGGATATGAGCAAGCTCATGGCGGTGGATTGCCGTGGGGTGATCGTCACGGCCCCGGGGAAGGACTGTGATTTTGTCTCGCGATTCTTCGCCCCGCGGGCCGGCATTCCGGAGGATCCGGTCACCGGCAGCGCGCACACGACCTTGATCCCGTATTGGTCGCGCAGGCTGGGAAAGAAGAAACTGTTCGCGCGGCAGGTATCCCATCGGGGCGGCGAATTATGGTGCGAGGACCGGGGCGCACGAGTGGGGATCGGGGGCCGCGCTGTACAATACCTGGAGGGACACATTACGCTTCCTTCCGAATCACTGTAACTACTTTGCGATCAGAGGCATCTGAGAGAATATGAAAAACCTTGCTGTGGTACTGGTCCTGGCATGTGCGGGCTCCGCCTGGGGGCAGTCGTTCGAGGTCTGGTTTAACGGCGGGCAATCGCTGCTGTCTAATAAGACTCTCGGGAGTACGGTGCCCGCGGCGCAGGGAGGGAAAAAAGACGATTTCCAGCTGGAGGATGGCTTCCGCTTCAGCTTTAGGATCGATCTCAACAACGACAGCCATTTCGGCCACGAGGTCCAGTACGCCTACAATCGAACTAAACTGAACTCCGGTGGAATCGAGCAAGGCATGGCGATCCACCAGGGCGGATACAATTTCCTCTTATACGCCACGCCAGAGGGTACGCGCATCCGGCCCTTCGCCACGGGAGGCGTGGGGTTCGCCAATTATGTGCCTCCTGGCTCCTCGGCCGCCCAGGGCGGAGGCTCCAACAAGTTCGGCTTCAACTACGGGGGCGGCGTGAAAATGCGCGTGACTTCCTTGTTTGGACTCCGCGTGGATGTCCGCCAATACACCACACCCAAGCCCTTCGATCTGTTTCTTAAAGAGGGCTGGCTGCGCCAGACGGAAATATCCGCCGGCTTTGGTGTGATGTTCTAGGGCTGGTCTGGAGACGGGACCCGCAGGCTAGAATAAAAGCGCGGGCTAAAACAAGAATGTCTCGGAACGTGTCGCGGCGAGTCGGTCCGGCAGCAGGGCTTTTGCTGCTGGTGGCACTCGGCTTGCCCAAAACCGCATTCGGACTGGATCCGAACCGCGGGCTCACACAATATGTTCACCGCATCTGGCAGACCCAGCAAGGCCTGCCGCAGGGGGGCATCCTCGAGATATTTCAGACTCGCGTCGGTTACCTGTGGCTGGCCACGCAGACCGGACTGGTGCGCTTCGACGGCGTACGCTTCCAGCAAGCCGAGGACATCATTCCTGGCGCGCCTCCAAACCTGTGGGTCCGGGCCGCGCTAGAGGACCAGCGCGGGGCCTTGTGGCTCGGTTCCAACGAAACGGGACTGTACCGCCTCGGGGCCGACGGCGTGACGCAGTACACCACCACGCAAGGTCTGCCGTCCAATGCCATACAGTGCCTGGTCCAGGGACACGACGGTGTGATGTGGGTGTGCACCGAGAGCGGTCTAGCCCGCGCAGACGTCTCCCGCGGCGAACCACGCTTTCAGCCAGCGCCGGTGTTGACCATGGAGAATGTCCGTACGGCGTGCGAGGACGCGAGCGGCTCCCTGTGGGTAGGAGGCGATGGACCCCGCGTTGCGATTCAGAGTAACGGTAGCTTCACATCCCGTCCGCTCAAGGGAATTCCAGCGTCCGGATCCGTGCGCGCGTTGCTGTGCACCGGAGACGCAGTCTGGGTTGGAACCAGCGATGGGTTGATCCGTATCCGCGGCGGTGAGCAACATCTCTTTGGAGTGAAGGACGGCCTGGGGGAAGGTTTTGTATTCTCCCTGGCGGAAGGCTCTGCGGGAAGCATCTGGGTCGGTACTCGCAACGGCTTTAGCCGCGTGCGAGACGGCGGCATCGACAGCTTTCGCTCCCAGGACGGGCTGTCGCAGAGCACCGCGTTGTCGGTGTTTGAAGATCGTGAAGGAACCCTGTGGGTGGGCACCAAACGCGGCTTGAACCAGTTTGTGGATGGGCGCGGCGTGCCCTACACCGTCAGCGAAGGACTTCCCAGCAACGATGCTGGGCCGGTGCTCGAGGACCGCAGCGGCGTAGTCTGGGCCGGCACGTTGGATCGCGGCCTGGCGCGCTTTGACGGGCGGGGATTCCATTCTTTGACGACCCGCGACGGGCTGGCATCGAATACTGTGTACGCGCTGGCCGAGGATCGCGACGGCTCGCTGTGGGCGGGCACGCAAAACGGGTTGAACCAGTTGCGCGGCGGGCGCGTGGTAGAAACCTACACCGTCCGGCGCGGCCTTCCGGGGAACTTCATCCGGAGCCTGTATCAGGATCGTGCGGGCGTGCTATGGGCGGGAACCGAACACGGGCTGGCGTTATTCCGCGGCGGAAGCTTCGAGCCTGCGCCCGGATTGCCCGGGGACGCCGTGGTGGCGCTCTCAGAAGATCGCGACGGGCACATCGTGATGGCTACCGAGCGCGGAGTCTTCCAGAGCATATCCCCAGGCGTATCCGGTGGATTCCGCGAGATCAAGTCGAATGGAGCTTCGATTCGGCCGGTGAACACTCTTTATCGCGACAGCGACGGGCTGCTGTGGATGGGGCTGAATGGCGGCGGGCTGCGATTGTTGAACAATGCGCCGAACGGCGACGAGGTCACCGCCTTCTTCACTCGCGACGGACTCTACGACGGGGAAATCTACGGGATCGTGACAGACGATCAGGACCGCCTGTGGATGGCGTGCAGCCGCGGCGTTTTTTCCGTGCCGCGCGGCGAGCTGCGCCAGTTCGCGGCCGGGCAGATCAAGAAAGTGACCAGCGCGCCCTATAGTCCGATGGACGCACAACGGGTGATCGAAGGACAGTCCGGCGTAGCCCCGGTGCTTTCCAGGACCCACGACGGACGCCTGTGGTTCTCCACCATTCGCGGATTGCTGGTGCTCGATCCCAGCCACTGGCAGCGTGAGTCTGCGCCGCCGCTGGTAGTGATCGAGAACCCTATCCTCAATGGCCACAGCGAACTGCCGGACCATATTGGAGACGTGCCCCCCGGTCAGAAGAACATGGAGTTCAACTACACGGGTCTGGCGTATTATTTGCCAACCCGTTTGCGATTCCGCTACATACTGGAAGGATATGATCGGGACTGGATCGACGCGGGCAACCGGCGTGAGGCTTTTTACACCAATTTGCCGCCCGGGAACTTCCGGTTTCGGGTAAAGGCCTGCAACGCCGATAATCTTTGTACCGAAGAAGGCGCTTCCGTGGCTTTTTCGCTGGCGCCGCACTTCTACCAGCGGGTGTGGTTCTGGCCACTGATAGCGGCGGCTATCGCGGGGCTGGGCTGGCTGGTCTACCAGTTGCGCATCCGCCGCCTGCGCGAACGGTATGATCTCATCCTGGCCGAACGTAGCCGCATCGCTCGCGAGCTGCACGATACGCTCATTCAAGGATTCTCCGGCATCACCATGGCCATGCAGGCGCTAGCTGGCCGGTTGCGCTCCTCGCAGGAGCGGGAAACGCTCGAAGACATTATTCGCGACGCCGCAACGTGCCTGCGCGAGACGCGCCAGTCGGTGGCGGGCTTGCGCGCCGGACACGATTCAGAATCGGGCTTGACCGCCGCCATCGGAACCGCGGCACGCGAGATCACCGATACCAAGGATGTCCGCCTCAAACTCAAATTGGAAAAAGGCTTGCGCAAACTGCCCGCCGACGTGGAGTACAACCTGCTGCGCATCGCCAGCGAAGCCGTATCTAATTCGGTGAAGCATTCCGGCGCGAGAAACATTGAAGTCGCGCTGGAATCGACGCCCGAAGCGCTGCGGCTCATGGTGCATGACGACGGGTCCGGGCTCGGAAAAGAAGGCTCCGCGCTGCGCCCGGGCCATTACGGAATCATCGGCATGAAGGAACGCGCTACCCAGATCGGCGCCGACCTCCAACTGCGGAGCGAGCCGGGCCAAGGAACCACGGTGTCGGTGCTGCTGCCGGCGGGGCGGGCAGGGTCTCCCGCGGATAAAGTCGAGAAGGTCGAAACACTCTCATGAGTCCGGAAGCGCCGATACGTGTTTTGTGCGCCGACGACCATCCGCTGGTGCGCAAAGGCATCGCCTCCATACTGGCCAATGAGACCGACGTGGTCCTGGTCGGCGAGGCGGGCAGTGGTCAGGAAGCCGTGGAGCAGTTCCGGAAATTAAAGCCGGACGTGGTCCTGATGGACCTGCGCATGGCGGAGATGAACGGAATCGAAGCCACCCGCATCATTCGCAGCGAGGCTCCGGAAGCCAAGATCATCGCGCTCACCAGCTACGACGGCGATCAGGATATCTATCGCGCGATTGAAGCCGGTGTGCGCGGCTACATCTTGAAAGAGATGGTCCATACCGAGGTGCTGCGCGCCATCCGCACCGTGCACGCGGGCAAGCGCCTGATGCCGGCCGAAGTGGCCGAGCGTTTGAGCGAATACTTCCCGCAGATGGCCCTGACGCCGCGCGAAGTGGAAGTCCTGCGCTTTGTCGCCAAGGGGATGGCGAACAAAGAGATCGCCCACCAGCTCGGCACCGCCAGCGGGACCATCAAGATGCACATCCAGAATATCCTGGCGAAATTAGATGCATCCGACCGCACGCACGCCGTGACCATCGCGCTGGAGCGGGGAATTTTGCATCTCGATTTCTGATGCCGCCGCCCGGTGTTGAGATCGTCACGCCGAGATTGTGGCTGCGCCGCTGGCGAACCGAAGACCTGGAACCCTTCGCCGCGCTGAACACCGACCCGGAAGTGATGGAGCACTTTCCGTCCACTTTGTCACGCGAGGAAACTGCGGCCGCGGTGGGCTGGATCGAGAAGCACTTCGAACGCCATGGTTTTGGCCTGTGGGCTGTCGATGTGCCGGGGCACACGCGTTTCTCCGGATTCATCGGTTTGGCCGTTCCGACCTTTGAAACTTCCTTCACGCCCTGCATCGAAATCGGCTGGCGGCTGGCGCGCCCCTGGTGGGGACAAGGCTTTGCCACCGAAGGAGCTCGGGCTGCGCTGGCATACGGTTTCGAACGTCTGGACTTGCCCGAAATCGTTTCGTTCACGGTACCGGGCAACGTCCGCTCACGCCGCGTGATGGAGAAGCTGGGGATGCGATATTCGGAAGACTTCGCGCATCCCCGCATTGACCCGCTACATCCGCTCAGCCGTCACGTACTCTATCGCTTGTCGCGCGCGGAGTGGGCTAGCGGACGTCCTTGACCCGCGTGGCCGGAATCCACTGGTAGCCGAACGGATCGACGAGGCCCGCAGTGCGGTCGCCGTATTGCTGGTCGGCGGGCGGCCAGAGAGACTTCGCGCCAGCTTGGATCGCGCGGTGATAAACCGCATCGCAATCGTCGACAAACAAATAGAACCCGCTCGGCAGGGGGTTGGGCGATTCGCCCATCTCAAGCACGGCATCTCCGATCTGAGCCGCGGCGTACATCACTTTACCGCCATGTTCGTGGACAACCAGTTCTTTCGCGCCCATGACCGTGGTCAGGAAATCTATGTATTTGCGCACACTGTTGGGATGCGCAAACGGTGTAACGTTCCACAGATTCTCGAGAGCGGGGGTGGCTCCGAGATGCGTCGCGATGTACCACTGGTTGCCGGCGGCGTCTTTCACATATCCGGCCCGTTCGCCGTAACTGTGGTCGGAGGGTGCGCCCAGGGACGTGGCTCCGGCCTCCAGGGCGCGGTTGTAGGTGGCGTCGCAGTCCGGAACATAGACGTGAAAAGCCCCAATCCGCTCCTGGCCGGGCAGGCCCGGATTGCCCATGATGAGGAGATCGGTATCGTCGACTTTAACGGACGCGATGAACCCCTCTCCGTGCGGATGTCGTGACGTTTCCTGAGCACCAAAGGTGCGCTTCAAGAAATCGATCAATTCCGGTGCGTTGGGAACGGCGATGAAAGGGGTGATGGTATGGAAACCCTCACGAACCGGCGTAACAGTAGATATAGGCATGGTTGCTCTCCTTTGTAAATCGGATTTCAAGCGTTTCTGAAAACTTTCGTCGGGCAGATCGCGCAAGCTGGCCGCGATTTCTGACAGGGCCGCGAGCTCCGAGCCAGTTGCGGGCGATCCGCCGGTTAACAAAGCGTCGATCACCAGGTCGAGTTGGTCCACTTTCACGTTGTCGAGCGCATCGTCAGGCATGAGCGCCCTCCATCTGAGTCCGGAGATTTTCGATGGCCCGGAATTGCAGTTGTTTTACCGCGCCCTCCGTGCGGCCGAGCTCTCCGGCAATCTCACGGATACTTTTCTGCTCAACAAAACGCATGTGAATCACGCGGAACTGCGCCTCCGGAAGCCGGTCCACCAGTTGAAACAGCATGGCGCTGCGTTCGATCTCCTCGGGACCCGGCCGGTCGGGGTTCAGAGCCGGATTCCCCGATTCGCGTCCGCTGCGCTGCCAGTGGTCGGCGATGGCTCTTGACGCGATCCGCAACAGCCAGGCAATAAACGGAACTCCACGCCATTCGAACTTGCCGATTCCCGTCAGGGCCTCGCGGAAAACTTCAGACGTCAGATCCTCGGCCTGATGCCGGTCGCCGACGCGGCGGATTACGTAGGCGTAAACGCGATGGAAGTTGCGCTCGTACAGCTCATCGAAGCACGCAGGATCGCGCTGGGCGGCATCCACCAGCAGGCGATCGTCTTCGTCCGCGCTCATTCTGTCTCGTTAATCCGCCGGAAGGGGCAAAAAGTTACGCCCGCCGTTTGGGAGTTCTAGCTCGCTTATTCGTCCAGGCCATCCGGAGAGCGTCTTCCAGGATGTCCGGCTTCACTTTGGCCAGACGGACCAAAGTCGCGCCCTTCTCACCCCACTTGTTCGGGACCGGCAAGAAGATCTCGGGCGCGTCTTCGATCATCCCGGCCTGCTGCTCGGGCGTAAGTAACAGCACGCCGCATCCGTCCTTTTCATAGGCCAGCGTGGCGAAGATTTTTCCTCCCACCCGGAAGTCGGCCACATGGAAATGGGAACCTTCGGCCGTGTCCGGAAAGCTGAGGGCGAGACGCCGGAAACCCGCTGCGGTCACGTTGTTAGCATAATCTACCCGCGCGTATGCCGTTCGGCGAAGCTTTCGCTGGACTCATTGGGGGTCGAACCAGGCGGCCGAAGGGGGCATAGTGGGATGAACAGGGATGATCAAGATCGAGTCCAAGCCGGACGCCACAGGTACGGTCAGGGTGACGCTGGCCGGGAGAATGAACGGGAATTCGCTGGGTGAACTTCGCCGCGCGATTGATCGCGCGCGCAGGCAGCGAGCCCGCCGCGTGCTGCTCGACCTGGGCGAGATCACTCTGGCGGACCGCGCCAGCATCGACTTTCTGGTGCAGCAAAGCAGGGATGAGGTCGAGCTGATCAACTGTCCTCCGTACATCCAGCCGTGGATCGCCGGCGAGCGTTGAGGCGTTTCTAAGCAAGTGGGGCCGGCGGCTCGGCCACCACCAGCACCGCCGCGGACACGGCGTGACGAACGCCGTCGATGGTGGAACCGAAGATCAAATCCTTCAAGCCGGTGTGCCCGTGTGCACCCATCACCACCAGATCGGGCTGGATTGTGCGGGCTGCGCGTATGATTTCAGCTCGGGGACTGCGCCCGTGGACAATCCTGAGGTCGGCTTCCAGGCCGGTTGTTTTCAGGGAATTCACGATGTCCTCCAAGTACTCCTGACCGGTGGAGACTTCGGCTGTGGACGCCAGGGGTCCGAACAACTGACTCGTGGCCCCTTCTTCCACGTGCAGCAGGTGAATGGCGGCCCCATGCAGGCGCGCCATGGCGGCAGCGTGGGCGACGGCGGCGCGATCGCGATCGGAATGATCGAGCGGGACAAGAATGGAGTGGTACTTGAGGCCCGGAAGGTCGGTGGCCACGGCTGCGCCAGGATGGCGTGCCGGAACGGGCTGAGGGTGCGGGCGTGCGAACGTCACCCAGCCAAGCAGAACCACCACGCCGAGCACCATGGGGACAATGAACCAGGCTCGCCAGGGGGCATCGGAAACCCACGGAATGATGGCGGTCGCGGCCAGGCGGAAATTCAGCACAATGATGAGCGCGGCCGAAGCCCAGGCCAGGAGGTTGACCCAGGGGCGGTTGGCGAACTCACCCATGCGGCTGCGGTCGCTGGTGAAGCGTATGAGAGGAATGATGGCGAACGGAAGTTGCATACTGAGGATCACCTGGCTCAGAATGAGCAGGCGGTAGGTGCCCTGATCGCCGCTGGAGGAAACGGTAATCACCGCCGGGATAATCGCGACCGAGCGGGTAATCAGGCGGCGCAGCCAGGGGCGTACGCGCAAGTTCAGAAACCCTTCCATGACGATTTGCCCGGCGTAGGTTCCCGTGAGCGTTGAAGACTGACCACTCGCCAGCAATGCGACGGCAAAGAGTCCGCTGGCGAGGGCGGTCCCCAGCAGCGGAGCGAGCAGCTCATGCGCCTGCTGAATCTCGGTAACGACCGTGCCGCTTTTGAAGAAGACCGCAGCGGCGAGCACCAGAATGGCTGCGTTTACGATCAGAGCGCCGTTCAAGGCGATGAAAGAATCGATGAAGTTGTAACGACAGGCAATTCTGCGTTCAGCGAAGGTTTTGCCGATGCGGCGCGTCTGCACCAGCGCGGAATGCAGGTAGAGGTTGTGCGGCATCACCGTCGCGCCCAGCATTCCGATGGCGACGTACAGGCTGGCATCGTTCAATCGCGGAATGAGCCCGGAGGTGACTGCGCTGAATAGAGGCTTGGCGAACGTGAGCTCGATCAGGAAACATCCGGTCACTATCAGTACCAGCGACAGGATAATGGCTTCGACTAACCGGATACCGTAACGGGTCAGCCATAGAACCAGGATCGTGTCTAAAGCGGTGAGCAGAACACCGGCAGTCAGCGGGATGTGGAACAAAAGGTTCAGGCCGATGGCCGCTCCCAGCACTTCCGCCAGATCGCAGGCCGCGATGGCGATTTCGCACAGGAACCACAAAGAGTTCGACACGGTGCGCGGATACGCTTCCCGGCAAGCCTGCGCCAGATCGCGTCCGGAGACGATTCCGAGGCGGGCGGACAGCGTCTGGAGCAGGATCGCCATGGCGTTGGACAACACCAGGACCCACAAAAGCTGGTAGCCGAAGCGGGCGCCACCTTCAAGGTCGGTGGCCCAGTTCCCGGGGTCCATGTAGCCGACACTGACCAGGTAGGCCGGTCCGGCGAAGGCAAACATCCGGCGGAAGGCGGTGGGCCAGGCCGTATGGACGCTAGCATGAACCTCGGGCAGGGAGGCCGGGCCTGCTAGCTGCGGTTTCATCCCCATAGTTAACTATAGTTCATTCTAGAGTTCGGCGGACGCGCCACTGGAGCTTTAGCGGTCGCGAAGGATTTCCCGAGCAGCGTTATGCCCCGGCGCGCCCATGACGCCGCCGCCGGGATGCGCGCCGGAGCCGCACAAGTACAAGCCTTTCACTGGAGTGCGGTAGCGCGCCCAACCCGCCAGAGGGCGCAGCACGAACATCTGGTCCAGGCTCATTTCGCCGTGGAAGATGTTGCCGCCGGTGATGCCGAACCGCTGCTCCAGATCGAACGGGGAGAGCGTCTGGCGCTCGACCACGATGGACCGGATGTTGGGGCAGTACTCCTCGATCACGTCCAGAATGCGCTCGGTGTAGGGCTCGCGTTCCTGCTCCCAGGTGGTGCCTCGCAGAGTGTACGGCGCGTACTGCAAAAAGATTCCCATGATGTGATGGCCGGGCGGTGCGAGCGACGGATCGTACATCGTCGGCATGGTCATCTCGATCAGAGGGGAGTGGGAAGGTTTTCCGTACTTGGCGTCGTCCCAGGCACGCTCGATATATTCGACCGAGGGACAGATGTGCATCGTCGCGCGATGCTGTGGACCGGGACTTCCCGGCAACGCGCTGAACTCCGGCACGCCGCGCAGGGCCAAATTCATTTTGAGCGATGTTCCTTCCGAGCGGAACTTGCGAATCCCGTCCAGGAAATCGGCCGGCAGATCGCGCGCGTCCATCAATTGGAGGAACGTGCGGCGCGGATCGAGATTACTGGCGACGATGGAGCCGCGAATTTCCTCGCCGCCGTGCAATACGACGCCTAGCACGCGGCCGTCGCGGACCAGAATCTTCTCGACCGGTGCGCTGGTGCGAATGACCGCGCCGCGGCTGCGGGCCGAATCGGCGATGGCGTTCGAAACAGTACCCATTCCGCCGCGCACGAATCCCCACAATCCGCGATGACCGTTGACGCCGCCCATGCAGTGATGCAGAAGAATATAGGCCGTGCCGGGCGAACGCGGGCCGCCATTGGCGCCGATCACGCCGTCGGTAGCAAGAGTCACCTTGAGTTGTTCGGACTCGAACCATTCATCCAGGAACTCGGAGGCGCTCTGAGTGAAGATCTTCACCAGGCCTATGATCTCGGTCTTAGAAAGTCCTCTTAAACTTCCGAGCAGTTTAATATAGTCGATGAAGTCGGCGGCGCCGGAGGGCGGAAAGTTGGGCGGCGTGGTGAGCAGCAGGGATTCGGCGACGACGGCCAGACGCTCGAGGTGCGCTTCGTACTTGGGATACGCTTGTGCATCGCGCTCGGAAAACTTGGCGATTTCGGCCAGCGTTTTGGCGCGATCCTGCCACATGAACAGATGCGTGCCGTCGGGGAAAGGCGAAAAAAAAGCGGGATCTTTAGCGTCGACGCGGTAGCCGAAGCGCTCGAGTTCCAGGTCGCGGACAACTTTTTCCTGCATGAGGCTGGCGAGGTAAGAAGCTGTGGAAACGCGATATCCAGGCCAGACTTCTTCGGTAACGGCGCATCCGCCGACAAGCTCACGCGATTCCAGCACCAGCACGCGGCGTCCGGCACGAGCCAGATAGGCGGCGGTGACGAGGCCGTTGTGGCCGCCACCGACAATAACTACGTCAAAAGCATCGCTCACAAGTCTTTCCATGATAGCGGGCGAACGTGCGGCAAAATGAATGAATGGCGATGAACCCGACAGAGCCGAATTGGGATCGTGCTGCTCTGCTCACGATCGACATGCAGAACGATTTCGCACTTCCATCCGGCGCCGGCTTTGTGCCAGGCACCGACGAAATTCTGCCGGCGTTCGCGCGCTTGGTAAGCGTCTTCCGTGAGCGTGGATTTCCTATCTTTCATGCCGCACGATTGTATTTGGAAGACGGCAGCAATGCGGAGCGCTGCCGGCAGCAACTCCTCCAAAACGGAGTCAGCCTCGCACGTCCGGGGACATCCGGAGCCCGTGTCGTGGATGCCATCCGGTCTCCCAGGGAGCCCGATGTTTCGTCCAGCTTGCTCGCCGGTGAATACGTCTCTCTCGGTCCCTCCGAGTGGCTTTTCTACAAATCACGCTGGAGCGCTTTCTACGAAACAGGACTCGAGAAGCGCCTTCAGATTTTGGGAATCGACACGGTTGTCGCCGCGGGATGCAATTTTCCGAACTGTCCGAGCGCAACGCTGTTCGATGCGACGGAACGAAACTTTCGAGCCGTGCTGGTGGTCGATGCTACGTCTGGCCTTGCCGAATTCGGCGTCCGCTAGTGTACCGGAATTGGAGTCACGCCGCTCTCGGTGGATCAGATCGAAGCCGGCGTTAAGGCCGCAGCCGTCACTTCACGCTCTTCATCCATTTGAGGATCGGGTCTGTAACGCTGGTATCCGCGGTATCCGGTGACATCACCTCGGAGATGTGGCTGTGATCCTTAAACGTGACGTAAGTCGGGCAGCGGCCCGCCATGCAAAGTTGATCTTTCAAGGTCTCGGCAAACGCGATGATGTTGGGCGGATCGAGCTCGGCGACGGAAACCATAAAGGGCAGCTTGGATTTAACCAGTCCTGGCAGGTTGGACCGGGCCAATTGAGTCGCGGCGTCCGGCGGAGCGGCTTTACCTTTTCCGTCGCCCTTGCCAGCGCCTCGTCCGCCCGGCGGGCCTCCTTTCGCTGCGGTGGCGGCAGCAGGCTCGCCATTGGGCTGTCCGCACGGTCCGAATCCTCCCCCGGCTCCCGCTTGAACGGGAGGTGGAGTCGCAGGCAGAATGTTGAAGTTCGCGGCCGACATGAAAACCACGCCTTTGACGCCGACTCCCTTCGGGCCATAGTATTCCGGATGACCGATGTAGGTGCTCACCGGGACGTTCCCGGCGGACTGCGCCCAGATGAACACTCGCCCGGGGCTTCCTTTGTATTTGGCGATGTTTTGAGTCACCCACCAAACCGCCAGCGAAACATCCTTGGCGGGGTCGTCCCAGGCTTGCCCGGGCCGGCGCTGCATGTTCACTCCCACCATCCCGTTCTTCACGGCCCACAGCATGACGTTGTCGTAGAAGACATCGCCATTGGGTCCGCCCTGCTGCTTATTGCCTGCTCCACCCGACACATAGATCAGCACGGGACGTCCACCGCCGCCCTTCGCCGAGGCGAAAACGTCGAGCACATTCTGAGGATCGGGTCCAAACGAGAGGTCGCGGGCGATCAACACACCCTTGTAAGGAGGGTTCTGATGCAGGGGCCGGTAGACCTGCGCGGTCTCCGGGACGCAAACTCCGCGGCCGATGTTGATGAGCTGTTTGGCAATTTCCGGTGGCACCTCAGCCGCCGCCATTCCGGCCACAACCATCGTGATTCCGGCGAGCAGCAATGTCTTGTTTGCGAATCTCACGTGAACCTCCACCAGCCATCGAGTATATCGCAGGGCGGCATTGGACCAAATACTTAGACGTCCAAATCGCCCGCTACGGATTCCAGCAGGGCGCTGGCGGTCTCGGCGTCTTGCGAGCTGACTTGCAGCCGCATTCCGCGGCTGAGCGGCCACTCCAGCCTGGTGATATTCGCGTCGGCCAAAAAGCATTCGATCCCGGCGGATTCGAGGCACCCTTTTGCGAGAAGTGCCTCGGACATATTGCCGAACTGCCGGATCGTTACGAGCTCGCGGGTTGAGTCTTTCGTCATTTCTTCAATTGGGCTTGCCAGTTCAGAACTACGGTGATGGGCACTTGCGCCGCCTGCTGAATCTCAGGCACGGCCAGCAGGAAGCGCTTGCCGTCGGCGGTCACATCCCAGCCGTAATCGAGAGGAGCCTGGAACAGCCGTTGCGGAACTCCAGCTTCGAAAGCGGCACCCTTCGTTCTCACATCCACAGCCATCTTCACTGTTCCGTTGGGAGGAGCCTGGAAGATGATTTCCTTCCCGTCCGCGCGCCATGCGGGGTAGTCCCCGCCGTCCTTGGAGACCTGCCACTTGCCCTCGCCCAACGAAGGCGTACCAGATGGTCCCGAAGTCGTAAAGGGACGGACATATACTTCGCTCCGGCCGGATTCATTGGACGTGTAGGCAATCCAGCGCATGTCGGGCGAGAAACTGCCTTGGCTCTCGTTAAACTCAGTTCCTAGCAGGAGCACTGGCTTGTGGTCGCCTTCCATGGGCAGCATCCACTGATCGACTCCAGTCTTGGGCGCGTTGTTGATGTAGTAGAGCAAGAACCGTCCGTCGCGTGACCAACTGGTGGGAACGTGAATCTTGCCGGGCTCCTTCAGCAGTTCCTTCTCATCGCCCGCCCCCGAGGAGGCTTTTTCATACAGCGTGTCCCGGCTCGCGCCCGCCGCGAAGGCGATGCGGTTCCCGTCCGGGGACCAGACCGCATAGGAGCCCTGGTTTTGGCGAAACGTGAAACGCGTGCGCACGCCGCGCGCGAAGTCGAGCGTCCAGAGATCACCCGTCGCCCCCGTGCTAGCATCGCGGACCGCGCCCCGTGTGCCGTCCGGCGATAACACGATGCCCTCGTCGGGACTGGGTTGCCCGAAGGTACTCAGAATCTTCCCTTGCCGGTCGAACCAAGTGAGCTGATAGCTTCCGGTCTGGGCTCCGGAACGGTAAGCGAGAGCGCCGCTGGGAGAAACGGAAAAAACTCCGATGGCTTGCGTGGTCCCCACGTGCTCGGCCACCGGAACCGGCTCGCCGGTCAATTTCATCTGGTCCGCAGCGAAAGGTTGAGCCATCAGCGTGTTTTCGCGCATGAAGAACAGGTAGCCGTTGACATAAGACGCCGCGAACTGACCTGCCAGGATACGCTCCCGCGATTGCTCCGAGGGCTTCGCATCCAAAGAACCGCCGTACATGCCGAGTACGTCTGCCGATCCGCTGCGCAGATAAATAAAGTGTTTGCCATCCGGCATAAAAGTGGGCAGCGCGTGGAACCCCTCGCCGCGCGACGTGTCCACGGAGGTAACCTCCGTGGCGATGCCACCTGCCTGCGAAACCTTCCACATGGGTCCTGCGCCGCGGCCGCCAAAAACAATGACGCCATCCCGGTTCCAGGCGCCCGAACCTACTCCGCCACTTGACGACTCACAAAGCGTTTGCGCAGGGCCGCCGGAAATATCGATCTTCTTGAGTTGGTTTTGGAAACCGAAGCCGACAAACCGGCTGTCGGGAGACCAGAACGGGCTCACCGCTCCTTGCGTGCCGGGCAGTTTTCGCCACTCCAGCGCGTCCAGATCGCGAACCCATAGGCCGGCTTGTTCTCCAGTGGCGTTGAAAACCAGTTTGCGTCCGTCCGGCGAGAGCGAGACATACTGTCCGAAAGTTACGTTTTCGGGCAGGGGCACCTGGAAACGGGTCATTTGGGCGGGTGGCGCGGCCTTGGGCCAGAACATCCAGCCGGCGAAACCCAGGGCGATTGCCGTCATCACCGCGGCGATGCCCTGCCACATCCGAAGTTGCTTTGCCGGCGCTGCTGTTGGCGGCGCACTGGGCAACGGGGCAGGCGTCACGCCTTGTACCATCCACTCCAGAGCATGTTTCACTTCGCGCGCCGATTGCCAGCGCTTCTCAGGATCCTTTTCGAGGCAGGTCTGAAGCACACGATCGAGCCCCGCCGGCGTCAGCGGCTGCAGTTCCTGAACCGGGCGCGCCTGTTCCTTGAGCACCGCCGCGATCAAGCTGGCCTGGCTCCCGCCCGTGAACGGCCGCTTGCCGGTGATCATCTCGTAGAGCACCACGCCGAAGGAGAAGATGTCGCTGCGGGCGTCGGCCTCCTTGCCTTCCAGTTGCTCCGGCGACATGTATTGCAGCGTGCCCAGGATGGCGCCCTCGTTGGTAAGCGGCATGGTCACGGTTTGCGTGCCCTGAGACGCGGACGCGTGCTCGATCTTGGCCAGTCCAAAGTCGAGCACCTTGACGCCGTTCTTGCCCAGCAGGATATTGCCCGGCTTCAGATCGCGATGAATGATGCCCGCGCGATGCGCGGCGTCGAGAGCGTCACATATCTGCGACGCATATTGCAGAGCTTGATCCAGCGGAACCGGGCCCTTGAGAGGCTTGCCCTCGACGCGCTCCATCACCAGATAGTCGGGACCCACGTCGTAGAGCGAGCAGATGTTGGGATGATTGAGCGCGGCGATGGCTTGGACCTCACGCTCGAAGCGTTCGCTGAAGCGCTGGTGGCTGGTCTTGATGGCCACGATCCGGTTCAGGCGAGTATCGCGCGCCGTCCACACTTGGCCCATTCCGCCTTCGCCCAGCGGCGTCAGGATCTCGTAGGGGCCAAGTTTCTCGCCGGCCGAAATGGGCATAGATTTGAAGTCATTCTATCCCAATGAGATGAACGGCGGGGCTGCTACGGCTTATACCAGGCAGGTAACGATCGCTCGCCCTTTACTCGCAGCGTCGGTGTAGAAATCGCGCAAACGGCGGAAGCCGTCCATCACCCACTCCGCATCGGAGGGTCGCCAGCCTGGATAAATGCTGAGCTGGGACATCCGCGCAGCGTCAAAGCGTGCGGCTGCCTGGGACTCGAGTTCCGGGCGGCTCAGGGCCTGGCTGAGCTCGGCCACTTGTTTCGCCGTGAAGTAGCGCGCGGGACCGTAGCCGGAGAAGCCTTCGTCGTCGTCGCCCAGAGCGGCGCCACCCAGGACAGGCTGGCTGAGGGGTGCGGTCCCCGCCTCGACTTCGCCACATAACAGATAGTGCACGCCGTGCCAGGCTTTATCGAGCGTCAGCACGGCACGTGAGCCCGCGGAGGAGGCCGGATCCGCGCCACGGGTTCTGCGTTGCTCCATCAGTTTCAGGATGTCGTCTCCGCCACCGCCCGCGGCGAAAGCCGCGGTGGTTCGGCCCAGGCTCGCTTCAATCTGCTTCTGGAGCGCTGGATCGAGCTGCGAAAGCGCGCCCGCAAGCAGCTGTGGGCCGCGGGTGCGCACCCGCTCCTGCATCGTCTTCGTCAAGGCAATCATGGCCGGCGGCACGAGGGTGTCGCCTTCGAAAAGCGCTTCCACCAATGACGGATCGGCCTGGAACTTTGCCAGCTCACCTGGATCGACCTGGATGAACGTCGCGTTCATGGACATGACGGCACCTCCCTCGTCCATCGTCAGATTTCCGGACCTGGTTCATAGCAACCACTGGACGGTGCTTATCGGCCGGTCGACGAAGGTCAAGGTTTGCATTTTCAGCGAGGTAAGCAGTGGCAATCGGAATGCACCGAAGGGGGTGAACTTGGAGGTTCTCAGGATGTCCACCTCGATTCGGTTCAAAACTGCTTTGTCGGCGCTGTTAGCCGGCGCCCTCATGCTCGCAACTCCGAACGTCACTTTTGCCCAGCATCGTGGCGGGGGCGGGGGGAGCCACGCTTCCGGTAGTCGTGGTGGGTCTTCGGGAGGCCGGGGATTCTCGGGCCAGCGTGGCGGCCGCGGACAATCGTTCTCCAGCCGAGGGTCAGGCCGGCAGTCCTTCTCCGGCCAGCGAGGGTTTTCGGGTGGCGAACGTGGATTCCGTGGCGGCGTCGAGCGTGGGCGCGGGGGTGACCGCAATAGGGATGTCTATCGCTATCGCGGCGGCTACCGCGGCAGCTATGGATTCGGATACTACAGCACTCCCTACTACGGTTACGGCGGCTACTATCCGGGTTATTCTTACGCTCCAAATTACTGCAACCCGAACGGCTACTATGACCAGTGGGGCAATTGGTATCCGGACCCCAGATGTTCTTACGATCCCTACTACGGCTACTAAAGCAGCTGTCCGCTTCGTCTGCCGGTCCACGATATAATCAGTCCAAATGGACCTGTACGACGAAATCGTGCGCCTGCGGAAGCTCGGCCAGAAGTGCGCCGTAGCGACGATCGTCCAGGTAAACGGCTCGATTCCGAGCTTCGAGAGCGCTAAGATACTGGTGCGGGAAGACGGCTCGTTCCTGGGCACGGTGGGCGGCGGCTGCGTCGAAGCGGAGGTCTGGAACGCCGCGCGCGAGGTCATCGAGACCGAGAAACCGCGTCACCTATCCTTCAGCCTGGGCCAGGATGCGGCCTATGACGAAGGCCTGATCTGCGGAGGTCAATTGAATATCTTTGTCGAACCCGTGATTCCGCAGCCGCGCGCCTTCATCTTCGGCGGCGGGCATGTCTCCAAGGGGATTTCGAAGATCGCGACACTGGCGGGTTTTTCCACCTCGATCATCGATAACCGCGAGGCCTTCGCCAACACCGAACGTTTCCCGGAAGCCGAAGCCACCTACGCCGAAGAGTACGAAGACGTGTTTGCGAAACTGCCGGTGAACTCGTCCAGCTACATCATCATCGTCACGCGCGGGCATCGCGACGATATGCGTGTACTGCGCTGGGCGGTGAACACGCCGGCGAAGTATATCGCCATGATCGGGAGCAAGCGCAAGACCATCTCGGTGGTGCACGAACTGGAGAAAGAAGGCATCCCGCGCGAGGCGTTCGACAAGGTGTTCGCGCCCATGGGCCTTGAGATCGGCGCGGAGATGCCGGAGGAGATCGCCATTTCCGTGGTCGCGGAGATGATCGCGGTCCGGCGGGCTCCGGATACGGACTGGCGGCAGCTTTCGAAATCGATCTTTGCGCATGACCGGCTGAAGGCCCTGTTGAAGTGATCGCCGGGATCATCCTGGCGGCTGGCGCGTCCAGCCGCATGGGTACGCCCAAGGCTCTTCTCGATTATCGCGGCGAAACCTTCGTGGGCCGGCTAGTACGTGTGCTGGGCGAAACTTGTAAGCCGGTGATCGTGGTGCTCGGGTATAACGCGGAAGCCATCCGTCCGCGGGTTCCTGAGGCAGCCCACATCGTGATCAATCCTGACCCGGGCCGCGGCCAGCTCAGCTCCTTGCAGACGGCGCTGGCAGCGTTGCCGGACGACGCGGACGGATTCGCGTTTATCCCCGTAGACAGTCCCGCCGTCGAAGCGGACACGGTTGCAAAGCTCGCCCGAGCGTTTGATCACCGGGACCCTTCTACACTCTTCGTGATTCCTCGCCAGGCGGGCCGCCGTGGCCACCCGGTAATCGCGGCGCGATCGGTCGCCGCAGGGTTTCTGACGCTGCCGCCCACCGCCGAGGCGCGCGAAGTGGTTCACGCGAACGTCGATCGCACCGAGTACGTCGATGTGGACGACTCCGGCATCTTCACCGATGTGGATGATCCGGAGGCATATCGTCGCCTGAAGGAGCGCGCCGTATGAACCTGAAGCGCGCGCTGTGGGTGTTGGTGTGGGTGATCACGCCATTGGTGGCGCTGGCCGTCGTGGTCCCTTACCTGCCGGCCGACGTCTTGCGCCCGGGTATCGAGCGCGCCCTGGAACGGGGGCTGGGGAGGAAGGTCGAAGTCGGCGGAGTTCGGCTGACTCTGTTCCCAGGACCACTTCCGCGGCCGGGCTTCATGCTCGAGCGCGTCACGATTCACGAAGATCCCCGCGCAGGCATCGAGCCGGTGGCTTACGTAGGATCTTTGGGCGCCAGCCTGCGCGTTTGGAGCCTGTTCCAGCGCCGCCTGGAGTTCTCCAGCCTGAATCTCAGTGAAGCCACTATCAACCTGGTCAAGACCGATGCCGGCCCATGGAATTTCCAGTTCTTACTGGAGGGCGCGGAGGCCGATTCCAAGCGCATTCCCGCGATTCGCATGCGTGCCGGAGCCACGGACGTCGTCAAGAACCGGGTCAACTTCAAGTTTGGTGACACGAAATCGGCATTCTATTTCAATGATGCCGATCTGGACGTAGCTCCGTCCGGCGACGGTTCGGTGGAATTGCGGTTCGGCGGCGCTCCCTCGCGCACCGACCGGTCGACGCAAGAGTTCGGACGGTTTTTTGTGCGCGGCACCGCGGCTCCCGAAGGCCGCCGCCTGGACTTGAAAGTGGAGCTGGAGCGCAGCTCGCTGGAGGAAACGTTGCGGTGGATGGATCCGCGCGGATTTGGCGTGCACGGAACCGTGGCGCTGGAGGCGCAGCTTTCGGGTCCTCCCTCGCATTTGGATGTGGCCGGACAGATTCAGCTTGCCGATGTCCATCGCTGGGATCTGATCCCGGACGAGGTAGGCGGACTGAAGCTGGCGTTTGGAGGCACCCTCGATCTCCGCGGCGAGCGGCTGGATCTGCAGACCACGGCGGACCGCAACGTTTCTCCCCTGGTGATCCGGTTTCGCTCCTGGGATTTCCTGAAAAGCCCGCACTGGGATGCCGGCGCGGATCTGCAGCAGGTACCCATGGGCACGCTGCTCGCCATTTCCCGGCACATGGGCGCGACGCTGCCCGAGGAACTCGCGGCGCAGGGCACAGTTTCGGGATCGGTGACCTACAACGAGCAGCAGGGAATGCAGGGGCGGGTCGTCCTGCGCGATGCGTCGTTGAGCGTGCCCGATGCCGGGTCGGATGCCGCGCCGGTGGAGGCGCCGGTGGCCACAGTGGACATCGCCGGCCACTCGATGCGCCTGGAACCCGCTTCCGTGCACATCGGCGAGAAGCAGAGCGCGGAGCTGGAGGGCAGTTACGATCTGGATCAGCCGCGCTCGCTGGACTTGAAAATCACCACGCGCGGATTGAGCGTCGCCGACATGCGCTCTTTCGGTCTGGAGGCCATCCCCTTGCTGGAGCAGACGCCCCCAGGGTCACGGCAAGGAATTTGGCGCGGCTGGGCTCGTTACCAAGGTGGAGATTGGTCCGGCGAATCCGAGCTGCAGAATGCCAGGATTGCTGTGGACGGGCTGGCCGAGCCCGTGATCATCCGGTCGGCGTCGGTGAGCTTGAATGGAAAGCGAGTGGCTGTCAATCGGATGCAGGCGGAGGCGGGCTCGATCGCGTTTACAGGCAGCTATCGATGGGAACCTGGCTCGGACCGCCCCGGCAGGTTCGATGTGAAGATAGACAAGGCAGACGCCTCAGAACTATCCCGCCTGTTCGCGCCCGCGCTGCTCCGGGAACGCGGCTTTCTGGCGCGGACACTAAGGCTGGGAGCGAATGCGCCGGTTCCGGCGTGGCTCAAAGCGCTTCGAACGGAGGGCGCGGTCTCCATCGGCTCGCTGACAGCCGGCGATCTTCGATTGACCGGAGTTACGGCGCAAGTGAAGTGGAATGGTCCGGCCGTGCAACTTAGCCAGCTGAGTGGCTCGATCGAACCCGCCGAATTCTCCGGAGATCTCAGGATCGACCTGAGCACGGGAAATCCGCGGTTCCATTTCGACGGGAAGGTGGCGGACATCGCGTATAAAGGCGGCCAGCTGGACCTGGAAGGAATCCTGGAAGCCGAAGGGGAAGGCGCCGACTTGTTTGAAAGCGCGCGCGCCGAAGGCACTTTGCGGGGCCGTTCGATTCTCTTCGCGGTAGACACCGAGTTCCGGTCTATCACGGCGGGATTCGAGATGCTGGGCGCAGGTGCGGCGTCGCGCTGGAAGCTGTCGAACGTCGACGCAAGTCTAAGCGGAGAATCTCTGGCTGGCACCGGAGCCTCGCAAGCCGATGGAAGATTAGTCCTGGAGCTGGTAAGCCGCGGGAAGCCGCAACGCTACACCGGAACGTTGTTTACCTTGGCACAACAATAGCTATGCTGCTCAACGCGGCATGGAGTTTGTCGAGCGGCGGCTCAATGTAGCCGATTCCCCGTCCCACGCAGGCGATACTGATCCATAAAATGAGCGAGAGCGCAGCCGCCAGTCTCGCCTTGCCCGGCATCCGCCTCGCCTGATCGAGCGCCGCAGCGTTATTGTAGACGCTCCCGCGAAATACCAGTGCGTGGATGGCGACCAGCACGAGAAGCGCCAGCTTGGCCCGGAAGAAGGTGTTGTAGTAATACTCCTCCGCCTTGGAACTGGCCAGCAGGAAGCCGCAGGTGGCGACGATCAGGAATCCGATCCGCTTGGGCCAGCGCAGTTGATTGACCACGCCGGAAACCGGCTGGTTGCGCATCACGACTCCCAAGATACGCAGATCGGTCACCAGGACGGTGCCGGCGAACAGAGCGATCCCGGTCAGATGACTCGCCAGAATGGCCGGATAGATATAGGCCGACATGCGAAGGTAGGTCGCCCAGCCGGTACCCTGAATCCACTGCGCGAGTTCGAGTGCAGACATAGCCTAAGTCTCCGGCGTCACAACGAACGCGATGAAGATTCCCGCGAAGATGATGCTGGTCCACAGCAGGAGCGAGATACAGGCCACGGGCTTGTTCAGGCCCGGGGACAACTGGCCGCGCAGCAGCTTGCGCCGGATGGTGTAGTGAAACACGATCGCCAGAACGAGCAGGACCATTTTGATCTGGAACGACAGGTTCAGGTAGTACATGTCCGGGTCGGAGGAGAACAGCATCGGACCGGACAGCAGAACCAGGATCAGTCCGAACAGAGTCCAGGGGGCCAGGGCTTGGGCCAGCTCACCGGCACTCTGGCGCAGTCCAAATCCCAGCAGGCGGAAATCCACCAGCGCGATAGTGCCCACGGCGATCGCGAATCCCAGGATATGAAAACACTCCAGAATCGGAAAGGCCAGCGCACTTTCGTTCAGGGGATTCTCGAAGGCGATCAACATTGGACCATCACAAAAGCTAGCACAGAACGGATCACACCTGGAGTGTTGCGTTGACTTGCGCGCGGAGCTGGTTGTAATTCACGACCTGAAAGAACGGGTGCTGGGGAGACGAAGCAAGGAATCGCGTGCGGCCTTGCGGATCCTCCCATACAACGGCAATCTCCCCGTTAAAGCCTTCACGAGCGGCAGCGGTCTGGAGCTCAGCATAAACGTCTGTGTTGCCCGGATCGAGAAACGCCACCAGGATGCTAGCGCCCCGGATACTCAGATATGCGACAGGAATCGTACCATCTAGTTTAAAGTCTTAGAAGATGTCGCGTTTGGGAAAGACACTCCGCCCGCTATTCGATAGCAACTTTTATCTGCGCAGCAACCCGGACGTGAGGGCCGCCGGGATGAATCCTCTAGATCACTATCTGAAGTACGGGGCCGCGGAGCAGCGCCAACCGCACCCGCTGTTCGATCCCGTGCATTACCTGGCATGTTGCCCTGAGGCGAGAAGCACGGAAAATCCGCTGCTGCACTTTCTGCGGATGAGCGGCGGAAAATGGCCGAGCACCCATCCGCTGTTCGACTGCGAGGCGTATGTGAGAGCCCATCCCGAGGCCGCCGGTAATCCGCTGGTACACTACGTCGGCCGAAACCAGCACTCCGCCTTGGAAGGAAGCCAGTTCGGGCAATGCTGAAAGAAGCCGCGGCGGTGCGGTTCGTTCTGCTGCACTATCACTTCTTCAAAAACGCAGGGAGCACCATTGAAGAAATTCTAGCGAATAGTTTCTTTGAAAACTACGCCCGCCTCGACACCGAGGATTTTGACGGCGCCGTGAGCCAGCAAGAGCTGGTTGCGTTTCTGAACCGCTACCCTCGCATGAAGGCCGTCTCCAGCCATCAGTTCCGGTACCCGGTCCCGCAGGAGCGCGGATTTATTTTTTTCGATGTGTGTTTTCTACGCGACCCGATCGACCGCATCCGGTCGATGTACGATTACTTCCGCGAAAAGCCGGTTCCGGGCGAGCCGGCCAGCGATCTCGCAAGAGAGCAGTCCATCGGCGGATTCATCGCGGGGTTGGTCGAACACCACGCCTACCGGGTTAGCAACGCGCAGGTCAACCTGCTGGCCAACGGCATCGTGAACGATCCTCCGGTGGAATCGGATTTAATTCGAGCCACCGAAGTCATGCTGAAGACGTCGTTTCTGGGCGTGGTAGATTGCTTCCAGGAAAGTCTCATCGCCGGGCAGCATTTTCTTCGGCCGGTGTTCCCGAATCTGGCCCTGGCGCAGCAGCCGGTCAATGTTTCTGGCGGACTCGAGGGCGCCATGAACGTGAGGATCGAAAAGTTCCGGAGAGACTGCGACGCGGACGTCTTTGCCGAACTGGTGCGCCTCAACGCGCTCGATTCCGAACTGGTGAACCGCGCCCGCGCGGAAGTGCGTCGTCGCTTTTCACTGGTTCCGGACGGGCCGGTGCGCCTCCGCCAATTGCAAGAAACGGTAACGTCTAGAACATCAGCTTGAGCCCGAACTGGATTTGACGCGGAGTGGTCGCCAGGTTCGAGATCATTCCAGCCGTCGGACTAGGCGTGTACTTCGGATCCGCGGCGGTGCCCGTGTTCGTGAAGACGGTTTGATTCGGTGACGCGTAGTTGATGCGATTCGTCAGGTTGAAAAACTCGGTGCGGAACTGCAAGTTAATGCGTTCCGTCACCGCAACGATCTTCAGCACCGAAAGATCCACTTCCGCCAAGCCGGGACCGTTGTAGGTCCCCCGTCCCAGATTTCCGTAAGTGCCGTACGGCGCCGGAGTGAATGCGTTCGGATCGAACCACTGGTTCGGATTGCCTGTCACCACAGGGCCAGTGAACGCCGGATTCAGATTGGGCCGGTCGGGATTTCTGGTATCGCCGTTTCCGGAACGGTTCGAGCCCATCAAGGGCGTAAAAGGAAAGCCGCTCAGCAGGGTAGTGATCTCGTTTAGCTGCCAGCCGCCGATGATCTTGTCACCGACATTAGACAGATTGCTGGCCCAGCGCCGGCCCTTTCCGAAGGGCAGATCATAGTGCGCGGAGAAGCTGGCCTGATGCGCGACGTTCAAGGCCGACGGTCCCCAGTCGCGCCGCAGATCGTTCCGGTCCATGACCATCTGCGGCTCGTTAGAAGCCTGGGCGATGGTCAGCGCGGAATTGTTATCCAGATTCTTCGACCAGGTGTAGTTCGCCCGGATCTGGAATCCTTGCGTGATGCGCCGGTTGACGTCGATCTGCAGGGCGTTATAGCTGCTGTTGCCTTCCGTATACCAGAAGAATCCGTTGGACACGTATATATTGGGACGCGGCACAAGGGGAATGTACTGGGCTCCTTGAGCCACATGACTCTGAAGATTGCTGCCCACGGGGACGGTGCCCGCCGCAGTCGTGCCGCCGGCCTGACAGCCTGCTGGATCGGCGCAAATCTGGGCGGGGATGCTGTTGGGGTCGATGCTCACGAACTGGTGGTATCCGAACGACCCGACATAAGCCACTCGTAGCGATGTGTTGCGGTCCAGTTGCTGCTCGATGGTGAAGTTCCATTCCTCTACCGCGGGAGTCTTGGCGTCGGGCTGTACTCCAAAGGGCGCATAGACGGAACACTGCGCGCTGGGAATCCCAGGTCCGCACGGAGGCAGTGGTTGAGTGTTACGAGTCACCGGCACCACACTTGGCAGCAGGCCGGTATAGGTAACCAGCCCGTTATAGGGATAGAGTGCGTTGATCTGGAAGGCCAAATCATCGATCAGCGAGTAATACATCCCGAAACCAGCGCGAATGACCGTCTTTCCTTTACCGAACGGGTCCCACGCCAGGGAGGCCCGGGGCGCGAACAAACGCTTCGCGTGGTTTTCGGTGAAGAGGGAATCGCTCACGCGCGGATTTGTCAGCAGGACGGCGTTGCCATTGGTGATGTAGTTGGAAGCCCGTCCCGCCACTTCATTCCATCCAGTGGTGAATTCATGCCGCAGTCCGAGCTGCAGCGTGAGGTTGCGGCGAAGCTTGATGGAATCGTCCACGTACCAGGCTCCGAACAGGCTTCTGAATCCTAGCGTGGTTGCCGAAGGAACCACCTGGAAGTTCGTCAGCGTTCCTTGCAGGAACGTCGTCAGGCTCGCGAATGTGGCGATTCCGAGCTGGCGGGAGGCGGTATTCTCGTTGTCCTGAAGCCGCTGGAACCAGACTCCTGCATTGAGCTGGTGCTTGCCTTTGTTGAAGGAAATACCATCCGAAAGAGTGAAGAGATTGCGCCGATTCCAGACGTTCGCATTGTTACTGGGGCCTGCGCCCGTCAAGGCCCCGGAGCCGGTGGTGGTCTGCGCGCCTCCCACCGAAATTCCTCCCGGCCCGAATCCTTTGACAAAAGACAAATCGTCGGGGAAGGACACGGTGGAGAAGGAATCGTAATTGAAGCCCGAACGGGAGAAGCCGGCGCGAAACGTGTTTAGAAGGCGAGCGGAGAAACCGTGTGTCTCTTCCAGGCTCGCCACCTGATTTCGAAGCGCGAGAGCCGAGGCGAATAGAGGATCTCCCAGCGGGATCACGCTGTTGCCGTCATCCCTTGTATACGACGCCGAAAGTGTATCGTGCTCCCGCAGGTTGTAGTCCATCCGCACGGTTACGAAATCCTCGTCGACCGGATTCTTGGGATTGTAAATCGCTTTTGCGATCCCATTGCCCAGTGAACCGGCATTGGGAGCGGGCCACAGCGCCAGGTATTTCCGCATCGCCGGGTTAATGGTCGTGGAGCTCGGAAGAGTGCTCAGATCCGGGACCGTACTGACACTGGTAGTGGCAAGCCTCTGCCGAAATGCCTCGTAATTGCCAAACAGAAACAGTTTGTCTTTCTTAAGCGGTCCTCCCAGTGATCCGCCGTATTGGTTTCGGCGAAAGGGGGGCACCGTGCCCTTATCGAAGACACTGGGAGAATCCAGGGCGCTGTTTCGAAGAAACTCGAACAACGATCCATGCAGCGCATTCGTTCCGGACTGAGTGACGACGCTGACCTGTCCTCCTGCGCGCTTGCCATACTCCGCACCGTAGGAATCGGTGAGCACGTTAAATTCGCGCACGGCATCGATCCCCAGCAGATAGCCGCTGACGCCGCCCGGCGTGACCGCCAGCTGGCTGGTCCCGGTGTATTCGATCCCGTTCAGCAGAACGACGTTGTCCGCTGGCCGCCGCCCCGCTACAGAGAACGTATTCCCATTGCTGGTGCTGGTGGAGGGACTTTTCAGCACGTAGTTGAGGATTCCGGGATTGAGTGTCATCAGATTGTCGAAGCTGCGGCCGTTAAGCGGCAGCTCTTTGATCTGGCGCTCATTTACCAGTCCTGAAATGGCGGAGGTCGTGGTATTGACCAGCGGAGTCTCGGCGGTAACGGTGACGGTCTCAGAGACCGTGCCGACTTCCAGGCGCAGATTGGCGACCGCCTCTTGTCCCACCGCCAGGTTGATTCCCAAGCGGACGGCGGCCTTGAATCCGGTCTTTTCGGCGCGCACTTCCTGCGGGCCTACCGGCACGGAGACGATTCTGTAAGTCCCGCTCTCATCAGTAGTGGTGCTGCGCGTGGCGCCCGTCTCCACGCTCTTCACGGTGACGGTCGCTCCGGGAATACTGGCATCGGTAGCATCCAGCACACGCCCGGAGAGCGTGCCAGTTACCTGTGCCCATCCACTTGGAGAGCCGGCCAAAAGCGTCAGAATACCGATGAAAAGCAGTTTCTTCATGGAATCTCCTTGGTTCAACGGCTCAAGAATTCTATACTATTCCGGGCTGCGGTCCCAGGCATCGGGGCCGAGCAAGCGAGCGCCCACGCCTTCGCCCCATCCCAGCGCCGACATCCTGTCGGGGTGCGCGCTGAGGACAATTTGGAAACTGGCTGCTTCATCGGGACCCTCTGAAGGCTTTCCCCGCATAGGGGAGACTAGAGCCAAATACTTAAGAATAGTATAGATGTCTCCGGGTTCGGGCAGGGTAACATCGAATTCCTGGGTCTTCAGCCGGACGCGGGTTTCCCCTAACGACAATTGATACGCGAGAAACGCCGCGCATTCGATAGCCGATTCGAACCATTCTTCCGCTCCGAAAGGCACGTCCAGATCGAGATAAATCAAAACGCTCCGTTCCTGTTCGCGGGCGTATTCGCGCACCTGGAGGTCGCGAGTATGGGCCGTAGCCTTCCAATCGACGTGCCGGGCGCTTTCCAGAGCCTCATACGGCCGAATGCGGTAAAAATCGTGGCCGCGCCCGCGCTGGAAAACTTCCAATTCGCCGCTCACGGCAGCCAGCAGCGATTCGAATCCGGGCTGCGGATCGAGGCATGGATAAACCAGAATCTCGTGCCGCGCGGTAATCATTTCGCGGCGTTCGGCGAATCCAAAGGGAAAGCGAGTGGAGAACTGAAAGCTGCGCTCCTTGTGCGCTCCGCGGCGGGCGAAGTTGACATCGACGGCTTCTTCCACGCTTGCGCCTCCGGGAAGCACAGGAAAGTAAAGGATTGTATCGAATCCGCTTTCCGCCACACCTTCCAGGTGAATGCTGAAGGAAGGAATCCAGCGTTTCGTATTCTTGAGGCGGACCCCCGCGCGGACCTTCCGGCGGGCCGAGATGTGCTGGGGCAGGAAAAGCTCTAATTCCAGCCCGGCCAGGCTCAGTTTGCTGATGAAACCGGAAATCATGAAAGTCGCGAGCATCGCCGCCAGGATCAGGAACATCAGATTGTTGGCGGATATGAACGCTACCATGGCCACAATCAGCAGGGTTGCGGTATAGGCCAGGCCGGTGCGCGTGACCTGCTGGCGCAAATGCAGTGGCCAAAGCCACTTGCGCCGGAGCCAGGAGCGCAGAGAACGGACCACGATGGCTTCAGTGTACCGTTCGGCGGAAGTATCCTGAACTCATGAGGTCGAAACTATATCTCGCTCTATTCGGCATTTGCTGTTTACCAGTGTTCGCGCAACTCGATTCCTCGACGCTGCGCGCCAAACTCGGCCAGCCGTTGAATCAGGAAACCTTCCATGTGCCCGCTGGATTCGATCTGATCGTCGACTACGGAATAGGCACTACCCTGGTGTGCAAATTGGAAGTTCCGGCGCTGATGCCCAGGGACCCGGCGGCGAAAATTTCTAATACTACGGAATTGAAGCAGCGAATGTACGATTTTCTGGCGGACTTGGTGCCTGCCTCCGAGCGTGGCAAGGGAGGCGGAACAATGTATTTTCGGAGTGGCTTGATATCTATGATGACTACCGAATACGAGAACGTCACTGTCAGTGAAGTCCAGAACGACACTCAGCCGGAGAAAGGCACGATAACCATCAGGTTCAAGAACGCTGGTTGTCAAACTCCCTAGTTGCCTCGCCCGCAACCCGCGCGACCGCATTCACAATCTTGCGGTAAGGAATCTTCTCGAATGAATCGAAGCCGATCCACTCGCCGTCTCGCCAGCTCGATCCATGCCAGCGCACCAGAATGGCCAGATGTTCGAGATCCGGAGACAAGCCCGGCGAAATGCCTGCTGCGAGCTCGCGCAATCGTCTGTCCATGGAGGCCGTTTGTAGAAACGTCGCGGTTTCCGAAAGAGAAAACGCCCGCGGCTCCAGCCACCGGCCCCCGGCCAGAAAGAAAAGATCCACAGCTTCCGACTGTGCCGAGGGCACTACAGCTACCCCCGCCAGCCGGTCGACGGTGCGAGCCAAATCGCCAGCGCTGGCCTTCACTTCCGCGATTCGATTCAGGCGCTGATGCAGCCGCTCGGCCTCCTCGAACTGCATCGCCGCGCTGGCCTGATCGCGAGCCGTCTCGGCTGATTCTTGAAGCGAGGCTCCCTCGGTCCGCAGGAATTGTTCGACGCGCGCAGCCTCGTTGCGGTATTCCTCGATCGACACGACCTGCTGGCAGGGCCGCAGGCACTTGTTCATTTCGCCGTAGATGCAACCGGGATGGTCGGGCGCCGGCGCCAGATTCTCCTCGCAGCGGCGCAGTTGAAACAGGTCCAGCATTTCGTTCTGAAAACGCTCCGCAGCCATGCGGCCAGCAAAGGGTCCGTAATACAGTCCCCGGCCGAGCCGCGTCGTGAGCATCGTACGCGGGAAAGCATTGTCCAGAGTCAGCCGCAGGAACACAGGCGGCTTGAGCCGTGTGATGCGTTCAACGTCGTCGGGAAAGTGTTGCTTGGCGAGATCCAGATGAATGAGCGCGGATTCGAGCTGCGACCCTGTCGGCCAATATTCGATTCGCTCCACCACGCCGCGTAAGTTCAGCACACTTGAAAGTCGTTCGCGATTCGATAGCAGACGTTTCAGACGCCGGCGCAGCAGCGCGGTACGCGCCAGGTAGGGCGCGCCTTGCCCGGCCCACAGCAGGAACACGGCTGGGCGGTCGGGGATCGATTCCAGATCGGATGGGAGCGCGGTGAGCGGTTCGCGCATCTGCACTTCAATTGTAGGTAATCTTGCTGTGCTGGTAATCTCGAAGGAGATATGCCCTCTCCCGAGCGGACGGCCGCCCGCGTGGCCCTGGCCGGGATCGCGGCGAGCGCCGTGCTCGCGGCGCTGAAGACCGGCGTCGGACTGGCGGCGCACTCCGTGGCGACCGTCTCGGACGGCGTCGAATCGGCCGCCGACGTAATCTCCTCCGGACTGGTGTATGTGGGACTGAGGGTCGCCGCCAGGCCGCCCGATGCGGATCATCCCTACGGTCACGGGCGCTTTGAGACTTTGGTCGCCTTGGCCGTGGGTGTGCTGCTGGCGGCGGCGGGCGCCGGCATCTGCGTCCGCTCCCTGCTCACCGTCGAGCAAACGCCCGCCTTGTTCGCAATATGGCCGCTGGGGTTGTCCATCGCCACCAAATCCGTTATGGCGGTGGTGAAAATGCGCGCCGGCCGGGCAGCCCGCAGCGCCGCACTTACTGCCGACGCCTGGAATGACTCAGTGGACATTCTCTCCGGTTCCGTGGCCCTGATCGCGGTGCTGCTTGCGGTATTCGATCCCGCGCGTCTGCACGAAGCCGACCGTTACGGCGGGTTCCTGATCGGCCTGATCGTGATCTTTATGGGCTTCCGGGTAGTGCGCGAGACAGCCCTGCAACTCATGGACACCATGCCCGAGCCGGCCCAGATGGACGAGCTGCGCATCGAGGCGCTGAGCGTGCCGGGGGCGCTCGGCATCGATAAGTGCTATGCCCGCAAGACCGGACTGCGCTACCATGTCGATCTGCACCTGGAAGTGGATCCCAACCTGACCGTGTTGGCTTCGCATGAAATAGCCCGGGCTGTAAAGCGTCACTTGAAGAATCGGCTGGACTGGGTTGCAGACGTTCTGGTTCACGTGGAACCACACTTATAACGCATGGAGAATCGCGAAATCGCCCGCCTGCTCTGGGAAACCGCCGACCTGATGGAAATTGCCGGCGAAGACTCTTTTCGCATCCGCAGCTACCGCAACGCCGCGTCGGCGATCGAGGGTTATCCGGAGGCTATCTCGGCAATCCTCAAGGATCCCGAGAAGAAAGTCACCGATATCCCCGGAATCGGCAAGGGAATCGCGTCGGCGCTCGAAGAAATCGAGCAGCGGGGAAGCTTCGAGCGTCGTGATCAAATGCTTGAGGTATATCCACCTACGGCACTGGAATTACTTAAGATCCAAGGATTAGGGCCGAAGGGAATCCGGACCCTGTTCGAGCATTACCGGGTTTCGACCATCGACGGCCTGGAGAAGATTTGCCAGGAGCAGAAATTGCGCGAGTTGCCGCGCATGGGAGCCAAGTTGGAGGAGAAGGTGCTCCGCGGGATCGCGGCCTACCGGCAGCGGGCAGGGCGATTCCTGCTGAGCTTCGCCTATGGCGTGGCTGAAGAGTTAGGTGCGTTCCTCAAGGAGATCAAAGGCGTGGAAACGGTGACACCGGCCGGCAGCCTGCGCCGCGGTAAGGAAACGGTCGGCGATCTGGATCTGCTGGTAACCGGCCCGGAAGCCGAAGCCGCACTTGATCCGTTCACCAAGCATCCGAAAGTCCACGAGGTGCTTGGAAAAGGTGCGAATAAAGCCAGTGTCCGGTTCGGTCTCGAAGGATTGCAGGTGGATCTGCGAACGCTACCCAAGGAGAGCTACGGGTCCGCGCTTCAATACTTCACCGGCAGCAAGGAGCACAGCATCGTCCTGCGGAGCCGGGCGCAGAAGATGGGCTTGACGCTCAGCGAATACAGCCTGTCGCGCGTGGATACCAAGGAGATCGTGGCGCGTGAGACCGAAGAGCAGATCTACGAAGCGCTGGGCCTGCGCTGGATCCCGCCGGAGCTGCGCGAGAATCAGGGCGAAATCGAAGCGGCCGAAGCCGGAACGCTCCCCAAGCTGGTTGAACTCGGCGACATCCGCGGCGACCTGCACATGCACACGCGTGAAAGCGACGGGCGAGCGACGCTCGAGGAGATGGCCGAGGCCGCGCGCGCACAGGGATACGAGTACGTCGCGATCACCGACCACTCCAAAGCCCTGGCGATGGCCAACGGCCTGGACGAGAAGCG
>JAIQFI010000037.1 GCA_020073345.1 Terriglobia bacterium
CGATGAAGAACCGGCTCAAGGTGCTGCGCGCCGAGCGCAACTGGACGCAGGCCCAGTTGGCCGACGCGCTGGATGTGTCCCGGCAGACCATCAACGCCATCGAGACGGGCAAGTTCGATCCGAGCCTGCCGCTCGCCTTCCGCGCCGCCCGGCTCTTCGGACTGCGCATCGAAGAGATTTTTCATGACCAGGACACGGCGCCGCTGTAAGAATTCGGACCGCGTTGGCAACTAATAAAAATAGAAAACGGATTGGATGCAGAAGGATGAGCAGCAGCAGGTCTTCGACGGCTGGTTGAGGAACCATCAAGGGCTGTTCTTCAAGGTGGTGCGCGCGTATGCCTTCACGCCGCACGACCAAGAGGATTTGTTCCAGGAGATCGCCACGCAGGTGTGGCGTTCCATCCCGGGCTTTCGCGGGGACGCGGCCGTTACGACCTGGATTTATCGCGTGGCGCTGAATACGGCCATCGCCTGGACGCAAAAAGAGCGGAGGCATCGCGACGGGAAGCAATCGCTGGATGGAGTGGAGCCCGCGTTTCTCCAAGCCTCGCCGGCCGCCGACCCGCGTGTCGCGTGGCTCTATGAGCAGATCCGGCAACTGAATGAGATCGACCGGTCCCTGACGCTGCTTCTGCTGGACGGATTCAGCTACAAGGAAATGGCGGCGATGCTCGGTATCACGGAGAACTACGTGGGGGTGAAGATCAACCGGATTGAGGCGCATCTTACGGGAAAATCCCGAGAGGAGATTGGCAATGGAGTTTGAAGACCTGCAAGCAATCTGGGATACGCAGAACGACAAGCCGGTCTTCGCGATGCAGGATGCGCGGCTGCTGCTGGCGTTGTACCAGCAGCGCGAGCGCTCCAGGCGGCGGCTCTTCAAACAGTACTTCATGCCGATGTACATAATGGCGCCGATCGGGCTGGTGGGCGTCGGGTTTGTGTTCTTTGCGTTCTTTATGAAGAGCCTTTATATCAAGAAACTTGCGCGCGACTTCCCGATGTCCGCGTGGGACTACGCGGCGTTCGCGGTTGCGGCTGGCGCGCTACTGGCCATTGTGGTGCCCATGTACCTGGAACGAAAGAAGCACGAACGAACACAGGAGATTTTTGCTCCCTCGCTTCGGGAAGAACTGGATCGGGGGATTGCGCAACTCGACTTCGAAATGGGCTTGCACAGCACGCCACGGGTGGAGAGGTTCTATGGCTTAATGACGATCGCGGTGGTGCTCTTCGGCTGGGAAGTCGGGCGCTTGAACGGAAATTCTACGTCATGGGGTTTCGTGTGGATGACCATGTCTTTGATGATCTTCACCAGTTGGGCTGGGTTTATCACCATAAAAGAATTTGTTGAACGGGTGATGCAGCGCAAACATGCGCTCGAGTCGATGCGTGCGGCTCTGGACGAAGATGCGGTAGTCCTGCCGAGAAAATAGAATAGAGAAGGATACTTAAACGAGATGCAACCAATACTAAAGAAAGTCACGCTCTGCCTGGCGCTCACCGCCGCTGCGGCCTTCGCTCAGACGAAGCCGGCCTTCGAAGTCGCCTCCATCAAACCGTCCCCGCCGATGGATATGGCCAAAGTCGCCGCCGCCCTACAAGCCGGTGGGAAGATGCCCATCGGCGCAAATGTCGAGTTCCTCCGCGCGGAATACCTGTACCTCGATCTGAGGTCGCTGATGAGCCTCGCCTACGGCGTGAAGCCCTACCAGATCACCGGACCAGACTGGATGGCTACCGAGCATTTCGACATCGTCGCCAAGATGCCCGAGGGATCGAAGAAAGACGACGCGCCAAAAATGCTGCAGATGCTTCTCGAAGAGCGGTTCAAGCTGACCACGCATCGCGCCAGCGCCGAACATCCGGTGTTGGCGCTGGTGGTCGGCAAGGGTGGGCCGAAGCTGAAGGCTTCCGCCGAAAAACCAGTGGCCATCGACGAAAGCGCACCCCTGAAGCCAGGCGAGTCGAAAATGGACGGTTCCACCGGAGCCGTGCGCGTGAAGGTCGACATGACCACCGGAAGTTCGGTCATCGATATGGGACTGCAAGGCAAAATGTCGTTCAGGTTGGACCCGGCCAAGGGGACGATGCACCTTGATTTCAGTATGACGACGATGACCGGCTTTGCCGACATGGTCACCCAGTTGTTTGCGCAACTCGGTGGAACGGGAGGCCGCCAGGTGGTAGACATGACCGGAATCCAGGGCAACTACGATGCAACGGTGGACCTCGGGCTCGCTGAGATCATCGCCATGGCCAGGGCCGCGGGTGCGGATATTCCGGCCGGGGTACCCGCTGGAACACCAGGCGGACCCGGCGGGCCGGGCAACAATCCGGCGGTGGCGTCGGATCCCAGCGGAGGGGGCACTTCCCTGGCGGATGCGGTGCAATCGATGGGATTGAAGCTGGAGTCTCGCAAGGCGACCGTAGATCAGTTGATCGTCGACCACATCGAGAAGACGCCGACCGAAAACTAAAACCGTCCGATCACACGGGATCCGCCACTAACACCGCGATCGGGCTTTTGCGCCTCCCGGCGAACGTACTCGTAAGAGACGGGCTGATTTCACGCCTCGCGGTAAGATCGTATTAGATTCCCACGCAAGAATGATTCAACTGCAAGGCGCCGGCAAGCGTTTCGGCCACAAACTCCTCTTCGAAGACTGCGACTGGCTCATCACGCCCAAAGAGCGCACGGGCCTGGTTGGCGCCAACGGCACCGGCAAATCCACGCTGCTCAAGATCCTGTGCGGCCTGGAAACGCTCGATTACGGCGAAGTCACCTTCGCCAAGGGCATCAGCCAAGGCTATCTGCCGCAGGACGGGTTGTCGCTCACCGGCCGCACCGTCTTCGCCGAATGCATGAGCGTGTTCCAGGACCTGCGCGAGATGGAGCAGGAGCTCGAAATGCTGCACCACAAGCTGGCCGAGTTGGATCCCGACGGCGCGGAGTATGCCGCCGCGTCCGACCGCTTGCACCACATCGATTCCGAATTCCGCAATCGCGACGGCTACGCCATCGAAGCGCAAGTGGGCACCGTTTTGAACGGCTTAGGATTTCAGAAGGAGGATTGGTGCCGCCGCACCGAGGAATTCTCCGGCGGCTGGCAGATGCGCCTGGCGCTGGCCAAGCTGCTGCTCGAAAAACCGAACCTGCTGCTGCTCGACGAACCCACCAATCACCTCGACCTGGAAGCGCGCAACTGGCTGGAATCGTATCTGGAGGGTTACCCCAACGCCTGCATTCTGATTTCGCACGACCGCTATTTTCTGGACGTTACCGTCGACCGCATCGTCGAAATCTGGAACAAGAAAGTCAATTTCTACAGCGGCAACTACGAGTCCTATCTGCGCCAGAAAGGCGAGCGCAAAGCCCAGCTCGAAGCCGCCTACCGCAACCAGCGCGAGCGCATCGAGCAGCTGGAAGCTTTCATCAACCGCTTCCGCTATCAGGCCACCAAAGCCAAGCAAGTACAAAGTCGGATTAAAGAATTAGACAAGATCGAGCGGATCGAGATTCCGCCCGAAGAGCAGACCATTCACTTCTCCTTTCCGCAGCCCAAGCCCAGCGGACGAATCGTGGCCGAGTTCAAGGACGTCGCCAAGAGTTATGGGCAGAAACATGTGTTCAGCGGCGCGACCTTCATCATTGAACGCGGCGACCGTATCGCCCTGGTGGGCGTGAACGGCGCCGGCAAATCGACGCTCATCAAGCTTTTGGCCGGGACCGAGCCGCTCTCTTCCGGCAGTTACACGCTGGGCCACAACGCGACTCCGGATTATTTCGCGCAGGATCAATACAAGGAGCTCGACGTAGAGGCGCGGCTGATTGACGACTTGTCCAGCGCCGCGAAGAGTTCGACCCAGACCCAGCTGCGGACGCTGCTCGGCTGTTTCCTATTCAGCGATGACGACGCGTTCAAGCGTATCGGCGTGCTCTCCGGCGGCGAGCGCAACCGTTACGCACTCGCGCGCATGCTTCTGGCGCCTTCGAATTTTTTGCTGCTCGACGAGCCCACCAATCACCTGGATATGCGCGCCAAGGACGTGCTGCTCGAATCGCTGAGCAAATACACCGGAACCGTCGTGTTCGTCTCCCACGATCGCTACTTCATCGACAACCTGGCCACGCGCATTTTCGAGATCGAAGACGGTCACGTGCATGTTTTTCCGGGCAATTACGAAGACTACCTGTGGCGCAAGCAAGGCGGACCCGCGGCAGTGGCGCAACCCACCGTCGCCTCCCCTCAGAGCCGCGACAGTAATGGAGCCGGTGCCGGTAAACGCGTCAATCCGATGAAGCTCCAGAAGCTTCGCGACCGGATGGCCGCCGTCGAGAAGCAGGTAGCCGCTCTGGAATCCGAAATCGCGGGGCACGAGGCCGCCCTGGCCGATTTCAAGAGCGTGGAAGAAACCGTGCGTCTAAATGATCTGGTCACCGCGCGCCGCGGCGAACTGGAATCTCGCGTGGCCGAGTGGGAACAACTGTCAGCCGATTTGGAAGCCAGCGTTTAGGCGAACCGATCAGTCTTTAACCTCGACCCCGCCAAAAACAGCCGCCCCGTCAAGAACCAGGGTCTTCGTGCCGGGCAACTTGGGAGGGTGCCGCCTGTGGTCGCCGACGCCCCCGAAAACCGCTATTCCGTTATTCACAACTTGCCATTCTTCCGGGATCCGGATTTCGACGCCTCCGAAAACGGCGTAGGTTTCCAGAACCGCCTCCCGGCCAGCGATTTGGGCGTCCCGCAGGTCGATCTTGCAGCTTCCGAAAACCGCGGTGCATTGGGCGCCATGGAAATCCTGCGCCGGGATGTGACGGTCCACACCGCCGAACACCGCCACATCGCCCCCGTTGGAATGATCCACCAGATAAATGAAGGCCAGCAAGGCGATCAAGCCTACGACGATGCCCGAACCACCCGAAGACCGCGGTCGGGGGGCGGCGGGCTGATTCGGAGCGCTGGGCGGGGTTGGCTGCATGTCAGTCTTCTCAACGTCAAATGTATCGCAACACGCGTATGGAAGGCGCCGGGTTTTAGGTGGACGGCGTTGTGCCACCGGTAAATGACCTAGCGTGCGCCGTTGAACGACCGCTCCACCGTGTCGTGCGGGTCCGTCGAAACGCCGTGGTCACGCCACAGCCAGCGCATCATTTCAGGAAAGACGGTCTGCAGCATTTTCTGGCCATGCCGTTGAATTCCCCATGAGTAGTTCAGGTCGTAGCCTTTCTCGGTGAGGGCTTGCTGCATCCGCACGTTCTGGTAGAACCAGTCGCGATCCTGATCGTACTTCCCGTCGGCCGCGAGCGCGCGGTTGTCATTGCGACCATCCACCAGGAACACTCGCAGGGGCTTCTTCTCGCTGGCGCGGATAATATCCGGATACTTATTTCCGCCGCGAATGTTGGTAAAGCTCCCGACATTGCTCAGCACTTTGCTGAATTGGTCCGGCCGCTGCCAGGCGACCGTGAAAGCTGCAATCGCTCCGGAGCTGGAACCTCCGATCCCGTGACGCTCGCGATCCTTTGACAGGTTATAGTCCTTGTACAGCACAGGCAGGAGCTCATCCACGATGACCCGGGCGTATTTATCGTCCAGCGTGTTGTACTCCGTCGGACGATTCGTGTCGCGGTCGCCCCAGTTGCTGGGCGTCGGCTCGGGTTGATCCGGACGGCGGCCGGGATTGATGAAGACTCCGATCATGACCGGAATCTCGCGGCGGTAGATCAAGTTATCCATGACCACCTGCGCGCGAATATCGCCTTCGGGAGCCATGAATGCCTGCCCATCGTTGTAGATCATCAGGTTGGCAGGCGTCGCAGGATTGTATTGCGCCGGGACATAAATCCAATACGTGTGCTGCGTCCCGGGATAAGCTTGACTAGGCAGCGTAAAGGGGCCCTTGATTTGGCCCTTCGGAACTCCATCCTGCGGCAGCGCATCCGGCGCAAGCTTGTAGTAAAGCTCCATGTTTGGGACTTGGCTTTGCGCCGGGGGCGCGGCTGCCGGCGGCGTCTGCGAGAATGCCGCGGCTGCAAGCAATGCGGATGCGGCAAGAGTGGTTTTCATAGTCTTGGCAGCCAAAATATCACAATCGGCGCCATTTAGACGAAGGCAATCGCGCGGCTCGAACCGGCGCCTCGATACTAACGAGAAACTCCTATAATTGGACCCGGGAGTCCACAAATGAGACCGAATTGGAAATTTGTCGTGGCCGCCTCGGCGGCCTTCGTTTGCCTGTCTATACCTGCTACAGCTCAATGGCTCGACTTCCCGACGCCAGGAATCCCGCGCTTACCGAATGGCCAGCCGAATCTCTCCGCGCCAACGCCCCGAACCGCGGATGGCAAGCCCGATATGTCGGGGATCTGGCGTGGCGGCGGCCCCTCCTACCGATTTAACATCGCGCAGGACCTGAAGCCTGGGGACGTTCAGCCCTGGGCCGAAGCACTGTTCCAGGAACGAGTGCGCGACTCGCGTAAAGAGAGCCCGCTGGCGCGCTGCCTGCCGGTCAGCATCCCCTTCCACAATGCCTTCAACCTCACGCGCATCGTCCAGACGCCCGGACTGATGGTGATCCTCTACGAGTCCCCGAATAGCCCGCACCGGACCGTCTTCATGGACGGCCGCCCTCTGCCCAAGGATCCCAATCCCACCTGGCTAGGCTATTCGGTGGGCCGATGGGAGGGAGACACGCTGGTGATCGACAGCTCCGGTTTCAGTGACCGGACCTGGCTCGATAGCGCCGGCCACCCGCAGACGGAGTCTCTCCGGATCACCGAGCGCCTCCATCGGCGCGACTTCGGGCACTTGGATTTCGAGATGACCATCGACGATCCGACGGAGTTTACCAAGCCATTCACCATCAAGATGGACCGGTTGCTCGCGCCCGATACCGAGATACTGGAGGACGTTTGCGAGAATGAGCGGGACGCCCCGCACATGTCCGGCGGAAATCGATTCCGGATGACCCCGGAAATGCTCGCAAAGTACATCGGGGTTTATGAGTTCGCGCCGGGACGGGAGGCCGTGGTGACTCTGGCGGGCGATCTGCTGTATGTGCAGGGCGTCAATCAGCCCAGGCTCCCGTTGATACCGCAATCCGAGACAGTCTTCATGTCCACCGCCACGCCGGACGGATTTGAGTTCGTCAAGGATGCCCAGGGCAACGTCACGCACTTGATTCGGCTGGACGGCGCCGATCAGCTAAAGGCAACCCGTAAGGGTGCCGCAAAACCGTAAAGCGCCAACGCACGTTGACAGCCGCCCGCCTGCGTGAAGCACAAAGGCGATATCGTGTAGACTTGGCGGCCAGGGGGTGTTCATGAAACGTTTATTGACCGGAACCGCGTTAGCCATCCTGCTGTTCGTGCCGGCTGTTGCCAGTGCTCAGATTCTGGTTGCCGGAGAAGGTGCGGTGGTGTACGGGCATCACCATCTGAACACCACGAACATGGACGCGCAGAAGAAGTTCTATGCCGACACGCTCGGCGGCAGCGTGGTCAAGATTGGTTCGGGTGACCGGCAGCAGGAGATCATCCAGTTCCCGAATGTGCTGATCTTTTTCCGTCCGATGCAGGCGCCCACGGGTGGCTCGATCGGCACGACGCTTAACCACATCGGCTTTTCCGTTCCGGATCTCAGGCCGCTCGTAGCGAAGATCAAGGCGAACGGCTTCAAGATGATCACAGCCGATTCGGTCGCCGCGAACGTGAAGGTGGCCGGCGACATCGCGGCCGCCAGTCCGACGACGAACCTCGCATTTGCGCTCGGTCCAGAGGATGTCAAAGTAGAGTTCGTCGAAGTCAAATCGCAGAAGGCCCCGATCCAGCTTCATCACATCCACTTCTTCGGGCAGATGAACACCGAAATGCAGGCGTGGTACGCGAAGACGTTCGGCGCGACGATGCTTCCGGCCAATCCGGGGTCCGCGTTCGTGCAGGATCAACTGCCCGGCGTGTTCCTGAACTTCACGCCGTCGCCGACACCGACCGTCGGCACGACCGGCCGATCGATCGATCACATCGGCTTCGAGATCAAAAACCTCGAGGCGTTCACGAAAAAGCTCGAAGCCCAGGGCATTAAACTGGATCGTCCCTACACCAAGGTGCCCCAGCTTGGCATCGCGATCGCGTTCATCAAAGATCCCTGGGGCACGAATATCGAAATGACGGAAGGACTCGCCGGCCTCAAGTAAGGTTACGTCAAATGAGAATAGCCATTCTCCGCGGGGCGGCGCTGCTGTCATCCCGGAGGCTTCTCCGCCGGCTGCCGATTAAGGTATGCTCTCCAGAAGGTTTCTATGTGCCGCATTCTGAGTCTCCTCGTTTCCGCGCTGCTCGCCGTTCCGGCGTTCTCCCAAGCCTACTTAGCCGGAAACTGGACGCCCCTGCGTCACGAGGACCAAGCCGAGCGCGGGCCCGGTCCCGAGCTGGGCGATTATCTGGGCCTTCCCATCAACGACGCCGCCCGCCTTCGCGCCGATAGCTGGAGCGCTTCCCGCATGACGCTGCCCGAGCAGCAGTGCCGCGTCCATAGCGTCACCTATATTTATCGCGGCCCCAACCATCTGCGCATCTGGGAAGAGAAGAACGCGCAGCAGCAAGTGGTCGCGATCAAGAACTACATCAGCACCTACGAGCAGACCCGCACCATCTGGATGGACGGCCGCCCGCATCCTTCCGAATACGCTCCCCACACCTTCATGGGATTCTCCACCGGCGAGTGGCAAGGCGACATCCTGACCGTCAAGACCACGCACATCAAGCAGGGCTTCGTGCGCCGCAACGGGCTGGTGCAAAGCGATCTGGCGACGATGGTCGAGCACTTCATCCGGCACGGCAACATTCTCACCCACGTGAGCGTGGTTACCGATCCGGTCTACACCACCGAACCGCTGGTCAAGTCCGAGGATTTTCAACTGGACGAGCTCGACCAGGGAGCGTGGCTGTGGCCTTGCGAGCCAGTGGAAGAGATCACCAATCGCAAGAAGACCGATGTGCCGCATTACTTGCCCGGTGCGAACCCGTACCTGAACGAGTTTTCGGATCACTTCCAGGTTTCCAAGCAAGCCGTCCGAGGCGGCGCGGAGACCATGTATCCGGAATACCAGGCTAAGTTGAAATCGCCGGGCGGCCCGCCCTCGCCTGCGAGCGGCGATCCAGTGACTCCCATACCGCCGCCGCCGGCCGCATCAGATATCGAAGTGCTTCCCGTGCAGGGCAACATCTACCTGATCGCCACCCCCAGCGGCAACATCACCGTGCAAACAGGCCCTTCGGGAGTGCTGCTGGTGGACACCGGAACTGCAGCGCTGTCGGAGAAAGTTCTGGCGGCGGTCCGCAAGCTGTCCGATAAACCGCTCCGCTATATCGTCAACACCGACGTTCATCCCGACCATACCGGTGGCAATGAAACGCTGGCGCGCGCGGGCGGGGCTGAGGATGAGCGCAATATCCGCAACACGCCCGGCGATCTGGCGGGCCAGATCGTGAAGATCCTGGCGCACGATAACGTGCTTCAGCGGATGAGCAATCCGCCGCCGGGGCAGCCGGAGGTTCCGTTCGTTTCGCAGCCCGGCGATTCGTATTTCGGCGGCAGCAAGGATCTGTACTTCAACGGCGAATCGATCCAACTGCTGCATCAGCCCGCGGCGCATACCGACGGCGACACCATGGTCCACTTCCGCCGCTCGGATGTGATCAGCGCCGGCGATGTTTACGTCACCGACAGTTATCCGGTGATCGACCTGGCTAACGGCGGCGGATTGCAGGGCGTGATCGATTCATTAAATCGCCTGCTGGACCTGGCCATTCCCGAGCACCACGAGGAAGGCGGGACCTTGATCATCCCCGGCCGCGGGCGCATCTCGGACGAGTTCGATGTGCTCGAATACCGCGACATGGTGACCATCCTTCGCGACCGTATTCAGGACATGGTCCGCAAGGGCATGACGCTTGCCCAGGTGAAAGCCGCTCGGCCCACCCGTGATTACGATCCACAATATGGCGCCAACGCGGACACGTTCGTTGAGGCGGCCTACAAAAGTCTGACACGGAAGTAAATAAACCCTGCAACTGCACCACTTAGAAATACTTGCTTCATGGGATGTAATGGGAGGCTTATGTAGAGTATCTATGAGTGAGCATATGGGTGAGTGCTATGCGTCTTACTTTCCGGCTGACATTGCTTCTGATCGTCGGTGTCGCCGCCGTGGCGACTGGTTTCGCCTATCGGCAGGTGCAGGAGGAACGACGCGGCCTGGAACGCGATCTTCGCCGCCAGGCGCATGATCTCGCCGTTGCGCAGTCGAAGACAGTAGAGCCGCTCCTGGCGCGTCGAAACTACAAGGAATTGCAGGCCCTCGCGGACCAGTTCAAGGAAGGTCAGAGGCTGGCAGGCATGGCGGTTTACGATGCGGAAGGCTTGCCGGTGGCGATCAGCTCCGTTCTCCTCACACGACTGGGCGGCCTGCCTCCCGCGGCCGCATTGGGATCCGAGAACTCCGATCAGCAGGACCGCGCGGATTTCGTCCGGCTGGGCAGCGTGCTGATGCAGGTGACCGCGCTCCCCTTGCGAAACGGATCGGCCATGATCGGCACGCTGGCAGTGTTCCACGACGCGGCGTTCATCGCCCAACGGTCTCTGGAAACCTGGCGGCGCACCATCGCCAGCGTAAGCCTGCAGACGATTCTGATTCTTGGAATCACCTATGTCACCATCCGGTGGGGTCTGGGTGTGCCCTTACGGCGGATGGCGCAGTGGCTCCAGGAACTGCGCATGGGTAGCGAGTCGGCCGCCCCTCCTCTGCCGGGAGAGCCGGTGTTCGAGCCACTGACGCGCGAAGTCTCCCGTCTGGCGTCGAGCTTCACGGCGGCGCGCGCCGCGGCGGAAGAGGAAGCCCGGCTGCGCGATTCGGCCGATTCCCACTGGACCACCGACCGTCTGCGCGTATTCGTGCAGGGTCGGCTGAACGGCAGCCGCCTGGTGGCGGTCTCCAACCGCGAACCCTACGAGCACTTCCGCAGGCCGAATGGAATCGAATGCTCTGTCCCCGCCAGCGGCTTGGTGACGGCGCTCGAGCCGATCCTGCGCGCCTGCGACGGAACCTGGATCGCGCAGGCCACCGGAGACGCCGATCGTGAGACCTCGGATGAAAACGGCAGGCTGCGCGTACCGCCGGATCATCCGCAATATTGTCTGCGCCGGGTGTGGCTGACCGAAGAGGAGTCGCGAGGCTTCTACTTGGGTTTCGCCAACGAAGGGTTGTGGCCGCTGTGCCACATCGCCCACGCGCGGCCCACGTTCCGCGCGGAAGACTGGGAATACTACCAGGCCGTAAATCGAAAATTCGCGGCAGCCGTGCTCGAGGAGATCAGTGGCGATGAGAACCCCGTGGTCGTCGTGCAGGACTATCATTTCGCCCTGCTTCCGCAACTGATCAAGGCGGAGCGTCCGGATGCGCGCGTCGCCATTTTCTGGCACATCCCCTGGCCGAATCCGGAGGCGTTCGGTATCTGCCCGTGGCAGCGCGAGCTGCTCGAAGGTCTGCTGGGAGCGGACCTGGTGGGATTCCACATTCAGGCGCACTGCAACAACTTTCTCGAAACCGTGGATCGGGTTCTGGAATCGCGGATCGAACGGGACCGCAGCGCGGTCAGCCGGAATGGCCATCTGACTGTAGTTCACCGGTTCCCCATCAGCGTCGCCATGGATCAGGAGACCAGTGCGCCTCAAGACTCTGAACTCCGGTATCTGCACCGTGCGGAGCTGCTCGCGCGGCACGGCGTGCGGGCCCCGTTCATGGGCGTGGGCGTCGACCGCGTTGACTACACCAAGGGCATCCCGGAGCGGTTCCGCGGGCTGGAGCGGTTCTTCGAGAAATACCCCTCTTACCGGGGCGAATTTACGTTCGTGCAGATCGGGGCGCCCAGCCGCTCGGAAATCCGGCGCTATCACGACTTGATATTGGAGGTGGAACAAGAAGCGGAGCGGATCAACCGGCGGTTTCAAACTGGCGAGTGGCGCCCCATCGTTTTGCTGGCGCGGCAGCACAGCCGGGAAGAAATCTTGCCGTATTACCAGCACTCGGATGTGTGCATGGTTACATCGCTGCACGATGGAATGAACCTGGTGGCCAAGGAGTACGTCGCGGCGCGCAGCGACGACCAAGGCGTTCTCATCCTGAGCCGCTTCACGGGAGCGTGCCATGAACTGGTGGACGCTCTGCTGGTGAATCCGTACGACACCGAGGAAATGGCGGCAGCCATCCACCGGAGCCTGGAAATGGCGCCGGAGGAGCGCCGCCTGCGAATGCACCGCATGCGGGCGGTGGTGCGGGAGCACAATATCTATCGTTGGGCCGCGAACTTGATCGCGGAACTGTGCGAGATCCGGACACCCGCGGTGACCTCAAATGGTCTTGGTGGCGCCGGCGTCCATGTCGATCAGCGCGCCGTGGAGCATGCGGCCGCCGGGAGCGGTTATAAACTCTACTAGCGCGGCGATATCTTCCGGCTCGCCGATACGGGCGATCGCGGCGTTTTTGACGTACTCACGCTCGGCCGATTCCGGATCGAGCCCGCGCTCTTTCGCGAGCGCGTTCAAACGCGCGGTGTAGCGAGCGGTGCGGATGGTCCCCGGGTTGACGCAGTTGACCTGCACGCCATCGCGCAGGCCCAGATCCGCCAGAGCCTTGGTGAGAGAGAGCAGCGCCGCGTTGACCGATCCGCCGATGGTGAACTGCGCTCCGGGAGTCCGGCCGCCCACTCCGGAGATGAACACGACGGATCCGCCGGCCGCTTTCAAGTATGGCCAGGCGGCGCGGGTCAGCCGGACGGAACCAAAGAATTTAAGTGCGAAGCCATCGGCGAAATCTTCGTCGGTCAGATCCAGGAAGTCACCGCGTTTAGTGGCGCCGGCGTTGTTCACTACGATGTCCAGAAGGCCGAACCGGCTGATGGTGAAGTCCACGACGCGTTTGCCGGAATCGGGCGCCCTCAGGTCTAAAGCGACGGTTTCCGCGATTCCACCGGCGCTGCGGATCTCGGCTGCGGCCGCGTCGAGCAGCGCCTGATCGCGGGCGCACAGAACTACGCTCGAACCCGCGGCCGCCAGGCGCACGGCAATGCTTCGCCCGATCCCACGGCTGGCGCCGGTTACGATAGTTGTCTTTCCTTGCAACGCTTGGGGCATGGTCACTCCATTGTGCAAAAAGTTGACACCTCCCAGCGCGACATCGGACAGTAGAAGTGTAATGAGAGTTTTTGCTTCCCTGGGTCTGATCCTTCTACTTTCTGCCTGTTCCGAGACGCCGACTGAAACCAAAGTCAAGGAGCCCGCAAAACCGCCCGCGCCCATCACAGCGCAGCAGGCATTCCGCTACACGTATCCAGCGGCTCGGGCCTGGGCCGGCGATTCGCTGCCCTTGCGCATCCGCAGCATCCATCTGACCGACGTGCCGGCGGAGCGTGGCAAAGCCGGGGCCTGGGAGATCACCTACGTTTCGGCTTCGCAGCAAACGGCCAGGATCTACACTTGGTCGGCCATAGAAGCTTCGGAAACCTTACACAAAGATGTTTTCGCCGGAAAGCCACAAGCGTGGAGCGGATCGAGCGGTCAAGAAAAGCCGTTTGAGGCCGGCGCCTTCCATACCGACACTCCAGCGGCGCTCGAAACCGCGATGACCAACAGCAAAGAGTACCTGGGTAAACCCGGAACCAAGCCTGCGGTGAACTTTCTCCTGGAATTCACTCCGCGGTTTCCAGATCCAGTGTGGCGCGTGATGTGGGGCGAGACGGCCGGCTCAGCCCAGTACACCGTGTTCGTCGATGCGGACACGGGGCAAATCGTCGGAAAGGGCTAGCCCGCCGTCTTTTATCCCGCCGTCTTTTATCCTGCCTTCTTGGGCCGCCGGACCTGAATCACCGGGATCAAGGAATTGGAAGCCTGCGAAGAGCCGCCCGGGCGAGTCCGCTGCGACATTTCCGTGTTGAGGCTGGAGACAAACGCTTCGATCTGCCGTTGCATTTCGGCCATCTTCTCGCGCATGTTCAGGATGATCTCGACGCCAGCCAGGTTCACGCCCAGGTCGCGCGTCAGCTTGAGGATCACGTCCAGGCGTTCCAGATCCTGCTCGGTATAGAGCCTGGTGTTGCCCTCGCTGCGGGACGGCTTGAGCAGGCCTTCGCGCTCGTACAGGCGCAACGTCTGAGGATGGAGCTGGTACTGCTCGGCTACGGCCGAGATCATGAATGCCGCTCTCCTCGACTCGCGCTTTGAGGTCATACCTTACTCCAGATTTCCTTACGGGGATCGTCAGGATGGAGACCCGCGTATTCGCGCAGCAACTCCTTGGTGCGCTCGTCCTGGACCACCGGGGCTTGCACGCTCACTTCGACGATCTGATCGCCGCGCGTTCCGGTCCGCGCGTTGAGCACGCCCTTCTCGCGCAGACGAAATTTCTGGGCGTTCTTGGTTCCCTGCGGAATCTTGAGCAGCGCTCGCCCGTCAATGGTGGGGACTTCGATCTTGGTGCCCAGACCGGCTTCGTCGATGCGGATGGGCACCGTAATTTCGATATCGTCGCCGTCGCGCCGGAAGAACGGATGCGGCTCGACGCGAACCGTGATGTAAAGATCGCCCACTGGAGCGCCAAAGGTTCCGGCGTTGCCCTTCCCCGCCACTCGCAAACGGGACCCCTGCTGGGCGCCCGGCGGAATGCGGACTTCGACGGTCTCGGTTTTGGAAACGCGGCCATCGCCATGGCAGTCCGCACACTTATTCCCCAAGCGGCCGGATCCTTCGCAGCGCGGGCAAGTGAGGCTGAAGCGCATGGCGCCGGCCACCTGCGTCACGTTCCCGCTGCCGTTGCATTCCGGACAAACTGCGTTGGCCCCGGCGCGTGCTCCGGTGCCCTTACACACCGCGCACGCCTCTTGACGATTGACGCTCAGCCGCACCTGTGTGCCGCGAATCGCCTGCCAGAAATCGATATCCAAGCCGTACTCGAGATCGGTGCCTTTTTGCGGCGTCTTCTGCGGAGAGCCTTCCGAGCGGCTGAACCACTGGTTGAAGATGTCCTGAAAGTTTCCCGCTCCGCCAGCGGGCTGCGAACCGCCGGAAGGCCGCGCACCACGCGTGAACACGTCGGAGAAATCGAACCCGCCGAAGCCCATGTTGGGGCCGCTGCCGCCCGCGCCAGCGTTCGGCACGCCGTTCTCCGAATAGTAGCCGACCTGATCGTACATCTGCTTCTTCTTCGGATCGCTCAGGACGTCGTAGGCTTCCTGAAGCTTCTTGAAACGGTCCTCAGCAGTCTTGTCGCCGGGGTTGAGGTCGGGATGATGCTTGCGCGCAAGCTTACGGTACGCCTTGCGGATATCCTCCGTATCGGCGTCGCGTTTCACCCCGAGGGTCTCATAGAAGTCCATAATTGCTTAAGTAAGTCGGGCCTGGAGGCCCAACCTACCCCTTACTTCTTGTCGTCCACGTCCACAAACTCGGCGTCGACCACATTGTCCTTGGGCTTTTCTTCTGACGGCTTGGCGCCGTCTCCCCCTGGGGCACCCGTCCCTGGGCCGCTGGCCCCTGGACCCTGTGGACCGGCGCTGGACGCCTTGTACATCGCCTCGGCCAGCTTGTGGCTAGCCTGGGTCAGCGCATCGACCGCCTTGTTGATCTCGTCGACACTGCCTTCGGCGATCTTCTTGCGCGTGTTTTCGAGAGCTTCTTCCACCGCCTTGGCGTCCGCGTCGCTGATCTTGTCGCGGTGCTCCTTCAGCAGCTTCTCGACCTGATAGAGAGTCGAATCGGCCTTGTTGCGCGCGTCGATTTCGTCCTTGCGCTTTTGATCCTCGGCCGCGTGGGACTCGGCATCCCGGGCCATCTTGTCGATTTCATCCTTACTCAGGCCCGAAGAGGACGTGATGGTGATCTTCTGCTCGTTGTTGGTGGCCTTGTCCTTGGCGGTGACGTTCAGGATACCGTTGGCATCGATATCAAACGTCACTTCGACCTGAGGGATACCTCGGGGAGCCGGCGGGATACCCACCAGCTGGAACACTCCCAGCAGGCGGTTGTCCTTGGCCATGGCGCGCTCGCCCTGGAAGACCTTGATCTCGACCGAAGTCTGGCTGTCGGCGGCCGTGGAGAACGTTTCGCTCTTGCGCGTCGGAATGGTTGTATTCCGGTCAATGAGTTTAGTGAACACGCCACCCAGCGTCTCGATGCCGAGCGAAAGAGGCGTGACGTCCAGAAGCAGGACGTCCTTGACTTCGCCGCCCAGTACGCCGCCCTGTACCGCTGCGCCGACCGCGACTACTTCATCGGGGTTCACGCTACGGTTGGGCTCCTTGCCGAACAAGTTCTTTACGATCTCCAAAACCTTGGGGATACGAGTCGAGCCTCCCACCAACACCACTTCGTCGATATTGGAGGGCTGCAAACCGGCGTCGGTAAGAGCCTTCTTGCAAGGCTCCACGGTCCGATCCAGAATATCGGCCATCATCTGCTCCAGCCGCGCACGCGTCAGCTTCACGGCCAAATGCTTGGGGCCGCTGGCGTCCGCGGTCAGGAACGGCAGATTGATTTCGGTCTCGAGCAGCGTCGAAAGCTCGATCTTGGCTTTCTCGCCGGCTTCTTTGAGGCGCTGCAGGGCCATCTGGTCTTTCGAAACGTCGATGCCCTGGTCGCGCTTGAACTCCTGAATCAGCCAGTCGATGATTCTGTGATCGATGTTGTCGCCGCCGAGATGGGTATCGCCGTTGGTGGACTTTACTTCGACCACGCCGTCGCCGACTTCAAGAATCGAAATATCGAAGGTGCCACCGCCGAAGTCGTAAACCGCGATGGTCTCGTTCTTCTTGCGGTCGAGCCCGTAGGCCAGCGCTGCCGCCGTGGGCTCATTGATGATGCGCATCACTTCCAGGCCGGCGATCTTGCCGGCGTCCTTGGTGGCCTGGCGCTGCGCATCGTTGAAGTAAGCCGGCACAGTGATCACCGCCTGGGTGACCTTCTCCCCGAGATACGCCTCGGCCGCTTCCTTCAGCTTGGCCAGGATCATCGCGGAGATCTCGGGCGGAGATTGTTTCTTGCCGCCAGCTTCGACGCGAGCATCGCGGTTCTCCCCGGGGACTACCTTGTAGGGAACCAGCTTCATTTCTTCCGAGACTTCGTCGTAACGCCGTCCCATGAAGCGCTTGATGGAGTAAACGGTGTTCTCGGGGTTGGTAACTGCCTGGCGCTTGGCGACCTGACCCACCAGACGCTCGCCGCTCTTGGCGAACCCGACGACGGAGGGCGTTGTCCGGCCCCCCTCCTGGTTCGGTATCACGACCGGCGTGCCGGCTTCCATCACAGCAACGACAGAGTTGGTTGTTCCCAGGTCAATCCCAATGATCTTGCTCATTATGTGGCACTTCCTCTCAAGAAGTTAGTAGCTATCATTTAGCCTGGACCCATTATGCAATCTTAGTGTAGGATTGTCAAGTTAAGCGTCATGCGATACCTAACCGCTTGACAGAACAATGGGTTGCGAGGGACCGGTTAGCCGGAATCTTTCAACGCCCGCGATCCTGACGTAGCAGTTCTTCAGTCGCCAGAAAGGGGCCCGGTTCTCGGGCTTGTGGGGCCTTCATCCGGAGCGTTTTCGCACTAGTTGGCGCCGGCGCCCTAGCTCCTGCGGAGTGGGGACGGGGGCTGTCGACTTGCGTCGCAGCTTGGCCTTCTTGCCAGGAGCGACAGCGTCCGGATTGTTCCCGAGATTGGCCACTAGTACCATCCTTGTTCGAACTTCGGCTGGAAGCCGGCGGCAGGCTGGAGAGCCTAACCCCACCTTCTATCTATAATGAAGTCGAACGACGATGCGGAGAATTGGGGCGGCTATGGCGCTGATGTGCGGAGCTCTTTCCGCTGCCGCACCGGTGCGGTTCGAACTGCGGGATACCAACGGGACCGTGCACACGGCCACGGAATGGCAAGGCAAGCGCGCGGTGGTGATGTTTTTCACCATGACGGACTGCCCTCTGGCTAACGGATACGTGCCGGAGATGAACCGGCTGCGAGCCTCCTACGGACCGCAAGGTATTGCGTTTTATGCGGTGCAATCGGATAACACGGTGTCGGAGGCCGCCGTGAAAAAGTACGCTGAGGAGTTCGGCTACACCTTTCCGATGATGAACGATCCCCGGCTGACGCTGGCGCGTCTGACCGGCGCAAAGGTGACTCCTGAGGTCGCGGTGCTCTCGCCAAAGGGCGAGGTCCTGTATCTGGGGCGGATCGACAACAAGGTGGAGGATCTTACGCGGCCTCGCTACGCCGCGACGGAGCCGGAACTTCGCAACGCGCTGGATGCGGTGCTGGCGGGGAAAGCTCCCAAAGAGGCCCGAACGCGAGCCGCAGGGTGTTCCATTAATCTGGAGAGCAAATGAAGTTTGTGTTTCTATTGGCGAGCACCGTAGCAATGGCCGCTCCGACGTTCAATAGAGACATCGCGCCGATTCTGTACGAGAACTGCGCAACCTGCCACCGCCCAGGCGAAGTGGCTCCGTTCTCGCTACTCACGTATCAGGACGCCGCCAAGCGCGCGAGCCTCATCGCCACCGTCACCAAGAAACGCTACATGCCGCCGTGGAAGCCCGAGCCGGGCTACGGGAATTTCGATCATGTGCGCGCTCTGACGGACGACCAGATCGCGCGGATCCAGGAGTGGGCGGCCACGGGCGCTGCCGAAGGGGATGCCGCAGACAGACCCGCGGTCCCGGCGTTTCCAACCGGCTGGCAAGCGGGCGAACCCGACCAGGTATTGAAGGTGTCGGAACCGTACTCGCTGACAGCAGATGGGCCGGATCGATTCCGGTGCTTCGTGCTGCCAATGAACCTGACCAAGGAATCCTACGTCAGCGGCGCGGAGTTTCGTCCGGGCAATCCGAAGATTGTGCACCATGCGCTGATCTTCCTCGATTCGACCGGCACTGCTCGCAGGCTGGCGGCTTCCTCTGGAGGCGCTGGTTACCAATGCTTCGGCGGGCCGGGGTTCTCAGGCGCGGGACTGGTGATGGGATGGGCTCCGGGATACACTCCCCTGCCCGCGGAACCTTCGCTTTCGCAGGCGGTGCGGCCGGGCACGGATGTGGTGATCCAGATTCACTATCATCCGTCGGGCAAGCCCGAGCAGGATCAGTCGTCGATCGGACTGAAGTTCTCCGGTCCACCCACAAAAGGCCGGGCGCTGCTGCTGGTGATGAACCGCTACCTGGATATTCCCGCGGGTGAATCGCATTATGTGGTGAAGGGTTCGGTCACAGTGCCACAGGATGCCGAGCTGTGGGGCATCACGCCGCATGCGCATTATCTGGCGACCGACATGAAGATCAATGCGCGCCTGCCGGACGACTCGGTGATCCCGCTGATCTGGATCAAGGACTGGGATTTCAATTGGCAGGGACAGTATCGTTACCAGCAACCGATTAAGCTGCCGAAGGGGACCAAGATCGAGCTGGAGTATGTCTACGACAACTCTGCCCGGAATCCGCACAATCCGTCGCACCCGCCTGTGCGGGTGAGGTTCGGGGAGCAGACCAAGGACGAAATGGCCCTCGCGTTCCTAGGCTTAGTGCTGCCATCGCCCGCCGACGTCCAGCCGTTCCAGCGCGCCGTGGTTCTGCAATACGTGGAAGATTTCGTGCGGCTGACGGAAGACCTGAACGATCTGCCGGAGGAGATCCCGCCGGCGATGGCGATGCGGCTGCGGCTGGGGCTGGCTATGTTCGACCGCAATCACGACGGCAAACTTGACGCCGAGGAACGGGCGAATCTGCTTAAGTTAGTCCAGACGATGATGCCGCAATAGGGGGCCAAGTTGGCGGGTGGTAGTGAGCTAAGATTTACTCGCTATGCCAGACATATTGGGAGTCTTCGCCAAAATCGTAAGAGTCCCATTGCGTCGGTGATTCTGGAGTTAGGCCCCTCTCCGCCGCAAGCGCCGTAGCCTTTTCCACTCCCCACTTCTGAGCATCCTGGCCGTTATTCTCGATATGCTCCGGCACGTCCATGTCGTTGCTGTTGAGGCTGCAGAGTTGACAATCATATACGGTCGTGGCCCATTCATCTGCGCGTGGATAGACTGAAACGATAAAGCCTTCGATTTGTGTTTGCAATCCCTTAAGAACCATGAACAACAGTATATGCAGGGCTTCTCCTGTGTAGGGTTCGGCAGCGAGCAGCCGTTGCACAAATACGCGTTTACCGGTAATCTGATTAAACGCATACTGCTTAATTGGGCAGAAGTATTCGAAAGGCTGATATATGCACGTCGCAAGAGCTGGACTGCTCAAAACCGTGGCCATGCTGGTCCTCGGCTTATTGATTTCCGCACTCGCGTTCGGTGAAACCGCACCTTGGCAGCAAGGGACCGTAGTGAGCGTACAACAGGGATCTTTTCAGCCTTCGCCCGACTACCGCTGCTCCACCTCTCCCAATGGAGTCAATTCCTCAACTGCTTGCCGTGCGGTAAACCAAGTGGTTCCGTACTGGGACGTGATGGTAAATCTCGGAAATAAGGTACTACTTATCCGGCCTTACGTCATGGCATCAGGGTTACTCGCAGTACTGCGAGGGGCTAACCGCCAGAGCCTCAAGGACTACGTCCTACCCCCAGGTGTCTCCGCTGGGGTCTCCGTCAACGTAGCAGTCTTTTCCAACGGCACTGTAACTCTGCAAAACGGAAGCGGCCGCAACTACTCGGGGGAGATTGTTTCTCAAACGCTAGTACCTGAAGAGAAACCAGAACCGGCCCGTGTCGAGCCCACCATTTCGTCCCGTCAGATAACCCCTGTCGATCAGAAGAATGAGTTTCCTTGGAAACAAGTCGACGATCCCAATCAACGCTGGAAGTTCACGATAAGGTACCAGTTCCTGTTCGGGGAGCTTGCGATGGCGCCGGATAGGCAAAAGCTCGGAGATTTTTTTGCGATTGACGCCAAAAAGAAGGATGACAGTTTCGTCGGCACCGCCCGACTCCGAGCGACCGTACCGGCTGGAACCTTGACCAGAACGTGCGAATGGACTTTCGCCGTAGAGCTAACCTCCGTGACCACGGACCGCATAGAAGGCAAGATGGGCGACGAAGTGGACCAAGAGGGCTGTGAAGTCTTGGGCAAGAGTCAGTGGGGTTCGGCCATTTGGATTCGAGAATAACCCACACTAGTCGCAACTCGATCCGAGCGAGTCTAGTTTGCATTCGACGCCGGCTCTAGTCTACCCTCGATGTTTTACAAGTTCCCTCCACCGTGCGTTGAACTTCTGCGGCGTCAGATCGTAGCGGTCGAATAACCTGGCGAGTTCGTCGTAGTTGCGAAGATACCCTTGGTCTTCTCGGGTTGCGTACGGGCTACCAGCTTTGAGGACTAGCCCCTTCTGCGGGTCGAATTGAAATTCGTTATGTGGATCCCCGCTGAACTTGTTCAGTGCGTGGCGAACTGCGCTGTTCCTGAGGTATTGCACGTGTTTGTAGTGCGGCTCTCGCTCAAGTTTCTGAGCCTCCGCTAGGGGCAAAAGAATACAGCCAAGCTTCAAGATATCGGCCGCTATTGTATAAACGGTTTCGACATCGAGCTTCAGGACGTCGATTAGAAGGAAGCCCTCCGCTTTCCAATCGTTGACGTTGAACGGGGTCCCTTCTGCGACGTGCGGCCCAACACGTGCCTCGAGGTCCTGCGTCCTGCGTAACACCCGGGCGTGTGCAATTTCGAGCTGCCTATGCAGAGATTGAAAGCCAACCAATCCATAGTTTTTGGCCTTAAGCTTCTCCAGTAGTTTCTCACTGTTGTCTGGCATTCCCCGGCGCGCCTATCGCCACTCCCATGCTAACGCGCAGTTTCGGCTTCCTCTGCCAGCGCACAGATCGGGAAAAGAAGTAACTGGGCGCGGGCGATGGCCGGGCTGGAGCCCGGCGTTACCACAGATTGTAATAACCATCCCTCTCGGTCAGATCCAGCGGCAAGCCGAACAGCTCAGAGAGGCGTGACGCGACCAGGATCTCGCGCTTGGGCCCGTCAGCGACGATGCGGCCGCGATCGATCAACACCACGCGGTCAATCTCCGGAATGAGATCGGAAAGATGGTGGGTCACCATCACCAATCCAATGCCGGCTTGCGCCAGCTTGCGGAAGATGAGGCGCAGCTCATACTGGGCGAAAAGATCCAGGGCAGTGGACGGCTCGTCCAGGATCAGGGCGTGCGGATCGTGGACTAGAGCCCGCGCCAGCAGAACACGGCGGGCTTCGCCGGACGACATCTCGTCGGTGAAACGGTCGGCGAGGTGCGAGACTTCGAGCATCGCCAGGGCTTCTTCGGCCTTCTTGTGCATTTCCGGAGTGACCTGCTGATGCGGCCAGATGCCGATGCTCGAGAAAAAACCGGATAGCGCGATATCGCGGCCGGTGACGTCGCGGGTGCAGCTGGCCATCAGGTCGCTCGACACGATGCCGAGGAGCTTGCGCAGCTCGAAGACATTCCAGCGGTCGCGGCCCATAATGCGCACGGACGAGCCTTCGCGCACCAGCGGATAGCATTCGCGGGTGATGGTCTTGATGAGCGTGGATTTGCCGCAGCCATTGGGTCCGAGGATCGCAACATGCTCGCCGAGGCCGATTCGCAGGGAAACTTCTTTCAACGCGAGCGTCTCGCCACGCATGACAGAGACGTTCTCGAATTCGATTAAGGCGGGAATCAACTCTCTATCTTAACCGGCTATCTTAACCGGCTACAGTATGAAAATGCCTTCGGAAATCTGGCTGGTGCGGCACGGCGAGACGGAATGGAGCCGGTCGGGACAGCATACGTCGCGTACGGATCTGCCGCTTACGGCGGAAGGCGAGCGGCAGGCCGCAAGTCTCAAGCGCATGCTGGCGAAGCAGTCGTTCGCACTGGTGCTTTCGAGCCCCATGAAGCGCGCTGTTGACACATGCCGTCTGGTGGGTTTGACGCCGGAGATCAATGAGGACTTGATTGAATGGGATTACGGCGACTACGAGGGCTTGACGACTCCTGAGATCCAGAAGCGCGTTCCGGGATGGACGGTCTGGACCGGCGTGGCGCCGCATGGCGAGACCGTGGATCAAGTCGCGACGCGGGCGGAACGGGTTATCTCACATGCACTGTCGGCGGGTGGAGATGTCGCTTTGTTCGGGCACGGACACTTGTCGCGAATATTGGCGGCCCGATGGATCGGCTTGGAACCTGCGGGCGGACGGCTGCTGGCGCTGTCCACGGCTTCGGTGAGCGTGCTCGGCTTTGAGCGCGAGACGCGGGTTATCCGGCTGTGGAATCAGACCTCCTAAGATAGGAGTAGCTATGCATTCCCGGCCGTGGCTGTGGCCGAATCTGTTGAGTCTGGACGCGCCCATCGTGGCGCTGTTGTGGCAACTCCTGTTTGTGCGCTGTTTTCACGGCAGCCTGGGCATGCTTCCGGCCGCGCTGTTGGCGGTGGCAGTGTGGCTGATTTACGTGGCGGACCGTACGCTGGATGCCTGGCGGGGATCGATTGAGCAACCTCGCCACGAATTCTATCGCCGGCACTGGCGCGCGGTGCTGCCCGTGTGGATCGCAGCACTCGGGACCGGCGCATGGTTGGCCTGGAGCCGGCTTCCAGGACCATTGTTTATCGAAGGCGCGGCGGTTGCTTCGGGAACCGGACTGTATCTGGCCGCGGTCCACATGGGGTTGTTCCGGCGCGCAAATTCGAAAGAGTCCGCTGTCGCGGTGCTGTTTGGATTGGGAGCCTCGCTGGCCGCCTGGCCCGGAGTGCGGACCACGAGCGACGTTCTGGCGATCCTACTGTTCTCCGGCTTGTGCTGGATGAACTGCGCTGCCATCGACGACTGGGAGCACGGCCACGAGCTTCGGCCACCGGTGATGGTCGCGGCGGGACTAGTGGCTCTGATCGCGGCGTTCCTGCTTCGAGATCACAGACCGATTCTGGGCGGCGCGGAAACCGCAGGGGCATTTGGCCTGGTGCTACTGGACAGGTTGCGCGGGCGTTATTCGGCGGAGGCATTGCGGGTGCTGGCGGACGTGGTTTTGCTGACGCCGATCGTGTTTCTACCAATCGTCACATGAATTGCGATCTGATTGCGCCGCACTATTGGTGGATCGAACGGCTGGGCATGGGAGGTGCGCTCGAACGGCGGCGGCGCTGGTTTCTTCCGGAGATCGCGAACGCGCGGCGGGCTCTGGTCCTGGGCGACGGAGATGGCCGGTTCCTGCAAGAGCTGCTGCGGCGAAACGCCTTGGCGCGCGCGGACTATGTGGATCTGAGCGGCCGCATGCTCGAGTTGGCTCGACAGAAGGCGGGCATTGAGCGGGTGGACTATCAGAAGGCCGACGCGCGGACCGTGGAGTTTCGCCATGGCGAATACGATCTGATCGCCACGCACTTCTTCTTCGACTGCTTTGAGGCGGACGAACTGGACGTGTTGATCGGGCGGATCACCGCATCTACTAAGCCTCGCGCACAATGGGTCGTGTCAGAATTTCGCGATTCCTCGTTTGCGGCGCGGCTGTTGGTGCGCTTCTTATACTTGTTCTTCCGGATCACTACCGGGCTCAAGACTCGCAAGCTGGTGGACCATCGGCCGATCCTGCGATCGTATGGATTTCGACTTACAAACGCCAACCAGGGTTCGTTAGTGGTTTCCGAGCTGTGGGAGCGATAATAGAGGCTTGGATCTCGAAAAAACACTGCTGCGCAAAGTCGGGGAGGCTGTCACGCGTTTCAAGATGATTCGCGACGGCGATCGCGTGGCGGTGGCGCTCTCGGGCGGGAAGGATTCTCTGACGATGCTCGAGGCGCTGATTCTGCTTCGCGATCGCGCGCCGGTCCAGTTCACGGTATGCGCGTTCACGGTAGAACAAGGCAAATTCCTGCGCCCGATCGAGCCGATGGGCGAATATCTCAAGGCTCGCGGCATCGACTGGACGCTGCATCGCGACAATCCGTCGATCCGCCTGATCGACGAGCAGCCGGATCACGGGTGCGATTTATGTAGCCGCTTCCGGCGAAGGGCGGTCTATCAGATCGGGCGCGAGCTGGGCGCGAACGTGATCGCCTTCGGCCACACCGCTGACGATCTCTGCGAGTCGTTCCTGCGCAACGCACTCTTCACCGGCCGTATCAGCGCGCTGCCGCCGGTCACGTGGTCGAGCAAGAGGGATTTCCGGCTCATACGGCCACTGGTGTTCGTAACCGAGGACATTACCACGCGCTTCGCCGAATCACTGGGAGCGCCGGTCATCCCGTGCGGATGCTCGCAGAAGACTGGGACCGTTCGACGCTCGCTACGCGACATGGTGGGCGAGTTGGAAAAGGAGCATCCACGGTTGAAGGAATCTCTGCTTTCTGCCATGGGTAACATCCAGACGGATCGTCTTCTCGACACGCGGTATCTACCTGACGATGGCCCTGTGGAAACGCCTGAAGAGACGAATCCACTCGTGGTTGTACGTTAAAATCATTTCTTGCCTCCCACGAAGTTCGCCCGCACAACGGAGCCTGGCGCGGCCGGACTAGGACCGGTTTCTGAGGAGGCGAAGGGCCGCGCCGGCCCTGTGCGGGCTCCGAAAGTTACGGTAGCCGTGCCGACGCTGGCCGCCGGCGAGGTGCTGGAGGCGTGCCTGCGGGCACTGGAATCGCAAACTGTGGACGAGTTCGAGGTGATAGTCATCGACAACAGCGGAACCGGGCGCGTCGGGGCCTGGGGTGCCCATGTTTCGCCGCGCATGCGAGTGATCTCGAATCAGCGCAACGTGGGCTTCGGCGCTGCCGTGAACCAGGCGTTTCGCGCCTCCACTGCTCCCTACTTGGCCACGCTCAATGACGACGCGGTGGCAGATCCGCACTGGCTGGAAATGCTACTGGCGGACGCGGAAGCCCATCCGCGAACAGGGATGTTCGCGTCAGAAGTGCGGCTGGCTGGAACCGGCAAGCTCGATTCGGCGGGCATGCTGATCGCCTCCGATGGGTCCAGCAAACAACGGCCCCAGATCGCTTTGGCAAACGCGAAAGATGCGCTTCTACCGAGTGGCTCAGCGGCGTTGTATCGCCGCGCGATGCTCGAAGAAATCGGGCTTTTCGACGAAAGTTTCTTCCTGTACTGCGAGGACACAGACCTGGGCCTGCGGGCGCAGTGGGCCGGCTGGGGCTGCCGCTATGTGCCGGGGGCGGCGGTGGAGCATCGTTATTCGCACTCGGCCGGGCGCGCCTCGCCGCTCAAGGCATACTACGTGGAACGGAACCGGCTGTATACGATCGTGAAGAACTTCCCTGCCGGCATGTTGTGGGCCGCGCCGTTCGCATCGGTGGCGCGCTACTTCTGGCACTTGGCTGCTTTGATATCTGGACGGGGCATAGCGGGTGAATACCGTCAGGCAGGTCACTCGACGGCGCTGCTGCCCTTCCTGGTGATCCGGGCGAACTTGGCCGCATTGTTCCGATTACCGGTGTTGCTCGCGGCTCGGCGGCGGATCCGAGCCACGCGGCGGATCAGCGCAGGCGAGTTTCGGGCACTACTCCAGCGGCACTCGATCACCGTCCGGCAGGTGGCCGCGCTGTGACTTCGGCTGTCAATCAAAGTGCGAAGCGGCTGCTGGTCCTGATTCCGGCGTTCAATGAAGAAGGCGCGATCGCCGGCGTGGTGGGAGAGGTGCGTTCCACCGTGCCCGCGACTCCCATCCTGGTAGTGGACGATTGTTCCAGGGATTCGACGCGCGGCGAAGCGCGCAAAGCCGGCGCGCAGGTGCTGGCCTTGCCGCATCATCTCGGCCTGGGGGGCTGCGTCCAGGCAGGATATCGTCTGGCGTACGAACTCGGTTACGACTACGTGATCCGCGTCGATGGCGACGGGCAGCACGATCCTCGCGATATTCCCACCGTCCTCAAAGCGCTGGAGCAGGGCGATTGCGAGATGGTGATCGGATCGCGCTTCGTGGACGAGAATGGAGCGCATACCAGCTTGCTGCGGGCAGCCGGCATCCTGTTCTTTCGAGCGATGCTGCGTCCGATCCTGGGACGGCCCGTGCGGGATCCCACGTCCGGGTACGTGGGCGTCAATCGCACGGCGCTGGCTCTGTTTTCCGCGACGTTTCCTTTGGAATACCCGGAGATCGAAGCGCTGGTGGTGCTGCAGCGCAAGCGGTTCCGGTTCGTGGAAGTACCCTGCCGGTTCCGGCCGCGCCGCACGGGCCGGAGCACCATCACCGCGGTCAAATCGCTGTACTACATGATCCACGTGCTGCTGGGCGTGTTTGTGAACGTTTTGAAGTTTGAAGGACGGAGAAAATAAACTATGGATCGGCTCTTTGACGTGGTCGCCGTCTTCAGCCTGGTGTTGATTGTGTGGGTGCTGAGTTCGGTTCGGCGCGCGCATATCCGTGTGGAGTATTCGGTGAGCTGGCTGCTCGCGGGCACTGTGCTCCTGATACTGGCGCGCTGGAGGACGCTGGACGATTGGATGGCGGCGGCGCTCGGCATATCGGACAGTTTCATCGCCCTCGCCATGATCGCGGGCGCGGCCTTCCTGGTGGTGCTGTACCGGTTGTCTCTGCGGATCTCGGGGCTGAAGGACTCCAGCATTACCTTGGCGCAGCAGGTGGCGATTCTTGAATTTCGCCTGGATGCCTTAAGCGAAAAAAGAAACATTCAGTGAAAAAGCTTTGAATGAAGAAACCCAAACGCAAGCAGCACGCTGAAAAAACGGCCGCCGCAGAAACGCTGAAACCGAAGCGAGCCTGGTGGCCGTGGGCCGCCGCGCTGGCCGGCCTGTTTGTGGTGCTGGAGGTCTACGGTCCGGCGCTTAGCGGCGCATTCGTTCTGGACGATCGCTATCTTCCGTTCATGGACCCCAATGCCGCGCAGACCGCACTGCGGGGCTGGATCACGGGCTTGCGGCCGCTTCTGTATTTCAGCTATTGGCTGAACTTCCAGTCGAGTGGAGTCGAGCCGTATGCATACCACGTGACCAATGTGTTCCTGCATTTCCTGGGATCGCTGGCGATTGCGCTCGTCGCGGCGCGCCTGCTGGAGTTGAGCGGGACAACGGGCCGAGTGCGAGCCGTTCTGAGCACGATCGCGGGCGCAGTGTTCCTACTGCATCCGCTCCAGACCGAGTCGGTGGCCTATGTCGCGAGCCGGTCAGAAGTTTTGAGCGTGCTGTTCTTTTTCTCGGCGTTCGCGATCTTCCTGTACCGCCGCACGGAATCGATGACTTTCTTGCGATCGCTCGCGATCGTGGTACTTTTCGCCGCTGCCATCAGCACCAAGGAGCACACCCTAACGCTGGCCGCGCTTCTACTGCTGTCCGACTATTACTGGAGGTTGGGAGGAATTCGCAGGAACGGCGTGCTATACGGAATGCTGACGGTAGCGGGGGCTTTGGGCGCGTTCGCGGTCTGGGGTGTGCTCAAGAGCGCTACCACGGTTGGATTCCATGTACCCGGACTAACCCCAACCAGCTATTTCTTCACGCAATGCCGCGTGATCTGGACCTACGTGCGATTCTTTTTCCTGCCCTTCGGGCAGAACGTGGATCCGGACGTGGCTGTATCGCGCGGCCTTCTGGACCACGGCGCGATTTTCGGGTTGGCGGCGCTGATTGCCCTGATCGCCGCAGCGTGGATTTATCGAAAACGCTGGCCGCTGGCCGCGTTCGGAGTGTTCATATTTGTGCTGCTTCTGGCGCCGACATCGTCCTTCATCCCAATTAGCGATGTAGCGGCGGAACGGCGGCTGTATCTGCCCTTCCTGGGCCTGGAACTGGTGTGCCTGGAGTTCCTGCGACGATTAAAGGCATCGCGAGTGGTCTGGGCGGGCGCGGCCATCGTCGCCGTGTGCTCGGTGCTGACTTATCAGCGCAGCGCGGTGTGGGCCAGCCCCGTGGCGCTATGGCAGGACGCGGCCATCAAGTCTCCGCGGAAATGGCGTCCGCGTTTTCAAGTTGCTTATGCGTTCTCGGAAGCGGGCAGATGCCCGGAAGCCGCGGAGAATTTTGAGGTGGCTTCGCAGCTTGCGCCGCCTGGGTTCGACCTATTGCTGGACTGGGGATTGGCTCTGGACTGCGCCGGTAAGTGGCAGGATGCCCTTGTGAAGCTGCAACAGGCGTCGATGCTGGAGCGCAGCGCCCACGTCCAGTCGCAAATCGGCATGGTGTACGCGAAACACAGCAAGTGGCAGGAAGCTCTGGCAGCTCTGGATCAGGCTGAGACCATCGACCCGCGCTTCGAGATGACCTACGTATACCGAGGCAAGATTTTCCAGGCAACCGGAAACAACGCGGCTGCGGTCGGGCAATACCGGCGGGCACTGGCGCTCAATCCCTATAATTCCGTCGCACGGGAGGCCCTGGCCGGAGTGAGCCAGTAACGGCATGGCGCGGATCGGGGTGAACGCGTTGTACCTGATTCCGGGCGGAGTCGGCGGAACCGAGATTTACCTGCGCGAGCTTCTGGCGGCGCTGGCGGAGATCGACCAGGTCAATGAGTATCTGGTCTTTACAAACCTCGAAACGCAATCGGACCTGGTTCCTAAACAGGCGAATTTCCATTGGAAGCCGCAAGCCGTTTATGCACGTTTTCGTCCGGCCCGGATCTTGTGGGAACAGATCGTATTGCCGTTCGAAGCGGCCCGCTACCGGCTGGACGCGCTGTTTAATCCCGGATTCACCGCGCCGGTTTTCTCGCTCTGCCGGCAGGTGACGGTGTTCCACGACTTGCAGCACAAGCGTCACCCGGAAAACTTCCGCTGGTTCGATCTGCCGTTTTGGCGAATGCTCTTGTGGGCGGCAGTGCACCGGTCGGACCGGCTGATCGCGGTCTCGGAGGCGACTCGTTCGGATCTGCTGCGCTACTATCGCTTCCTGAAGGAACGCATCCCTAAGGAGCGCGTGTCGGTCATCGCGCACGGCGTCGAGCCGGCGTTCTCCCGCCTGGACCGATCGCACACGGAGTCGTATTTACTGTGCGTGTCGACGCTCCATCCGCACAAGAACCTGCCCCGGCTGATCCGGGCCTACGGTCGCAAAGAGCGCGATTTCCCGCTGATCCTGGCGGGCCTGCGCGGCTTCCATACGGAGACGATCGAGCGGCTGATCGAAGAAATGGGCTTGCAGGATTCCGTGCAAATCACCGGGTGGGTGCCTCGCGAGAAACTTTACTCGCTCTACGAGCGCGCCCGAGCATTCGTATATCCATCCATGTTCGAAGGCTTCGGGATGCCGGTCCTCGAGGCGCTGGCGGCTGGAGTTCCGGTCGCGTGCTCGGACATCCCGCCGCTGCGCGAAGTGGCCGGCGACGCCGCACTGTTCTTCGATCCCTTGAATGAGGATGCGATCGCGGCCGGGATCGAGAGGGTGATGAACGACGCTCCTTTGCGGGATCGGCTGGCCCAGACGGGTCGCGAGCGGGCGCGCCTATTTACGTGGCGGCAATCGGCGGAACAGACACTTCACGTGCTGACGGAGCGCTAGTTATTTCTGATCGGGCGGCTTGTACGAAGGGTTCAACGTGCCCTTGGCGATCGCGATTTCGAGGAGCGTAGGATAGAACTGGACGAAGGTGTGCTCCACCGCCGCGTTCGCGCTGTGGCAGGCATTGCACCCAGCTTCGGGCCCTAACACCTTAGCGGTGGTCGCGTTGCCGTTAAATGCAAAGTAACCCCATCCGTCCTTAAAACGAGCTGTATCTTTCACCGCGGCTTCAACGGCAAGAAGGTTCGTTTGGTATTGGCCGCCTTTATTGATGGAGCCTTCCGTAGCGGGCTGCCGAATTTCGAGAGCGAAAATAGATTTGTCCGGCCATTTCCCGGTTTCAACAAACTTACGATAAGCCGACGGTTCGACGAACACATTGCCAAACGGCAGAGGACCAGTGCCGTAGTTCATACCCACGCCGGAGCTCAGGAAGATCCATTCGCGATAGGTTTTGGGGCGCACGAGCTGACCGTCCTTGTTGAACTCGAGATCGGCTCCCAGCAGGAGCAAAGGTAGCAGCAAGAAGGCAACAGTTTTCATCTGAGCAAGTCCTCCAGTTGGACGCGCGAGTCCGTTTTTTCATCCCTATATTTCACGATCACTGGGGTGTACAACGATACGTCCCACTCTTTTCCCTTGCCGCTGGTGATGGCGCGCGAGCCAGCGACCACGACCGCGCCTTCGGGAATCACCAGAGGATCATCGCCCTGGGCAGAAAGGACCACGCCGCGAGCCACGTCGTAAACCGGCGTCGAGCGCGTAACGATCACGCCGCTTCCGAGCACGGCTCGGCGCTTGACCACGGTGCCTTCATAGACTCCGCAGTTCCCGCCGACCAGCACGTCGTCTTCGATGATTACCGGGAGCGCGCCGACGGGTTCGAGCACGCCGCCGATCTGCGCCGCAGCGGAGATGTGGCAACGCATTCCAACCTGGGCGCAGCTTCCTACCAGCGCGTGCGAATCGACCATGGTGCCGTCGCCCACCCACGCTCCCGCGTTGATATACATCGGAGGCATGCACGTCACGCTTTTGCCGATGAAGCAGCCGTCGCGGATGCTGGAGCCGCCCGGCACAATGCGGACGCCACTCGAGGCCGTGATCCGCTTCACCGGCCATGTGGCTTTGTCGAAGAACGGCTGGCGGGTCGCGTCCACCGACATGTCGACAATTCCGCCCATGCGAAATCCCAGCAGAATCCCTTTCTTGACCCACGGGTTGACGCGCCAGCCGGTTTTCGAGGATGAATCTGGCTCGGCGGCTCGTACCGCGCCCGTATTCAGCGCGTCCTTAAGACGGGCGAACAGCGCGAAATGTTCTTCGGTGTAAACGGTAGGTTTTTGGTCGAACAGAAGTTCGATCTCAGTCTGCATGCGAACTCCGGGCGGCTGCGAGCAAGCCGGAGGACTTCAGCACGGCTTCGATTTTCGCGCGATTGGCCTCTGAGGGCGGAACCATCGGCAACCGGAAAACGGGCTCCAGTAATCCCATCATGGCCATCGCCGCCTTCACTGGGCCAGGATTCGTCTCGCAGAAATTCACTTCCATCAGAGCGAACCATTGTCGCTGGAGGCCGCGTGCGCCGGCGAGATCGCCCGCGAGAGCAAGCTTTGTTAACTTGCTGAATTCCGCTGGAATCTCGTTCGCTACGACTGAAATCACTCCGCGGCCGCCGAGCGCGATCAGCGGAATGGTGATGGCGTCATCGCCGCTCAGGACGATGAACGGTTCCGGAAGCAGGTGGAGCACGGTGGCCATCTGGCCGATGTTTCCCGAAGCTTCCTTAACGCCGACGATGTTTTCGATTTCCGCCAGACGCTTGAGAGTGGCAGGCTCGACATTGACCCCGGTGCGTCCCTGAATGTTATACACCACGATCGGCAGGGAAACGGCTTTGGCGATGGCTTTGAAATGCTGGACCAGACCCTCTTGCGTGGGCTTGTTGTAATAGGGCGTGACCGACAGGATGCCGTCCGCACCCATGTGCCTCAACTCTGTGGCGATCTCGATCACCTCCGCGGTATTGTAGCCGCCCGCGCCCGCAAGGACGGGCACCTTCCCCTTGGCTTCTTCGAGCGTGATTTCGACCACGCGTAGATGCTCGGCGCGCGTAAGGGTCGGGCTTTCGCCAGTGGTCCCGCAGGGAACCAGGAAACTGATTCCAGCCTGGATCTGCCTGCGGACCAACTTTCGCAGACTTTGTTCGTCGAGCGACTGGTCCTTACGGAACGGAGTCACCAACGCGGTGCCGCATCCTGTAAACGTGGTCATAGAATCTCCTTAAACTCAAACACGCCCTTCTTGCCTGGAATCCATTGCGCCGCTTTCAAAGCGCCGCGCGCAAACCCTTCCCTGCTGCGGGCCGTGTGACGCAGCGTGATGGTGTCAGCGGCGGAATCGAACCCGATCTCATGCGTTCCGGGATGAGCTCCGGCCCGATTGGAGCTGGTATCAATGTTGCGGTCATACCCGGCAGCCTTCATCTCCTTCACCAGCGCCAGCAGCGTCCCCGAGAGCGCATCCTTCTTAGTGTGGTGGTGGATTTCCCAGGCCCACGCGCCATACGCCGGCTCGTTGGCCAGCAACCGTGCAGTCTCGTGCACCGCGCGCAGGAATACGTTCACGCCAATCGAGAAATTCGCGGCCCAGACCAGTCCCGAGCCGCCTTTGTCGATAGCGGTTCGCACCCGATCCATGTGCTCCAGCCAGCCAGTGGTTCCGACTACGGTCGGAATGCCCAACGCGGCCAAAGCTTCGATGTTCCCGAGCGCCGCGTCAGGAGTACTGAACTCGATCGCCACATCGGAACCTTTTAGTGACCCCGGATCGTAGCCAACGTCGACGCGCGCATGAATCGTAAAGCCGTACTCCGGCGCAAGCTGCTCGATCAGCTTGCCCATTTTCCCGTAACCGATAATCGCGAGTTTCGTAAACGTCTCCTATTCGAATGAAGCCGGATCTGGAGTTCGAAAGAACTCCCGGTGGAGCGATTCTACCGCGCGCTGGAGGTCCGGCGCGGCCACCACCAAGCTCAAATTCAACTGCGAAGCGCCTTGCGATACCATGCGCGGCCGGATGCCGGCCAAAGCGGCGAAAGCGCGAGCGGATACATTGTCGCAGTGACGGATATTCTCGCCTACCATGCAGACAATCGCCAGATTCTCTTCGATCGAGACTTCGGCGAAGGCTTCCAGCTCGGCCTGGATCGGCGTCAGCGAGCGCGTATTGTCGATGGTCAATGAGACGCTGACTTCGGATGTAGCGAGCATGTCCACGGACGTTTCGTAGCGATCGAACACCTCGAAGATACGCCGCAGGAAACCGTGGGCCATCAGCATGCGCGTGGAAACAATGTTCAGCAGCGTGATATTGCGCTTGCAGGCGATGGACCGGATAGGAGTCGAACAGGGCGGCGGATCGGAGACGATCAGCGTCCCTTCGACTTCGGGCCGGCGGGAGTTGAGAATCCGCACCGGAATGTTCTTCTCGATGGCGGGCAGCACGGTGGCGGGATGCAGCACTTTGGCGCCAAAATACGCGAGCTCCGCGGCTTCGGTGAACGAACAGACTTTCACGCGATGCGCACCAGGAAGTACGGTCGGATCGGCCGTGAGCATGCCGTCGACGTCGGTCCAGATCTGGATTTCCTCCGCACCGATGCCCGCTCCGACGATCGAGGCAGTGTAGTCCGATCCGCCGCGACCTAGCGTTGTCGTGACGCCGTCCTCGGTAGCTGCGATGAAGCCCCCCATCACGACGACAGAATGGTCCAACATCGGCACGAGCGTTTCCCGAAGCCTGCGATTGGTCTCCTCGAACACCGGCGCGGCTTGGGTGTGTCGGCGGTCGGTGACGATGACGCTGCGGGAGTCGACATGTGCGGTGTGGATGCCGCAGCGGCGAAGATGCGCAGCGACAATCAAGCTGGAGATACGCTCTCCGTAAGCGGAAATCGCGTCGGTGGCGCGCGGGGTCAGCTCGCGCATCACCGCCAAGCCGCGCACCAGCGCGTCCAGATCCTGGAAGTAGGCCTCGACAATATCGTCGGTATCCAAACCAGCCGATTCGCGCAAATGGAACTCGCGCAGTTCGTTTAGTTTGTCCAGCGCGGCCTTGAGTTCGCCAGCCACCGCATCCGCGGCGATCGCCAACAGCTTGTTAGTGGTCTTGCCCATCGCCGACACGACGACCACGGGCTTGCGGGCCAGCCGCGCACGCACGATGCCCGCTACTCGGGCGATGGCTTCGGCGGACTCCACTGAAGTCCCGCCGAACTTCATCACAATCATGCGCCGTGTACTCCTCCCTGCTGCACCAGCACTTCGGCGATTTGCACTGCATTGAGCGCCGCTCCCTTGAGCAACTGATCGCCCGCGACGAACAGGGCAATCGATTTCCCGGAAGGGTCGCTGGTGTCTTGGCGGATTCGGCCGACCAGGATATCATCCTGCCCGGACGCATCGCGCGGCATCGGGAAGTAATTCTTCTCGGGATCGTCGACGATCTTAACGCCCGGCGCCTTCGACAATAACGCTGTTACTTCGCGCGGGGTGATGGGCCGCTCGCACTCGATCGTGAGCGCTTCGGAATGAGCCCGAAGCACGGGCACGCGTACGCATGTGGCGCTCACCCGAATTTCCGAGTCACCGAAGATCTTCTGAGTTTCCCGCGCCATCTTGGTTTCTTCCTCGTTATAGCCGGTCACCGGATCGATCTTGGTGTTGTGGCTGAACAAATTAAATGCGTAGGGATGTGGCAGCACGGTGTTCTCATATGGCTGGTTGGCCAGATATGCGCGCGTGGACTCGGTCAGCTCCTCCATGGCCGCGGCGCCCGCTCCGGAAGCCGCCTGATACGTCGCGGCAATCAAGCGCCGGATACGATTGACCCGATGGATGGGCCACAGCGGCGTGATGCCGATGATGGTGGAGCAGTTGGGATTCGCGATGATCCCCTGATGCACGCACATGGCCTGGGGATTGATTTCCGGAATCACCAGCGGCACGGCTGGGTCCATGCGAAACGCCGAAGAATTGTCGATGACCACGGCTCCCGCCTTCGCCGCAATCGGCCCGAACTTCTTCGAGATGGATCCGCCCGCGCTGAAGAAAGCGATGTCGACATCGGCGAAGCTATGCTCGGTGAGCTCCTCCACCTCGATCTCCTGGCCTTCGAACCTCATCTTCTTGCCGCGAGACCGCGCCGACGCCAGCAAGCGCAGGCTGGCAATCGGGAATCGCCGTTGCTCCAGGCAGCGCAGGAACTCGACGCCCACGGCTCCCGTGGCTCCTGCGATCGCTACTCGATAATTCTTGCTCATGGCTGTAATAATCGCCTCACTAATTTTTGATAGATCCCAATCGCTTCCACCAGTTCCACCTTGGGAATCCGCTCTTCGGCAGTGTGCGCAAAGTGGATGCTGCCGGGCCCCAACAGAAAGGGCTTGCCCCAGGCTCCGTTGAAGGCCGGAATATCGGTGGTGTAGGACACAACGGTGGTTTCGAGACCATCCACCGAACCTAGATGCACGGCAGGGATGTACAGAACTTCTTTCGCCTCGGCCACGCCGCGCGATGCCTCGGCCACGGCGGCGCGGAGGCTATCGCCAGAATCGACCAGGCGGACAAATACCTCCGCGCGGGCATGATCCGGAATAATGTTGGGCGCTCGTCCGCCCTGAATCGTACCGATGTTCAGCGTGCTGGGGCCAAGAGTTGCATCGCTGGGCATGGGAATGCGGCGGATGCGTTCGAGCGCGTCAAGCAGTTTCTCAATAGCCGACTCCCCCAGATGCGGATAAGCGGAATGAGCCATGCGGCCTTGCGCGATAATCTCGTAACGCAAGGCGCCCTTGGAACCCAGCGCGAGCTTGTTCTCCGTGGGCTCGCCGTTGATCAGATAACGGCTGCCGCGCGGGTTTTTGGCGGCGGCATAGGCGCCGGCGCTATTGCGCTCCTCACCCACGACGAAAAGCAAGGCGATGCCGCGGACGCCATCGGTCACCAGCGCCTCGGCGGCGTGAATCATGGACGCGATGATGCCCTTGGTATCGCACGCGCCGCGCCCCCAGATGAACTCGGAATCCTCGCGCGAGGCGAAGAACGGCGGCACGGTATCCATGTGGGTCGACAGGGTAACGATGGGATCGCCCCAGTGCGCCAGGACGTTATGGCGATGCGGCTCGACTTCGAATTTTTCGGCCCGGCCGCCCGTACGCGCGGCGAGAGCCGTGAGGTGATCGAACAGGACCTGCCCGACCTTTTCCTCATTGGGCGTGACTGAGTCGATGTCGATAAGCGCGCGCGTTAGCTGAAACGGGTCCATGCTCAATAACCATTGAGGGCTTTTCAGGAGACGCGCTGCCTCGTATAAATAGAGACAGCCAGGAGAGGGCTGTGACCACTTCCCGATAGCGCTCCATCCGGCCCGGCAAAACCAAGTCGAATGACAGTGAACCGGTCTTAGCCGTGTTCACCAACCGTAGCGCCTTAGATCCGGCGCATCGATTTCGGCGAGGCTGCCCCTTTCGCCCGGCGCTCCGGATCCACGGAATTGCGCGCCGAGGTACTGGTGGCCCTCGCTCCTCTACCAGAACTCGATTATCAGGATAGCACGACGGGCGGTCGCGCCTCCATTCAGTGTAGCGGGAGTGGAACCTGTCAAAGCCTCGGGGACTTGCTACTTCTTAGTCCTTTTGGTCTTCGAAGTGATGTTCTCATCCGCCCAGTTCAGGATGACATCGGCAACTTCGAGATTGTTGGTGCCGAGCATCATCATGTGCGTCGTGCCCTTAAAGACGGGGTTTCCCAGCTCGTCCAGCTTGATGTATTCCGCTTTGGCGGTTCCATGTCCGGCAGCGCGCCGCGCATTGATCTCTTTGACCGTTGTGTCGCACACTTCGCTGGTCGCCGTGTAGTCTCCCTTCAAGGCAAGATACGGGATGTTGTCGAAGTCCTCCGCCTTGAGGCCGCTGTTGGGAAGCGAGCAGGATCCCTCGATGGTAATCAGGCCCTTCAGCAGGTCCAGATGACCGCGTTCCTTCAGAATGCGGACCATGTGATGGCCCATGATTCCGGATTGAGAGTGCGTGGCGACAACTGCTCCGCCGAGCCTTTCGACCAAGTCCGCGAGATCCATCGGAGTCCAGGTATTGGCCGGGGCGATCTCTTTCGGTTCGCATGTGGGACAAATGGAGCCCGGCAGAGTGACCTCCGCATTGGGTACCAACTGCTTGTAATACTCCAGCGCGAAATCACTGCTGGGCCCCATGGGCGCGGGACCGATGGCGCCGGCGCGCGCGACCACCTTCGCATCAACGGCTGTGAGCGGGTAGGCCGGACGATAGTCGTCGGTGTGCGTCGCGTCGTCGGTCGGCGGGTCGCCCGGATCGCCGTGACGTATCAGAGTTCCGTTGAGAATGGTCGAGCCCGGCGGGATCAGGTGGCCGAACCACTGGGTCCAGGCGCCGTTGTCGGTGATCCTGCCGAAGGCCGGGATCATGGGCAGACCTTTCGACACATCCCCGCTTCGGATCAAGGCCGCAGCCTCATGCAGGACCGACTCGTCGAACCCCGAGCGTCCGCGCCCTGCCTGGTCGACCAGGTAGGTGGAGATGCCCTTGCGGACGAAATAGGGATACCAGCCTTCGCGGCCGTCGGGCGTGGACTCCAGACAGGCCGCCGTGTGCGTGGACCCATGCACCATAATGACCGGGGCCGCGTTGCGCTTCTTCGTAGCCGGTATCTGGAACTGCACGTACATCTGGCCGATCGTGATCTGGTTGGGAGCCGGCTGCTGATTGGGGCCGGGAACCGTGGCGTAGCTGGTGACCTTGGGCACGCCGCCGATGAAGAAGCTGCCCTGATCTTCGATGACCAGCGGTTTGGTGAGGAACTTCTTGGTCTTACTCACTATTGGCGTAGTCTCCGCCGCGCTGGCCGCGACCACTGACAGCAGGATTGCGGAAAAGAGACAGAAAACGGGTTTTTGCATAACTCTCCTCTTTCTTATAAATTTGCCGCGCGGAACTGCCTACGTCAGATTCATCGCGCTGAACATAGCCACGCGCTGCTCGCGCAGCGGATCGTTCTCCACCTTACTCTGATTGTTGAAGACCATAGTGGGCCGGTCTTTCGGGTTGAACGCCGGCCACGGCGGAAGCTTGGGAGTATTCGGATTGCCGGTCCGCGCGAACGCGATCCATGCGCTGCTCACCTTATCGGCCAGCGCCGGCGCGTCGGGACTGTCCTTAGTCATGCGGTTGGTCTTGATGTTGTCGAAAGCGAAAGGAATCTCGATCGTGTGGGGCGACTTGAGCCGTCCGCCATCGATGGGCGTCTCCCACCGGAAGTAGTACAAGTACACCGGACCCTTTTGCAGCGCCGCCCTCCGCTCGGCGATTTTCATGATCGGCGCGCCGTAGCGGTTATCGCTGGCGATCAGGAAATACAGATCGGAAGGTGTCGCGCCAGGATTGGCCGCGCGATATACGTCGATCACGTGGCTGGCGTGATCGCCCAGCAGATCGCGTATGCGTTTACTCAAGCCGTCCTCGTTCAGCGAAAACGCCTCGGCGTTGGCGCCTGAAGTCAGCTCGGTGCGCGTCGAGCCGAGCATGAGCGGTACGCTCGAGGATACATCCGACGCAGTCGGCGCAAAGGGATGCTTGGGCACAGCCTTTCCGTCCACCGTGGGCGAAAAGCCCATGGTCATCTGATCGACGTTCATGCTCCGCGTCACCGCGAAGTAAGCCGACATGATCTTCTCGACTGGAAGGGTCTGCAGCTCACGCACCTGCGACTTGTTCAACCCCAGTTTGGCGAGCAATTCACCGGCGACGCGTGTGGCCTGATTCTGCTCCACCAGCGAGATGGTCGGGCCGCTCTCGATAATGGCGCGATGGAACAACCCCTTCGCGGACGGCATGCCGAGCAGCGTCCCCACTTTGCGGCCGCCGCCGGACTGGCCGAAGATCGTGACGGTGTTGGGATCGCCTCCAAATTGCCCGATGTTTTGGCGGACCCACTTCAACGCATGCACGATATCGAGCATGCCCACGTCTCCCGATTGCGCAAAATCCGGTCCGCCGAACTCCGCCAGATAGGTAAAGCCGAGAACGTTCAGGCGGTGGTTGATAGTGACCACGACTACGTCGCCTCGCCGGGCCAGGTTCCCGCCGTCGGTGCCGGGCGAAGATCCAGAGCCGCTGGAAAATCCGCCGCCGTGGCACCAGAACATGACGGGCCGTTTCTTACCGTCGTTAACCGCGGGCGTCCAGATATTGAGCACCAGGCAATCCTCGCCTTCCGTGGGCAAGCCCGCAGCGGCGACCGCGATATCCGACGTGGCCCGCCGCGCGCCTGGCTCGGTCTGTGGCGCGCTATGCCCGAACTCCCGCGTCTCCAGGACGCCCGACCACTTGGCCGGGTCGACCGGGGGCATGAAGCGATTCTTTCCTGCCGTACTCGCACCGTAAGGGATTCCACGGAAGATCTTGATGCCGTCGGCATCCACGCCGCGAACCTTGCCGAACGCGGTGTCGGCGACCACGTCGTACTTGCTGTCGGCGCCCCGGGCGGTCGTCAAGATGCTGGTGGATGCGGCCGCCAGCAAAGACGCCTGCTTCAGGAAATCGCGGCGAGATCGTTCGATAACCATGAGACGAACTCTAACAATGTCGGTATTCCCGTGCAACCCCCTTGACTCTCATGCCATTAAGCAATAGCCTCGACGGGAGGCCTATGAAGCTCAGGGGCGTCCTCCCACTGGCGATGATGGGGCTGGGACTATCGGTTCCCGCCATGGCGCTCGCCGTCTGCGCGGACCCGGATTACCTGCCATATTCGAACCGCTCCGGCGAAGGGTTCGAGAACAAAATCGCCGGGGCCGTGGCGAAAGCACTTGGGGAAACAGTCGAATACACCTGGGCGAGCCATCGCGGTCACGGCGGATTCACTCAATTCCTGTCGTCCACACTGGACGCGCGGAAGTGCGACGTGGTGATGAGTATTCCCTACGGAAGCCGCGAAGAACTTACGACGCGGCCCTATTACATTTCGTCCTATGTTTTTGTGTCCGCCAAGAGCAAAAAGTACGACATCACAAATATGGATTCGCCGGTCCTGAAGCGCCTGAAGGTCGGCTTCGAGCACGATACCCCCGCGGAAGATGGATTGAAGATACGAGGCATGATCCCTGGAACTGCCGTTCCGTTCGATGTGTCCGACGAAGGCAGCGAGTCGCCCGCCGTCATGCTCACGGCCCTCAAGAACGGAAAGATCGATGTCCTGATCACCTGGCAGCCGGCCATCGGTGCATTCCTGCGAGCGTATCCGGACCTGGAAGTGGTCACCATCCCGAATACTCGGGCACTCGGAGCGCCGGAGCAGTACTCGTTTCCCATGTCGATGGGTGTCCGCGAGGGCAACGAAGCCTTGAAGAAGCGGCTCGACGACGTGATCGAAAAGCACCAGGCCGAGCTTACTTCCATCTTGGCGGAGAGCGGCGTGATGGTGAGCTTCAAATGAGAGTCGTCGTGATCTTCGCATCCGCGTTGACGATTGCCGTCCTGGGACAGGATGCTCCGAAGCTGATCCAGGCAAGCGACTGCTCTTCGTGTCACGCCGTCGATCACCAAGTGGTGGGACCTGCCTATAACGAAATCGCCAAGCGCTACGCCGCGCAAACTGACGCGCCAGACAAGCTGGCCGCGAAAATCCGGGACGGCGGCGGTGGCATGACGTCTCATCCGGACTTGTCGGATGCGCAGCGGACAGAGATCGCGAAGTGGATCCTTTCGCAAACGGCGGCCGCGGCCAGTCAGGCGGTCCAAACATACGCCTACACGCTGAAAGACGGCACGGCCGTCCAACTCGACTTCCCGCTGTTTGTCGATGCCAAGGGTCCCAAGGTGACCAAGGATGTTTTCCATGGGTATCAACTCTACAACTCGTACTGTTATCGCTGCCACGGAACCGACGCGACGGGTGGTCAACTGGGACCGGATCTGCGGCGTTCCCTCGCCGCGGGAATGAAGCAGCAAGGGTTTCTCTCGGTGGCTATGACTGGGAGGAAGGAACAGGGCATGCCAGCATGGGCGGGCTTCCTCAGTGAACAAGACGTTGTACACGTTTACAAGTATGTAAAAGGACGAAGCCTCGAGCTGGTGCCTTCGGGCAGGCCTGCGTCCGAACAGGATTGAAAAAGGAGATCTCGACATGAACCGCATTAAATGGATGAGCCTCGGAATCGTACTCTGCAGCGCGATCGTGGGGATCTCGCGTGCCGATGAAGCCCTGGAGAAAGATGCCAAGGATCCCAATCAGTGGGTATTGCCGCTGGGGAGTTACGCCGGGATCCGCCACAGCACGCTGACGCAGATCAACACCAAGAATGCCGACAAGCTGCACGTCGCCTGGACCATGTCCACCGGCACGCTCCGAGGACAGGAGGGGCAGCCGCTGGTGGTCGGCAACATGATGTACTTCGAAAGCTCCTACCCCAACTTTGTCTATGCCATCAACCTCGACAACGTGGGCCAGATCGTCTGGAAATTCGCCCCGGAGCAAGACAAGTTCTCGCCGTCCGTAGCTTGCTGCGATCTGGTGAACAAGGGCGTCGCCTACGCCGACGGGAAGATTCTCGTGACCACGCTAGACACGCATGTCTACGCGCTGGACGCGAAGACCGGCAAGGTGGTTTGGACCGCGCAGAACGGCGATCCGCAACTCGGCCAGACCATGACCATGGCCCCGCTCGTCGTTCACGACAAAGTGATCGTCGGTATCTCGGGGGGCGAATATGGCGTCCGCGGCTATCTCAGTGCGTTCGATCTCAAAACCGGCAAGCTGGTGTGGCGCGCCAACAGCGTCGGTCCCGACCAGGACATCCTGTTCGATCCCGCCAAGACAATAGATGGAGCCACCCAACAGCCCGTGGGCAAGGACTCCAGCATCAATACCTGGAACCAGGACGAGTGGAAGCTCGGCGGCGGCACCACTTGGGGCTGGTACACCTACGATCCTCAGCTCAACCTGGTTTACTACGGAAGCGGAAATCCGGGGACCTGGAATCCTTCGCAGCGGGCGGGCGACAACAAATGGTCCACGACGCTCCTGGCCCGCAATCCGGACACGGGAGTGGCCGCGTGGGCGTACCAGATGACACCTCACGACGCCTGGGATTATGACGGCATTAACGAGAGCGTGCTCACCGAAAGCGTCGTCGATGGCCAGACCATCCCGACCCTCACGCATTTCGATCGCAACGGCTTTTCGTACCTGCTCGACCGGCGCAACGGCAAACTTTTGCGCGCGCACAAGTTCGATTCGACGACGAACTGGGCCAAGGAGATCGATTTGAAGACCGGACGACCGGTCCTGAACCCGGACAAGATGACCAAGGAAGACGTCAATGTGAAAGACATCTGCCCGGCGGCGCAGGGCGCCAAGAATCATCAACCGGCGTCCTACGATCCGAAGACCAAATTGTTTTACGTCGGCACGAATCACATCTGCATGGACTACCAGGCCTTCAGCGTCAAGTACCGCGGCGGCTTCCCGTACGTGGGCGCCACGCTGAGCATGTTCCCCGCGGATCACGGCAATATTCGAGGCCGGCTGATCGCGTTTGATTCGGTCACGGGGCAAACCAAGTGGGCAGTTCCCGAAATGTTCCAGGTCTACAGCGGCCCGCTGACCACGGACGCCGGCGTTCTGTTCTATGGGACGCTCGACGGCTGGTTCAAAGCCGCCGATCAAGCCACGGGAAAGATCCTGTATCAGTTCAAGGCGCCCTCGGGTATCATCGGCAACCCGATGACCTACATGCACAAGGGCAAGCAGTACATCGCCGTTCTCACCGGCGTGGGCGGATGGGCCGCCATCGGTCTGGCGGAAGGATTGACCAAGGGGACCGAAGGGTTAGGAGCAGTCGGTTTGACCACCACGCTCGCCGACTATACGAACCTCGGGGGAACGCTGATGGTGTTCAGTCTCGACTAGGTTAACGCTGCGCTTTGCTGAAATCGGCTGCCTGGCGGGCCGCGCCGGTCAGCTCCAGGATGTGCATGCCGGTATTGGCGCGATCGACCGCGTAGATGTAGCCGTGGTCGTCCACTTCGACGTTGTTGGTCTGAATCGCGGTCTTGCAACGTTGGTTGGCGCCCTGCCCGGTGCACCGCTGATCGGTCTTTTCGGTAACGGCGGGAATGTAATACCCGATCTCTTTTATGCGATAGGGGTCACGCACGTCGAGGGCGCGCACGCCCGCGTTGAAATGCGCGACGAACACCACGCGGTTGTAATACACCGGCGTGAGGTTCTCGTTTGAAGAATGCATGCCGAATCGGCCGCCGGCGGTGCAGAAGTTGCCGCTGTCCTCGGGCACAGTCCACGTCGAGACACCAACGGGTTTCGTTTCGCTGCTGATGTCGAAGATACGCAGCATCTGCCGGTTCTCCTGGCATTCGTTGGCGACGGTTTCGCCGATCATCACCAGAAAGTCTTTCACCTTGCCGTCTCTTTGTTTGGCGAATTCGGAGAGCGGCATGCGAAGCATCGGCAACAAGTTGTGCGCACCCATGTCGGCCGGCAGATCGACGCGAGTAATCACAGGAGAGCGCAAGTTCTCATCGGTAGGCTCGGGCGGACCGGTCAAGAGTTTCTGCCGGTCGACGATTTCGATCACGCCGTCCCGCGAATTGTCAAAAGCGAAGTAGACGCGGTTGCCCTTCGGTCCGGTCGACACGGCCCCATGCAGGCCGCCGGGCGCGGGCCCCTTCGCTCCCGGCTGCTGTCCAGGCAAACCGAAATTGCGGATAAACACGGGCTTGGCGGGATCGCTGAGATCGTAAATCTGCGCCATGCGCGTCGTTCGCCATCCGTACACGCCCGAGACCAGGTACGCGATGCCGGTATCGCATTCCCACCAGCTCTTATGCGTGTCTTCCAGCCCTTTGACGATGACGTTCAAGCGGTCGGGTTTGGCCGGATCGGTGACATCCCACATCTCGTGCGCGGTGTTGCCATAGCTGCGCAGCATGTAGAACTTGTCTTTCCCGCCATGCGGGAGATCGTTGCCGCTGCACACGCGAACCATGGACGCTCCACCGGCCTCTCCCGTGCGGTCTTTCGGCTCACCGGGAATATGCGCGAGATACACGGGCTTGCGAGGATCCGTGACGTCGACAATTGAAGTCCCGTTCGGCTCCATCTTTCCGGTGAGGGTATTCATCTGCTCGCCACCGTGGTGGCCGATGTAGGCGATCCAGCGCGTGCCCTGCTTCTGGATCACCGGCTGGTAGGCGCTGCGGGCCTGCAGGTCGTTGTAGCCGACCAGGTCCATATTGCTCGCGCGCGGAGTTCCCTGCGACCGCGCAGGCGCCGTGAGCGCAAGCCCGAGAAGAAGGAATCGCTTCATGCAGGGAAGAATACACCAAATGCAGTTTGGTGTATACTGCCGCAGATGAAACTCTTAAACCGCCGCGAGCTTCTTCGTGCCAGTGCCGCCGCACCCCTCTTACTCGCGCGAACACCGCGGTTATTCGCCGCCGAGTACGACCTGGTTATCAGGGGCGGACGCGTTATCGATCCTGCCCAGCGCATCGACCGTGTGGCCGACGTGGCGATTCGCGCCGGGAAGATCGCGGCCATCCGGCCCAACATCAGCCCTTCCGCCGCCGGGGAAGTGATCGAAGCAGGCGGAAAGCTGGTCACGCCCGGTCTCATCGATATCCACTCTCACGTCGCCGATAAGGAACTGACGCCGGCACAGTGCCTCTCGACGGGCGTCACGTCTCTGGTCGATGGCGGCTCACGCGGCGCGGAGAACGTCGATGAGATCCTCAAGACCGCCCAAAGCGCACCCAACCGCGTGCGGATCCTCCTGAACATTTCGGGGCGTGGGCTGGCCGATGGCGCGACCGAGCTGCTGGATATCGAGAAAGCCAATGTTGCGGCGGCCCGGCGCGCGGTCGAGCGCTCGCACGATTGGATCATCGGCATCAAGGCGCGTCTGTCGCGTTCGGCCGCGGCGGATCACGACCTGGAAGCCGTTCGCCGAGCCCGCCAGGTCGCGGACCCATTGAAGATTCCCATCATGGTCCACATCGGCGACACGGCGTCGCCGCTTCCAGACATCCTCGCTCTGCTCCGGCCGGGCGATATTGTCACCCATATGTATGCTCCGCCGCCGCACGGAATCATGGACGACAGCGGCAAAGTGTTGCCCAAAATACTCGAGGCGCGGAAGCGCGGGATCCTGTTCGACTTCGGCAACGGACGCACCGCCCACTGGACCTGGGAAGTGGCGGATCGTGCCATGCAACAGGGCTTCTTGCCCGACACCATCTCGTCCGACATTGCGGGAGCGGGGCTGATGGATCAAGTGATCAACCTTCCTAACGTCATGTCGAAATTCCTGCTGCTCGGGATGCCTATCGACCAGGTGGTTGCGCGCGTGACCGCCAACGCGGCGCGTGCCGTCCCGGAGTACAAGAGCTTCGGCACGCTCCGCACGGGTGCGATCGCGGACGTAGCTGTATTGGAATTTCGGGAAGGCGACTTCGACTTCGCCGACAACTACAAAGGCCAGCGTACAGGACACCGCAGGCTGTTTCCCTACGCAGTAGTGATGGGCGGCAAGAGAGTCAGTTAGGGCTTCACAGCTACGGTGACGTCGTGTGACGTGAACAACTGTCCGTCATTAGCCGTCACGCGAAGTACGTAATTGCCGGGCGCGCTGAACGTCGCCTTGGTGGTGAGCGTAATCGGCTCGCCGTGCACTACCGGGCTCGAATCCGGGGCAAACGTTACCTTGCCTGGACCTCGGTATTGAATCCACTTGATCTGGACGCCTATGGGCCGGCGCGGCTGCGAATCCCGGTCCGGATTGGAATTGGAACGCCGGTACGGCTTCGGAAGGCCGTCGTCGGTGGCCGTGGCGGTCAACGTCGCCGGATTCGGCAAGGTGACGGTTTGCGCGGTGTCGACTTTTACGACAGGAGCTTGGTTGTTGGGGTCGGGGACACCGCCGCCCATGTTCTCGACGATCACATCCGGGCTCAGTTCCCACTCCGGCTGGAGCCACCCTTTGGCCTGGTCGGTGCGACCGCGCGACGTCAGCGTCCACACCACCTTCTGTTTCTTGTCCCAATCTGCGGGCACGACGACTCTGAATTGGAATCGCTGTCGGCGCGGGTAGAAATGCGTCGGCTGGCCCTTATCGCCATACACCTCGGATCCCACCGTGATGGAGTTCTCGGAGCCTAGAGGAATGTCGACTTCCTCCTCGTAATTGCGATTGAGGTAGCCGAAGACCATGTTATAGGTTCCGTCAGGGTTCTTCTCCCATCCTTCGAATGTAGGAGCGACGTTCTGACCCCTGGCAAACTGGACCTGGCCGCTAAGATGGATGGCCGTCGCGACGACAAAAAGTCCGGCGGCCCACAGCGAGAACCCGCGCATGGCCTACTCGGACTTCGCGGACAGTTTCTTCTTTCGCGCGTCGACTTGCTGCTTGTACTCGTCGTCGGAGAGGTAGTAATAGCTGATCCACGCGCCGCCCATCTCGTCGATGGTCCGCTGCCCGTAGGTAATCAGATTGTCGGGATCAGGATTGAACTTGTTCCCCGGCGAGTTGTCGTACCAGGAAGAGATATGCAGGATGGTTCCGGCCGGCAGCAGCGGCTGATCGTCTTCGTCGTAGAGATACACCAGGTGCCACGCGAACTGGTACTTGTTGACGCAGCTCAGCGTCTCGACTTTGTGCCCGCCAGGATAGATCGCCTCCATGCAGGAAGCCTTTCCACGATTGTGCAGGTGGGGCTGAAACGACAGAAGCCGAGCCGGCTTGGCGAGTGTCTGATAGCCGTCGAATCGTACGTTATCCGTGTTGGCCGGGATGTCGAGATCCTTCGGGTCGCCGACCTTCTCGGTGGTTTCGATGTACTTGGGCTTGTAGCCTTTGGGGTAAAGCGAGAGGCCGAGGGCCACGTTCGCTGGAGTCTCCTGGCCGGTGGAATGGAGATGCAGATTGAAGTTAATCTTAGTGCCGGCTTTGATCAGGCGGCCCGCGCCTTCGGGGAACACGTCGGCGTTCTTTCCCAGCGCGTACTCATTGAGAAACGTCCCTTGGACGTTGTCGCCATCATCGGCATCATCCTCGTGTTTCATCGATGTGGTCACATGGTGAACGGACCGGAAGCCCTTGAGCGTCCGGATCTCGATCCCGCGGATATACCGGTCCTCGGTCAAGCCCGAGTCGGCAAGCACATCGATCCACCGGTCGGCGCCGGCAGCGGGCACCAGGACGTCTTTGGGCAGTTGTACGATGAGGTCCGGCTGGCCCATGTGCCACTTGTCTTCGTCGTCGAACTTGCGCGGCGGCGGCATATCGGCCGCGTTCCCCTTCGTCGCGCCGCCATCGGCCCACTTCACCAGCGTCGCGATCTCCTGGTCAGTTAACGAGACATCGTTCTTGAAGTTGTGGACGCCCACGTTTTTGTCGATGTACCAGGGCGGCATCTCGCGCGCGACCACCTTCTGCTTGATCGACTTGGCCCACGGCCGCGCTTCCTCATAGGTCAGCAGCGACATCGGCGCGAAGGTGTCGGGACGGTGGCACGATTGACAGTGCTGTTGCAAGATCGGCGCCACGTCCTTGGTAAACGTGACCTGTGCTTGCGCGCTGGCAACAACTGCTGCTGCTCCAAGGATGAGGAATGTCCCTGTGATTCTCATCTAGCCACCTCCTGGACAAGTCTTTAGCTACTGCGATGGTAGACACCTGAATTCACGGTGTCAAGCCCGAGACTATGGGTAAGCCCCTACTTCTTCACGAACTTATGTAGCCCCATGGAGCTGACGCCGGCGGCGTAGATGTCACCTTTGGCATCCGCGGTCACACCTTCGGCCTGTGCGATTGCCGGGTTGGTCGAGGGGTCCGGGATGAAGGCTTTGACGGTGCCGTCTTTCGCACTGCCGATCCGGATGCCGCGCTTCACGCCCGGGTTGGTCATCTCATCCGACTGCGAGTCGGTCGAATACAGCGTGTCGTCCTTGGAGATGTAGATCCCGCTGGGACGTCCGAACTGCTTCCATTGATCGATGAACTTCCCGTCCTGATCGAAGATCTGAATCCGACTGTTTCCCCGGTCGGCGACGAACAGCCGTCCCTTCGAATCCATGGCGATACTGTGCGGATCGTTGAACTCGCCAGGACCGGATCCCTTCTTGCCCCAGGTCTTGATGAACTTCCCATCTTTCGAGAACTTCATGATGCGCGCGTTGGTTTCCCCGCCGTGTCCATCCGTGACAAAGATGTCGCCGTTGGCCGCGATCACCAAGTCAGTCGGACCATTGAACGCGTCCGTTCCCGCACCCGCGACGCCGGCCTTACCCAAGGTCATGAGAACCTTCCCCTCGGGACTGAATTTGATGACCTGTTGTCCGTGGCCGTCCTTGGCCTGAGCATCGGTGACCCAGACGTTGCCGTCTCGATCGATCGCCAGCCCGTGCGCCTGCGCGAAGCCCGTGCCGAAGCTCTTGAGTAGTTTGCCTGCTGGATCGAACTCGAGAATGTTGGGCTCGCTGCGGTGGAACACCCAGACGTTGCCGCGCGAGTCAGGATCGACCGAGATCACCTGGCTCCATTGGATGTTCGCCGGAAGCGTCGCCCAGTTCTCTACCGCGCGATAGGGATTCGGCAGGGTGTTCGTGGCTGCTGCCGGGTTCTGGGCGTACACGCTTAGCGCGACAACCAGGGTGATAAACGCGAATCTCACTCGACCGGTCTGCGACATGGAAGAGCCTCCTTGGCCTCCGATGATTCTACTCCAGTGGGCTGGCTCCCGTGCTCCGGCAGATGATAGACTCGTCGATTCACAAGGTGATGAGATGACGCTCCGGATGACCCGTTTCCTGACGCTGCTGTGGATCGCTGGCCCAGGAGTGCTCGCTGCCAGCTCGCCAGAGCTGCTGACCGCGATCCGGAACGGCGACTCCGCCCAGGTGAGCAAGCTCCTTCGCGCCGGTGCAAGCGCAGACACAGCCGATAGTGATGGAACTACAGCTTTGATGCATTCCGTAATCGAGTCGGACGTGAAGATGATGAAGCTCCTGATCGACGCCGGGGCCAATGTGAATGCAAAAAATGCGCTCGACTCGACGGCGCTGATGTACGCCGCGACCAACCTCGCCAAGACGCGTCTGCTGCTCGATGCCGGGGCGGACGTAAAGGCTACGGGCAAGCGCGGCGCAACGCCGATGAGTGTCGCGGTCACAGGCTTCGGATCCACGCCGGTCCTGAAACTTCTTGCTGCCAAAGGCGCCAAACCCGAAGACCGGCTGATGACGCCTGCGGCACAAAAGGGCGATCTCGACGCAATCCGGTTTCTGCTGAGTGCCGGCGTTCGTGCCGGTGACGTTACCACGCTCTCCGCTGCAGTCACCGGGCGATGTGAGCCGTGTGTCCGGTTGCTGGTGGAGAGCGGCGCTTCGGCCAGCGGCCTCCGGCCTAACAACGGCGGTGTCTTGAGCGAAACGGCCAAGAGAGCCATGCCCGAGCTTTCCCAGTTTCTGCTGGACCACGGAGCTCCGCTCGACACCACCGACCGCGAGGGTTTTACCCTCCTGATGCAGGCCGTGCTTTCCATGGAAGCCAATCGGGACGGCATGGTGCAATGGCTGCTGTCGAAAGGAGTCGATCCCAACGCCACCAACGATCGCGGCGATACGGCCTACCTGCTGGCGGCGCGGGTGGGAATCCCATCGACTCTGCAGCTGTTGGTGAAGGCCGGCGCGAAAGAGGTCAAGGAGGAGTGGCCTAAGCCTTCGGGGGGCTCCGCCACAGCGCAAGAGGCCATAAAAAAGATCCTTCCGCTGCTTGAGACCAGTGGCGAGGCGGTATTCAAGAGCCGCGGCTGCGTATCCTGCCACAACAATTCGCTTCCGGCCATGACCGTCGCGTTGGCGCGCAGAAAAGGATTCGCGGTCAATGAGGAGCGGGCCAAAAAGGAAATGGAGTCCGCAGCGGCCACGGATCTGCCTTATCTGGAACCGATGCGCCTCGGCTCGACCATCGGCGGCGGTTCGGACACACTCGGTTACACGCTCATGGGGATGGCGGCGGCGGGCTATCCGGCCGATGCCTTGACCGACGCGCATATCCACTACCTCTCGATCAACCAATTGGCCGATGGCTCGTGGCGAACCACCAGCTACCGTCCTCCGGAAGAGTACGGTGCGTTCACAACCACGGCGGTGGTCCTGCGCGCGATCAAGCTGTACCCGATCCCGGGTCGTCGGGAGGAATTCCAGGACCGGGTGGCTCGCGCCAAACGCTGGTTGCTCTCCGCCAAGGCTTCCTCTCAGGAAGAGAGATCCATGCAGCTCCTCGCATTGGCCGACGCGGGCGCCAGTGCGGCGGAACGCGCGCCGTTCGTCAAGGAATTGAAGGCGGCTCAGAACAGCGACGGAAGCTGGAGCCTGCTTCCAGGAATTCGGGGCGAAGCCTATGCTACGGGCGAGGCGCTTTACGCCCTGCATGTCTCAGGCGAAGTTCCACCGACAGATGCGGTCTACCAGCGCGGCGTGCAATGGCTGTTGCGAAATCAGCTCGCCGATGGATCGTGGTTTATGGCCACACGCGCGGTCCCGGTCCAGCCGCACACTTTCGAGAGCGGATTCCCTCATGGCTGGCATCAGTTCGCCTCGGATGGGGCATCCAGCTGGGCCGCGATGGCCTTACTTTTCACCCTTCCCGACATCCAACGTTAGCGAAACAGCGTGCTAGGGCAGCACTGCAGTGATGTTCCGCTTGGGAACCTCTCCCACCGGAATCCGCGTGACCTCTTTCATGGACTTGATGTCGACCACCGACACAAAGTTGGATGCGGCGCAGGCCACGTAGGCCGTCTTGCCGTCCGGCGTGAGCGTGACCCAGTCAGGGGACTTCCCGACTTCCGTACCGCCCATAAGCTTCAAGTCCGGGATCGAGTAGAAGTAGATCGAGCTGTTCAACCGGCTGTTGACCACCAGGGTCTTCCCATCGGCGGTGACCGCCATGCCGTGAGACTCGTTCCCACCCACGAGGAACTTAGCCTTCCCTGCGGGAAGCTCGGGAAGCTTGATTCGCTGGATCTCCATGTGAGTCGCGAAATCTACAACCGCAAATCCATTCAGAGCCGAAAGCTGCACGAAAATCCATTTGGTGCTCCCGTCGGGATTGGCCGCGAACGCCAACGGGCGAATGCCCAGGTCCATAGTGAGCGACCAAACCGGCTCCTCGGTCTTCTGATCGATGACAGTGATGGTCTTGCTTGCGATCGATCCGCTGACCACGAACTTGCCGTCCGGCGTGACGTAGGTGTTGTGTACGGCGCCTTTCACGGGAATGGTCTTGACCCTCTCCTGGGAGGTCGTGTCGATGACGTCCACAGCGCCCGGCGCCACGGCGATCGACACATAGACTCGACGGCCGTCCTTGCTGATCGCGATGTTATTCGGGTGACCGGTGAGCGGAATGCTCTTGGTGACCTTCAAGGTCTTTACGTCCGCTATATCCAACGTGCTGTTGCCTTCATTGCTGACGTAGTAGCGACTTCCGTCGGGTGCGGCCGCAGCGCCGTGGTTCACTTCAATTCCGCGGATTTCTCCCACGACCTTGTTGGTGACCGGATCGATGATGGAGACATTGTCTCCGGCGCTGTTGGTCTGGATGATGCGAACCGTGCCCGCCGCCAGAGGCAAAGCGAGCAGAAGTCCGAGATACCGAGGTGCGATTTGTGTCATGTTCATGATGGTCAAGCGCTCCTAGCCGCTAGAAGAAGTCCAATCTGTCAGTGAAGCAAGATCGGAGAAGAGAGTCAAGCCTCCTGTTATTTACGGGTTGCGCGATGACGTATACGCCGCGATGTTCAGCAGATCGTCTTCGCTCAACCCGGTGACGACCGATTTCATCAGCTCGGTCCAAGGTCCCTTCCGGGCGCCCTGCTGCATGTCATACAGTTGGCGCACGAGGTAGCTGGGTGAACGGCCGGCGATGCCCGGCACCGGGCCTAAACCCTTCAAGTCGGCTCCATGGCACAGGCCGCACTGCGTCGTTTTGCCGCCGCCCTTGGTCACCAGCGCCTCGCCTTTCTTGATGCTGCCGACAGGCACATAGGCGATAAAGCCCGAGCGCGGGTTGCGCAGCACTTCGGTGCCTTCAGCATCTACCGGCGTCTCGATGATGCGCTGGCCCAGTGGCTCTTTCTCGTTGCCTTCGAGCGTGAGATACATGCCGCCGGCGATGCGGGTCTTAGGCACGGTGTTGGTTTCCATGACTTTGATCCAGGGGGTCCACTTCATCGAGCCGAAGTACTCAGCCGCGGCTTTGATCTCGTCCTCGGTCATGCCCTTGGCGATGGTGATCATGACATTGGTATTGGCCTTGCGCGGCTCCGCGCTCTTGCGGTTGCCGTTCCTCATATCGTTCATCTGCTGGATGAAATACGACACAGGGAGACCGGCCACCCCGGCGTTTTCGGGCCGGCCCTTGCCGTTGGGATAGTGGCACAGGCTGCACGCGCGTACATCCGGCCTCTTGCCGTGCGCCACGACGTCGGGCATCTTGGGATGGTCGCCCGGATACCAGTCGGCGGGGCCGAAGCCGTCGCTGATCTGCGCCCGGGTGAATTCGACAGTGCTGCCGGGAAGGTGTTTGACGCTGGTGTCAGGCGGGGCTGGAGTTGCCGGCGCTGCTCCTGCTGGGGCAGCGGGAGCGATGGCGTACGCCCAGGCCGGCGGATCGGCCGCTAACGATACGCCCGCGGCAAACACGAACGCCACAATCGTAATAACGCCGAACGTGCTTTTCATAAAGTCTCCTTTGCGAATTTTAACTCGATTCGAATGAACCGTAGAGGCGCATCGCTGAGATTTTCGTCCTGATGCGCGACTCCGGGCTCGACCCAGCGGACCTGTTTCGCCGCGTAACGGCTAGCTCGGACGGTGCCATCGGACATCGTCAGCCGCATGTCTTGATCGGTCAAGTGCACCAGGATGGCTCCTGCGTGCGGATGCGTGTGCTGGCGCAGCTTCTCGTGGGGACCGATGCTGACGCGGATCACCCGGACGTATTCGTTTTCGAGCTCTACCTTATAGTGCTGGGGATCGACGATGGTCGCATCAAGTTGATTGGGGGCAGGGGCTGGGGGCGCCTTGCCCGCCGGACGTCGAGGCTCGATTTGAACAGCTTCGAATGGGTTACTGGTCAGGTTCTCGCTCCGATGGGTGCTGGGCGCCGACCACATCAAGTCTCCGGCGCGATTGCGCAGTTCCTGGCTCACGCCCTCGGGCGAGGTGAGGCGGTTATGCCGGTCCGTCAGGAAGACGATTACGGACCCGGGACCGGGATGCTGGTGCATCGGCATCCTTTCGTTCGGCGCCATGTGTTCTCGAATGACTCGGACCCATTTGTTCTCGACTTCCAAATGGTAGTGCTGCGGATCGGCAACGAGTGGGTCGAGCGATTGCGCCCGTGCGGCAGGTACGGCCAACACCACGGCCAGGCAAAGAATACGCATGCGACCTCTCCCTTCGTCGAGTGAGTATATATCACTTGAAGCCCCGTCTTTGCCGCGCAGGCTGCAATTCACAATCGGGCGTTTTGAGGAGCGGAGGCTGCCGCCGACTTTTGATCGTTAGGCTACGACGGACTGACGCGGACGAACGACTTCGAGTTTCAGCGTGTGCTGGGATCTGGCGCCGGCTCCAGCCACAGCCCGGAGTAAGCTTTCGTCCGATCCGAGAATTCTTGCAATCTCGTTTTCGGCCAGCGGGGGCGAGGTGAGATACCCTTGAACGCAGTCGCACCCTTCAGCGGTCAAGAAATCTAGTTGCCGGACGCTTTCCACCTGTTCCGCCGTTACGCTGAGACCGAGTCCGTGGGCCAAGGAAATAAGCCCTTTGGTCAGGGCCGCTGTCCGGGGATCATGAAGGATGCTCCTGACGAAGGAGCCGTCGATCTTCAGCGTCTTCAAAGGAAACTTGGCAAGGTAGCCCAGATTTGAGTAGCCCGTGCCAAAGTCGTCAACAGCCAATCCCACGCCAAGATCCGCTACGGCGCGCAGGTTGGCGCAAACGATCTCCGTGTCATGCATGAACGCGGTCTCGGTGAGTTCTAGTTGCAGCCAGCACGGATCAATGCCTTGGTCCCGCAAAACACTTTCGACCACCCGAGAAAAGCCAGGGACCCTAAGCTGGTGAGCAGAGACATTCACGGAAATGGGGATCGGTTTGAGGCCCTGGCTTCGCCAATCCGCAAGGTCGGCGCAGGCTTTTGTCAGTACCCATCGGCCGATCTCAACAATGGCCCCAGTCTTCTCCGCGGCAACTATGAGCTCGCCTGTGTTCGTGCGGGTTGTTAGGGAGGCCCGACAGCGAAACAGAGCCTCAGCGCCGCAAATGCGCCCGTCAGTGATCGAGACGATCGGCTGATAATTCAGTAGGCATTCTTCCCGCTCCACTACGTCGCGCACCACATTGTACAGGTCCCATGATCGCCGGGCTCTTCCCTGCATCTCTGAATTGAAGATACCGAGCTGGCCTTTCCCTCTGGCCTTCGATTCGTACATGGCGACGTCAGCGTTTCTCAGCAGTTCGTCGGCCTGCCAAACAGCCGGCTGATTGACTGCAACACCAATGCATGCGGTCACCTTCAAAAGATTCCCGTTAACGTCAATCGGCGTTGATAGTACTTCCCGAATTCGCCGGCCGATGTCTTCAGCCTCGGATGCATCCCGGAGATTCTCGAGTAGGAGGACGAACTCATCGCCTCCGTACCGGGCCAGCATGTCGTTGGGGCGCGTGCAAGCTCGCAGCATCTGCGCCACCTCCGCCAGAAGGCGGTCGCCGACCAAGTGCCCGAGATTGTCATTCACCAGCTTAAAGTCGTCGAGGTCAATGAAGGCTACGGCAATCAATTTGCGCGCCTCGCGTGACCGCTCCGCGGCCTTGGCGAGTTCGATCATCAGGGCATGACGGTTCCAAAGGCCTGTTAATTTGTCCTGCAAGGCGTCTTTGACGAGCTGCTCCTCAATTTCCACAACGTGAGTGATGTCGGTCATCGATCCAGCAATGCTGATGGGCGCGCCCTGATCGTTATAGGTGACCAGTCCCCGTGTCAGAACCCAGATGCAAGTCTCATCTTTTCTCCATAGACGGTGCTTGTACTCCAGCTGCGCGGACTCGCCCTGCAGGTGAGCCTCCACCGCGGCTTTAAGCCCTTCTAGGTGATACCGATCAACGGTGCCCCACCATTCTTCGGGAGTCAGGCTCAAGGCAGCGTTCGGGCAACCAGCCATCTGCGACCATCTTGCCGAAACCGAGATCTTTCCGCCGTCCAGATCCCAGAACCACAACCCATCGTTCGCACCTCTCACCGCGGACTCGTAACGGCCTTGAATCTCTTGGAGCAACTCCTTGTGCCGCGCGGCCATGGTCTCCCCGTAAAAGCGAATACGATAGGAACGCAGTCGCCGGTGGTGGATGAAAAGGGCCACAGGCATGGCCAAGGCAAACAAGGAACCCAAAGCCGGCATCGCTGGATCTGAAGCGAACACCAGCCAAGCCGCCAGGCTCCAGACTCCGATGGCAGTTGCCATCGTGATGATCAGCCAACGCCAGGAAAGCACCATCGAAGAAATCCCGATCACCAGTAGAAGCACATGAACCGTCGGCATCGTTGGCGCTGTTTTCAAGAACCGCGCGCCGGCTTGTATCAAAACGGCTCCAGCCGCACCGGACAACGCGGCGTGGGCCCATCGGCTTGGGAAAGCCGAATGAAGAAACGTCGCACCAATCACCACAATGATGAAAGCGGAAAGCCACGTGATTGAAACGACGGACCAGTTGGCCGGCGCACTGCCACCGTAGGCTTCAAAGATTCCTGCGAGAACGAAAAACAATCCAACGCCGGGGAGAACTTTCTGCGCAATCTCGGAGACCTTTGAGTTCAGCGCTGACTCTATCTCGGACGCTGAGACGCTGTTTGATTGCCCTCCAGTCAGGCAACCAAATTCTGGTTGGCTACTGAGTTGTCCATCTATTTGGGCGCGCACGGACTCCGACCTCCGTGGGCTCCCGGGTTCAAATTTCCACAGTTTCTGGGGTCGCCAACCGGCATCGCTTGGTGGACGTTATGCAGAACGGTAGTAATCCGGTCCACAAGGGCCGGCAATACGAGCGCTGCTACCAGCGCTACCAGACCCACAAAGACCGCATACTCAACCATTTCTTGCCCGCATGTATTACAGAAAAGGTCACTAAGCCACTTCTTGCACCGCAGCCTTGCCTGCTGTAGCCAAGAGGTCCGGTTACGCATGGGTTCTATGCCTGCCTAACATCCCTGTACAGTATTTTGGGTCTGTTGTTAAAGCCTCACAATAGTAGAAAGGTTGGAAAGCAGGGGCAGGACTTTGGTCTCAGAAGCCTTAAGAGAAACACCTTACAAGCAGAATCGGGCCGAAAGTATGGTCGGCTCGCTAGCTGCGAGAAGGCTTCCAGCACGTGCGAACCACACCTTCAAACTGACCGCGAATAAGACAAAGGAAGCGGGCGGCCCGGTGTTCAACGCGATAAAGGTCGAACATATAGCAGCTGGGGATTCCGGAGGAAAGTGAACGCGATTCCGGGACGATGCCGAACGGCATTCCGGGATGATCCCGAACAGTGATCCGGGATGAAGGTGAACGCCGAATCCAGGATGAAGCCGAACAGTTTTAGACCGATCCCGGAACCGCGTTCGGCTTCGCCGGATTAATTTCCACAGGGCCAACGGCGCTGGACAACACAATGGCAGGCAGCCTCCCCAAGAAAGGGAGGGTTGCTTGCCAGCCAGGAGATTGTCCGTGCGCAAGACCAAAGAAGTTCTGAGATTGAGATTTGAAGTGGGCCTGGGGCTGCGGCAGATCGCCCGTAGTTGCTCGATTGGCCTCGGAACCGTCCACGAGTATCTGCAACGAGCCGAAGCGGCGGGAGTCAGGTGGCCGCTTGGGGAGGATTGGGACGAAGAGCGGCTGGAGGCGGCCTTGTTCGGCGGTCCACCACGGGCTCGCCCCGCCGCGTTGCCGATGCCAGATTTTGCCGACCTTCACCAGCAGCGGCAGATACATCCACACCTGACCCAGCAGTTGCTTTGGGAAGAGTACCGGCAGGCCAACCCGGACGGCTATCGCTATTCCCGTTTCTGCGAGTTGTTTAAGCGCTGGCGCCGGAAGCAGGACGTGGTGCTGCGACAGCAACACAAGGCCGGCGAGAAGGTGTTTGTCGATTGGGCGGGAACCACCATTCCGATCTACGACCCGAGCGGTGGTCCCGTGCAGCAGGCGCATCTGTTCGTCGCTGTACTGGGAGCCAGCTCTTACACCTATGCTGAGGCCACCGGCGACGAACAGTTAGCGAACTGGATCGGCGCACATGTACGGGCCTTCGAGTTCTATCAGGGTGTTCCGAAGCTGGTCGTCCCAGATAACACCAAGACCGGCGTGACCAAAGCGTGCCGCTACGATCCTGACCTGAACCCCACGTATCAGGAGATGGCCATGCACTACGGCGTGGGCGTAGTTCCGGCGCGGCCCTACAAGCCGCGTGACAAGGCCAAGGTGGAATCGGGCGTACAGTTGGTTGAACGCTGGATCATTGCGGCGCTGCGCCATCGGAAGTTCTTCTCTATCGAGGAACTGAACCAGGCCATCCGCGAGCTGCGCGACCGCATCAACCAGCGGCCCTTCCGTAAACGCGAAGGCTCGCGGGCATCACAGTACGTGGCTCTCGATAAGCCCATGCTGAACCCTTTGCCTGCCGAGCCGTTCGATCTCAGCCAGTGGTCCCGCGCACGAGTCAACATCGATTACCACATCGTTTTCGATTCCAACTTCTACAGCGTGCCCTACAACCTGGTGCAGGAACTAGTGGAAGCCCGCTCGACGACCACGACAGTAGAGGTGTTCTATAAAGGTCAGCGCGTGGCTTCCCACTTGCGTGCGCGAGGTCACGGGCACACCGTCACTGTTGCCGAACACCGTCCACGTTCCCACCAGGCGCATCTGGAGTGGACTCCCTCTCGGATGGTGCACTGGGCCCAGACCATCGGCCCCAACACTGCGCGGCTTTTCGAGCGGATCATGAACGACAAGCCGCACCCGGAGATGGGCTACCGTTCGTGTCTGGGGATCATTCGCCTGGCCGGGCAGTATTCACCGGCACGCATGGAAGCTGCCGCCGAACGGGCGCTCCTAACGGGAGCGTGCCGCTATCGCAGCGTGAAGTCGATTCTGAAAAACTCACTCGATACAGTGCCGCCGATAGAGCCTCTTCCATCGCTGCCACCGCCGCCACACGACAACATCCGCGGCGCGGAGTACTTCGACTGAGGAGGCATGGTAATGCTCAAACAACCGATGATCGAAAAGCTACTGGCCATGCGGCTCCACGGCATGGCCGAGTCGCTCAAAACGCAGGAACAGGACCCGGCGGCTCGCGAACTGAGTTTCTTGGAACGCTTGGGTCTCTTGGTGGATCAGCAGTGGGACTGGCGCGAGAATCAAGCACTCGGGCGGCGGCTGAAGAACGCTAAGCTCCGCACCAACGCTTGTGTCGAAGATATTGACTATCGCGGCGCACGCGGTCTGGATAAGAGCGTGATCCGCGCACTGGTGCAAGAATCAGCCTGGGTTGGCAAGCACGAAAACGTGTTTGTACTGGGACCAACCGGCGTGGGCAAAAGCTTCGTGGCTTGCGCCCTGGCTCAGAAGGCGTGCCGCGACGGGTTCTCGGCCCTCTACACCCGCGCCCAATCGCTATTCCGCGACCTGGCAATGGCGCGTGCTGATGGCAGCCTCCGCATCCTGCTGGCGCGGCTTAGCCGCATCGACGTTCTAGTGATCGACGATTGGGCCATGTCATCTCTCAGTGAACCCGAGCGCCGCGACTTCTGGGAGATCTGCGAGGACCGCTACCAGGTGCGCTCCACCATCCTAACTTCGCAGCTGCCAGTCTCGCGCTGGCATGAACAGATCGGCGACCCGACGCTCGCCGACGGCATCTTGGACCGGCTTGTTCATAACGCACATCGCATTGAGATGCGGGGAGATTCGATGCGTAAAAGCCGCGCTAAGACGGAGGGGAAAGGGTAAGCTTTTAAACTCCAATGATTCCAAGATGTTTATGAAGCAGCGCCCCGTTGCGCGTCATTCGCAAACGGTAAGCGTGACGTTGCCACGATACGGTCTAACAGTGCAATCGCCGTTGGGACACGGCGTGAGATTGAAGGAGTAGGAAGATTCCAATCCTCCTACGACCACAAACCCCATGCTGATCAATGGGAAGAACCTGTTTTGTTCGACACTCAAGAGATAACGGCCGGGACGGATATTTTCAAACTCAAAATCACCTTGGGAATCCGTCTTGGTGCGTTCGGGGTTCTCGCTACACCCAGAGCCCAGCCAGCAAGCTAATGCTACCCGCGCGCCTACAACCGGCCCCTGCCCGCTCTTAACGTTACCCGCCAACCCTCCGAGCGATAGTCCAGCGGAGAGAAATCGGGTCTGCTCAGGCTCAGCATCGCTGGAAAAGCAGCCACTTGACCCTACGTTGAGCCTGACGGGTGGCAAGGATCGTTGCTCGCCTGCGAGAAGAACTTGCTTCACCTTCACGCTGTCAAAGCCCAGCGCTCGAATGCTCAGAGTGTACGTACCGGCGGGCAATCCCGAAAAGCGGAAGCTCCCTCGCTCGTCTGACCGCGTTTCTTGGCGAACTCCGCCGACGGCAGGTTCAAGAATTACGGAGCTATTGCCGATCACCGCGCCAATGGGATCTTGGACTACGCCCGTTAGGCTCGCGGGCTCTTCCTGCGCATGCAAAAAGAGTGGCAGGCACGCCAGCAAGATGGCAAAACCGACGACTTTCGGAAGCGGATTGAATGCCCAGCCGATGAATCTCGCTCGGCAAATGGCCCTGAAGGCACTCAGTGTTTCCACCGTTAGGCTCCCAGCTCGATTCTCAGTATACACGCAGCCACGACGGCTCTTAACGCCACTCGGAGCGCTGTTCGCGCTCCGGGCCACTGTGAGCTGAGGCGGGGACAAGGGCTACCGCCCCTTTCCCCGCACCCCTTTCTCCGCTGGCAGCGTTCTTCCTCCGCTGCGCTTCGGACAAGTTCCTCTTGACGAAGCCGAACACTTCTTGCACAATCGAAGTGCCAGCGTCGCTACGCTCCGATGGTGTTCGGGATCATCCCGGAATGCCGTTCGGTTTCATCCCGGATTCAGCGTTCGGCTTCGCCGGAATCCCCACGAGTCCCTCAGACTGCGGTGCAGATCCGATATGGCATCCGATCGGATGCGTTCTACACGAGACACGCATTCAACTTGGAGGGACGCGCCAACAGGTGCGCCGCGTTCACCGCGTGTATATCGAAAGGATTCGCGAAGCGTTTCGTGACGCGGGGAAGAATTCCACAGACCCGTATTGGGTTCTCGTCTCTGAAACTGCGAACGGTAACGCGGTGTGTTGTACTCCTTGAAGTGCAGCGTCGGATGGTTTCACGAGAGTCTTCCGGAGCGGACGTCCTACCCGACCGCCGGACGTGTGAGAGCAAATCCAGTGCGTTTGGAACCTTAACGCAACCTTAACGCTCTCGCAGCAACAGAATCATATACACCGCATTGGGTGAACCCTCCGCTGAGACAATCCGTTAACGATGGTCCGGGTGCCGGTCGATTGCCGAAAGCACACTATCTGGGACGTGCTCGAGGGCAAGCATCTGGCGAACATGCGCTGGTGATTACGAGTTGCGTGTTACCGAGCAGGTTTGAGTGCAACCATTTGCATCGTCCAGCCGTTGTTCGCGGTGCCTGTAGCAGCGTAAGAGCCGGGGCTGCCGGCCGTCATCTCTTCAATTAGATTGTTGTTGAATGTCGAGCGGGCAGTGAGGTCAGAACCCGCCGTGCAGGCCCAGTCGGCAAGGCAGTAGCCGTAGATTATGTCTCCGGCGACGGTGGTGGTGGCAGTGCGGCTCGAAACAGGACCGGCACCACCCGAGGTTCCCGCCTGGGCGTCAATCGGATTAATCCGATCTACGCCGGAGTACTCAGTCAGATAAACTTCAAGCCAACTGGAATTCGCCGAAAGGGTGATATTCACTGTGTCGGCACCGCCCTGAATGTTCTTGGCATAGTAGACCCGGCTACGGGATCCACCCGGAGAGGTCAATTGAGTTCCTACCTGGGTGAAGGTGTTGCCTTGAAAGTCGGTAACCGAGGAGACGGTGGCGCTCGTATCGAAATCGAATGCAACCAGAATAAGATCTCCCGCGACGGTGTTTGTGGGGAAGGAAACAGACAAAGAACTGGCGCTTCCGGAAGATGCACTGGCGACTGCTTGCACAAACGAGATGGAAGGGGAGGTCGAGCTGATGGTCAGCGTCAGGGTGGCATTGCCGGTCCCGCCGCTGTTGGTTGCGCGCAGCGTTACCGTCGAGGTTCCGGCCGCCGTGGGAGTCCCCGAGATCAAGCCGGTCGCGGTGTTGACCGCTAAGCCGGCGGGCAAGCCCGTGGCTCCGTAACTGGTGGGGGTGTTGGTAGCCGTGATCTGATACGAGAAAGCCGAACCCACCGTCCCACTGGCCGTGGTGGCGCTGGTGATCGCTGGGGGCGTCCCCCCCCCGGTGAAGTCATCAAAGAAAATCGTAGATCCGCCTTGTGTGACTTTTACGTAATCAACTTGAGTCGTCCACGGCAGGCTACTGTCGTTGATAGTCCCGGCCCCCAGAAACATAGAGATCTTCACGTACATCGGCGCGTTTGGGACGTAACTTTGCGTAATCGTGCATGTTGTAGTCCCGTCCACTTGCCATACCAACGACCCGGGAGACCAGATCAGATCGTAAACGTGGAAATTCTGGGTCGCGTCTGACAGACTCGGGCCGCAACCGTCGTTATGTGTTTGAGAGTTGACATGGATCTGTTGATTGACATTATTGACGTATCCAATGAACTCAGCGATATCGATTTCCTGGCCGTTGCAATTGTTGTCGGTGCCCGTAGGGTCGGAGGGCTGGCACCCGGCGTCCAGCATCCACACCGCGGGCCAAGCCCCGTCACCAGATCCTCCCCCGATCTTCATGCGAAACTCGATTGTCCCGTAGAGAAAGTTGAAGGTCCGCATTTGGACTTCGTGAGTGCTGTAGTTATAGGACTGCTCGGCAACATCAATGGAATCGCAACTTTTCGTTTGTCGAACGGCGGTCAATCGCAGCGATCCACCAAGCGCTACATTTTCAGGTGCGGCACACCCTCCCGGAAGCGCGCGGGAATAAGCTACCCATTGGTCGTCCATCCCGAGGACCGTGCCATAGGATTCGGCAAATGCAATTGCCGAGACGGCCGCTGCCCCGGAATGTCCTAGGGTCCACGTCGGCGCCGTACCATTCGTGCTATTTGCGAGGTATGCAGTATTCCCCCAGAGTATATATCCTCCGTCGATCGAGCTAACCAACGGCAAAGCATTGATCCCCTGAATAATGAAATCATTTGTGCCCCGCAGATTCAAGGTTGGAGCGGATTGTGTGGGCGCCGAAGACGATCGGCCAAGCGCATAAGGGAGTTCGTACCCAAGCGGACCATTGGTGTAGGGGACCTCATAAACGGTGACCCTAGCTCCACCTGAAGTGGCAGAGAAAGTAAAGGAGACTGTCGTGTTGCCGCCGGTTGCGGACAAAACGAAAGCGCAATCAACTGACCCGGCTGTAGTGTCCGAGGCGGCACATTGCGCAGTAGCCTGAAGGCCTCCTCCATCAGGGTGATACCACTTATCACCGACGTTGTCCGCAACACTCGATATCGAGACGCCGGAGTTCGTAATTGCCGCATATCCATACAATAGGTGACCTGCGCCCGCAGATGGAATTGTTATGGCGCACGTTGTTGCGCTCGCACAAGTCTGCGAAGTGACCGTGGGCGTGCCAAAGCTCCCCCACAGAGAGACTGTCGCCAGCAGCAATACCCACATCGCCTTCATGGCAAACCTCTTTGGAACTGACGTTGTCTAACTTACCCCAACTTAGGGTGTGTGAAGACATCGCTCGAATACCCAGGCCGACGGAATCGCTGTCGAGAAGCAAAGCAAGGCAAAAGGGATGTATGATTGTAGCAGCCTAGACAAGCCTCAGTAACGTTGCGGGTCGCCGTCAACTCATGGGCACTCTTCAGATGAGAGACCGGTCGAAAACGTTTCACTTCTTCACCAAAGAATGAGCTGCACGTGCTTGGAGGTGGTGGTGACCGACGGCCGTGGGGAATCCAGGTCAAGAATCTGCAGGCCGTGTAAGGCACCTTCTGCAGCCGGATTCTAAGGTTAACACTCTATTCGCCGCGGGAAAATGTCTTAGATGGACGAGGGTTTCGCCGCGTTGGTCGATTCCTATAGATAGAAGTCCGAAACAGTGCTGGCATCCGGTTCATCCACCATCTTTTGATACCGATGGTGGCGGGTAAGATGGGATGTACGGCGGATATGCGGCTCGTGCCGAAACTACAGACGAGGGCGCTATGATCTGGGTGCAAACGGCTGGTAGCGCGGCTATGTCTGCCGCAGGGATTAAAGGAGCATAGGGCGTGAGCACTATCAACCAGACCAAGGGAACCGCTGTGACCTGGACCTGCACCGCCGCTCCAGCATCCATGAGCACCGTGAGTTTCAAATGAAAACAATCGGCGCATTTCTGCTGCTTTCCGTCGCCGCTTGCGCCCAACTCAAAATCTCTGGCAACGGAAAGTATCTCGTCAATTCATCGGGTACTCCCGTGTTCTTACAGGCGGAAGACGGATGGGCACTTAGCAACGAACTCTCAAACGCCGACGCCGATACGTACCTTATAGACCGTGCCTCCCGTGGTTTTAACGCAATCTGGATCGGAGCAGCAGATAACGTCTATCAGGATGGCGCCCCCAACAACAACGCTGGACAAGCTCCGTTTTCTGGGGCGGATTTCACAAATGAGAACTCAGCTTTCTGGGCGCATGTAGATTTTATTGTCTCGGAAGCCGCCAAGTACGGCATCACAATTTTCCTCGATCCTGGGTTCGTCGGCCTGCTCGCTGCCGATGGATATCTGACAAGCTACCAAAGCAGTTCGCAGACGGTACTGACGAACTATGGCGCTTTCCTTGGAGCGCGATACAAGAACTCTCCCAACATTGTCTGGGTACTTGGCGGCGATTGGGACCCTAGCCTGTTGAGCGTTACCCGATTAGGCTACCTCGCGGCGGGAATCGTCTCACAGGACACCAATCACTTAATGACCGTGGAAGTGTGCCGCTTTTGTACCCCTTCCAACCAGTCCAGCATGGATGCCTGGACGGCCTCGACGCCGATTCAGATTAACTGGGTCTATGCTCCTTACGTTAATGTCCAAGCCAGTTGTGCCAGCAATTATGCGCGGAGTGGAGCGCTTCCGGCTGTTATGGGTGAGGACCATTACGAAGGTGAGAACGGCATGACCGCGCTCACGCTTAGACAGGAAGGCTATTGGGGGATCCTTTCAGGTTGTACGCTCGGGCGCGTCTGGGGCAACAATCCGATCTGGTGCTTCGACAGCGCAAAAGCAGTCGCAAGCTGCAATACCGGCACGACATGGCAATCCGCGCTTTCCTCGGCTGGATCAACTTCCCAGCAATACCTTGGACAATTGATGCGCTCGCGCGAGCATTGGAAGCTGGTGCCGGATACGAGCCATGCGTACTTGACAGGCGGGTTTGGGTCGGGGTCGACATTGTCGGTCCTGGCCAGAACCTCCGATGGGCAGACGATGATCGCCTATTTCAGCGACGGCAATGCAACCAATAAAATGATCAACATGGCGGGGATCATCAGCGCGAGCAGCACGGTCCACGCCTGGTGGTTCAACCCTCAGACGAGCGCGAGGACGGACCTTGGGACGTTCCCAAGCTCCGGGACACGTACGTTTACCGCACTCGACGGGAACGATTGGGTGCTGGTGCTGGACGACAACTCAGCGTCATTGCCCCCGCCGGGAGCGAAGCCCATAGCTCCGATTGGTGTGCATATGACGGTACATTGATGTTGTGGAGTTTGAGAGAGCCCATCTGCGCCGTCTGGGGACTACAGCCCTGCGGTGTCGATGGCAGGCCTGGGGGGGATCCACGTCAGCGCGAAAAACTCGTCCCTCGAGTATTAGTACTACTCACAACTTCGCTCTAGTGCCCGAGTAGGTGATAGTCCCATCTTTCCGTGGATAGCAAACTGGACGATGAGTACCTTCAGTGAAACTGCTCAGGTCGGGCTTCTGTCCAAAACTCAAGGAGGACTGATCTCGGGTGAAATTGACCTGTAACGTCGGCCGCTGGACCAAAAGCCGCGCCGCCCTGCTCACCGCTTTGCTCTCCCTTTCCTTCTCTGCCTGGGGTCAGATCAGCCCTTGCGATTTGAACGGGGACGGAGTCATCAACGTGCTCGACGTGACTCGCGCGGTGAACATGGTGCTCGGAATAGCACCCTGTACGGCCAATATCGAAGGCCCCAACACCTGCACCGTCGTGACTGTGCAGCGTGTTGTTAATACCGCTCTGGGACAAGCGTGCGTCGTATACAATCTACCCTCAATCACCAGTGCCCTCTCGGCCAGTGGGACCGTCGGAACCGCCTTCTCCTATCAGATTACGGCCACCAACACCCCCACCAGTTACGGAGCCACGGGGTTGCCCACCGGCTTATCGATCAACACCGCAACGGGGTTAATCTCCGGGACGCCCACCTCGGCGGGAACCTCGGCAGTGACGCTGGGAGCGACCAACGGCGGCGGAACCGGCAACGCCACCCTGACGCTGACCATCACAGCTGCGCCTCCGGTGATCACCAGCGCCACCACGGCCAACGGGACCGTCGGAACCGCCTTCTCCTATCAGATTACGGCCACCAAC
>JAIQFI010000081.1 GCA_020073345.1 Terriglobia bacterium
GACGGATATTTCAAGAATGAAGCCATCAAGATTCTTCTGCCCGAGAAGATCCAGACCATGGAGAAGGGATTGCGGATGGCGGGCATGGGTGCAAAGATTGATGAATTTGAGCTCAGCATGAACCGCGCTGCCGAAAAGGCTGCTCCCGCTGCCCGCGGCATTTTCAAGGACGCCTTACTACAGATGACCTTTGAAGATGCTCGCAAGATTCTGACGGGCGGAAACACTTCGGCCACGGAGTACTTCAAGGGAAAGACGTCCGAAAAGCTCACCGCCACGTTCAGGCCCACGGTAGAGTCAGCGATGGCTGACACCGGCGTAGTGACACAGTACAGGCAACTGACGGGCGCCATCCCGGTCTTGCCGTTCGGACGCAGTCAGAGTTTCGATATCACCGACTACGTTGTCGGAAAGGCTTTAGACGGACTCTTCTACATGGTCGGCCAGGAGGAGAAGAAGATCCGTACGGATCCAGCCGCCCAGATTACGCCGCTACTCAAGGAAGTCTTCGGTAAGGAGCGTTAGAGCGGCATACGATTGATTCGACTAAGTTTCGCTGATCAGGAAGTAAATAGGTCCAGTGTTACGGCGTAACTGTCCATTACCCTTTCCTCGGGGGTAGCGCCGGACGTTCCAAAAATGTAATGGAAGAGTCGCCAACAATCCGGGAGTTGGGCGGCGTCGCTCTGCACTGTACTTTCTGAGGAACTATGTTGCTCGCGTGCGGCGAAGTCCCCCGGAAGTGCCGGACTTCGTTCGGGTCTCAAAGCGTGTCGCGGCGTTCGCTTCGTCTAGAGGTGCTCCACCGTGATGACTACATTTCCCTTTTTGTGCCCCCGCTCAACCTGCTTAAAAGCTTCCCCGATCTGCTCCAAGGGATAACCTCTGTCGATGACCGGCTTGAGCTTTCCGGCGGCGGCAAGCTCCGCGATGAAAGTCATTCTTTCCACGTTGTTGATGGCCACGCCGCCCCTCATCTTCTTCTCACCGGTGATAGAGGTCCAAAGGGCCCGAAACATATCAGTCAAACCCATGATGCAGGCAAGGAAGATGCCTTCGGGCTTCAGTGAGTCTTGGCAGTGGTCGAAGGTGGTTGCTCCTACAACGTCAAATATCAGGTCGTAGGTTTCTGCATTCTTGGTGAACTCTTCCTCGGTGTGGTCGATCACCTTGTCTGCGCCCAAGGATTTCACCAGTTCCACGTTCGCGCCGCTGCACACTGCCGTCACGGTCGCCCCAAAATGCTTGGCCAGTTGCACGCCGGCCGAGCCGATGCTCCCCGACGCTCCGATGATCAGAGGCTTGTGCCCGGCTTGGATCTTTCCCAGATCCCGGAGGTAATACAACGCAGTGTTCGCCCCAAAGGGAATGGCAACTGCCTCCTCCCAAGTCAGAGAATCCGGCTTGATCGCCAAAGCCCCCCTTTCAGGGAGGCATGCGTATTGGGCATGCCCGCCGCCAGCCATACCCGTCGAGCCAAAGACTCGGTCCCCCGCCTTAAACCTCGTAACTTCTTTACCGACTCCGACCGCCTCTCCGGCCAACTCGGTGCCGAGGACGCGTTCCTTCCATGGCTTTCCGATACCAAACATGAGTTTGGCCATCGGCAGCATGGATTTGGTAACGAAAGTGAAATTGCGCATGTTGCAATCCCCGGTCGACACTGTGGTCGCGTGTACTCGAATCAGGACTTCGTTGTCTTTGGGGACAGGCTTGTCCACCTCCTTGAACCGGAGGAGGTCGGGGGAGCCGTACTGGGCATGCAGAATCGCTTTCACATGTGCTCCCTTCGAGGTTGCTGTCTGTACTGCATGTTACACGGAGTTCGTGTCCGCCGCTTAAGCGGCTGATTCTTGTCGCACCGAAAAGGGCAAATGCACAAAGCGCACCTCCTTTGCACTGTACGGGAACTGGATCTCCCATCCGTTTCGATCAGTCGCGAAGTGTTTACCGATCCTACGCGGGGGCGTGAAGCGGATAGCGCCTGAGTGACGGTGTACTCGGACATGTATGGTCCGCCGCCGAATTGCAAGCGAAAAATGAGAGGGACAGGGTTGGTCTGCGCTCATGTATACGGCCTTGGTTGGAGTGAAAAGTCTCCGGGCCAGGATGGAATGCGCTACGCTCTCTTCCCATTTACTACTGCAGTCTTGGAAGACTTTGTCCGGGTGCGGGTTTAGAGAGCGCCGGATTTGACCGTTGTGCCATCTCATGGTTCGCCAGCAAACCTGGCAGGAAATCATAAAATCCTCAGATGCCGTCAGTCAGGCTCAAGCAGCGGCCAGTAGCGGAGCCCGATAGGCTTCCCCAGTAGCCAGTACCGCCCAAGCCATCCTCGCCAATTTATTGGCCAACGCCACGGCCGCGACGTGGCGGTGGGTATGGGACGTCATTTTTTCCAGCCACACTTTCAGGCCGGGAGCCTGCTTGGTTTTCTGCTGCAAGACGGCACGCGCACACTGCACGAACAGTTTCCGCAAATAGCGGTTCCCACGTTTACTGATGCCCAGCAGTTTTTGTTTGCCGCCCGTAGAATGCTCTCGGGGAACGAGCCCCGTCCAGGCTGCGAACTCTCGCCCCTTGCGGAAGGCCGCCCCGTTGCCGATCGCCGAGATGACCGCCGTCGCAGTCACCGGTCCGATGCCCGGGATCTGCATCAGCCGTTGGCACGCTTCGCTCTCCTGCACGGTCTGTTCGATCAGCGCCTCCGCCTCTTCCAGGTGCAGGGCCAACTGGTCCAGTTCCAACTTCAATTGCGTTAGCAGCAAACGTAATGTTCCCGACAGCTTGGCGTCGGCATCTTCGAGGATTCCGGGTAACGCTTCGTCGAGATAGCGACGGCCCTTGCGCAGCGTGATTCCGCGTTCCAGCAGCAAACCGCGAATCTGGTTGATCACCGCGGTGCGCCGCGTGACCCACCGCTCGCGCACCCGATGCAGCGATTGCAGATCCAGTTGGTCGTCGCTCTTGATCGGCACGAACCGCATCGTCGGTCGGCCCACGGCCTCGGCAATCGCTTCCGCATCGATGTAGTCACTCTTGTTGGTCTTCACATACGGCTTCACGTACTGGGCAGGAATCAGACGCACCTCGTGTGCCTGCTCTCGGAGCGCCCGGCCCAGATAATGAGCGCCCCCACAGGCTTCCATGCCAATCAAATGGACCTTCCGGTTGGCGGTGAACCGCAGCAGCTGTGCTCGCGAGAAGCGCTTGCGCACGATTACCTCGCCGCGCTCGTTCAGACCCGCCAGGTGAAAACTCGTCTTGCCGAGATCATGCCAATCGTGTGTATCTTCATGGGATACCTCCTCGTGATGTTTTACCGCCTTTCTTTGTGCCAGAAAGAGTGGCAAAAGTCTCCTCTGAGTCTCGTTCCCGGCGGAGCCGCCCGTCGCTCGCCCAATAGGGCGACGGGCGGTGTAGCTGGGCACGAGACGACCTCGTTTCCCGGTGGTGAGTCCCCGAGCAAAGGAGGCGGCGGACCATCCCATTACTACTCTTTCAAATTTGAGGTTTGGGCAGAGTCGAGGCTGCGCCCAAAGTAGCTACGGGATCGCCGACCATCCGCCCACAATCCGGGCATCTCGGTTTGCCTGAAATGGATGAGTATATAATTACGCAAGATGACACGGGTCCACTTGCGTGCAACCCTGCTTGTGATCGGTTCAGCTGCTGTTTTCTCAGCTCAGGTGCCTCCACAACCGGCCTTCGAGGTTGCTTCCGTCAAGCGCAATTTGTCCGGTGAAGGACGGTCCGAACAGAGATTGCTGCCGGGTGGACGGTATGTGGCGACCAACATACCCCTCCGCATGCTGATCATGCGGGCCTACCGACTCTTGGAGTTCCGACTTTCTGGCGAGCCGGCCTGGATCAACACCGAACGTTACAACATTGTCGGACTAGCCCCCGGCGCCACCAACTCGGATGAAATCACTCCCCGATTGCAAAGCCTGCTCGCGGAGCGTTTCAAACTGGCCGCGCATACGGAGAAAAAGGAAGTCCCCGTGTTCTGGCTGGTGCTGGCCAACAAGGACGGGCGGCTCGGCCCGAAGCTTCACAAATCGACTGCAGACTGCCCGCTGCTCGCCCCACCCCCTGCGTGCACAATGAGGCTCACGTCATCTTCCCTGGTGACGGGCGGCTCACCAGTGATTGCGTTTGTAAACGTTCTTTCGCAGCTTACCCAGAGAATTGTTATCGATCGAACCGGACTTGCCGGACCCTTCGAGGCTGATCTCAGGTGGACGCCCGACGGACCGCCAACGGCGGCCCCAACGCCACCCGGCGGTATTGAGACTCCGTACGGCTCTGATTCGAATGGCGCGCCGCTCATAACTGCATTGCAGGAGCAATTGGGTCTCAAGCTGGAGAGCCACAAGTCACTGGTGGATCTGCTAGTGATCGACCGGATTGAGCACCCCACGGAGAATTAGGGCCGCGCTCTTACCGAAACGGCCCATCAAGAAGTAGTTTGTTCTGAATGACGGCCGGACACTAATTCTCCAAATTCGGCCGCCGCCACTTCATGTTACCGGCCCAAGTGAGGCACATCCCGCTCATTCTCCGCACAAACGGTTTCAAGAACATCGCTATCGGGAACCAGACGCTGATTGAGCTTGAAGGAGAACGGTTTGGTGAAAGTCTTCGGATCGTCGATGGTCACCTGCAACTCCATGTGTCCGAAATCGAGTCGGCGGAAGCGTTCCTGAAGGTGGAGCGTTTCACTGCTGGGAGTACCGAAGCCATCCAGCCAGACCTTGTCGTTGAAACCCGCCGATTCGATCACCAGCGTGTCGCCTTCCCACTTTCCCACCGAGTACCCCATCCAGGCAGGTTGAAAATCTGCGGGCAGCTTGCGCCCATCGGTGTACACCTGGCGAAATGTATTGTTAACCGTCTCGTAGAGGAACATGACCAACGAAGGAGTCTGAACGATCTTGTAGGGGGAAGGGATTAGGTGCAATCCGGGCAGTCCCATCGGCAGACAATGGGACGTCGGATTGTCACGGCCAAGGGCCTCGCCCCGCTTGCGGACCAGTTCGGCGGCTGCGGCCCGCAGGGGCGATTCGGCAGGTTTGAAGTCGGCCAGTACACTGAAAAAGTACTTGGAAAATGTTGTCGGATCGTCGCCGGGGACAACGAACGCGCCAAGACTCTCGAACAGGCCGTGGTTTTCACCCGGTTGAGCTGGCTCCGGCTGCCAGAGCCCAGAGAGGTCCGGTTTTCCCGCCGCGCGCGGCGCTGGAGCAGTTAGATTCGGTTTGCCGTCTTTGGTTCTGGGCGTCCCCGGAGTAGGGTAATTCAACCATTGCCCATTCGCACCAGTTCCGAAAATCACAATAAGCCCACACAGGAGACGTTTTCGCATAGTTGGTGACCCGGCTTGTCGCCTGCTGAGAGAAGGCATATTTCTGATCCAGCTAAGTTTACATGATCAAGAGGTAGTTTGTGCCTGGATGACGGCGTATCCGTCAGTTACTTTTCAAATTCGGCGTTTGGCGTAGACTTGAGGTGCCGCCAAGAAGTAACTGAAGGATAGCCGACTTCCGTCCACAATTGGCGATCCCCTCGAATGACCTATCCTGAAAATTGTCGCTTTGCATGCGACAATTCGTGACGTTTTGGCGCTTGGCAGTGTGGTAACCTGCCCTCCTAATGAAGCTCTGGGATGTTCCACGGCTGTACCGCCGCGCCATTCTGATCTACTTCGCCGCGATTGTGGCCCCCGCTTGCGGGCTGGTGTGGCTAGGCATCCAGTCGTTCGAGCGACAGCGGCAGGCACTCGCGACACTCACCGCGGAGAAGCTGGCGGCAAAGCTGGAGGCAGAGCTCCACACGGCCGCGGAGCGGGCTTTGATGCTGCACAGCCATCCAGCCGCAAAATTTTTCTTCACTATTGAGCACGGCATGGTGGTGCGCCCGGCCCTGTATGCTCCGTCTCCGCGTTCCGTACCCCGCGAGTTCCTCGAAGCCGAGCGCCAGGAGCTACAGATGAACCGGCCCGACCTCGCCCTCGAGTCGTACCGAAAACTCATGGTTGAGCACCAGTACGAAAGCCTGGCCCTAAGCCGCGTGGCGCGCTGTCTGGCAAAGCTCGGGCGACAAGAGGATTCCCGGGCGGCCTGGCGAACGCTCGCCACAACCTACCCCGATGAGCGCGACCCGTTCCATCGCCCCTACGGCATCGTGGGCGCAATCGAAGCTGGCGACATCGCTGGCCTGTACGATCAGATTGCAGCGGGCCGCTGGGATCTTACCGCGGACCAGGCCGAGTATTTCCTCACGCAACTTGATCCCCATCGGTCGACACCCTACCTGGAGCAATTTCATTTCGCACGAGAACTGAGCGAGCAGTTCCGGCCACCGAGCACGCTCCATGAGGGCGAGATCTACAACTATTCTTTCGGCGCGTGGAGAATTTTTTACGAAGTCGAAGCCGGAGACGCGCTTTCCGGTTTCGCCGTGAACCAGGACTGGGTGAACGGGAATCTGAAGCCAGAGATCGAGCACGCGCTGGGCATCGCGGATACCTCCGGACAGGATCTGCGCATTTACGGCGGAGCCATCGCGCTGGTGCTGGTGGTTCTGTCGGCAGGTGTGGCGCTGCTGTTGCGAGATATTTCGCGAGAGGCCCGTACGAATCGACTGAGGTCGGATTTCGTCAGCAGCGTCTCCCACGATCTGAAGACGCCCATCACTCTGATCCGGCTGTACAGCGAAACGTTGCTGCGGCCGGATACCTTTCGCGAAGAGGACCGCTACGGCTTCTACAGCATCATCGTGCGCGAGAGCGAGCGTCTGGGCCGGCTGGTGGACCGTATCCTGACGTTCTCGCGCGTCGAGCGAGGAGACCAGGTTTACAACTTGGAGGAAGGCGACGTCGCCCCGGTGATCGCCCGCGTGGTGGAGGATTATCGCGAATACCTGGAGCGCGCCGGATTTCGCCTGGAGCGGGCGCCGGCCCCATCCGCGCCTCCTGTGCGCTTCGATTCCGGCGCCCTATCACAGGCGGTGGTGAATCTGTTGGATAACGCAGTGAAGTATTCGGGCGATAGCCGCGAGATCGCCGTGCGGCTGGGCGCAGAGAATGGCTGCGTCGCGTTTGAAGTGGAGGACCACGGCCTGGGCATCCCCGCGGCGGAGCGGGAGAGGATCTTCGGCCGTTTCTATCGCGTTCCGAACGGCAGCGGTAAAGGCGGCTACGGTCTGGGCCTGTTCCTGGTGCGGCACATCATGGATGCCCACGGTGGCCGCGTTGACGTGGAAAGCGAGCCCGGCCGTGGCAGCCGCTTCCGGCTTATGTTTCCGAGGGTGTCCGAATGAGGGAGCGATGAGCGCGCCGCGCATTCTGATCATTGAGGACGAACCCGACCTCCTGCGCGGGCTCGCGCTCAACCTCAAGGCAGAGGGTTACGGCGTGCTGACCGCCTCGCGCGGGGATGCGGGCATAGAGCAAGCGCTCCGTGACCGTCCCGAGCTGGTGCTGCTCGATATCATGCTGCCCGGCATGAACGGTTTGGACGTATGCCGCGAGCTGCGCCGCAAGGGTTTCGAAGCGCCCATCATCATGCTCACCGCCAAGGCGGAAGAAGTGGACCGCGTGGTCGGGCTGGAGATCGGCGCCGACGATTACGTCACCAAGCCGTTCGGGATCAGGGAATTGCTGGCACGGATCCGCGCGCGCCTGCGTCGGCATGTGCCTACGGCGGCAGGCCTGCGTTTAGGACCGGTCGAGATCGATTTCGATAAGCATGAGGCCACACGCGGCGGGCAACGTATCGAGCTGACAGGGAAAGAGTTCGATGTGCTGCGCCTGCTGGCCCGGCATCGCGGCGAGATCGTCACGCGCGACCGGCTGCTCGAGGAAGTCTGGGGCTACGAAGCCTACCCGACGACCCGCACCGTCGACAACCATATTCTGCGCCTCAGGCAGAAGCTGGAGGAAGATCCATCCAACCCTCGCTACATACTTTCGATCTACGGAGAGGGGTACAAGCTTGTATGACACGCTCTCTCACAACAATCTGCGACAAAGTTTTACTGAGCCGTGACACGTCGAAAGCGGGGCGGGCCGCATACTGGCCTGCGAGGAGAAACACCCATGACCAAAGTTCTAACGGTTTTCGTGCTCACGGCAATCGCGTTCGGCGCCGATACGGCCCGCGAGCAGAAGCTTCAGCAAGCCATCAACCTGATGGAATCGAAGGGCGACGCAGCGAAGGCCATGCCCATGTTGGAAGACGTCGCGCACAGTTCGGATCGCGCTTTGGCCGCAAGGGCACTGCTGTATCTCGGACAGGCACAGGAGCGTCAGGGAGCGGATAAGGCTCGCGCTACATACGAACGCATCGTCAAGGAATTCGGCAATCAGACCGAGATGGTCGCGGCGGCGCAACAGCGTTTAATTGCTCTGGGAGGGTCGCGCTCTTCCGGCACTTTCGCCAAGCGGTTGCTGTGCTCCGACTGCGGCGACGACGAAGCGGATTTTAGCTCGGACGGCCGGTGGATGGCATTTACGCACTGGGATAGTGGGGACGTCGCGATCCGCGACATGTCCACCGGCCAAGTTAAACGGCTTATGGCCAAGACGGGCACATGGAAGGATTCGGACGCCTTTGTCGAGACGCCCGTTCTTTCCCCCGATCTGCGGCAGATCGCGTATTGCTGGGATACGGGCGAGAAGGAGGACCACGTGCAACTGCGGGTCATACCCAACGAGCTAAACGGTAAGGCCCGGGTTCCGGTCGATAGCAGAGAGAATACGTGGTACGAGCCGACCGCCTGGTCTCCCGATGGTAGGTCGGTTGTGGTCATCATTACCAAGAAGGATCACACCGATCAGATCGCGCGTGTAGCGATATCGGATGGCTCAGTCCGAGTGCTGAAATCCATGGACTGGCGTTTCGCCACAGTTTGGAGCCATCCCGATTACTCGCCGGACGGCCAGTACATCGTATACTCCGCGCGAGCGGTTAACCCCAGCAAAACACCGCCCGCACCGACAGATCCAAAAGACGAGCACATCTATGTCATGGCCGCGGATGGCTCCAGCGAAACTGAGATCGTCAAGACGGCGGGCATCAACACGAGCCCGGTATGGACCCCGGACGGAAAGCATATTCTGTTCACCAGCGATCGTTCGGGGAGAATGGATTTATGGTCGGTTGCAATGCAGAACGGAAAGGCAATCGGCTCTCCATCCCTGGTCAGCACCGAAATCGGAAAAGCCTTCCCCATGCGCGTGCACGGCGGTTCTTACTATTACACCCAGAGACAAACCGGCGCTGAATACGTCAATATCGTCGACTATGCTCCGAATGGGGCCACTCAAGGCCGGCTCGCCCGCGCTACCGAGAGCTTCGTCGGCATCAGGCCGATGTGGTCTCCGGACGGCAAATCGATCGCCTTCAAACGGCACCATCCAGGCAACACAAACGAATACGATCTGGTGGTCCACTCGCTAGAAACTGGAGACGAAAGGACCTATCTCACGAGTCTCGGCACGACGGGGAATGGTGCCGCGAGGTGGTTTCACGATGGCAAATCCATTATGACGGGAATCAGACGCGGCGATGGTTCGGGGGCGTTCTACCGCATCGACCTGAAAATCGGGGAGTTCAAGGAACTGGGGGACTTTCCGACATACGCTCTGTCTCCGGATGACAAGACAGCCTACGTCATTCGCCGCGATCCGAAAGATCCTAACAGCGTCCCTGATCGCATTTCGGCCGTAGATCTAAGCACTCGACAGGAAAAGCCGATCTTTTCGTTACCCGCACCTGGCGCTTCATCGTTGCTACTCAGTCCGGACGGCCGTGCGTTGGTTCTCAAGTGGCCGGACCAGAAAAGCAAAACAGTTCGATTCGCCAGGGTCAACGTTGACGGTACGGGATATCGGGAGATTTTCAACATGGCTCGACAGGATGATGGTGGTCCCATGGCTTTGACCAAGGATGGCCGCTGGAATTATTTTCGAGGAATCGCGCGACGATAAGTGGCGGCTGATGCGCCTTCCAATTGAGGGCGGCAAGCCCGAATCTACTGGAATGGAAATTGAAGCCACTCGCAATCAAAACCTCGATCTCAGTCCCGACGGATCGCGCATCGCCTTCAGCAACGCTAAGGGAGTGCAGGAGCTGTGGGCGCTCGACAACGTGCTGGCGGCCTTGAAGTGACAGGGAGGCGGGCGAGTCTCTGGGCTGGCCTGCCTTCTACGGACGCGATCCCGACACCACCGCCGCCTTGCGCAGCTTCGATAACTTGACGCCCCAAGACTGGATTGACCCGCAATCAAACACATCCAGTGGACGTCGGACATTTTGGAGGTAAACATACGGCGTCGAGGGCACAATCCTCCGCTATGTCTTCGCTCGGAATCGTAGCCGATCTCTCTGAGAGGCGCATTGTTCCGGCATCGGCTATTGTGGGAATCTGTATTCATCAACATGGGTTCAGCACGGCGGAGCCAAAAGGTTACGCCGCTATTTTATGGGGAGGGCAGTGTGAAACGTTTGATGGCGTTGTTGCTGTCTGGGTGCGTGGGTACAATAGCGGTGCCCGCGCAAACGCCCGACGAAGATCTCTGGCGCACCGAGCGCGCATTCGAGCGGGCAATCACGACGAAGCAACACGACGCGGCGCAGCCCGCGTTCCACGCCGATTTTCTAGGCGTTGATGCCGACGGCTCAACGTACACCGCTGACGCCTACGTTGTACGCCGGGCTGCGGAGAGTCTGTTCTTCGACGTTGAGGACGAGCCCTATCCAGGCGGCGGCGCCGTGGTGGGAACGGTACTGATTGGGAGCAGTGTCCAGCGGTTTTCTCACGTCTGGCTCCAAACGCCACAGGGGTGGCGCCTCGTCGCCGCACAGGCGAGCCCCATTGATCCGCGGGCGAGCGCCTCACCTGGTACGACCCGCGTGTCCGGCGGCGGTGAGACGGATCACATCAAAGATCAGGCGATGCGATCGACGGCTGAAACCGCAATCATCGACGCGTTGGGGAGAGTGCAGCGAGCCGAGCACGCGAGCGATGCGAACGGCTGGGCGGCATTGACACATGACGGCTTCTGGGCAATCGGCCCCAGGGGCTCAAAAGACCGCAAATCCGCGCGCATGGCTCAAATCGGTCGCCAAGCAGCGACGCCGCTACCAACCGTTCACGATGTGCAGGTTCGCATCTACGGAGAACTGGCGATCATGCGCTACGTTCAGGAGCCTGTCAGGCCGCCTGCGTTGCGAGGCGCGCGGCTCTGGGTGAGACACGGAGCCGTGTGGCAGCAGGCATTGAATCACCAGACCTTCCTTACTCAACCGGCCAGTAAATAGCTGCACAACGTGCGGCGTGGGGAACCTCAAGAGCCCGTAATCGGCTTTCGCAACCGATATTCTGAGGGAGCGCAAGACGATCAGGTTCGTGCCGGACGCGATGAAGACATACTGCTTGCCCGCGTATATGTGACTGGTGCAGCGTGATTGCGGAGCCGGTTTGAAAAAACAAGGCCGACCACCATTTCACCTGGACGCATTGTCGACAAACCGTCGAAGTGCCGCGTTCCGCTGATGCCGTGGCGCCCAAGTCCTTCCATGAGAAAGCCGGTCGGTGTCAAGAGCTCATTTCAATACCTGCCATTTCCTTCTATAAGGACCATCTCCGGCATCGCGGCCGGGGCCAGTCCAGGCCGAGGTGTAGCGAGCCGAAAGGGAAGCCTGGACGGGTGGCGGCGATGCCAGACCCTCGTTGAGGAGGAAATGGCAGGCTGCTGTGGTCCATCCTTATTTTTCTTT
>JAIQFI010000038.1 GCA_020073345.1 Terriglobia bacterium
TGCCCTTGCCGATCAGGTCTACGATCGTCCAACGAGCATCACGCAACTGAATATGCTCGACGGAAAGGGTTGTCGCTTCCCGGCGTCGCAGGCCGCAGCCGATCAAAACGGCCAGTAACGCCCGGTCCCGCGAGCCCTTCAGCGTTGCCGGATTGGGAACAGAGATGAGACGTTCGGCCTGTTCGCGAGTCAGCCACTGGCCGGTACGGATGCCGGATTGTTTGGCTCCCTTCACCCGCGAAATCGCCGAGGCTTGCTCGGGCGGCATGAAGCCGTTGTCGGCAGCCTCCATAGCGAGCTTGCGGATGGCGGAGAGACGCTGGTTAATGGTGGAACACGAGAGACGCCGTGCTTCGAGGTCTGCTCGATAGGCGTTGACAGTGGCCTTGGTGAATCCGTCGACCGCTTCAGCACCACACCAGCCGAAGAAATCATCGAGCGCCTGGCCATACGCACGTTTACTCTCAGGCGAGGGGAGCGTGTCGAGGACCAGAGCTTTGATCCGCGCAAGCGCCGCGGCTCGTGGCGTTAGGATCGACCCGTTCATGACGACCGTCCTATTGGTCGCCAGGTGACGCTGCACCACCCGCAAGGCGGAGCCGACGGGCACGGACGGCTGCTCGCGTGTGTGTTTACGTGTGTGTAGGGCGATCTTCTAGGCTTTTTGGAATCTTTGGACGATCCGAGAATCGGCAAGTTGCGTGTTTTCAAGGGGTACCGTGACTTCGGAGCAGGCACAGGGTAAGGACTCCGACAAACGCGCCGATGTGTGGGCGTTTGGTGTGGTCCTATATGAGCTGTTGACGGGGAGACGGCCGTTTCGTGGGGATTCAGTGCAGGCGATGCTGGCGGCGGTCTTGACGCAGGAACCCGACTACGCGAAGGTTCCAGGCTCGGTGCAGCGATTGCTCCGAGCGTGCTTGCAGAAGGAGCCGCGGGAACGGTTGTCGAATATCGGAGACTGGCGTTTGCTGCTGGATGCAGACTCGGCGAGCCCGCAGAAGCGGGCACGCGCACGATGGGCGCCATGGGCGATCGCAGCCGCCGGCGTTGCGCTAGGGGCTTTCGGCCTGCTGCGTTTTACCTCCACGCGGGCGCCGTCCGCACTTGTACGCTTCAGCGTGCCGATTCCAGGTGGCGTCGTCGCCGACGTGATGTCAGCGCTCTCGCCGGACGGCCGCAACCTCGCCATCTCCGCAATCGAGGAGGGCAAGTCTAGGTTGTGGGTTCGTTCGCTGGATGACATAGACGCGCGCCTGCTGCCCGGCGGCGACGGCGCGCGATTTCCTTTCTGGTCGCCCGATGGCAAACAGATTGGGTTCTTCGCGGGCGGAAAGCTGAAGACGATCCTCGCCACCGGCGGCGAGCCTGTCAACATATCTGCGGTTGGCGCCACGATACTCGGCGGTACATGGGCCCGCGAAGGCTTGATCGTTTTCTCACAGGCACGGCAACTGTTTAAGGTGAACGACAAGGGTGGGACGCCAGAGCTGCTCTATAAGCCGCCGGGCTCGGATATCCTGTTCGATCCGGCATCTCTACCGGATGGGCGTCATTTCCTGTTCGTAAACAACGTCAGCGGTGTTTACCTTGGCTCCTTGGATGGTGCGCCGCCGGTGCGTATTCTGCCAGACGTATCGACAACGGTGTATTCGCCCGAGGGATACCTGCTGTTCGCGCGGCAAGGTCGATTGAATGCGCAGCCCTTCGACTTGAAGACACTTGCGGTGACGGATGAAGCTGTCCCTGTGACCAGGGAATCTGTGGTGAATGAACTGCTGGCGCCCGCGCTCTCAGCGGGCGAAGGCGGAACGTTAGTCTATGAAGCACAGTCGCCTGGACAACTGCAATGGGTGGACCGGACCGGCGCAGCGCTGCAAAAGGTTACATCGACGCAGGGTTGGCGCAGCTTCAGCCTGAGCCCCGATCAGAACAAGGTCGCGTTTGACTTCTCGCCCACCCAGGGCGCGGAAAATACTTTTGACATATCTGTCATCGATCTGCTGCGCAACACCACGGAACCGCTCACGACGTCAGAGGGGAAAGGCGCACTGATTCCGCCATACTCTCCAGACGGAAAGCAGATCGCATTTTCATCGAATCGGATGGGCCGATTCAATCCCTACATCACTAGCGGCCTAAATCAAGAGCGTCTGGTGAGGGATCTGGGAATGAAAGGGGGGTATCCGGTGGACTGGTCGCCCGACGGTAAGAACCTACTGTGGTGGGGCGACGATGATTTGTGGATTGTGCCAGTGGACGGCAGCAAACCTTGCCCTGTGGCGAATTCCAAAGCCGGGGAGCCATCGGGCCATTTCAGGCCGCCCGACGGACAATGGATCGCGTATTCATCAAATGAATCGGGCCGCTATGAAATCTATCTTATGCCCTTCCCAGCCGAAGGCGGACGACGCTACCCGGTGTCGAGCCAGGGCGGCTCAAGTCCTGCGTGGCGGCACGATGGCAAAGAACTCTTCTTTTAGCCGAGGACGGACGGCTGAACGCGGTGACGGTAACGATGCGCGGCAGCGAGCCGCAATTCGGGATTGCCAAGAGCTTGTTTCCAGTGAAGTTCAGCGCCTTCAACCGAGCATACGAGCCCTCCGCGGACGGCAAGAGATTTCTGGTAACGGCTCCTCCCGCAGGCAGTCTAGCGTCGATTACCGTCATGCTGAATTGGAAGCAAGCACTGGCTAAGTGAAGCTGCCAGGGAGTTGGTTCAAAGAAATACCGATACCAGCACGAACCATTTCTTGATGATATAAGCTTAGCTGGATCAGCAGTATGCCTCTGCCCTCGCGCCTACACTTCGACTCTGGATTTGGCCCTGGGGGCGCTGGCTCAGGAGGTAGAAAGGCGTAGCATGAATACAAATCGTCGGCGGTTGGCTACAAGCGGAACTTTTCTGGTTGCTCTTCTGGCGTGGGGACCAAATTCCCTTCGCTCGGACACTCCCGTACTCACCATCGATCAGCAGGAGACCTTCCTGCGGACGGCCAAAATTATCAGTGCCAAGGGGAACAAGAAAGGCGTCACCGACACCGTACGCGTGACTCTGACGGATGGGAAAATCACTCACGACGCCAGCGTCCAGCGTATCTACGAGCACAAGCAGACTTACCAGTTGTCATCCGGAACCACCATACTCAATTTCAAAGACACGTACGAAGACAATATCGCGGCGTGGAAACTGGCGCGCGTGCTAGGCCTGGGCGATTTGCTGCCGCCATCGGTTGACCGTAAGTACCAGGGCCAAAGCGCATCCTTCACGTGGTATATCGACGACTTCCAAATGGATGAAGGGGACCGCATAGCCAAGAAGATCCAGCCTCCCGATCAGGAATCCTGGGCCAAGCAAATCAATGTTATGCACGTTTTCGACCAGTTAATCTACAACTGGGATTCGAATGCCACCAATCTGCTGATCGACAAGCAGTGGAGGATCTGGCTGATCGATCAGTCACGCTCGTTCCGGACAGACAGGAGCTTGCAGGATCCCAAGATGCTCAGCCAGTGCGATCGCGCTTTGCTGGCCAGGCTGAAGACTCTGGACGAGGCGACGCTGACAAAAGCGCTGAGGCCTTACGTCAGCAAGGACGAGATCAAGGGTCTGCTGGCGCGGCGCGATCTGATCGTGAAGTTTTTCGATGCGAAAGGGGAAGGCGCTCTCTTTGACCGCCCCTTGTGGCATTAGTCGGGCGGCCGAGGGTTCTAAGCGCTGAACTATCGGGCGGAACTGAAGAAATAGGCTTTTTGAGCCAAACCGGCACGTCATCGGGTCGACGGCGTCCAGCGGGAGGATCCGGGACAGGCTGTCCCGGCGGTGTCGCGCGATAATGTACAAGGGCATGCAATTCTCAGACTGGCTCGATATGGACGGCCTGAAGGTTATGTCCCAGCACCTTTCCTCCACTCTTGCATCCCTGCTAGCGTTTGGTGTGGTCGGCTGGGTGCTGAAGCTGGTGCTTCGAGGATCGGACTTTATCGAACTGATACTGGAGCGGCTAGAACAAGTCGTGCTCGTTGGGCTGGTGCTATGGTTTACGATCCAGCTGGCGGTATTACTTTGGAAGAAAAGCGCATGGATGGAGAACGTTCAGAATGGCCCAGTGGCTAACATCCTGGTTATCTGAGTTTCGGCGACTGTTTCTGTTGTACTTGTCCGTAGCTCACCAAATCAAATCACCACCGCGCACTGCAGAGCGCCTGAGGACGGCCAGTCAATACTCCACGGCACGTTTGAAGAGCAGTTTCCCAGTGCGTTCGGAGACTCTCTAATGTAACGGAGTTTTCTCAGGATCACTTCTACCGGGGCCACAACTGTTTGCTGGCCAGTGCAGCGCCCTCACCCAGCGCCTTCAGCTTGGCCCAGCAAATCTGGGGATGCACGCGAAGCCCCATGCCACAATCCGTGCCGGCGATTACGTTCTCGCGACCCACTAGCCCCGCGTATAACGCGATCCTGTCCGCCACCAGCTCCGGGTGCTCCACCACGTTGCTGGCGTGGCTGACCACGCCCGGGATCAGAATCTTCCCGTCCGGCAGTTTGACGTCCTTCCACACTTTCCACTCGTGCTCGTGGCGCGGATTCGCTGCCTCCACCGAGTAAGCCCCCGCCTTCACCTTCAACATCAGATCCACCAGGTGCTTCAGCGGCAGGTCGTGAGTATGGGGACCATGCCAGCTTCCCCAGCAGATGTGATAGCGTACGCGGTCCTCCGGCAGGCCTCCGAGAGCATGATTCACCGCCTCCACCCGCACCTCGGCGAATCTCCTGTATTCCTTGATGGTCGGCGTGGGCACGATCATATCGTAGGTATCCGGCAGCGCCGGATCGTCGATCTGAAGAATGAAGCCAGCGTCCACGATGGCCTTGTATTCGTGCTTCATCGCGTCGGCCAGGGCAAACAGGTACTGTTCGTCGCTCGAGTAATACTCATTGTGGAAGAAATGCTCCAGCCAGCCCGGAGCCAGCACACACATGAAGGCTTCCTCCGGCTTCGAGTTCGCCGACGCCAGCGCGGACTGAAAGAGCTGAAGGTCGTTCGCAACCTCTTGCTCGCCAATGTAGGTGATGGGGCCGGAGCAGACGGCACACTCCGTGCGATCCGGGAAGAAATTGAGTTCCTTATAGAACTCGGCAAACTCGGCGCGCTCGCCACTCCCCTGCCCCATCCATCCCGACTCGCCCGGCTTGAGCGGCCGCGAAGTCAGGCCGCTGAGGCGACGCCCATAATAGGCCCGCCCGAAGCCCAGCTTGCCCAGTTCGCCGTCGCTGACGATGTCTATACCCGCGTCGGTCTGCTTGCCGATGATGTCGATGATCCCGCGTCGCACCAGCGGCCTGACGGCCTCGAGGTCCGAGGAATTCCCGGCCATAATCGCCCCGGTCTTTTCCCTCAGTTCAAGCGGCCCATCGAGCCTGCCGGCGTGGGTGGTGAGAATGCGATCCGTGCTGCGTTTCATTTCGCACCCATATTATCGCGAACCGCTTTGGGTGCGGGAATCCGGGTGGTCACGTGTTAAGGGTCTTTCGTTGCCGTTCCAGAACGCCTCTGTAGGCACGACCGGCTAGACTCGTCCGGCGGGATGCGATAAAGTCTAAAACTCCAAGGCCGGGTTGAAGAGGAGAAACAACCATGCATCACCATGCCCATGCGCATTCGCGGCGCGATTTTTTCAGCAAGGCCTTCGGAGGCGCGCTCGCCGGGGCTTCGATCATCGAGGAAGCGTTCCTGCGCGCGACCTGGGCGCGGGCCCAGGCGCCGGGAGCGAGCCCGAATCTGTTCACCATCGAGAAGGTCGCCGACGGCGTTTATGCCGCGCTGGCACGGCCGCAGGTTCTGACGAACTGTAACGCGGCCATCTTCGTGAACTCGCAGGACGTGCTGGTTGTGGACGCTCACTCGAAGCCCTCGGCAGCCGCCGCACTCATCGCCCAGATCAAGAAGGACGTTACAACCAAGCCAGTCCGCTATCTGGTCAACAGCCATTTCCACTGGGACCACACGCAGGGCGACGCAGCTTATAAGACCAGCGGCGCGAAAGTGGACATCATCGCCAGCGACGCGACCAAGCAGTTGATGACCCAGCTTTCCCGCAACCGCCTCAAGGAATCGCTCGACGGCGTTCCGAAGCAGATCGATGACGTTCAGGCCCGCCTGGCCAAAGCGACCTCGAGTGCCGACAAGGAACGCTACACAGAACTGATCCGTCAACTGAAGGCGTATCAAACCGAAATGAAAAGTTACACACTCGAACTGCCGACCATTACCTTTGCCAAGTCGCACGTGATAAAGGACACGGCGGGAGATCTGCATATCGAGTTCCATGGGCGTGCCCACACTGCAGGGGACGTCGCTGTGTTCTCGCCCCAGAAACGCGTGGTCGCTTCAGGAGACGTGATTATCGGCTTCCTGCCTAACATCGCCGACGGGTATCCGAAACCCTGGCCCGCGACGATCGATTCGGTCGGGCAACTCGCGTTCGATCACATCATCCCGGGACACGGGCCGGTCCACCACGACCGTGCACGCATGACGCAAATGCGGAATTATATCGAGGAGTTAACCGGACGCGTCGAAGAGGGCAAGAAAGCGGGCAAGCCGCTTGCTGAATTGCAAAGGACGCTCACGATGGCGTCGATCAAGACCTTACAAGCCAACGGATACCGCAGCTACGTTGCAGACAATCTGAACAAGTTCACGGTGTACCTCGGGCAGAAAACGGCGGTCGAGGACCGTCTGTCGGCGAATATCGAAGCGATCTACAAGAATCTGGACCGCGCTTGAACGCGGGCTCCACATGGGTCCCGCCTTGGCGAGCCGGGTGCTTCATGTGCTACGGCCTTTACAGTGAGCGCACTGAGTACCGTTGCGGTGGTAAACACGCGTTGGGGGTCCGCAAAACATGGGCCTGCGTCGTCGCTCCCCTGGGGGACATACAAATCGCGATGCGTGAGTCTCAGGATCGGAGCGGTGGGCCAGCTTCCGTCAGAATCCTGCCCGCGACTAAGGTCTCCCGTATCGCCGCAAAGAACCAGACTCCGCAATGCCGCCTCAAAGGAATTCAGCGGCCGGATCCTGCGTAAGGCGCTGCAGGCTTCCAGCCGCGCCTGCTCGCCCAGTAAACGCACGGTCATCTCTGTCGCATAGCATGTGGACGTCCACCAATAGGAATCCCAAAGCCCATCCGCCCTTCGCCGCCGGCGCAGAAATACCGCTGCGCGTTCGATTGCTTGCGGGGCAACTTGTGCAGCTTTGAGCGCAAGAGCCGCGGTCGCGGTCACCTCCACCTGCGATGCAGTCCAAGCCCCGAAGCTCTGCTCGAATCCATAAGTGCCGAAGCCGCCATCGTCCCGGTGGAAGGAAAGCAAGCGCCTCACCGCGCTCGCGGGCGCACGCCGTCCCATCACATGCACGAACAAGATTCCCAAAGCGGTCGAGTCCGCATCCGCTCCGGTGGATTCCGAATAGCCCCAGCCGCCGCCTTCCAGTTCGTTCGCTTCCAGCCAATCCGCGGCGCGCTCCAAAGTGCCCTTCGCCGCCTGCCCGCACGAGGCCAGCCGCCAGCCAACATAAGCCGTCGTCCACATTCGCGACGAGCCGACCGGGAGTTCCCAATCCTGCCAGAATCCCGACGCGTCTTGCTGCGAGGCCAAGAAAGCCAGCCCTATTTCGACCGCGCGGTTCACAGATCGCCACGTCCCGGATTCAAGTAGATACTGGCGTAAAGCTGATCGCGCCTCATCCCGACGCCCACGTAGGTATGAACACACGTAGACCCCCGGCTATCGCGATCGCCAGTAAGAATCCTGATCACGTCGCGATATACATCCGCCTCCATCCCGAGCCGTTCGAGCCACGTCCCGCAGCGCGCCTCAGCCTCGCAGTCGCTATTCCAGGCGCAGTGCCCGCACAGCTCAAGTTTCGGCGACCATGCCCCATCGCCATTCGAGCCGAAGGAAAACACCGCGGAGTGCGTTGGGAAGGCCGACTCGGCTTTCAGCGTTGCTTCGAAAAATACCGCAAGTGCGCGATCAAATGGTTCGGGGGCGCCTGCTTCTCGAAACATTCGCCTGTAATCCTGCGGCGTTACGCCGTACGCCCCAAAGTAGACGCGCGCGTGAAGGCGGCCGTGACCCGTGATCCGCACTCCAGCGCCCAGTGGCTTTAAAGTACCCGCTTGGGCAACGGCAAAAATTCGCCCCCATTCAGCTTCCGCTACAGACCCAGCGAATTCCGCCAGCCGATTCCAACGCGAGTCTTCTGGTCCGCGGCGCGCATTCGCATGGACGGTCATTGAGGCGGCACCTTCCGGCTCAAACGACGCCCCAATCCAAAACGCTCCCGCCGGATCTTCACCATCGCCCGCGGCCCCGCCGTGCGCCAGTGCTTCGAGAGGCTGTCGCACCGGCTCCAACTCAGGTGTCGCACCGATTGCCCCGGCAAGCCGCGTCATGCGCTCCAGGCCGGATTCGCGCCGCGCGGAGTATTCCATACCGGTCTGAAATGCCTCGCCGACGAACTCGAAGGAAGGTCTCCGGCCCTCAATCAGCGATAGTGCAAATTGAACGGGCGTGCCGTCGGCATTGAGACTCGACCAGCCCGCACCTGGACGCAGGGATTCGGCGCACACCAGATCCAGGCATCGGCGGATTTCCGCCTCCCGCTCGCGAAAGCCGAGGCGCCGGACCAGCCTCGTGAACCGGCCCGGCGTCCGTGCCTCTGGTTCACGCAAGCTGAACTTTTTGAAAGCCTGTTCGGCCGCGATTTGGTCTCCGAGGGCCATCATCGGGTTTCTCCAATTTGATTTCGATGCGCGAGTCGGTGCGAGCATTAAAAACCAGGCCCTGTCCGACTCCAAGATCAAGTCGCCCTTTGATATCGAACCCGTTCGCCGTGCATTCGATCCGCACCGGAGCAGGCGGCACATACGGCTTGTCACCGATGATCGGGTAGCGCACCACAGCTTCCGCCACGGCCTTAGTCAGCGTGTTCCTGATCGAATAAGCGCCAGGCCGCAGAATCATCGCCGTGAACGCGTCGCCATTCTTCAATGTTCGCGTGTCGTAGCCTTTGTCGTTCTCCGCGGCGTCGATCCGGCGCAGATGCACGTAGTATCCGCCTTGTCCGCCCTGGACGTGGAACAGCACGTAGCCGCGAGGATTGACGGCGTAACGCTTGCCGCCCGAGCTGTCTTTCGAATCCCCAGCACAGCCGCACCATTCTTCCGCGTCGGACGCGGGCGCGGCCGACTGGGCCTTCTCCAGACCGGCCAAATCAACAGTCACCTGAGCGACCGGACTGTTACTGTCGGCCAGGATGAAGAACACCGCCTTAACATCGGGGCCGTGGTGCAGCGCTCCGCGATACTCCCCTGGTTCGCCCAACTGGTGCACGATCGTTCCCAGCATGGTGAGCGAGCCGCTGTCCAGCCCGATCTGAGTGTACAGGTTCGGGTCAAGTGTCGTTTTCAATCTTGTCGTCATTGTATTTGGCTCCCTTCTTCGCCTCAGCCCACATCGGCCGTGACAATCATTTCCTTGGAGTTCACGTGTGACGCCAGGTTCCGGATCGGAATCTTCACCGGAATCAGACCAGGCCCCGCGTCCAGCACCGGATAGGGATCTTCGAACTCGTAAATCGGCGTCTTCGCTGCGAAGTAATCCGCGATCGCCGTCTCGATAATTCCCAGCAAATCGAAGGTGTTCATCAACAGGTCGGTGAGCCAGTCGTTGATGTCGCCAACGATGCCTAGTAACCCTTTCACCAAATCGAGGATCGGCCCGATGGCGGCGAGCAGCGCGTCCACGATGAATCCGGGAAGCACCGGGAACATGTTCTCGATAGCGTCTCGCACAATATTCTCGATGATATTCGCGATCGACGCAGGTATGTCGATCGGATCGACGTGGACGAATACGGGGTCGAGAAAGATGCGCCACTTGTTCGGATGCCCGGCGAACTCCGCGTCGAGATCCGATTCGCCGGCGGTCCGAGCCGGATCGACGAAGTAAACGGGTTTCAGATTGGCCTTTAAGTCGTTCACTTCGGAAACTAGTCCGCTTAGATCGAGCGGCACGCAGATCGGTCCTCCAATGCAGATCTTGGGCACGCCCACCAGGCAGCCGTTCCACGGATCCGGAATGATGCACCAGCCTCCGATGCAGAATCCAGGAAGATTAAAGCACACTTCCACTTTCAAGGTATCCCAGACGATCTTGAGATGCTTCACCTCCACAGTGTCATCATTGTTGAGCTGGATATTGCCACCTTCCAGGTGCATGGCAACCGAGTAGCTTGCGGAAAACGGACCGAAGCTGCCGGAGTCGCTCTTGGAGAACGTGAAGTTATCGCGGATCTTGTTGAACAACTGCACGAACGCGTTCGATGATGCGGCGATTGTAATGTGGCTCATGGTCAGCCTCCTTTCTAGACCGTCATCTTGATGAAGATCTTGAGTTGATCTTCTTCCACCGCCGGATTATTGGGAACCGGCGGATTTGGACTCGGCGATAGCGTCACAGTCGCAATGTCAAACAGGGGGAAACTCAACGTGAGCTTCTCCATCTGAATCGCCAGCTTCTCCCGAAGCACCGCGGTGACGCACATCTTGAGGTAGCACTCGAGGTTTGACTCCAGCCCATCCGGCGTGATGTCGACGATCTCGATGCCATCCACGTGCCCGAGCAGGAAGCCATTCTCGAGCGTGAAATGGCCGGTGGCGAACACCTCCAAGCAGAAACAGATCGGCTGGGTGCGGAGCACCACTTGAGTCTTTGGCCCTTCGAACGTCGCCGCATTGGGAGAAGTACCGCCGATAGGGATCTGCTCGAGTTCCTTTTCCGAGGCACACCCCAATCCACCACACACCTGGAAGTCGAGTGCAAAGTGCTGCGGTTGCAGGGGCGGGCTCAACTGCGGCGGAAGCGAAAACTTATTGCCGGGATGGAAGTCAATCAACGCCTTCGTCAGTTGCGCGATGAACCCGATTCCAATGGGAGGGGAGTCCGCACCGAGAATGGGCAGCGGCGGCAGGATGGTGAAGAAGGAGTTCTTATACTTCACCACATCGCTGGTTACGTCGATTTTTGAACACCACAGCTCGCGGTTGCTGGCAATATCCGCAGTTGCGTAGTTGAACCACGATGGCCGCTGGCGCCGGATGTGGTTGATGACCCGATTCACTCCGTCCTCGTGGACGGAAGCGAAAAGCTCGCAATTGTCTGTGAACGCCACGGAATCAGTCCTCCTGCTTGCTAATAGTGACAACTGAAGCACGGGCGTTTCACCATTTCGCCTCGGATTCTTCCGTGCCGGAGCGAGGCGCGAACATTTCGACTACACGAGTTCGCGCTGCTCACACTCAAGGAAAGCGGGGCTTGACAGTCAAACTGCAGCCGTGCCGCAGTTTGCGAGTTCACGAGAACCTGCGTGAGAAACGCGTCTTCAGAATGTGCCCGTCGCGGCGTGACTCTTGGAGGCGCCTTCACGAAAGCGGTTCTTGGCCCTATGAAGCAGTACTCGAAGATAGTCCCGCTTCACACCGCAGATGCGGCAAACCTCGTCCTTCTCTTTCTCTTCCAAGAAGAGGAGACGAAGGATTTGGCGGTCACGGGCAGGAAGCTGCTCTAGAATCTGACGGACGGCCCACTTCCGCTCCTCGTTGACATACCCTGCCTCCGGGTCCGGACCCGCCTCAGGAACGTCAACGCATTGTTCCGGCGGGGGAGAATGCCGCGAAACGGAGCGGTAATACTCGATCAGCACGTTGCTGCAAACGCCATTAACGAAAGCACCCAACTTTTCCGGGTTCGTCAGTCCCTGCTTCCGCTTCAGCACATGAAGCACACGAAGGAAAGTCTCCTGTCGGGCATCTTCAACCGCCTGATCGTCTCGCAGCGCCCTACGGAGCTTGATCCGTAGTAACTCACTGAAATATGAGACGAACTGTTGCTCGGTTTCCCGTTCGCCATCGATCAAACGCTGAACGTATTCGCACGTGAACGCTTCGTATTGCAAGTAGGAGTTGCTCCTGCAGCTTCTGTAGTCTAGGCCCTAACCTAGAACCAGTCAAGAATTAGTACTAAAAGTGTTTTACTTACGACTCCTCCGGCCACCTACAACTCAGAAATAATTACCATTCGCATTGACCGCCTCTTGCGATCACCGGTCGTCAATCAAGTTCCACAGTTTTTTCCCGCTACGTGAAACGCCTGCCCAACCTAACTCACATAGACCAAGTGAAGAGCGAAGCATAAAGCAGATCCACACACTTGGAGGAACCCATGGCTGATGATACTCGGACTCCGTCCGGAGGCGGCAGCGACAACATTCAGGATCCAGATTTCCGATTCTTGCTCGAATCGCTTCTGGCGGCCTACGAACCAATCCTCGCCGAAGACCTTAAGCTGGTGAAATCACTGGATAAAATCGTGGACCCGGGCGACGGCCCGGACTGCGATTCCGAGATCGAACTCGCCAATCAGATCTTCGGCAAATTCTGGAATGAAAAAGTCGCAGTAGCCGTGCTGCCCGCCGACGCTCGCGAGCGTCTCGGCCCCATCGAGAAATGGCGCTGGTGTTTCCTGCACATCCGTTGTTGCATCATCTTCGGCTGGTTGCTGTGCCGTGGCCCGCGCGGGATCCGCGGCTATAGCTACTACCTCAACCGCTATTGGCGGTGCGTCCGTGAAGTTCTCGAGCGACCGGTGTCCAATCCCCCCACGGCGGCGGAGCTGCGCGATTTCGAGGTCCTCGTTTCCGCGTTGTCCGACGCCTACCGGCCGTACCTGCAAGATCAGCTCAGCACAGCCGACGCCTCAGCGCAAGTAGCCGGCGACGTCATCTCCGGCAAAATCGACTGCGAAACCGACACGGGCGAGGTCATCGCAGTCTTCGAACGCGCGCTCACGCCAGCAGCCGTCGAAGCTTTGCTAGGCGCCGATGCGTTTGCAGCTCACCGTCAGGATCCGTTCTTCTGGTTCTGCCGCTGCTGGTGCCTATGTGCGATTCGCTTCGGATGCTGCCTGGCCCGCGCACGCCGCGTACGCGACATCTATCGCTGTCTCCGCTTCTTCCGCGCCTGCCTGCGCGATTGTTTCCGGCCCTTGGTCTGCGAGCTCACCGGTCCCACGGGCTGCGCGGACGAAATCACCATCCAAGCCTTACCCGGTTTCCTGGTCCCCGTCACCGGAACCGCGGGTGGATCTGGCTTCTCCCACTACATCCTGGAATGGTCGACCGATGGCGTGACTTACCATGCCGACAGTTTCTACTACCCGCCCATTCCCCCCGGAAATCCCGTGCAAGGAAATCTGCCCGTGTTCGGCGGCCTTCTGGGGTATTTCGATACCACCCTGCAAGGTCCCGGGCTGCACTTCATCCGGCTCCGTGTGTTCTCTGTCACAGGAGCCATTTGCGAACAAGTCAAGTTCTTCACTCTCTCGAAGAAAGACGTCCGCATCTTGGGCGTGGGCGGCTACTTCAACCTGAACAGCGGCCCGACCGACCCCAATGCCATGTTCGTCGAGACGGTACCCCTACTGTGCACGCGTCCCCAGTCCATCTCGGAAGTCTCGTTCGGAGGTTGCCTCTCGGTCAGCGGCGGAGCCTTCGTCGGCGGCTGCGAAAACAAGAGCATCAAGCGCTACACGCTCGACTTCAAACCTGGCTTTGAAATCAGCTGCGCAACACCGGGCTGGACCAAGTTCTGGGAAGTCGACTACGATACGCCCGCGAAAAATCGCTTCATCAACTGGCGCCTGGACTCCTCCGTCCTCACCAGCGATTGGGTGGACGATTGTTTCATCCCCAGCTTCATCCCGCCGTTCTGCGCACCGCTGACTCGGGTTCTGCCGCAGTCGCTGCTGTCTCCCGATTGTTGGAAGACGCTCACCGGCGCCTGCGAGATGAGCGGCTTGGTCACGCTGCGCCTCACGGTGGAGGCCACCGATGGCTCTACCTACTGCGATACCCAGCGCATCTGGCTCGACAACAAGAACATCTGCGCCCGGATCCGTATCGATGCGGTGCCGAAGTGTGCCGACCTTTTCGTAAGCAAATTCGCAGTGCCGCCCGATTGCTTCACAGAATGGAAACTGCCTGTTTCCGGCATTGCCTACGATCCCTACATCGATCCTCTGGCGCCGCTCAGCCGGCCCAACGACAACTTCGACTACTACACGGTCACCGTCACCAAGCAAGGAGGGCCGTCCCTCCAGATTCCGATCCCCGGACCGGGCGGATCCTGCTACCACGGCGTCACCCGGGTAGGCTCCTGCACGCAATGTCCTGGCGATCCCCTGGGTGGCGACATCTACGGAACACTGGCCACGTTCGACCTGCGTGCCGTGGACCCGAAGTGCAGTCAGCAGCTCCCCTATAACGTGCCGAATGGTTTCACCATCGACCGTCAGGAGTGCTGTGTTTACACCTTCTCGATCTACGCCCAGGACCGGACCATCACCCCTGGAGGGCCGCATTGGGCGACCGATTTCTGGCCGGTCAAGATCTGCAATGACCTAAAGTAGCTCCTGGGAGAAATCATGGCACTCGAGTGGGGTAGTGGCGAATTTTGGGCCCGATTCGCCATTGCCTCGCTCGCCACTTGGCGCATCGCTCACTTGTTCGCCTTCGAAGATGGGCCCGGCGACGCGGTCGTTTGGCTGCGGCAGAAAGCAGGCTCCGGCTTCTTCGGACAGCTGATGGATTGTTTTTACTGCCTGTCGCTCTGGGCCGCGGCACCTTTTGCCCCTTTCGTCAACCCGAGCCCGGCCAAAGCTTTCATTGCCTGGGTGGCCCTGTCCGGCTCGGCGTGCCTGTTAGAGCGGGCCACATCTCCACCAATTCCGATCGACCGTTCCTAAGTGGGAGGAAAAGACGATGTCATGTTGTGGACAGAAACGTGAAGCAATGGCCGACGGTGTCCGTTCCGAGCAGCGCTCCACCGGCTACGCGGCGCCTTCTCCAAGAAGCTCCTTCGTGGACCGCGGTCCCGTCAGACCGCCCGTCGTTACCGTCGCCACGCCCAGCGAGCTGGCCGTCACGCTTGTCTGCCGGAACTCCGCGGTGGTGTCCGTGACGGGTCCCGTCACTGGCAAGCGCTACCGTTTCACCGGCGCCGGCTCCATGCAAGCCATAGACCAGCGCGACGCCGATGGCCTGGTGGCGACCGGCTCCTTTCAACGCGTCTGACACTTCTTGGTTCGAGGGTTACTGCTTGACCTTGCGGTCGCCGTTAGGCTTGGCGCTGAAGGGCTGCGGCGGAAGGCCGCCCAGCGTGATGACCGTCTTGCCGTCGCTACGCGTCAGGCCGGCGGCCCAGGCGTGCTTAGCGCCATCCTTGGCCAGGAACGCCGTCACCGTGATTTCCTCATGAGCCTCCTCCATGGCTTCGTACACCGAGGTGTCGAAGCCGTTTCGCCGGAGAACGTTCGGCGGAGGCAGTTCCAGAGCCCAGCCGATGATCCTGCCCTTGTCGTTTTTCACGTCCAGATAGATCCAGCCGTGCGGATTGTCGGGCGACACCTTCGTCACCGTGCCCGTCAAGGTGATCGGCTTCTGATCGTCGTACTCGGCTTGGAAGGAGTGATGAGCGGACATTGGAATCCAAGCGCACAGCAAGCAGGCACCGAGCGAGAACAGCAACTTCAGTTTCTTCATGAGCGCCCTCCAGACAATTCTATGGTGCTTCCCGTACTACTCGGAAGCCGATGTCGCCGACTTTCAAATCCGTACCGTAATAGTAGTAGCGCGAGGACAGGCGCACGTAGGGGGCGAAATTATCCCAACCGCCGCCGCGGAAAAGCGGGAGCCCCTCGGCTCCGCCGCCGTTGATCAGGAGCCTCCCCTTCTCGTCGAAACCCTTGGGTGGGCCGCCATTGGCGCCACCACGGCCGCGGCCGCCGCCACCACCGCCGCCACGACCGCCCTGAGGTCCCTTGGGATCCACGCTCACCTCAGGCAGCGGGGCGTAGTCATAATAGGCCGCCCGGTCGTCGACCCATTCGCGTACGTTGCCAAGCATGTCATGGAGGCCCCAGGCGTTCGGCTTCTTCAAGCCCACCGGATGCGACTCATCGTCAGAGTTATCGGCGAACCAAGCGTAGTCACCCAGGGAAACCCGGGGGGGCTCGGGGGCGCCCGCGCGAGCGGCGTATTCCCACTCCGCTTCAGTAGGTAGCCGGTACTTGTAGCCGTCGTTCTTCGCGTTGAGTTTGTCGAGGAACGCGTGTATTTCGGCTTTGTTCACGCTATCCACGGGATTCTTCGGGCCTTTGGTTTTGCTGGGGTTAGAGTCGGGCCCCATCACGGCTTCCCACTGCGCCTGCGTGACTTCGTACTCGCCGAGTTCGAAGCCCTTGGTCAGCTGCACTTTATGGCGCGGCACTTCATCTTCCAGGCAATCCATGTCGCCCGGCACGCAGCCCATCATGAATTCGCCGGGAGCGATCTTCACGAATTCGATTTGCGCTGGGGGCTTAGCTCGATTGGGGGCCCCACCAGGCGCCGGCTTGGACGGATTCGGGCTTTGAGCAACTGCGGTCAACGCCACCAGGAATCCGACGCGGATCGAGATCATAGGGTTCTCCAGGACACTGGCCGATTAGGCTGACAGCGCGCCCTTTCGTCAGTATCTCTTAACCTGATAGAGGCGTAGGACCGCAATGAGGATCAGCAAGTACTCTTCCGGGCAGGCCTGCGCTGACCAGAGCCCTTGATGCGGGGAGGCACGTAGTGGAACCGAACCAGATAGACATTCTGGCCCTTACCGTGCTTCGCGACTTTAAGCAGATCGACGACACCAAGGAAACCCGACTCTCGCGCCAACTCTGGAGTAATTTCAAGAAGCCCGATCGGCTCGATCGAATCCACCTCGATCTCACCTTCGTCCATTCGGTACCGGACGCCTACTTTGACATGAGGGCGAGTCCAGATTCGGACGCTGCAAGTGATTTCTCCGAGACGAACTCGATCGCGAAGACGTTTGGTGAACACCATAAAAAGAGTCTACAATCCAATTCCTGCGATCCATGTATGATGAACTCAAATTGGCAAAGTGGAGGATCACGATGAAACGCCCTTGGCTCGCACGTCTCCTGCTACTGACTAGCCCGGCCTTCGCTCAGCAAAGCGCGCCTGAAATCGCCTTCGATTCCGTTCCGGACTTCCCCAAACTCCCGCCGGGGGTAAATTTCGGAGAGGTTCCGGGCGTGGCAGTGAACTCCAAAGGCCACGTCTTCGTGTTCACGCGCTCGAACAGCGCGAGCGGCCCGGCCTATGCTCCGGCGGCGGCGCAATTGTTAGAGTTTGGTCCCGACGGCGAATTCGTGGGCGAAGTCGGAAGGGGCCTTTATGCCTGGTCCTTTGCTCACTCCGTTCGCATCGACAAGGACGACAATATCTGGGCGATCGACAAGGGCTCGGATATGATCGTTAAGTTTAACCCCGCCGGCCGCGTGGTGTGGGTGTTCGGCCGAAGAAAAGAATCGGCGGACGACGAGGCCAAACCGTGGGAGCATGTCGATCCGCCGCTTGCAGCCGTCGACGGACTCTTCCTTCAACCGACCGATGTCGCATGGGACTCCAGCGGCAACATTTACATCACCGACGGCTATATCAACTCGCGCGTCGCCAAGTTCGACCAGAACGGCGATTGGGTGAAATCCTGGGGCACCAAGGGTACCGGGCCTGGGCAATTCAACCTGCCTCATGCCATTGCGATCGATCGCAACAACAACATCTATGTCGGCGATCGCTCGAACCGGCGCATCCAGGTCTTTGACACCGAAGGAAAATTCTTGCGCATGTTCACGATTGACGTGCCTCCGGATCCCAAGACCCGAGCCGTCAACGGCAACACCCCGACCGGTCAGCGTCTGGCGCAGGTGATCGGGGCGCCCAATTCGCTGTGCATTACGTCGGGACCAAACCAAGTGCTTTTCGTCGGGGAATCGACCTATCCCGGGCGGATCTTCAAACTTTCCCTCGACGGCAAAGTGCTCGGGGTGATCGGCCGCTCCGGACGTCAGCTCAAACAGTTCTCCGGCGCCCACGCGCTCGCATGTCCCTCGGAAAACGAAATCTATGCCGCCGAAACTTCCAATTGGCGTGTGCAGAAGCTGATTTTGCGTCCGCCGCAGAAATGACGTGCAGTCGCTATCGCTTTGACTGCACGGACTTGCCCGCCCTTTGCGCTTCGCCCCAGACACGCAGGAAATTCCCACCCCAGAGCTTGGCGATGTCGCGCTCGGAGTAGCCGCGGCGGAGTAGTTCCACAGTCACGTTTTGTGCCTCGCCTTCGTTCTGCCAGCCGGCGACACCGCCTCCATGATTGAAATCCGAGGCAATTCCAACATGATCCATGCCTATTTTCTTCACAGCGTAAACGATCCCATCCACCAACTGGGCAACGGTGGCCGGCGGTGCCGGCTGTGCGCTCTCCGCCGCCGGCGGCTTACGTAAATAGTTGCTGAAGGCCACTACCTGAACCACTCCGCCGTTCTTCCGGATTAGTTCGAGTTCCTCGTCGCTCAGGTTGCGCGGTGCGTCCACGATGGCCTTGATCCCGGAATGTGACGCGACTACGGGAGCTTTCGTGAGGCTGAGAACCTGCTTCAAGGCCGCAGTCGTAAGCTGGGAAACATCGATGAGCATGCCCAGCTCATTAAGGCGCGGGATGCCCTTTTTTCCGAGATCGGAGAGCCCACCGTGCTCCTCCGGCTTATCCTTCAGCGCGGCAGTCGGGCGTGAGGAATCCGACCAGTCGTTATTGCCTGCATGCGTGTAGCCCAGAACTCGTACGCCACGCTTGTACCATTCGTCCAACTGAGACAGATCGGAGCCAAGCGGGTAGGCATTCAGAAGGCTGATCACCACGGCGAACTTGCCCTGTGCGGCGATGCGGCGTACATCGTCGGGGGAGTAGGCAATCGCCGCGCGATTCGAATTCGCCTCGGCTACCGCTTTGATCAAGCTGTACTTCTTCCCGGCGTCCTCCCTGGCTTTGGCATAGCCTTCCGTCGTACGCGGCCCCTGTGGCACGAACACGGCAAGCGCCGCACCTTTCAATTGCCCGCGGAACGCTTTGGGCAGATCAAACTGCGTTTTCCCATCTTCGGCTGCACCGGTATAGTCAAACGGAAGGTCCAGGTGACTGTCAAACGCGACGATTCGCTTATGAATCTCGGCGGCTTTATTCAGTAGTTTGGCGTCCGCTGCACCATCAGCGGCGAATACCGGCACGGCAACCGATAACACGGCTGCGGAAAGTATGGCGGCAAGCCTCATCGTCGTTCTCCTCTTTCAACCGTGACTCGTACATTACCGTGCCGAAGAAGCGGCTTGTCCGTTGAACACCGCGTCGATCGCCGCCTGGGCGCATTTTTCGCCGTCGGCGCCGGACACGCCCATCGCGCCTATGACTTGGCCATTGACCACGACGGGAAGCGCGCCCGGTTGTGGGAAGTCGTTCATGAAGGTCGGCGCCAAATTCTCGCCGCTTCGGACCATCTTGTTGGTTTCCGAGGTGGGGCGCCGCCAGCGCAAGGCCGACTTCGCCTTCAGCAGGGCGGTGTCGATCGCGTTCATCGGCGCGCCTTCCATGGCGTGCGACTCGATGAGATTGCCGCCCCAATCCAGAATCGCGATCGCTACGATCTGCTTGTTCTGCTCGGCCCAAGCGCTGCAGGCGTCCACTAAGGCACGGGCGCCGGCGCTCGAGATGACTTTGATATCCCTGGTCGCCTTGAGATTATTCGCCGCTTGCTTCGCTGGCACTGAGCGTGCCGGTTGCTGAGCGCGCGACGGTGCGAGTAGGGACAGCGTCAGTCCTGTGACGATTCCTGAGATAACAAGAATGTTCCTCACGTCAACCCTCCTCAAACCCCGTACGCACTATGGTGCAGGCGTTCGGAGCGGTCTTTTCCCGGTTCAAGCAATCCTAATGCTACTGAATCTGGCGAGTCGACATGCGTTGCTCACACGCTCCCCAAAAAATGCGGACCGTTCTTGATGACGCCTGCCGGGGGACTAGGGTAACCCCTAGTATTTTGCCAGCCAATCCTGTATGATCGGGGCGGCTCGATCTAAGCTTACGGTCGAACAGCGCCGCTAGGTGGTGGTCGCTGCGTGGGAAGGCAAGCTTTCAATGATTGACTGACCTGACTGGGGGCGCAACCGAGATTCACGAACGCGTGGAGCGGTGTCGCAGAAGGGAGGGCGTCCGTGCAATATCTCCTGACTCTTCCGATGATGGTGCTCGCCTTCAAGGACAACCATCAAGCCGCTGTCACTATTCCAGCGGGAAAGTTCATCGAGGTTGTCGGTCCCGTCGAGGATGACGATCGCTTCTTGGTTATTAAGGCGGAGGATGGGCAGTTCCACATCTTCGCTTCGGATCTTGCGGACCGAGCAACCCCAGTTGTTGCTCGCGAGACGGAGCCAAGCTTTTCGAAGGAGAGTCCCGCATCAAATCCGAACCCAAAAGAGGAGCGCACCGGCGAGCCGTTGCTGGACGTAGTGAGTTTTTCCACTCTGTCCAAGTGAGAGCGTATCGCTCGCCACTCGCCCTGGTGGGTGATCCTCGGACGTGGACGGTGCGGGCCTCGCGGTCGAGAGCGGCTTGACTACTGCTTAGGCGTGATTTTAACCACCATCGCGGTGAAGCTCTTCCCCGGCTCGACAATGAACTGGTGCACGGTGTTCGCGGGAATGTAAAGGATGTCGCCTGCGGCGATGGGGTACCTGGTTCCGCCTTCAATCGACTTGCCCCGCACTTCGTCTGGGCCGCTAGGCTTGCCCTCGATCATTTTGCCGCCAACCAGGACAGTGCCTTCCCCGGATCGGATCAACAGCAGGTCCGCCAGCTTTTCGTGCAGTTCAGCCTCTCCATTTCCGTTGCGGAAAGCAACGAACGCGGAGTCGAGCATGCGCTCGGTTCCCAGGTGCCGGTCCGCGTTGAGCTTGGATAGCGCCAGCTTATCGAAATCCTTCTGTTGAGCCGCGCTCCAGAACATGGGCTGAGCGGGATCGGCGGCCAGGATACAGAGGCAAGTTGTAAGCGCAAGCAGAGTGGTTTTCATACTGCGGCCAGTATACGCCTTCCCGGTGGATCGTGGACCTATTCGAGTTTCTGATCTAGCACTGCCAAGTAAGCGGCTAGAAGGCGATACGTTCGGTAGTACTCATCGAGATGTACGGCTTCGATTGTATCCGCCTTGGAATGGAGGATCTTCAAGGTCTCCTGGGTGACGGAATGCACCGTGATGGCGGGGATTTTCTGTTGCCTGAAGGGCTCTGAGTCAGAAGTACCCACATTGTCCACGTTCATACCGGCCACAGGCAGATCCAGGGCCTTGGCCACTCCACCGAGCAGCCCCACAAGATTCTGGTCAGCATGACTTGTCCATACCTTGGTCTCGGACAATCCTAGTGAATCCAAGTTAACCATTGCTCTCACTCGCTGACGTCGATCTCCAAGTTGCTTAACGAACCCTAAAGAACCGTGTAGTCCGGTCTCTTCGCCGCTGAATGCCACAAAAACGTAGGTGTGCAGTCGAGGGGTCGCCGCAAGACCTTGATACAGGCTGGACAGTAGGGCCGCACCGGTCCAATTGTCGACGACTCCATTACCAGCCTCCACAAGGTCAAAATGGGCGCCGACGACGATGATCGAATCGGTGGTACTACCCAAAGTGCAGAGTACGTTGGGAGCTTTAGCTCCTTTCACTGTTTGTTCAGTAAGCGCGTCGCCGGTACATCCCGCCTCTTCGAATAATCGGCGTACCGCGGGTTCGCGTTCTGCATTCTTCCGAGCGTAGGCGCCAAGCCGGTCCTGGACCACCTTTTTCGGCGCGAGGCTGTACTGAAACGGCGAGTCGTTGGTCTGCTGAGCTACTCCGTGACTCGCGGCTGCCAATAGGATATATATCGGCAATGCAGATTTAATAGCCCGCATAACAATGTTAAGCGTAGCATTTAAGACCGCCTACTGCCGCAACGCGTAGACAAATAGCACGCTGCCCGCGGCCACGGCAATGTACTGGCGATTGTTCACCATGTAGCTCATCGGGCCGCTATTCACCTGGCCGCCGAGGCTCTGCTTCCAAAGCAGGTTCCCGTTCTTGCCGTCGAGCGCGAAGAAGTAGCCGTCGCGCTCACCGCTGAACACGAGATCTGAGGCCGTCGAGAGGACGCCGGCCCAGGTGATGTCGGTCATCTTGTATTCCCATTTCATGTCGCCCGTCTTCGGATCGAACGCGCGGACGATGCCGAAGCCGTCCTCGGGCGTCTTGAGATTGACCGCGAGATTGGGCTGCGCCATGGGTGTGTTCCCGGTGGCACGGCCGAATCCTGCGCCCTTGGCGAACATGGTGCCGCTGTTTTCCCAGCCAGGAATATAAAACAGGCCCGTGTGGGGACTGAACGAAGGAGGATACCAGTTGGTCCCGCCCAGGCCGTTGGGTTGAATCAGCACGGGCGTGGCGCTATCCTGCTGCCCCGGAGTGCGCATGGGACGGCCCTTCTCATCGAATCCCGTCAGCCAGTTCGCTTTGACGAAAGGCTTGCCTAGCAGGAACTGGCCGCTGGTCCGGTCGAGCACGTAGAACACGCCGTTACGATTGGCCCACATCATGACTTTGCGCGGACGGCCCTGATAGTCGATGTCGGCCAGCACAGGGACCTGCGTGGAGTCGTAATCCATCGTGTCGTGCGGCGTGAACTGGTAATACCACTTGAGCTTGCCCGTGTCGGCATCCAGAGCGACCACCGAATCGCTATACAGGTTGTCACCGAGGCGGACGTCGCCATTGGTGTCGGGCGCCGGATTGCCGATGCCCCAGTAGGTGAGATTGGAATCGGGATCGTAGGCGCCGACGTTCCAGACGGCTGCGCCGCCGGTTTTCCAGGAATCGCCCGACCAAGTTTCATTGCCCGGCTCGCCCGGCCCAGGGATGGTGTAAAAGCGCCAAACTTCTTTGCCCGTCTTCGCATCGAATGCCGCGATCGAGCTGCGGATGGGACCGTCGCCGCCTGCCAGGCCGACGATGACTTTGTCTTTCACGATCAGAGGGGCGTGCGTGATCGCATATCGATCCGCGGCGTTACCGACGGTCGAGTTCCAGAGAATCTTTCCGTTCGAGGCATCAATCGCGAGCAGATGCGCGTCGAGCGTTCCCATGTAGAGCGTGTCGCCCAAAATGGCCAAGCCGCGATTCACACGTCCACAGCAAGGGCGCGCTTCGGGCGCGGGCGTGTACGGAAGTGTCCAGAAGATGCGCCCCGTGACGGCGTCCAGCGCGTAGACATCGTTGGGAGCCTGGATGGTGTAGAGAATCCCGTCGACCACTAGCGCCGTGGTCTCGAACTTCTCGATCGAGCGGGCCTGCCAGACCCATTGCAGCTCGAGGTTCTTCACATTGGCGGGGGTGATCTGGCTCAGCGGACTATAGCGCTGGCCGCCGACGGTTCCGGAATACGTGAGCCAATTCTGGGGTTCCCGGTCGGCGTGCAGGATGCGATCGAAAGTGACACCCTGGGCCCACACGGATCCGCTTACAGAAACCAGCAGGAGCGCGCGAAAGAGCATGCTCTACAGCATATACCGGCAGCTATAGCGGCGCTAGCCGCCAGCGGCCGTAGGCGACGAACGCCGCAAGAACTGTCGTCACCGCGGGGAGTACCGCCGTTGCGATCATACCGCCCATCAGCGTAACCACGGTCGCGCCGATTACGATGATCGTCAGGCATGCAGCGGCCAGAGGAGTCAGGCCCGGCTTGATGTGCACGAGTCCCGGGAGGATGAGACCAATCGCTCCGAGCACCTCGCAGGCGCCGATGAAGTGCAGAAACGAGATCGAAAGCCACGCCGGCATGCCCTGGGTCATCTGCTCCGCCGGCCCACGAACTTCGCTCCTCCGGCGAACAAAAAAATAAGCGCGAGCAGTATCTGAATCGTCCACAGGATTTTCGTCAAGATCGGTTGTCTCCCTGAGCGTCCGCGAGGTGCGCGGCAAGTTTGTCCAGCGTTCCGGTAAAACCTTGCAGCATCCAGTCGCGGCTGGCAGCGAAGGTGTTGCGTTCCTCTTCAGTCGCGTTTATCGGAAAACCAGTAACCGTCATGGTCGTCTTGCCGTCGTGCTCGGCCAATGTCATTGTATAAAGCATTTCGAGCGGCCAGGTGGGACTCTTGGGATTTCGCAGCGGATTCCCGTGCTCGTCCGTCTCCGAAACGACGCTGACAACGCGCTTCGGCGGAACGATTTCACGATACACCCATCGTCCCCACATGGTGTGGCCATCCGGCGCCCGCATCGAGTATTGGAATTGTCCGCCGGGCCGGAGATCCACGTTGCACGCCAGCGTAGTGAAACTTTTCGGACCCCACCAGTGAATCAAATGCTCCGGCCGGGTAACCGCGTTCCATACCAGATCGCGCGGTGCATCGAATACGCGTGAAACCAGGAGCTTCGGAATCCCCGCGGCTGTGTTTGCCAGGTGCTCCCCGAAACGATCCAGAGTCTGGTTCCCACCTTCAATGGCGTGATACTTGGCGACCACCATGTCGCGTTCCTCACGCGTTGTGAACAGCGACCGCATGGTGAGCCGGGTCTTGCCGTCCTGATCAGCGAAGGTCACGGTCACGCGAAAATAGCCCGGTTCGCCTTCGTCGCCGTGATCGTAGACCAGCCGTTCGGGCCTTGCGATCTCCAGATAGACGATCTTGTTCGGATAGTCGACGCCGTCGGGGCCGTGCATGATGAAGCGCCAAACGCCGCCGGGTCTGACATTAATCTCGTGAGTTGTGGTCGTGAAGCCTTTCGGCCCCCACCAGGAACCGACGTGCTGGGGATCGGTCCACACCTGGAACACCAAGTCTCGCGGCGCATCGAAGACACGCGTGATGACGATCTCCCGGCCGGAAGTCGTCTGCAGCGATTCCGCGAGGCGCTCCAGGCTCTGCGTCCAGCCCATCTCCATCCCCTTGAGGTAGTTCGCCGCGTATGCGACTATGGCCACTCCGCGCGTTTGAAGCGTGATTTTCGTTTTGCCGTTCTGATCGTCGAAGGTGACGGTGGTAAAGCCGGCGATGATTACACTGCCGTCCTTGTCCACGGCGTCGTTGGTGAAAACTAGCCGCTCGGGCGGTACGATCTCGCGATAGACACCCTGCGCGGGATGTTCGTTGCCATCCGGGGCGCACATGACGATCCTCCAAGCGCCGCCCGGTCTCACGTCCATCTGTTCCACGCGGCTGGTGAAGTGCTTGGGCCCCCACCATCGCCCCATGTGTTGCGGATCGGTCCATGCGCGGAACACCATCTTGCGCGGCGCATCGAAGACACGGGTGATGACCACCTCTCGTTCCATTGGGTTCGAGGCGGGACTAGTGCTTGGGTTGCTTGCGGCCATGCTTCTTCTCCTTAGTCTTGAGTTCTTGATGTTTTAACTGGCGCAGGTAATCGTCCAGGCGATCGAGGCTCTGCTCCCAGAAACGGCGGTAGTGCTCCACCCAATCGGCGACTTCCTTGAGCCGGCTGGCTTCGAGGCGGCACGGCCTCCATTGAGCATCGCGGCTGCGGGCGATCAGGCCGGCATGCTCTAGCACCTTGAGGTGCTTGGAGATCGCGGGCATGCTCATGTCGAAAGGCTTGGCCAGTTCGGTGACAGGGGCCTCGCCCGAGGCCAAACGCGCCAGGATCGCGCGCCGGGTAGGATCGGCCAGGGCGGCGAAAGTGGAGCTGAGATGGTCGGGCGACATTGGATTAACCGTTAAGTTAAATAACCACCGGGTTAAATATACTTCTGGGCTGCCGAGTTGTCAAGAGCTTTAATGGAGGCATGAGCGAAACGTTTCGAACCGAACATGACACCATGGGCCCCGTGCGCGTCCCGGCCGAGGCCCTGTATGGAGCCCAGACCCAACGCGCGGTTGAAAACTTTCCCATCAGCCGGATGCGGTTCGGACGAGGTTTCCTGAGTGCGCTCGGGCTGGTAAAGTTCGCTGCAGCCCAGGCGAATCAGCAGACCGGTACTCTGCCCTCCCCCATAGCCAACGCCATCGAGACAGCCGCGCAGGAAGTCATGGACGGCCGCCACGATTCCCAATTTGTCGTGGACGTGTTCCAGACCGGAAGTGGAACCTCCACCAACATGAACGCCAACGAAGTGATCGCCGCGCGGGCGACAACGTTACACGGCAAACCTATACATCCCAATGATCACGTCAACCGCAGCCAGTCGAGCAACGATGTGTTTCCCACGGCGCTACACATCGCCGCGGCGCGAACCGCGCAGGAAACGCTGCTGCCCGCGATAGACGCGCTCCGTCAGACGCTCGAGGCCAAGCGGAAGCAGTTCTGGGAGATTCTCAAGATCGGACGGACGCATTTGCAGGACGCCGTACCCATGCGTCTCGGACAGGAATTCGGCGGATACGCCCGCCAGGTGGAATTGTCACAGGCGAGAATCCGCAAGGCGCTGGAGGATCTCTATGAACTCCCGTTGGGCGGCACGGCCGTAGGCTCGGGGATCAATGCTGCACCGGGATTCGCCAAGACAGCCATCGCGATCATTGCGGAGCGAACGGGGCTACCCTTCCGCGAAGCTCAGAACCACTTTGAAACGCAGGCCGCCCGTGACGGAGCCGTGTTCCTCAGCGGCGCTCTCAAGACCTACGCGATCGCGCTTACGAAAATCGCCAATGACATCCGCTGGCTGGGGTCGGGACCGCGCTGCGGCTTGGGCGAACTCCAATTGCCCGAAGTGCAGCCGGGATCGAGCATCATGCCGGGCAAGGTAAACCCGGTGATCGCAGAAAGCGTGCTGATGGTGTGTGCGCAGGTGATCGGCCACGATGCGACGATTAGCTGGGGCGCGGGCTCGGGCGCGCTCGAGCTGAACACCATGATGCCGCTGATCGCTTACGACCTGCTGGAGTCGATTGAGCTGCTCGCCGCAGCTTCGCGTAATTTTGAAGAACGATGCATCACGGGGTTGGAGGCGAACGAAGTCCGCCTGCGGGATACACTCGAACGCTCACTTGCACTGGCGACCGCGCTGACGCCCGAAATCGGCTACGAACGCGCGGCATCCCTCGCTCATGCTGCGTACGATTCCGGCAGGACAATTCGCAAAACCGCGGAGGAACAGAGTGGCATCGCGCCAGAGAGGCTGGCGGAGCTCCTCGATCCCACGAAGATGGTCGGTCCTGCTTAGGTTGAACCGGATATCGCACGCAACGTAAGAACTACCGCGGAGATTTTTCGCGATTCCCGTGGTCCCGTAGCGGAAGCACGTTTAAATTCAGGCACTAGCGTGCCGCGGCCTGTTACCTGCATTACCGTTACACGGGATCTACCCCGTGAAGGAAACAAATCATGAAACGTTTCTCCTCATTGAAAAATGGGTTACCAATAGCGGCCCTAGCCCTGCTGGGTTGCGCGATTCTCAATCCGCTGTTGAAGGCGGATGAATACAATCGAAAAACCGTGATCACCATCAACCAACCTCTCGAGGTTCCGGGCGTGGTATTGGCGCCGGGAACTTACGTGATGAGGTTGTTCAATTCGTCCAGCGACCGCCATATCGTCCAGTTCATGACCGAGGACCAGAAACAGCAACTGGCGCTCACGTTCGCAGTCGCGGCGGATCGCGTCCGTCCGACCGGGAGGACCGTTCTGACGATGTATGAAGGCGCCCGCGGAGAGCCGCCCGCTATTCGCACGTGGTTTTATCCGGGTGACGTGGTAGGACAGGAATTCCTCTATCCGCACAAGCAAGCCGTTCGCATCTCAGAGCGAACGAACCAAAATGTGCCGGAGGTGGAGACCGGGCAGGCAGCTTCGGCCAAGGAAGCTGCCGCCGCGGTCGTTCCTGCTGCCGAACCGGCGAAGAGTAACGAGTCACCCGGTGAGTCGGTCTTCATCGCCAAGGCTGAACCCGCTCCCCCGCCAGCGCCCGCGCCGATAGCGGCGCCTGAACCACAGCAGCCTGCGGCCGAACAGCAGTCTCCTGCCGCGAACAACGCTCAGGCTCCCGCGGAGCCACCTGCAGCCACGGCAGCCGATGACACTTTGCCGAAGACCGCCGGTAAGGGGCCGCTGGCGGCTTTGATCGGCGGCCTTTCGTTCATCCTGGCATTCTGCCTGCGAAAGATGAAGGGCAGCCGGTTGCTCTAGACCGCCGGAACACACGTGTTGAAGACGACATGGTTCTTGTGGACGCTTGGTCTCCTCAGCGTTGGTTACTGGGTCCAGCTCAGTGTCAAAGCCAAGTGGAGTCAGATGCGGGGCGCTCGCGAGCTTGAGCGCCCGGGCGTTTCGACAATGACACACTCGCCCGGCGACGTGGTCGGGCGCTTGGAGATCCCGAGGCTAAGTGTGTCGACGGTTGTTTTCGAAGGCGCGGATCAAGACGTGCTGGAACGCGGGGCCGGACACCTCCCCGGCTCCGCGCTGCCGGGGAATCGGGGGAATACGGTGCTGGCCGCGCATCGTGATACGTTTTTTCGACCCCTGCGCGGCATCCGGATCGGAGACGTGGTTAAAATCCACACGCCACCCAAGGACAGCGTCTACATTGTGGAATCGGCCCGGGTGGTCGAGCCGGATGAAGTGGACGTCCTCAAGCCAACGCGGGAGCCGGCTCTGACACTGATTACGTGTTATCCGTTCCGTTATATCGGTCCAGCGCCGGAACGGTTCGTAGTGCGGGCGGTCCTGGCTCGCTGACAGGCGACAATAGACAGGCGACAAGATCGCCTGTCATAGCCCTAAACTGTCAGGCCTGGAAGTATCCAGCGGCCAGATCAGGCTTCTGTTCCAGGGCCTGGCGCCAGTAGTTGCGTGCTTCCTCGACCGACCCCTTGGCCTTGAGAGCATGTCCCAGGTTGAGCAGAGCCTCGGCGAAGTTGGGCCGCTCGGTGAGCGCTTCTTTGTAAAGCTTGATGGCGTCGTCCAGTTGCCCGGATTTCTGAAGCAGCAGTCCGGTGTTGTAGAACAGTTCCGGAGTGCGCTCACCGGATTCGATGAGCTTGGCCTGCAGATCGAGAGCCTTAGGCAAGTCCTCGCGCTCGACGGCCATCGCGGCCAGGCCGCGCATCGCGTCCAGCGACGCTGGCTCGGTTTCGAGGACAGCCTGGAAGGCTTTCGCGGCTTCGTCGTGCACGCCCAGCTTCCAGTACGCCAAGCCCAGATTCAACTGCGCCTCGGGCCACGGAGTCCGCTTCCGGACGCAATTCTGGAAGGCTTCGGCCGCCCCGCGATGATCGTCGCGCTGCAGGCGCAGGTATCCCAGGCGGAACCAGGCATCTTCCCATTCGGGATTCCGCGCCAGAAGCTTGGCGTACAGCCGCTCGGCTTCTTCCTTCTGACCTTGCTGCTCGAGCACGCTGGCCAGGTTGTAAATCACGTCCGCCAGATCCGGCGCGATTTGCAGAGCCCGCTCGTAGTTTTCGCGCGCGCCCTTCAAGTCGCCCTTTTCCTGCAGAACGATGCCGAGATTGACATGTGCCTGCTTGGCGTCGGGCCGGATGCGCACCGCTTCGGCATACGCCTTGACGGCGGCATCGGTCCGGTTGCACTTCTGCTGTGCCACCCCGAGATTAAACCAACGCTCGAAGTGATCCGGCGTAAACTCAACTAATTTCTCGCAATAACGCGCTGCCGCTTCGTAATCTTTGGTATGAAATGCGCAGGTGGCCAGACCTTCCAGCGCGGCCTGGGAGTGCGGGCGGATCGACAGGAGCCGCTCGGAATATTTCTGGATGGAATCGGTCTCTTTACGGGCCATGCCGATGGTAATCAGATTCACCAGGCATTCTTCCGATTGCGGGCTCTTTTCCAGGATCTTGGTGTAGAGGCTGCTGGCCTCGTCGAACTTCCACAGCAATTGTAAGGCGACAGCCTTGCCGAACAGAGCGGTCTCGTGTTCCGGCTGCCCCGCCAGAACCTTGTCGAAGCAGCTGATCGCCGGCTCCGGCTTCTCCTGGCGCAGCAGGCAGATGCCCCAGCCCAGATTGGCCTCTTCCCGCTCCGGGTCCACTTGCAAGGCTTTCTGGAAACAATCCGAGGCTTCCTGCCAGCGGCCGAGTTTCTCGAAACAAATCCCCAGGTTGAAATGCGCGGTGGGATGGTGCGGGACGGCGCTCAGCAGCTTCTCGTAGGTCTTTACAGCGTCGTCATACTGCTCCAGCTCAAACTGGATATGGCCTTTGGCGGCGTAGATGTCGGCGCCCTGCTCGCCGTTTTCGATGGCGGTGTTGAGCTCGCGCAAGGCTTCCTTGCGCTTGCCTTCCAGGTGCAAGGAAACCGCTCGCGCCAGAGACGCCGATACCGGCTGTACGCCAGCGGCTTGTGGCGCCGCGTCTGTTTTTTTCTTTCCACTCATGGTTGCCAGCTCCCGTTTGTAGTGTCGTAAGGCGCCAGATAAGCGCACAGGCGTCCTAACATGTCGTACTGGTGCGTAATCTGCACCCAACGCAAACGGCTCGCCTCGCCGCTCGCGGTAAAGAACCCGACCCCACCCCGAGGTAAGCGGGTCTCTGTCCAGCTATCGGCCATTTGTCCCTGCACCTCTACAGTAAAATCGGAGCCTCGCATATCCATGCGGACGCGGTAGAGCGTATCCTCACGTGCGTTAAGGGGAATCGTGACGTCATGGCGATCCATCGCCTTGCCGCCGATCACGGCATAGCGAGTCATGCCGATGACCGGAATCGGGCCGGATTTCACCACCTCCAGCTTCACGACGTAGAAGTTATCGAAGTCGGCTGCGCGCACCACCCAGCTCAGAGCTTTCTTGTCGATCAGCCCCAGAAACTGTACTTGATAATCGGCCAGGTTCACCGAGGGCCGGTATATAGCCAGGGGGCCGGGCCGCACAAATCCGGTGGCGTCGAAGGACCATTCCGTGGTGGAGCCGCCGGGGCTGGCCCAATTGTCCAGGCCCGAGCGGAAATCTTCATCCAGAGCGATGGCTGCGCGACTTTCCAGAGACTGGCGGACGTTCACTAACCCGTCATTCAAAACCCGCTTGAAGCTGGTCGGGACACTGGTTGAGGCCTGAGGAGCGGCAGACGCGATCCGCGGCCAATCTTTATGGAAGACCAGGGCGAGCAGCATGGGAATCGCGAATAACAGAAGTTTCAGATCGCGGGGTGCGTGCTGCCAGAAACCGGTGGCATGGGCCCATGCCGGTTCCAGCTTCTTCAGCCCATTACCACGCGTCCAGGAGCCAAACCCGGTTTCCTTCGTCCGCAGGGCGTCCTCGGGCGGCTTGCGATCCAGTGGCTCGAGTCCTGAGGACGGAAGCACCGGATGGGCCTCGACAGCCTGAGGCAGCAGGCGCGCGATCGGCTCGGGACGTGTAGCATCCCCGGCCGGTTGGCCCGTCTTGCCAAAAGTCAGCGGCAGTAATCCAGTGGTCTGCGGCCCTGCAGTGTCGCAGGCGCGGCAGGCGAAGCTCGGCATGGTGATATCCGAGGAGACCCCCGTCGACAGATCCAACGCCGCGGAGTCGGTTGTTCGAAGCGCGAAACCCTTCTGCACGGGCCTCTGGATAGAGACGAGGCTTCGGAGTCCCGCCAAGCCCATGTGGTTGACGGACGCCACAACCGGCATGCGTGCGACGGAAATCCCTGCCGGATTTACCACGATCTCTGAAATCTCGACGCCGTTTACGACATTTCCTTGCGCGGGCAGCACGGTGCCTGGAAGCTGCCGCATTCCCGCGCTGAAAAGTTGATAAGCGGGGGCTACAGCCAGCGAGGCCACGGCGGGTAACGCCATCTGCACGGTCGCATCGAACTGGGTCGGCGGCGGGCAGGCCACTGCCCAGGCCGGCTGGTGCGCGACGAACTGACTCAGTGCGTGCAGCCGGTCCGGATGCGGAACCTGCTGGTCGAGCAATTCAACCAGCACGTCGCTCTGCGGGGGAACTTCCAGCACAACCTTGGTGGCGGGCGCCGGTTCCATCTCCAGAACCTGGAAGTTCGATTCCATCGAGGCGGCGGTTGGCCGGGGTTCAAGCGCCACCGTGAGCGGCAATCCCACCCGACCGGCCTTGCGCATCCCAACTGCGGGCTTTTTCGACCGCGGAAGGCAAAGCGCAATTTCGCTGTCTTGCGGAACGCTGGCTGCGCCGGCGGATTTTAGGCTATCCGGAAGCTGCGGTCCAAGGTACCACCAGATGGGGATCGGCTGGCCTTGCGGCAGGGCCTTGGTTTCCCAGACGCTCGATACGTGTGATGGTGGCAGCGGCTGACAGGTGATTTCGTATTCGAACGGGTCGGCTGCCACCAGTTCCGGTGAACATCCGCTCAAGGGAAGCAACTCGGGAGCCAGCAAGCCGAGCAAGTCTGAAGCCTCGAGAGGAGCCTCGGTCAGGTCAGGAATCCGATTCAGAAGAGGAGCGGAAACTGGATCCAGCTCCAGCTCGGGGAGCTCGAGGCGGACCACGGTCGCCGTTTCTGGTTCAGGGTATGGGGTTGGTTCCTGGGCAGCTTGCTGCTGAGCCAGGGACCGGAAGGAGCGGAGCGAACTGTGGCTCTGGTGGAGCCGTTCGATGGCTAACCGCTCTTGTTCCTGCCAGTATGACTTCCGGTGCGCGCTGGAACAGAATTGTCCGTGCGTGATTTTGCGATAGAGCGGCAGTCTGCCCTCGCAATATAGACACCGGGTGTCATCCGACCATGACATCGATTCCATTGTGCGGTCGGGGCGGGGAAAATACTACGCAGTGAACCCCTTAGGCAATACTTAGGGATTTTGCTTATCTTTGGGCTTCTTCTTTAGCCGATTCGAGCTATCCGGAGTCTCAGACACCCCAACAATAGTCTTCGACGGCCCGCTGGATGGTCGGGTCGTTTTCGGCCAGCCGCATCAGTTCGAGCCTTAGGGCGTCCACAAGGGCGAACCAGCTCGCTTCGATGACGTTCTCCGAGACACCTACCGTAGCCCAGCTGCGGCGATGGTCGGACCACTCCACGAGTACTCGCACACGGGCAGCGGTGCCCTTCTTGTTGTCGAGCACGCGGACCTTATAATCGGTCAGCCGGACGCCCGCGATGCCCGGATAAAGCGCTGATAAGCATTGCCTTAGCGCAAGATCCAGGGCATTCACCGGTCCATTGCCCGCGGCCGTGCCGGAGTGAACTCCGTCCTGGGCTTTGAGCGTGACCGTTGCGGTGCTGCTGCCGGAGGATTTGGTCGTGGTCTCGTAGCTCACCACTTCGAAGAACTGCAAACCCGGGCGCAGAGCTTCGCGTACTAAGAGTTCGAAAGTTCCCTCGGCGGCCTCCAATTCATAGCCTTGGAACTCCAGCTGCTTGATGCGATCGAGCAGCTCCCGCCGGGCGGTGTCGTCCAGGCGATCCTCCAGGCCATGCTGCTTGAGCTTGTAGAGGACGTTTCCCTTTCCCGAAAGATCACTAAGCAGCACGCGCTGGCGATTTCCTACCAGCTTGGGGTTGATGTGCTCATAGGTCGCCGAGTCCTTGAGCACCGCGCTCACGTGTACGCCACCCTTATGAGCGAAGGCACTTGGGCCCACGTAGGCCTGGTCGTTGCGGATAGGCAGATTGGCCAGCTCGGCGATATACCGCGCGGCCGCCGTCAGATGCGTCAGGCGCTCCTTGCCGATGGTGGTGTGCCCCATCTTCAATTCGAGGTTGGCGATGATCGAGATCAGGTTGGCGTTGCCGCAGCGCTCGCCGTAGCCGTTGGTGCAGCCTTGGACGTGAGCGAATCCCTGCTCGATCGCGGCCAGCGAATTGGCCACTGCCAGCTCGGAATCGTTATGCGTGTGGATTCCGAGAATGCCGTCGAAATTCTTGCGCACGTCGACGCAGATTTCCGCGAGCCGGCTGGTGAGCATGCCTCCGTTGGTATCGCACAGGCACAGAACATCGGCTCCGGCTTTCTTCGCGGCTTCGAGCGTCCGCAGAGCGAAATCCCGACTGGCGCAATAGCCGTCGAAGAAATGCTCGGCGTCGTAAACCACTTCCTTGCCGTGGGCCTTCAGATATCTCACCGTATCGGTGATGAGCTGGAGGTTTTCGTTTTCTTCAATTCCCAGAGCACGGCGAACGTGCAGCTCCCAGCTCTTGCCGAAAATCGACACCACCGGAGTGCCGGCCGCAATCAGCGCATTCACGCTGGCGTCCTCTTCGACGGTATTCTTCGCAAAGCGCGTCGCGCCAAATGCCACCAGGCGCGAATGCTTCAGTTGTAAGTCGCGCGCCCGGGCAAAGAAGTCCTTGTCCTTCGGATTCGACCCCGGCCAGCCGCCCTCAATGTAGTCAATCCCGAGTTCGTCCAGCTTGTGGACGACCAGGATCTTATCGTCGGCCGAAAAGCTGACGGCCTCGCCCTGAGTGCCGTCGCGCAGCGTGGTGTCGAACGTGAAGATGCGCATAGCGTTACGTAGCGGCTGGTACGCCCACTTCCTTTTTCTTCTTGAGGAACGTCATCATCTTGCGCAGCTCGGCCCCGACTTTCTCGATGGGCTGATTCTCCTGCGCGGCGCGCATCGCCAGGAACTTCTTGCGTCCCGTCCTGTTTTCTTCCATCCATTCGCGCGCGAACTGGCCGGACTGGATCTCTCCCAGGATCTTTTTCATCTCGGCGCGGGTCTGGTCGGTAACGATGCGCGGACCACGGGTGTAATCGCCATACTCGGCCGTATCCGAAACGGAATAGCGCATGTAGCTGAGGCCGCCCTCATAGATCAGATCGACAATCAGCTTCACTTCATGCAGGCACTCGAAATAGGCCATTTCCGGGGCATAGCCGGCGTCGACAAGGGTTTGGAACCCGGCGCGGATCAGCTCGCTGACCCCGCCGCAGAGGACGGTCTGCTCACCGAACAAGTCGGTCTCGGTTTCTTCCTTGAACGACGTTTCGAGAATGCCGGCTCGCAGGCATCCAATCCCGCCGCCGTACGCCAGAGCGTTCTTGAGCGCGTTGCCCGAGGCGTCCTGATGGATCGCGACCAATCCGGGGACTCCCTGCCCTTCCGTGAACACTTCGCGGACGCGATGCCCGGGAGCCTTCGGAGCGATCATGCTGACGTCGATATTCTTGGGCGGCGTAATGAACCCGAAGTGAATATTGAAGCCGTGCGCGAACATCAGGGTCTTACCGGGGGTCAGGTACGGCTCGATATCTTTTTTGTACAGCTCGCCCTGGATGTGATCCGGGACCAGCATCATGATGATCTGGGCGGCCTTGGCGGCGTCGGCGACGGAGAGGACCCGCAGTCCCGCGGCTTCCGCTTTCGCCTTGCTCTTGCTGCCTTCAGGCAGGCCGACGATGGAATCGAGGCCCGAATCGCGCAGATTCAGCGCGTGCGCGTGCCCCTGGCTGCCGTAGCCGATAATGGCGATCGTCTTGCCTTTGAGAAGCGAAGGATCGCCGTCTTTTTCGTAATATTTCGTGACCATTTACGTGGGTTACTCCGTGGTTTTCAGGACCTCTTGGTCCATTTCTAAATGTTCTTTGTGCACCGGCGGCGCCAGCTTTACTTTCTTCGCTTCGAGCGGCACCGAAACCAAGCCGGACCGGGTCACTTCAATCTCGCCATAGCGCTGCATGGTGCGGATGAATGCATCGAGCTTTTCTGGATCGCCTGTGGCTTCGAGAGCGTAGCCGTCCGCCGCGCTGTCTACCGCCTTCGCGCCGAAGATCTCGGCTTCTTTGAGCACGGCCATGCGATTCTCCTGTGTAGTCCCGATCCACAGCAGAACTAATTCGCGTCGAACAGCGGAGCCTTCGGTCAGATCCGTGACTTGCAGCACGTTAACCAGCTTGTTGATCTGCTTGATCACCTGCGCGCGCTGGCTGGATTCGATATCGACCACGATGCTCATGCGCGACAGCTCCGGATCGAGCGTCCTCGCGACCGTGAGGCTTTCGATGTTGTAGCCGCGAGCCGAGAGCACACCCGTCACGCGCATGAGAGCGCCCGGCTTGTTCTCGACCAGCAATGAAATCAATTGCAACATTCGCTACTCCTAAACAGCGACCGGTTGGACCGGCCCCAGCACCATTTCGTTGATCGCGCCGCCCGCCGGAACCATGGGATATACGTTCTCGAACGGCGTCACGCGCACGTTCAACAAGTAGGGACCCGGCTCCTTCACAGCGGCTTCGAGCACGCTCCGCAGCTCACGAGGACTCTCTACGGTCCGGCCACGGAACCCGTAGGCGCCCGCCAGTTTTTCAGGATCGGGGAACCCATCGAGTTGTACCGAGCTCAGACGATTGTTATAGAACAGCTCCTGCCATTGCCGGACCATGCCCAGGTAGCCGTTATTCATCACGATGATCTTGACCGGCAGCGCGTGATTGGCGATGGTGGCGAGCTCGGGGATCGACATCTGGAATCCGCCATCGCCGACCAGTGCGAACACCAGTTTGTCGGGCCGCGCGAACTGCGCCCCGATGGCCGCGGGCAGGCCGAAACCCATCGACCCCAAACCTCCTGAGTTGAGCCACAGTCGCGGATGATTGAACCGGATGAACTGCGCGCCCCACATCTGGTGCTGTCCGACATCGCTGGCCACGATGGCTTCGCCGCCCGAGAGACGGTCGATTTCCGCAACCAGATGCTGCGGCTTGATCTCATCCGTCGACATTTCGGGCTCCAGCGGATGCTCTTCCTTCCAGGCTTTGACTTGCGCCCACCAGGCCGTGCGGGCAGTGGCATTCTTCGCTTTCATCGTGGGCGCGAGATCGACCACGGCTTCCTGCAGACGCTCCAAGACTTTTTTGACGTCGCCCACAATGGGAATATCCGCGGCGCGATTTTTCCCGATTTCCGCAGGATCGATATCCACGTGGATCACGCGCGCATGCGGGGCGAAGGCGGCGAGCCGCCCGGTGACGCGATCGTCGAAGCGAACACCCAGCGCGATAATCAGATCGGTCTCGGTCATCGCCATATTGGCGGCGTAGCTGCCGTGCATGCCCGGCATGCTGATGAAATTCGGATGCGTGCTGGGCATGGAGCCGAGACCCATCAGCGTGCAAACCGACGGTGCATCGATAAGTTCCACGAATTGCCGCAGATCGTTCGCGGCTTCGGCTGCGACGATGCCGCCGCCGGCGTAGACGATCGGACGCTCGGATTCCCAGATCATCTCGGCTGCCCGCCGGATCTGTCCGGCGTGGCCCTCCGTGTTCAGCCGGTAGCCCGGAAGATGAATCGTCGAAACCGGCGTGTAGTGTCCCTGAGCCTGAAAGACATCCTTGGGAATATCCACCAGCACCGGACCGGGTCGGCCGCTGGCGGCGAGGTGAAACGCCTCATGGATGATCTGCGGAAGTTCCGCCAGCTTCTTCACCATGAAATTGTGCTTGGTGCAGGAGCGCGTGATGCCGAATGTGTCGGCTTCCTGGAACGCATCGCTGCCGATGAGCTTCGTGGAGACTTGCCCCGTGATAGCGACAACGGGTATCGAATCCATCAGGGCATCGACCAGCGCGGTCACCAGGTTGGTGGCGCCGGGACCCGAAGTCGCGCAGCACACGCCGACTTTGCCCGTGGCGCGAGCATATCCTTGGGCAGCGAAGCACGCATTCTGCTCGTGCCTTACCAGGATGTGCCGGATCGGGTGATCGTAAAGCGCGTCGTACAGCGGCAGCGTCACGCCGCCCGGATAACCGAAGAAGCACTCAACCTTTTCGCGCAGCAGACATTCCAGGACGACTTGCGCACCGGTCATCAGTTTGGTCGACATTCAAACATCCTCCCAAAATGGAAAAGGCCACTGTCCGGGGGTCTGTTTCCCCCGCCAGTGGCCAAGTTCCGTATCCCTACGAAATCGGGCCGTTCAGGCGGGGCCGGCTACACCGACCCCGATAATAAGAACGAGCCCTAATACAGGAATGAATTCGGTAGAGACCGCGTTGCCGCGCGAGAGAGCCTGGTTGGGATCTGCAAATGACATCGTCGTCTCTATGAATCTAAGAGTACAGCACAAGAATCGCAAATGCAAGAGGGGTATCCCATAAGAAACACTTATGTCGCTATCATTGCCCCGGCTCGGATGGGTCCTTTCCAGAACACCAGGGCCATGCTGACCGTCAATATCTGCACGCATGCGATGAACACGACGCAAGCGGGCCAGCCGCCGACGTTCCAGAAGTATCCCGGAATCGCCGCACCTAGACTGCCGCCCACATAGTAAAAGGCTGCGTACAATCCCACTGCCAGCGAGCGGCTATGCTCGGCCGCGGTACCCACGAAGTTATTGGCTGCGGTGGTCGCTGCGAAGACGCCGCTGCTGCAGATGGTCAATCCCAGCCCGACCATCCACAGGTTGTGAAAAAGAGTGAGGAAGACGCCGGCCACCCCAGCTCCGATCCCGCACGCCAGCACGGTGCGCTGCCCGAATCGGTCGATTGCGCGCCCCGCCACCGGATTCGCCGCCGCGCCGATCAGGTAGACGAAGAAGATCGACCCCAGCGCCGCGGGTTCCAGATTGAAAGGAGGCGCTGCCAAGTAAAAGGTGACGTACGTGAAGATCGCCACCAGAGAGAACAGCACGCAAAACCCGACCAGATAGGTACCCAGTAGCGGGCGATTTTTCAGGTGGGACTTCACCGCCGAAAACCACGATCCTTCCCACCGCGCCGCATGATGCGCATGCCGCTCAGGTTCGAGTAATCGCGCGATCGCTCCTGCGCCAGCCAGGGTCAGCACACCGAGGATGACGAATACCCATCGCCAGCTCAGATGGGAAGCCACCAGGCCGGAGATAAACCGGCACGAGAATCCACCGAGCACGGTGCCGCTCACGTAGGAAGACAGTACGGCGCCTGCGCCGCCCGCGGCCCATTCGTCATTGATGTACGCGACGGTAACGGAAAACACGCCGGGCGTGCACAGGCCCTGGCAGAATCGCCAGAAGAGAAGTGTATTGAGTCCCGGAGAGGTCGCGGCAGCGAGGCTGCAAACACCCAACAGAAACGCGGACCAGACAATCACGCGCTTGCGGCCGATCTTGTCAGCCAATATGCCTGCGATCGGCGCCGCGATGGCTACGCCCAATCCGGCCAGGGTGACGGTCATGCTGACGGCGATTTTGCTGGCGTGGAAGATTCCAGTCAGCATCGGCAGCAGGGGCTGCGTCGAGTACATCTGCAGGAACGAGCAGAATCCCGCGACCACTACCCCGAACTGGCGTGAGCTCACTGGGCTGCTTTAATTTCCCAGGGCCGCGGATGATGCGGAGCGTCGCGGTCTTCCACGCGGTCGTAGAGATGATCGTCGCTGGTGGTGCCGAGCGACAAGTTGTACAGGCTGGTCAGACCCAATCCCTCGCGCAGATCTTCGTCGAACGCGTGCAGTTTCTTGAGCTGATCGGCTTGGGCGGGAATTTCTTTTCCCGTAGGAGTCCGGAGGAACATCTGGTAGCCGCGGCTCACGAGCGAGGCGATCTCGCCGCCCACCAGCACGCCGGCTTTGCCGACCTTAACCTGCCCGCCAGTCAGATCCTGGACCATCGCACCGCAGCCATCGCGGGTGACCAGGGCGCCCGCGCCTTCGCGGCGAACATCGAAGCGAAACTGCTTCAGATTGGCGACGCGCTCCTCAAAGGTCCACTGGTGAGGCTTCTGGTTGCGAAAGAACATGTTTCTCAATTATAGTTCGCGGCTAACCCAGCTCGCTGCGAATCGCGGATGCGATCGATTCCGCGAAGTGCTGCACCCGGTCCAGTTTCGGCCCCTCCACCATCACCCGGGCCAGTGGCTCGGTTCCTGAAAACCGCACGACGACGCGGCCGGCGTCACCGAACTCGGCTTCCATGCGGCGAATCTCTTCCTTCACTGCGGCCATATCCTCCAGCGGACGCCGCTCTTTGACGCGCACGTTGACCAGGAGCTGCGGATAAATCTCCAGCTCAGCGGTCAGTTCGTCCAAATCGCGGCCGGACGTCTGCATGGCGTCGCATACGCGCAGAGCGGTCAAAAGCCCGTCGCCGGTGGTGGCGAATTCGCGGAAGATCACGTGTCCGCTCTGCTCGCCGCCCAACAATGCATCCCGCTTGAGCATCTCTTCCAGAACGTACTTGTCGCCGACCGGCGTCCGCACCATGCCGATGCCATGCCGGCTCAGCGCCCGCTCCAGGCCCAGATTCGACATCACCGTCGAGACCACTTCTTTCAATCCGCGAGTGGCTTGCAAACGGCGGGCGGCCAGCAGCAGCACGCCGTCTCCATCGACGAGTTTGCCGGAATGCGAAATGAACATCGCGCGGTCGGCGTCGCCGTCGAAGGCGACACCCAAGGTGGCGCCCGTCTCCATCACGCGCTTCCTCAGCGCTTCCACGTGAAGGGCGCCGCAGTTGAGATTGATGTTCTTCCCGTCCGGCGCGCAGTGGATGCGGTCAACCTTGGCGCCCAGGCGCTCAAACAACGCCGGTCCGAGGTGGGTGGCCGCGCCGTTGGCCGCGTCGACGACGATGGTCATCCCCGCGAGCCCATCGGGCATGGTGCTGGCTAGATGTTCCACGTAGGCGCGATCAAGCCCTTCATCCACGGTAAGCTTCAGCGGCGATGGAAGCTTCCCCTGACCTGTCTTTTGAGATGCAACCCAGGCAAAGATGTGGCCTTCGATGGTGTGCTCCTGCTGATCGGGCAGCTTGAAACCGGAATGATCGAATATCTTGATGCCGTTGTCCTGAAAAGGATTGTGGGAAGCGGAAATCATCACGCCGGCCGCGAAGGGCCCCGTACGGGCGACGTACGCCAGGCCGGGCGTGCTGATCAGACCGGCGCTGCGCGCTCGCACGCCGCCCTGAGCCAGACCTCCCGCCACGTGTTCGGCGATCCAGGGACCGGACTCGCGTGTATCCATCCCGATGACCACTTCCGGATTCAGATGGTTTGTGCCGATCCACTGCGCCAGCGCGACGCCCACTGCAAACGTTGTCGGGCGGTCAAGAGGATACTCCCCGGCGGTGCCACGGATGCCGTCGGTTCCAAATAACTGTCTCATTGTTTCGGTGCGAGGTTGCCTTTCGATTCCGAAGCTCTATCCAAGTGCAGCCTGAGTTCTGATGGATCGGAACGGACGAAGCTGACACCCGCCGGCAGCGTAACGTTGGCGCGGGAGATGGGGAACACCTTTTCGCCGGGTTCGGTCTGGCCAGCCAGGTCGAACAGGAGGGCGACGTCGGACAGATTGTTGCGGCTGAGGACGTCGGAGGCGCCGCGCAATTCGACCCGGACCGTAGCAGGAGGGCTCGATACCAGGGCCAAGGTCGGTTCCACGTTCCGATAGAAAACGGGAACGGACTGTACAGTGACCAGTTCCGGCTCGCCCTCCACAGCGATCCAAAACAGCACGGCCAGCAGCACGGAAAGCAGTTTCCAGCCCAGGTTATTCGTAAGCACGCGCCATACTGCCGTCATGGCTGGGCGCGCCTCCACTCGGGCTCGGGAGCATCGTCCCCGCGGGCGGGCCGTCCGGTGGCGTGGTGAATCAGGCGCTCGCGCAAGCGATCGATGCTGACGTCCGGCTCCAGTTCCTCGCGCCAGGCAATCGAAATTTCGCCGCGCTCTTCGGAGAGCACGATGGCCAGGGCATCGGTACCTTCGGTCACGCCAATGGCTGCGCGATGACGTGTGCCGATCTTGCGAATGGTGACGGGGTGAGTGTGCAGCGGGAGGAAACAGGCCGCCGCGGCAATGCGGTCGCCCTGAATAATCACTGCGCCATCGTGTAGCTGGCCCCCGTGATGGAAAATCGAGCACAGCAGATCGCGGGATACCACGGCATCGAGCGCCACGCCGCTTTCGACAAAGGTGCGCAGACCGATTTCCCGCTCGACGACGATGAGCGCTCCGGTCTTGTCTTCGATCATCTGCTGTACAGCAAGAACGATTTCGTCCACCACTTCGCGGCGCTCCAGCTGCCCTCCGATCCCCAGCCAGCGAACTCGCCCGACGCGGGCCAGCAAGCCGCGAATCTCGGCCTGAAACATCACGATCAAGGCGATGGCGGTATAGGGCGCCAGGGCCGCCAACACCGAGCGGAGCAAGTTCAGCCGCAGGGACAGCGCGACCAGATACAGCACCAGCAGCGCCAGCAAGCCGGTGACCACGTGCATGGCGCGGCGGCCGCGCAGCATCAGGATGAAGTGGTAAACCAGCACCGCCACGGCCAGGATGTCGATCACCGCAATGAGCGTAAGCTTCGGGATGACCGGCAACATGATCTGCGGCATGGAGACGCTGGTTTCAGTGTATCGCGGCGGGGTGCGAAGTCAGCCTGTCGATCGGCCTATTCCGCGAATTAGTTCAGGTGCGGTGATGAGATTCCACTTCGAGGCAACCCACCCGTCTTGCCGCCCAGGACGGCGGATCGGGTTCTGGCGTCGGCTTGACTCCCTGGGCCGCTGCCCAGCGACAGGACACACTCCACGCCCCGGGGATACACCAGCTCCAGGAATTCGCGCGAGGCCGCCTGTCACGCTCGCTGTGTAGGCTTTAGATTCTCGAAAACCGGCGGAGTCATCTTGACTCCGTGCTCGCGTTATGCGAGCATATACTGTGAACGTGATCAGTGCGATGACCATCAAGAGGTACGCAGCTCTTCACGCGGATGCGGCCGAAGAACTATTACGGTGGAACAAGGCAGCCGGCCACGCCGTTTGGCGAGACGTTCATGAGGTTCGACTGCACTTTCCGGATGCCGATCAATACAAGTCGCTGTTGATTTTCAACATTCGGCGTAACTACTACCGCCTGATAGTGAAGGTAGACTATCGGGCAAAGCTTCTGATGGTCAAAGAGTTCCTCACTCACAAGGAATACACGCGAGGAGGGTGGAAAAAATGGGCGCGCTAGTCATCGACAACAAGAAGTACGCCCGGGTATTGTCGAAGGTCCTGCCGCGAGTGATCGCAACGGACAAAGAGCATGAACGCGTGCTGGCCGAAGTCGAGAAGCTGATGGACAAGGGTGAACGTCGTACTTTGGAAGAGGACGCCGCCCTTGACCTGATGGTTCGTCTTATCAAGGACTACGAAGAGGAGCACCATCCTCTGCTCGATCCGAGTCCGCACGAAATGTTGGTGTATCTGATGGAACAACGGAATTTGAAGCAAGCCGACCTTCTTCCAATTTTCAAATCCAGAGGTTACGTATCCGACGTCGTCAGCGCGAAGCGCGCCATAAGTAAGGGACATGCCAAACAGCTTGCCGAGTTTTTCAAGGTCTCGGCGAGCCTATTCATCTAACGCGAAGAGCTACGTCTTGATTTCAGTCCACAAGCGGTCGCGTAGGCGCTGCCCGGCGGCCGATTGCGGCGCGAACCATTCTCCGCGCGCCAGGATGTCGGCGGGCGGATAGAGCACCGGGTCGGAGCGCAGTGCCTCGGGAAGGAATGCCTGCGCTGCGCCGTTGCAGGCAGCCGTATGCGTGGTCTCGACGATGGCCGCAGCCACCTGCGGCCGCAGGAGGTATGCAATAAAGTGATGCGCGGCTTCCTGACGGCTGCTTTCGCGCAAAATCGCGACGTTGTCGGCGTAGCGCGGGAACCCTTCTGACGGGAACGCGAACGCGAGCTTTTCAGGAGCCGCAGCGATGGCTTGCGCGGCCGTGACGGCCCAAGCCTGGGCTGCAGACACGTCGCCCGCAACCAGTTGGTCGCGCACTTCGGCGTTCAGATAGGCGCGGACCAGGGGTTTCTGCGCGATGGCCCTCTGCTGGGCGGCTTTGAGTTCACCAGGATCGGCTGAGTTGAGCGAATAGCCCAGTGTCTTCAGGCACGCGGCGAACACCTCCGGAGGGTCGTCGAGCATGGTGAGCTTTCCTGCCAGGCGCGCGTCCCACAAATCCGACCATGCGCGCGGCGTCCACCCCAAACTCTTCTGGTAAACAATCCCAGTGGCGCCGTGCATGTACGGCACCGACCAGTCGAGACCGGGATCCCATGGAGGCTTCTGAAACTGGCGGTCGAGCATGCTCAGGTTCGGCAACCAGTCGTGACGCAGCCGCGCGAGCAGGCCCATGTCGCGCATCGGCTGGATGTATTCGGCCGACGGGAAAATCACGTCCCATCCCGAGTTGCCGCTCATGACCTTGGCGAGCATTTCCGGGACGCTTTCGTAGGTTCCGTAGCGAACCCGGATGCCAAACTCGCGCTCGAAGTTGGGGATGGTATCGGGCGAGACGTAATCGGACCAGTTGAAGACGTTCAGGCGAGCAGCACGGCCGCAGGCAACGGCCGCCGCAGCTCCGATGAGAAAGGTCCGCCGATTCATGCTTTCCGAAACCTCTCTGAGAGCATGATCAGCATGCCCAGCCCGAACACCACCAGGGTCGAGACGGCGTTGAGGGCAGGATTTACGCCTCGGCGCGCCATGGCGTAGATCACCATAGGCAGCGTCTGCGAATCGACGCCCGCGACCAGGCTGGTGATCACATAGTCGTCGATCGAGACGGTGAAGGCGAGCATGGCGGCCGCGGCAATCGCAGGAGCAAGGTAGGGCAGCGTCACGCGCCAGAAAGCGCCGAACTCGGTTGCCCCCAGGTCAAGCGCGGCTTCTTCCAGCGTTCGATCGAAGCCGCGGAGGCGCGCTAATACGACCACAACGACATAGGCCAGCGAGAACCCCACGTGCGCCAGGATCACCGTGTGCATCCCCAGGCGCAGATGCGCGAAGCGAAAGATCCACTGAAACAGCGCCAACAGAGAGACACCCGTGACGATTTCGGGCGTTACCAAAGAAAGATACATCGATCCGGAAAGCCAAGCTGAGCTCCGCTTCCAAAGACCGTAAGCGGCGAGCGTGCCCAGGATGGTAGCGGCAACCGTGGCGGCGATGGCGATCAGGAGACTGTTCAAGGATGCTTCGATCAGATTGGGATCTGCAGCGACGGCGCGGTACCACTGGAGCGAGAAACCTTGCCACACGGAGAATCGGGAGGAATTGAAGCTGAACACAGCGAGGATCAGCAAAGGCACATGCAGGAACGCATAGACGAACACGGCGTAGACGGCGAGTCCTCGCTTGGCTCCTTTATTCACAAGAGTTCCTCGCCGCGCCTTCGAGCCGCAAACAGCAGAATCATCGCGATGGCCATCAGCGCCAGCGACAAGGCCGCGCCAAAGGGCCAGTCGCGCGAGGCGGTGAACTGGTTCTGGACTAAGTTACCGATGAGCACGGTCTTGCTGCCGCCCAACAAGTCCGACGTCAAGTAAGTGCCGAGACACGGCACGAACACCAGGATGGCGCCGGCGCGGATTCCCGGAGCACACAACGGCAAGGTTACGCGCACCAGCGTGTCCCGGGGCCGCGCGCCCAGGTCAGCCGCCGCTTCGAGCAGGCTCGGGTCGAGACGCTCGAGCGTGGCGTAGAGCGGCAGGACCATGAACGGCAGGAATCCATACACCAGGCCCAGGATCACCACGCCGTCGTTATACAGAAGCGCAAGCGGTTCGCGGATGATTCCTAACCCCTGCAGCGCCGAATTCACGATTCCGGTGTCGCGCAGGAGGAACATCCAGGCGTAGGTGCGGATCAGGAAGCTGGTCCAGAACGGCAGAATCACCAGGCTCAGGTACAGGTTTTTGCGGGGACCCGAGCGCGCGATGAACATCGCCAGCGGGAAGCCGAGGATCAGGCACAGCGCCGTGGAGACCGCGGCGATCCAGAAGGAGCGCACGAAGATCACGCCGTAAACGGGATCCCACAAACGGGTGAAGTTCTCGAGGGTCCAGGGGAGCTCGACGCCGCCGTAGGCCCCGCGTGTGAGGAGACTGTAGACCACGATGATGGCGAGCGGAGCCAGCATGGTGACCGCCATCAGGATTGCGGTGGGCGCGAGGAATGCGTTACGCAGTCTCATGACACGTTCACTAAACCCGCACCTCGTCCTCCCGGTTCCACGTGACACATACGGCTTGGCCCGCGGTGAAGGCATCGCCCGAGGCTACTTGAGCATGGATCGTTTCCCCGCCGTCTTCTCCATTCACAAGCGTCATCGCTACGTGACAAAACGAACCCAAATACGTCACGCCGGTCACAACCGCTTTTCTGCCTTGCGGACAGATACTTACCGCTTCGGGACGCACGCCGATGCCGTCGATCCAATTCATCGCGCCCAGGAAATCAGCGACGAAGCGGGTCCGCGGCCTGGCGTAGACTTCGCGCGGGGTGCCGACCTGCTCGAGAGCGCCCGCGTTCATCACCGCGATCTGGTCGGACATCGACAAGGCTTCTTCCTGATCGTGCGTGACGAACAGGAACGTGACTCCGACGCGGCGCTGCAAGTCTCGCAATTCGCCGCGGACCTGTTTCCGCAACTGCGGATCGAGCGCGGACAGGGGCTCGTCGAGCAAGAGTACGTCGGGCTGGAGGACGATCGCCCGCGCCAGTGCGACTCTTTGCCGCTCACCGCCAGAAAGCTCGGATGGCCGGCGGGAGGCTTTCGCCTCGAGGCGGACTTGTTGCAGAACTTCCCGAACGCGTTTTTCGGCCTCCGCCACGCGGTTGCGGCGCAACCCGAACTCGACGTTGCCCTGGACGGTCAGATGGGGAAAGAGCGCATAGCTCTGGAATACGGTGTTGACATTGCGCTGGTAGGGAGGCAGCGGATCGATGCGCTGGCCATTCAGCCAGACTTCACCGGAGGTCGGTGTTTCGAAGCCGGCGATCATCCGGAGAATGGTGGTCTTGCCACATCCGGATGGTCCCAGCAGAGAAAAGAAAGCTCCGCGCGGGATATCGAGAGAAACGTCCGCCACCGCCCGCTGCGTCGCAAAGTCTTTCGACACGTCACGCAGCTGAAGCACCGTCTCCGGGGGCATGAGCCCCCATTTTAAGCTTTAAGCCGCGATCGCGAGTTGGGCACGGATGCCCTGGCGGATCCGCAACATGCGCACGCGGATGCCGGTGGAGCTGATACCCTCATCCCGCGCCATTTCTTCGGCGGAGTAGCCCTCGAGGCTCTTCTCCAGCAGAGCGCGGTCACGCTTGGGACAGAGATCGAGTATCCTGCGCACCTCGATCTGTTCCTCGAGGCCCATGGTGTAGAACGGATCCACGGCATCCAGCGTGAGCAGGGCCGGAGTCCGGAAGCGAGCGCGAAACAGATTACGCGCGATGGAGTTGACCCAGAAGCTGACCATGGACGGATCGCGCAACTGATCGCGGTATTCCCAGCCGCGAGCCCAGGCTGCCTGTGCGATTTCTTCAGCTTCATCGACCCCCGCGCCGCGGGACAGCAGAAAGCGGCGAGTGGCACTGTATCCGTTCTGGAACGCATCAGCGTACTCGTTACGTTTCATGTATTCCCCTTAGAGCAATCGACTGACCATGAGTAACTCTTGTATTTGCAATAAGCAACAAGAACGCCGAGGTAAATCTTACCGGGTGTACTGTTGGATTTGATCTTCCGATGAACGGTCATATGACATTGCGGCCGTATTTGGTCACCTGCGTTGTGCTTTTCGGCATAGGAAAGATCTCCGCGGAATCGCATCCGGCCTGGTGGCGATATGCTTCGCCGGAGGCGACGGCTCTGGTGGGGATCCAGTGGGATCATCTGCGATCGTCCCCGTTTGCCGACGCGATTTCGGGCGAGCTCAGTGGAGACGGCGGCCTCGGATTTCCCGTTCTGGATTGTCTGAAGGAAGCACGGCAGATTCTGATCTCCTCGCCGGCCCTTCTGGCGATGGCTGCCGGAAACTTTCCGGCCGAAATCTTGCGCGATCAGGCGGGCCGGAAAGGCCTGAAGCGAATGTTCTACCGCGAAACTGAGATCTGGGTGACCCCCGGCAAGGAAACCCTCAGCATCGCGCGCATGAGCGACCAGCTGGTTCTACTGGGCCGTCTCAAAAACCTACAGGAGGCCATCGACCGAAGCCTGCTGGAAGAAGCGGATCGCGGGTATTCTCCTCTGCTGGCACGCGCAGCTCACTATGCCCAGGACGATCTGTGGGTGGTGGCCGCCCGTCTGCCGGATGTTCTCGCCGAGCGTTTTGTTCCGATCGACGCCGAGGCGGACGGATTTGAAGGGGGGGTATCGCTCGGAAGCGGTTTGAAGTTGACGGCCGTGTTCCTCTCCTCGTCCGAGGAAGCCGCCAACCAGCTGGTGGAAACGCTCAAGGGGATGCTGGTTTCACTGCCACTGGCGACGCGGGGGATCGAGGTCCGCATCGATCAGAATAATGTGACTCTATCCATGGCTGTTGCCGCGGAACAGCTGGCGGCGGCACTCAAGACAAGCGCACCTGTTGTGGCCAAAGCCGCGCCCAAATCCGAACCTAAACCCGACCCGGTGGCGACCAAGCCGCCCAGACCGCAGGTCATCCACATTTACGGTTTGGACGAAGGAACGCGGGAAATCGTGATGCGTTAGGCCGTGCTTTAGTACGCCCAGCGCCAGAGATTGGCGCCCACTGTAAAGCCGGCGCCCACGGCAATGAACAGCACGACATCGCCCTTCTTCAGTTTTCCGCTCTCGAGCGCATCACGCGTAGCCAGGGGGATCGTCGCGCCCGTGGTGTTGCCGTAGCGATCGATGTTGATGATCACACGCTCACAATCCATGCCGAGGCGCTCGGCGGTGGCGGCGATGATGCGGCGGTTGGCCTGATGCGGGATGAGCAGCTTCACGTCTTTGATGGTGAGGCCGTGGCGATCCAGCAGCTCGCAGCAGATTTCGTACATCTTGCGCACGGCGTATTTGAAGACCTGCTGGCCATCCTGTTTTACGTAGTGCAGATGATTGCGGACGGTATCGGCGCTGGCGGGCATGCGGCTTCCGCCCGCGGGCATTTTGAGATAGTCACCGCCAGACCCGTCGATTTCGTTGAGGAATCCGATAAAGCCGTCTTCTTCGGAGGGCTCCAGTAACATGGCGCCGGCTCCGTCACCGAACAGCACGCAGGTGTTGCGGTCGGTGTAATCGATGATGCGCGACATGGTATCGGCTCCGATCACCAGGACCTTCTTGTGTGTTCCCGATCGAATGAAATGAGCCGCCGTCGTGAGCCCGTATACGAAGCCGGAGCAGGCGGCGACCAGATCGAATCCCCAAGCGTGTTTGGCGCCGAGCTGGTGTTGCACCAGACAGGCGGTAGAGGGAAACATCATGTCGGGCGTGACCGTGCAGACCAGGATCGCGTCCAGTTCGCTGCCGTCGATGCCGCGCTGAGCTAGTGCGGCGCGAGCTGCTTTGACCGCCAAGTCCGAGGTGGCAACGTCCGCGGCCGCGATGTGGCGCTCGGAGATCCCCACCCGCTGCAGAATCCATTCGTCGCTGGTCTCGACCATCTTTTCGAGATCGTGGTTGCTGAGTATTCCGGGCGGCACGTAGCAGCCCAAAGCGCTGATCTTTACTCCCGACATTACTCCCGACATCACTCCTGGCAAGACTGTCTCCTTAAGGGCAACGTCCATGTTACCTTTCGAAGGAGATGTTCGTCGAGAGCCCAGCACTCGATATGGTGTGGGAACCAACGAGACCGGCCACACCGGAACAGATTTACGCGCGTGTGTTCCGGCGGATGAAGCCGCGTACTCCCCTGCCCTCGATCGAAGTGCAGGTGCGGCGTTATGCGAACGCCAACGCGCAGATCCGGCTGGAAGAAGGAACTCTGCGGGTGCGGATGGCGGACACGCTGGCCGGAGCGCCGGAGAGCGTCCAAGAAGCCCTGGCCGAGATTCTGCTTGCCAAGCTGTTCCGCCGGCCGGTCCCGCCGGCCAGCAACGACCGGTATCGCCGGTATCTCAATCGCCGCGATGTGCGCCGCAGCCTGGATCTAGTGAAGGAGATGCGCGGGCGCAAGCATGTGGAACCTCCCCAGGGGAAACATTTCGATCTGGTGGAGATTTTCGAGGAGTTGAACCTGCGGTATTTCTTCGGGCTGATGGCGCGACCCGAGCTGGGCTGGAGCAAGCAAGCCTCGCGCACCATGCTGGGGCACTACGATCCTCCCCACAATGCCATCGTGATCAGCCGGATTCTGGACCGGCCGGGAACGGCGAGGCTGGCGGTGGAGTACGTGATGTATCACGAGATGCTGCATCTGCGTCATCCCGTGGAGCACCAAGGCTCGCGGCGATGCGTGCATACCCGGGCCTTTAAGGATGCCGAGAAGCAGTTCGAATGCCTGAAGGAAGCCAAGGCGTTACTTCGGAAGCTGCCGTAATAGCCGCTCGTTGACAGTCGCGGTTCGGAACGAGCAGGACAGAACCGCGACAGCTATGGAGCGGCATCTTTAGTTTTCTTCCCGAGTTTCTCGCAACTGCGATAACAGCCGCTGTGGAGGCCCGTCAGGCCGGCGTTGAAGACCTGAACGAAGAGAATACGCGCACCTTACGGTGCTTCCCGGGAAATCTTTAATCGAAGCCGTCGTGGGAGATGCTATCAAGAAAGCAATGAACTTGAAGTGACTCACCGTCAGCGTGTTAGTACTCGGACACCCTCAGCTCTGCCCACGTGGACTTCGGTGGCCAAGCCGATGAACAGGCCGTGCTCCACGACTCCCACGATCTGGTCCAGATCGCTGGCCAGCGACGCCGGCGACTGGATGGGACCGAAGTCACAATCCAAAATGTAGTTACCGCCATCGGTTATGAATTCGCGACGCTCTGTTTTCGCCCCGAGGTCTTCGATGCGGCGGGCTGTTGCCTTCCAGCCAAACTGGGTCACTTCGACCGGAACGGGTTTCGCCCCCAACACGTTGACCACCTTAGTTTGGTCGATTATCAGCAGAAATCGGGCGCTGGCTTGCGCCACGATCTTTTCCCGCAGGAGCGCGCCGCCCCGGCCCTTGATGACATTCAGTGTGTTCCGGTCTACTTCATCAGCCCCGTCGATGGCGATGTCGATTACTCCCTTCCCGTCCAACTCGGTCAGAGGGATTGCCAATTCGCGGGCACGCGCCACGGTTTGTTCGGAAGTAGGCACTCCGGTGATCCGAAGGCCTTCGCGGATTCTGCGCGCCAGCGCCAGCAGTGCGAACTCGGCCGTCGAGCCCGTGCCCAGGCCGACCATCATTCCGCTCGCGACCTGGGCCACCGCGGACTCAGCGGCGATCCGCTTCAAACCATCCAGTTCGTCTCGTTGGTCGGGCATTCCTCTATGATTTATTTGAATCGCGCACAACGCAGCGGGGCGCGAGCTTCTTATTATCTCGTGTGCGCCCCCCGCGCTGTGCGCTCCGGTTTGTTAGATTCGGTGTGTGGCAGATCACTCCGTCCGGCTGGTGGTGGGAATCACCGGCGCCAGCGGCTCGGTTTATGGCTGGCGGCTGCTGGAGAAACTCCGCGCGGCGGGCGATGCCGAAATTCATTTAGTGATGACGCGCTCGGGCGAACGCACGGCGTTTCTGGAGCTGGGCAAAGCGGCCGCCGACTTTAAGGCGCTGGCGGACTGTTCCTACGCTGTGGAAGACATCGGGTGCCGCCTGGCCAGCGGGTCATTTTCCACGGGCGGCATGGTGATCGCACCGTGCTCGATTCACACCATGTCGGCGATCGCCGCCGGGATCAGCTCGAACCTGGTGATTCGCGCGGCCGACGTAACGCTGAAAGAACGGCGCAAGCTGGTTCTGATGGTGCGCGAATCGCCGCTGCACCTGGGGCATCTGCGCTCGATGACGTCGCTGGCGGAGATGGGAGCGATCCTCGCGCCGCCGGTGCCCGCGTTCTATCACCAGCCGCAAAGCGTGGACGAGATCGTGGATCAGAGCGTGGATCGCGTGCTCGACTTGATCGGGCTACCTTCGCCGGAGACACGCCGCTGGGATGGACCACCGCAAACAAGGAGCAAATGAGAGTCGCATTTCAGGGAGAATTAGGCGCGTTCAGCCAGCAGGCGATCCAGCAACTGCTGGGCGCCAAGGCGCGTCCGGTGCCGCAAGCACGGTTTGACCAGGTGTTCGCCGCGCTGGATAAAGGATCGGTCGATGCCGCGGCGATCCCGATCGAGAACACGCTGCACGGGTCCATCCATGAAAATTACGATCTGCTGCTGAAGTATGACTTCGCGATCACGGCGGAAGCCAACGTGCGCATCGTGCACAACCTGATCGCGCCGCCTGGCATGAGTTTCGCCCAGGTCCGCAAGGTGTATTCGCACCCGGTCGCGATCAACCAGTGCCTAGAGTTTTTCGCTCGCCACAAGCGCATCGAACGCGAGCCGTTTTACGACACCGCGGGCAGCGTCAAGATGATTATGGAGCAGCGGCCTCCGGGCGGGGCGGCGATCGCCTCGGAGCTGGCAGCGAAGGTTTACAAGGCTCGCATCCTGAAGCGCGGCATCGAGGACGATCCGCAGAATTACACGCGATTTTTTTTGCTCGAGCCCGCGGGATCCAAGCCCCGCGGCAACCGAAAAGGGCAGAGCCCCTGGAAGACGTCGCTGGTATTTTCGACGAAGAATTTTCCGGGAGCGCTGTTCCGGGCCCTCAGCGCACTGGCACTGCGCGACCTGAACCTGGTGAAGATCGAATCGCGGCCGCTGCGGGGCAAGCCATGGGAGTATCTGTTTTACCTGGACCTGCTCGGGCGGCGCGACGACGAAGCGGTGAAAAACGCGCTGGCCCACTTGGGCGAAGTCGCGGACTTCCTTCGGGTATTGGGAAGCTATCGGGCGGCGGTGTAATTGCTTTGATCTGAAATCCCAGGTAATCTTGTCCGGGAAAGGGACCCACGTGAGAAAAGTCCTGTGTTGGATGCATCTGACCACCGGAGTCGTTTGCGGAATCGTCATTCTGATCATGTGCGTGACCGGCGCGGCGTTGGCCTTCGAGAAGCAAATCAACGCCTGGCTGGAACCAACCGACGCTCGTACCGTTCCCTCGACGCAAGGCTCGGCGAGGCTGCCGCTGGAAACGCTGCTCGCGAAGGTCAAGGAACACAAGCCCGGTGCGCCATCGGCTATCACGGTTCGATCGGGAGCAAGTGAGCCGGTGGAAGTTTCGATGGGGCGGGCGGGAACCTTGTACGTGAATCCCTACACGGGGGACATCCTCGACCAGAGCCAGCCAGTTCAACCCGGTCAACAGCCGCAAACCAAAGCGAGAGCCTTCTTCCGGACCATGGAGAACTGGCACCGCTGGATGGGTGCCGCGGGCCAGAATCGCAACACCGGCAAATCCATCGCGGACGCCGCGAACCTCGGATTCTTTTTCATTGTGCTGAGTGGTCTGTATATGTGGTTTCCGCGCAACCTCTCGTGGCAGCGCTGGCGAGCTTCCCTATGGTTCCGCAGCGGGCTGACGGGCAGGCCTCGCGACTGGAACTGGCACAACACGATCGGTGTATGGTGCTGGGTGCCGCTTGTGCTGGTGGTGGGAAGCGGCGTGATCATGTCTTATCCGTGGGCCAGCAATCTGCTTTACACCATGACCGGCAGTCCTCTGCCGCCTCAACTCGGCCCTGGTCGGGGAGGACCAGGTAAGGGCGACGTTAAAGGACCCGGCGGAGGGGGAGAAGGTCGAGGCCCCGTCGTCGAGGGCCGTGGGCCCGGCTTCGGCGGATTCGGGGGTGGCCCTCCAGCCAACTGGGACAGTCTCGATCAAGCCTGGCCAAAGGCAGAGCAGCAGGTCGCCGGGTGGAAGTCGATTCGCGTCCAGGGATCCGCCAACGCGAATGCTCCTTTCAACTTCGTCATCGATCGCGGAGACGGCACGCAGCCGCAGTTGCGAGGCACACTCACAGTCAACCGCGGCACCGGTGCAGTCATGAACTGGGCCGACTTTTCCAGCAATAGCACGGGCCAGCAGCTTCGCTTGCTCGCGCGCTTCACTCACACCGGTGAGAGTCTGGGCGTGTGGGGACAAACGATCGCGGGCATCGCCACGCTAGGCGGCGCGGTGATGGTCTACACCGGCCTCGCTCTGTCGCTGCGGCGGTGGTTTGCATGGCGCAAGCGGCGGAAGCCGCAGCCGGAGCCGGAGTGGGCGAAGGTCGGCTCGGCTTAACCACACCACGCTATGTTGCTCGCAGCCCCGGGGTAAGCTCGATAAGAAACGTGCCGGTAGATTGGGCTGTCCTTCAGGTGATTATCGTGCTGTTCGTAGCGACCCTGGTTCGCTCCTCCCTTGGTTTCGGCGAAGCCCTGTTCGCCGTGCCATTGCTTGCAATGACCATGCCGGTAGAAGAAGCCGCTCCCCTGGCCGTGCTGGTTTCGATCACGGTGGCGTTCCTCATTCTCCTTCAAGATTGGCGATCCGTACACGCGCGCAGCGCGGGATGGCTGGTTGTTTTTACGCTATTGGGTATCCCGCTTGGTCTCCTGCTGCTCAGGACGGTCTCAGAATCCGCTGTCAAAGGGATTCTGGGCGCCATCATTATCGCCTTTTCAATGTACTCATGGACGGGTCACCACAGGCATACGTGGAAGGACGACCGGTTCGCCTGGCTCTTCGGCTTCCATGCAGGGGTACTGGGAGGCGCCTACGGAATGAATGGTCCACCTCTGGCAATCTATGGCGCACTGCGAGGCTGGACGCCTGAGTATTTCCGTGCGACGCTGCAAGCGTACTTCTTTCCCGCAAGTCTGGCCAGCATGGCGGGCTACTCTTTCGCGGGCTTTTGGACTCCCGCCGTGACTCACCTTTACGTCGTCTCCCTCCCAGGCGTCGTGATCGCGACCTTTCTGGGAAGAAGCCTGCATCGCCGCATACCCGGACCCCGATTCATCCGCTACGTTTATATTGCTCTGAGCGCAATTGGCGCGGTCTTGCTACTGCAAGCCATCACGGGTTGGTCCAAAGTGCTCCGCTAGGGTCTCTTCTCTGCCGTCGGAGAACTGAATGGCAGGCGGATGCGAATCACGCGCTCGCGATCGCGCTCTTCGGAAAGATTCCTGGCCCGAGCGCTCAGCAAGTCTTGCAGCGAAACCATGCCCACGAGCCTGCCGTCGGGATCCAGAACTGGCATTCGGGTGAATCCGCTGGACGCCATGCGATTGACCACCACACGGAGGGGCTCATCTGCGGACGCCACCACAGGCTCCCCGCGAACGAAAGTCCCGATCCTATGGCCGCGGGGCTTTTCCGCAACAAGCTTTCTAAGATCTTTGCGCGTGATCACCCCCGCCAGGCTCTTGTCTTCGTCCAGCACGGGGTACAGATGCTGACCTCTCGGCGAGTGGTCCGGCCGCAAATGCGCTGCCGCCTCTTCCACGGCGGTTGAGGATGCGAATGCGGCGACATGGGTCCGCATTACTTCGCGCACGAAGAGAATCTCCAAAGGATCTACCGAATACTCGCGGCTCAAGTGGAATCCGCGGCGGATCACTTTCTCCGTGAGGATGGAACGCTTGAGCAACAGCACGCTGACGGTATACGAAAGCGCGGTTGCCACCAACAGCGGAAGCAAAGCGTTGAAATCGTGCGTCAGCTCCATCGCAAACACGATACCCGTGAAGGGTGACCGCATGGTTCCTCCCAGGATCGCGCCCATGCTCACCAAAGGCCAAAATCCGGCCCCTTCAAACGGTAGGAACATGCTCTCAAGTCCTCCCAACGCGCCGCCCATCATCAGTAAGGGAGCCAGCACACCTCCTGAAGTACCCGACCCGAGAGCCACCGCCCATATGATGGACTTGACCACCAGGATTCCCGCGATCATGGTTCGCGGCACGTCTCCCTGGATGAGCGCGCCGATGGTGTCGTAACCCACGCCGAGAGCCTGCGGAAAAACCAGCCCGCCGAGTCCGATCACCAGGCCGCCTATGGCCGGCCACCACATCCAATGAATCGGAAGCTTCTGGAAAAGATCCTCTGAGGCATAGACCGCCCAGGTCAGGACTGCCGAGAGCAGCCCGGCCAGCACTCCGGCCAACACGCAGCCCGCCAGACCCTGCGGTCCGATGAAGACGGGGTGAGCAGCCACGGGGAATAGCGGCCCGAGCCCCATGAGGTACCGCCTCGCGGCTCCCGCGGTCGCACTGGCCAGCGCTACGGGAATCATGCTGCGGGGTTTCCATTCGAACAACAGCAGCTCCACGGCCAACAACGCGGCCGAGAGAGGAGCCGCGAACGTCGCGGACATCCCAGCCGCTGCGCCCGCGACCAGCAGCGTTTTCCGCTCGACGCTGCTCAAATGAAACAACTGGGCGATCATCGAGCCGAAGGCGCCACCCGTCATGATGATCGGCCCCTCGGCTCCAAACGGTCCTCCCGACCCTATGGAGATCGCCGCCGATAATGGCTTCAGGACGGCGAGCCGCGGTTGAACGCGGCTGCCGTGAATCAGGATCGACTCGAGCGCTTCCGGAATGCCATGACCTCGTATCCGCTCAGACCCGTATCGTGCCATCAGACCGATGATGAGCGCTCCGATCACCGGAACAATGACGGCCATCGCGCCAAGCGTATTCTGCGCCGGAGAGCTCGCGGCCATGCTCCAACGCTGAAAATAGAAAACGTTCGTGAACAATGCGATCAGGCGGAGCAGGCCTAGGGCAAGAAATGAGCTCACGATCCCGATCCCGACCGCCAGTAACGAGAGCAACAGGACCCGCGGCGTCACTGTAAAGTCAGCCTGTATTTCAGTGCCGTACTCTGAGATGGACGGAACAACTCTGCGGTGACTCACGCTGCGTGCCGTCTCCTGCTTCGGAGGATGTTTCGTAACGTCCTCGCCAGCTCCGGGCCCTTTACTTGAAGCTCGTCACGATGCGCTAACGACAACGACCGGAGCTTGGCCGTACCTTGCGGGGTGACATGAATCAGAATCTGGCGCCCGTCTTGGGGATCTGGCTGGCGTTTGACGAAGCCAGCGGATTCCAGCCGATCGGTCAGCTCCACAACCGTGTGATGCCGCAGGACCAGCCGGCTGGCCAGCTCGCTGACAGTCGGCCGTTTTCCCTCAGGCAGTCCCTTGAGAGCCAGCAGGGCCTGATGCTGCTGTGGCTCGAGATCATGGTCTCTAGCTTGTAATTCACTGAAATGAAGAAAATGCCGAAGCTGGTATCGAAATTCCGCCAGTTCCTGGTAGTCACGCAACGTGAGATCCATCGCACTTATATCGTAACACGATAGACTATTCCGACCAAGAAACCTGTTAATCGTTGGGTGACTTTAGATTCCGGAAACTATTTTTGTTCGCTGCCCGCGATGCTGGAGGCCAGGTAATTGATCACCTTGGCTTCGTTGCGGGCGACTTCGTAATACGCAGCCTTGAGCAACTGATCCTTGCGATTCAGCAGCGTCTCGCGGATGGTTTGCTGCACGGCGGGATCGCCCAAAACGCGCTGGCCGGCCGGTTCGCGCGTGATCACTTTCAGGATTCGGTAGCCTTCCGGGGTACGCTCGACCGGCGTCACCTCGCCCGGCTGCAGGGCCATGATGGCCTTGCGCAGTTCGATATTGGCCTGCTCCAGCGCCGACTCGCGCACAAAGCCGACATCGCCGCCGGCCTGGGCTGAATCGGGATCTTCGGAATAGTTCTGGGCGAGCATGGCAAAGTCCTCGCCCTGGCGGACCCGCGCGTACAGGCTGTCGATCTTCTTGCGCGCCTGCGCATCGTTCTGGGCCTTGTCGTTCCGCAGATTCCGGACATTGGGGTTAGGCGTGGGCGTCACCAGAATCTGCGCCAGGTGAATCTGAGGCTCGGGCAAATTGAAGTTGGCCTTGTTGGTGTTGTAGAAATCGGCGATGTCTTTGTCAGAAATACTGATGCGGGAGGTGGTTTCCTTGTTCAGCAGCTTCTGGACGCTAAGATCGCGGCGGAGCTGGGCTTTCAGATCCTCGACAGTCATTTTGCGTTCGTTGAGCTGCTTCTGGAATTCCTCCTGTGTGTAGGGTGCCTTGAGCTCGGCGAACTTCGCGTCGACGTCGGAATCGGTGGCCATCAAGCCGCGTTGCTCGGCGCGCTGGAGCATGATTTCGTTGTCGATAAGGGTGCGCAGGACCTCCAGGCGCTGGATAGCCACCTGGTCGTCGCTGGGGTGCTCGGATTGGCCGAACTGGGAGTATTGATATTGCTTGTCGAGCTCGGCGAAGGTGATGGCGCGTCCGTTGACGGTCGCGGCGACTCCGGCCGGCGCGGAGCGGTTGCAGGCGGAAAACACCAGCAGCAAAAGAGGGGCGACAAGGACGCGGCGCATGGGGCGGAAGTCCTATTCTAACAGGGTGGAAAGCGCATCCTGACACCGAGCGATCGCTTCGGCGGGCAGGGTGACTCAAGTGCGAATCCGGGGGCTCAGTGTGCGGGCCACGCCACACGCCAGACATGCAATCTGTTGAGCGGATGGGGCACCCGTCCCGGCATATGAATTGCTGTGATCTCAGACATGTCTGCGACCACGGGATATAATCGAAACATGCGTTACCTAGTCGTACTTGCGGGACTGGTTGCCTTCGTCATCGCGTCGCAGGCGGACGTAGTCACGGTCGAGCAGATCGTCTGCAAACTGAACGGGGACATCATCACCAATATCGACCTCGATCACGACCGCGCCGATCTTGAAAAGCAACTGCGCATCAATGGCTATACCGGCAAACGCCTGGAAGACGCCCTCACGGAGGAAACTCCTAACCTGCTGCGGAACAAGATCGATCACCTTTTGATGGTCCAGAAAGGCAAAGAGCTGGAGTTAAAGGTGGATCCCGACGTGAACAAGTACATCGCGGATCTCCAGCGCCAGAACAATGTTGCCGACCCGGAAAAATTTCAGGCACTGGTGCGGCAGGAAACCGGAAAGTCGTACGAAGACTTCAAGCAGGATCTGAAGAACACGTTCTATGAACAGGGAGTGATGCGCGAAGAAGTGATGCGCAAGATCCAGTTCACGACCGAAGAAGTCCGCGCCTACTACGACGCGCACAAGGACGAGTTCCAGCGCGAAGAACGCGTGTTTCTCCGGGAAATTGCGATTTCGACACAAGGCAAGGACGACGCTGCCGTCGAGGCCGCGCAAAAGAAATCCAAGGATCTGGTAGACCGGGCCCGCCGAGGCGAACGCTTCAATGAGCTGGCGCAAACCAATTCCGATTCCCCCACGGCGAAGGACGGCGGCGCGCTGGATCCTTACAAGAAAGGCGATCTCGCTCCCGCCATCGAAGCCGCGGTTTGGGATAAAGAGCGCGGGTATGTCACCGATCCCATCAAAATCCCCGCCGGCTTGCTGATCCTGAGAGTGGACGAGCACTACAAGGCCGGGCTGGCGGGCTTTGAGGAAGTGGAACCCGAGATTCAAAACCGGATTATGGATTCCCGCCGGCAAGCGGCGCTGCGCGCCTATCTCACCAAGCTGCGCACCCTCTCGTTTCTGGAGATCAAGCCGGGATTCGAGGACACCGCAGCCGCCCCCGGCAAGGACACTAACTGGCAAGATCCCGCGCAGCTCAAGCCGGAGACCGTCACCAAGGAACAGGTCCTGCAGAATCCCTCGAGGAAGCGCGTCATGGGCCTGATCCCCATTCCGGGCACGAAGGCTTCGGGATCATCCTCTTCGCGCTAGGGGTCAATGAAGTCGCCCTACCTTAGCGAGCTTCAGCCCAACCAAACTGTTCAAGGCACGTTCCTGGTTTCGTATAAGGACGTGCGCCAGAAGAAATCGGGCGAGCCGTATCTCTCCCTGACCCTTACCGACCGCTCCGGCGAGCTGGACGCCAAGATGTGGGACAACGCGGCGGAATCGCTCAACACGTTCGAGCGCGACGATTTCGTGCGCGTCAAAGGCTTGCTGCAGATCTTCCAGAATCGCCCGCAGCTTACGCTGCACAAGATCCAGCCGGTGCCGGAATCGGAAGTCGACCTGGCCGACTATCTGCCGGCCTCCAAGCGCGACCGGGACGAAATGTTCCGCGAGCTGCAAGGCTGGATCGCGGGCATGTCTAACCCGCATCTGAAAGGCCTGCTGGAAGCGATGTTCGCCGATGAAGTGATCGCCCAGGCCTACCGCACCGCTCCGGCCGCCAAAACGGTCCATCACAACTGGATCGGCGGCTTGATCGAGCACGTTCTTTCGCTGTGCAACCTGGCCAAGATCAGCGCGGCGCATTATCCCCATATCGATTTCGATCTGCTGCTCACCGGCGTGCTGCTGCACGATGTCGGCAAGATCCGCGAGCTGCACTACGCGCGCAGCTTCGGTTACACCACAGAAGGGCAGCTCCTGGGACACATCCAAATTGGCGTGCAGATGGTTCTCGACAAGCTGCGGCTGATGCCGGACTTTCCGCCCCGCTTGCAGGAGCTGGTAGTGCATATGATCCTCTCGCATCACGGGGAGCTCGCGTTCGGTTCGCCCAAAATTCCGCTGTTTCCCGAGGCTCTGCTGCTGCATCTGCTGGACAATATGGATTCGAAGATGGAATGTATGCGGGCGTTGATCGATCGCGACCAGCAGATCCAAGGCGTGTGGACCGGATACAATTCGGCGCTCGAGCGAGCAGCCCTGAAGAAGCGCAAGTATCTGGATGCAATTCCCGATCCCGTGATCGAAACGCCGGTGGCGAAACCGGGTCCGCGAGTGTCCGAACCTGCGTCCGCGTTTGCCGATAAGCTGAAGGGGGCTCTCGGCACCAACGTGACCGGCGACAATTCTTGAGACGAAAACCCGCATCGCGCGGCCTTCCACCGCCGCTCGAGTTGATCTGCCTCCAGGCGCTGTGGCGGCTCGGCGAGGGCACGGTTCACGACGTTCGAAAAGCGGTGTCGAAAGAGCGCGTCCTGGCGTATACCACGGTCATGACGCTGCTCGATCGGCTGGAAAAGCGCGACTGCGTGGGGCGCCGCAAGCCCGGGCGTTCCTACGTGTACCGGCCAAAGGTCAGCCGCGACACCCTGCGCCAGCACGCGCTCAAGCAGCTTCTGGACGGGTTTTTTGACGGGTCGGCTGACGCGTTGCTGAACTTTCTCCGCCAACCGCGCGAGCCGCATGCGGGCCCGCGCTAAGATCTATAGGTAACAACCACATCGCGCTCCATGGCAAAATTCAGACCGGCGGGATCGAAAAAGAGGAAATCCGCGTCCAACTCCAAGCGGGGCCTGTTGCCCTGCGCGTTCATCGTTGCGTTGGGCTTCGCTCTGATTTTCGGGTTGCTTTACCTGGTGCTGAGGTCCGGAAGCTGAATGCGAATCGATCAAAGACAACCTGGCCAGCTGCGGCCGCTGAAAGTCACCACCGATTATCTGCTGACCGCCGAAGGCTCGGCGCTCATTGAAGTCGGCAATACGCGCGTGCTATGCGCGGCGTCGGTTGAGGAAACCGTTCCACCGTTCCTGCGGGGCTCGGGCAAGGGCTGGGTCACGGCCGAATACTCCATGCTGCCGCGCGCGACCGCGACACGAACAGCCCGCGAGGTGTCCAAAGGACGCGCCTCCGGCCGCACGATGGAGATCCAGCGCCTGATCGGGCGGTCGCTTCGCTCCGTGATCGATATGGACGTTCTCGGCGAACGCAGCGTGATTCTCGACTGTGATGTTCTACAGGCCGATGGCGGAACCCGGACGGCGGCCATCACCGGCGCGTACATCGCGCTGTCGGCGGCCCTACGGAAACTGGTGAAATTCGGAACGCTTAAGAAATCACCTATTCGTGATTTCGTGGCCGCCACCAGCGTGGGGATCATCGGAGGCACGCCGATGCTCGATCTGTGTTATTCGGAAGACTCATCGGCCGAGGTCGACATGAACGTGGTCATGACCGGCGGCGGAAAATTCGTCGAGGTGCAGGCCACGGCGGAAAAGACGCCGTTCGACGACGCGCAACTAGCCGGCCTGCTGGCACTGGCGCGGCAAGGGATCGATGAATTGGTGGCGCTCCAGAAAACGTTTGAGCCACATTGATAAGCCCAGTGACGGTCTATTGCGCGACGTCCAATCCTGGAAAACTCCGAGAGTTTCAGCTCGCCGCACCGGATTTCGATGTGCGGCAACTTCCCCGCTCCGTTCCGCCGCCCGAGGAGCACGGGTCCACCTTTGAAGACAACGCTGCGCTTAAGGCACTGTACTACGGGGGCTTCACGGAGGGATATTTGTTCGCCGACGATTCAGGCCTCGAGGTCGACGCGCTGGGAGGCGCGCCGGGAGTGCATTCGGCCCGCTACGCAGGTCCCGAGGCTTCCGATGCCGACAACAACTCACTCTTGTTGCAGCGACTGGACGGTATCGCAGACCGGCGTGCGCGATTTGTCTGCGTGATTGCTCTGGTGAAAGACGGCAAGCTGGTCCGTACTTTTCGGGGCGCCGTCGAAGGCCGCATCTTAGCCGCGCCACGCGGCTCGGGTGGATTCGGATACGACCCGCTGTTTTATTTCGAGCCCTTCGGCTGTACGTTCGGAGAAGCGCCCATCGGCGACAAGATGCTGGTCAGCCATCGCGCGCAGGCGCTCGATGCCATGTTTACTTTCCTCCGAGGTAACGCTGCCAGCGCAGGAACCCAATCATCGTCTTCGCATCGATGATCTTGCCAGACTGAATCAGCTTGTCAATTTCGACCGCTGTGTACCACTTGGTTTCGATGCGTTCGTCTTCCATCGGCTTTGACTCGCCTTGGGTGAGTTCTCGCGCCGTGTAGATGGTCATCTTTTCCGCCAGGAAACCGGGGCTGGGATAGAACTCGGCCAGCTTGGCCCATTTTCTGGCGCGATACCCGGTTTCCTCCACCAGCTCGCGCCGGGCGGCCTGGAGCGCCGTTTCGCCTTCATCGATGCGCCCGGCCGGGAGCTCCCACATGTATCGGCGCGCGGGGAGACGGAATTGCTTAACGAGAAGCACGCGGCGGCGCTTGTCGATCGGCATCATCACGGCCGAGCCTCCGTGCTGCACGATCGCCCGCTTGATTTCGAAGCCGTCCGGATCCAGGGCGCGATCCGAGGTCACGTGAAAAATAGGTGTACTGATAAGTTGGGTGGAAGAGATAAGTTTCATTTGGATTTGATCGCCCGAGCGAACTGCTTCAAGGGCAGAGTATTCAGGATATCGCCGGGCTCGAGCCACCCGCGCCGCGCCATGAGAACCCCGTAGCGCATGTTAGCCAGATGTTTGGGATGATGAGCGTCCGTTGAAATAACGAACTTCGCTCCCCGGGCTTTTGCTGCGCGCACCAGGGACGCCGTCAGATCCAGGCGCTCGGGACTGGCGTTGATTTCGAGATAGACATTGCGCCTCGCCGCCACTGCCGCCACCGCATCGAAGTCGAACGGATACGCGTCGCGATTCAGAAGAATGCGGCCGGTAGGATGTCCTAAAGCGCGCAAGTGCGGGCACTCGAGCGCGCGCAGCAAGCGGTCCGTCATCTC
>JAIQFI010000039.1 GCA_020073345.1 Terriglobia bacterium
GCTGGAGCAGGCCATGGCCGGGCAGCAGGCCGTCCATTTCCTGGGAATACCGGAGGGCGATCAGGCCCTAGCCCAGGTCGCACTGTACCTGGCCATCGCGCCCAAGTCGGATGCGGCTTATCGGGCCCTGAACCAGGCCAAGGAGACGGTCGAAAAGACCACCGCGGAGCCGGTTCCGATGCAGCTCCGCAACGCCCCTACCCGGGCGATGAAGGAGTGGGGGTATAGCCAGGGCTACCAGCACGCCCACCAATTCGAGGATGCGCTGAATACGATGAGCTGTTTACCGGACAGTTTGCGCGGGACCATATTCTATGAGCCTATCGACCGTGGCCTGGAACAAAAGATCGCCCAGCGGCTGGCCGAGATTCGTGCTCGGCGGAGCGCGGGGACGGAATCCGATCCGGAAAAGTGAAGTTCTTGAATCCCGACGGCCAACCTCTTTACCGTCAGTTAGTTCTAGCCAACAGGGTATGAACTTTCTGGTACCTCGGTACCCTAGAGGAATGGCCCTAGTCAGCTATTGCTGTAACGTGCCTTGCCGGGCAAACTCTAACTGTAGACGAGGTGACAAGTGGGGCCAGACCAAACCCGAGAGGCTGAGCGCCGACGTTCCGACCGCTTCGCGATTGAGCGTGAAATCCGCTACCGCGCCTTAAACAAGCGCGGCGGAGAAGAGGCCGGCGAAGGCAGGACGCTAAATATGTCGAGTACCGGCGTGCTGTTTACCGCCAAGCAGATCCTGCGCCCAGGCCGCCGCGTCGAGCTGGCCATCAATTGGCCCGCTCAGCTGAACAACAAATGCGCTCTTAAGCTGGTGGCGCGCGGCCGCATCGTACGCTTTGAAAATGGGCTGGCCGCCATGGAAATTCAGCAACACGAGTTCCGAACGCAGTCGGCGCCCGCGGCAACGGACTCAGCGTTCACCAAGATGGTTGGGTAGTTTTTCGTTCAATCGCTATAAAATTCTCCTGGTCCCGCGCCGGTCGCATTTTCCCGGCGCGGTTTTCTTTGTCCCGATGGGTTTTCTTTCCTTCCGGTGCGGCGCCTGCTAACTTGATAGTTGAGCCCCATGCGCCGTCTCTATGCCCGCTGGATGTACGACTGGGACGCCCGGCTGAATTCCGTCTCCACCAACCGCGTCCTCCGGCCCTTCGAATGGGGCCTGGAATGGACCCGCCAGTGGCCGGCCGCCATGCGCCTGCCGCAGAACGGCCACGATCCGCACGGATACCTAAAGCTCCTGAATCAGGCCGGATTAGCCGACAGCGACGAGTTTTTCGGCTATCGGACGCCTTCCAACTTTGTCCTTGAAGGCAACCGTTTGCGTTTCACCAGCCCGGTGAATACCCCGTACCGCGAGAACAACACGGTACACGGGCAGTGGTTCCCGGCCGCAGGTAAGTCGAGTGAAAAGCCCGGACGCCGCAGGGTGGCCGCGGTGGTGCTCCCGCACTGGAACGCCTCCGCCCAGCAGCATGGCGCGCTGTGTGCGGGTATGGCCAAGCTGGGGATCAACGCCCTTCGGGTGAGCCTGCCCTATCACGACTTTCGCATGCCGGCCGAGCTCGAGCGGGCGGACTACGCCGTTTCCTCCAACATCGGCCGCACCCTCGACGCCACCCGCCAGGCGGTGATCGACACGCGCTGCTGCGTCGATTGGCTGGAGCAGCAGGGTTTTGAAAGCATCGGCATCGTCGGCACCAGCCTGGGCTCCTGTTATGCGTATCTGGCCAGCGTTCACGATCAGCGCTTAAAGGTGAACGTCTTCGCCCACTGCTCCACGTATTTCGCCGATGTGGTCTGGGAAGGGCTCTCGACCCAGCACATCCGCCAGGGGCTGGAGCAAGCCGTGACGCTCGACCAGTTGCGCGAGGCCTGGAATGTGATCAGCCCGCCGAATTACGTCGAGCGGTATGCCCGGCTGGGGAAGAAGCCTCTGTTCCTCTATGCGCGGTACGACACCACCTTCCCGACCAGGTTCTCCGAGCAGGTGATCGCCAAGGCCCGCGAGCTGGGATTCGAACACCGCGCGGTCGCCATGCCCTGCGGTCACTACAGCCTGGGCGAGGCCCCGTTCAAGTTCATGGCCGGCTATCACATCGTTAACCATCTGAAACGAAATCTTTAGTACTCATTCCTGCCGGGTACTACTGAAAGCGCCACCCCCCGCCGATAAACGGGTGTGATGCAGCGGATTTTCACGGTTGATGAAATACCCTCGGTCTCGGTGGAGGCCGATTCAGCGGAAGACTTCGAGCTAGTGGTGGGCCGCCGCCAGGTGGCCGCGATTACCTTTCTGGGACTGGTGATCGTGGTGGTGTGCTCGGGAGGGGCGTACCTCGCCGGCAAGGCGATGTCCGCACGCGAGGAGCCCATTCAGCCGATGATCCAGGTCGAGCCAGCGGCGCCTTTGCCAGCCCCAAGCGTAGCGGCGACCATTGCTCCTCCGGCGGATGCACCCGCGTTGAAGCCTGCAGTGGAAGCCCCGCTCTTCGCCAGTCCCGTTCCGAAAGCCATCTATATTCAGGTCGGGGCCGTGGAGAAAGGCGTCGGCATCATCCTGGTGGAAGGGTTGCGGAAACACGCACTCGACTCATTCGCCGCGCCCGGTCCGAGTGAGAAAACATTTCGCGTGCTGATCGGCCCATTCGCGGACGCGGAAACCTACCAAAAAGCAAGAAATATTGTCGATCAGATTGGTTTATCGAACTTCGCGCGCCGCTATCAGCAACAGTAACGCCGCGTTGTTAGCCGCGCCCTCTGGCCTTTTTTCTGCTCAGCTATTTGATGCGCCACTCTTTGGCGGCATCCCGCGCCGCGGCCAGAGCGCCGTTCACATCGTCTTGCGACAACATGATTCGGACCTCTTCGACCGCGAACATGGTCTGCTGCGCTCGTCCGATCAGGACACCTTCGGATTCGTCGCCTGACTGGATGATTTCCTGGAGCTGTGCCGCCGCCTGCGTGGCAATTTTTTTTGCCTCCGCAGCGTTACCCCGGTGAAGATGTACGGTGAGATCCCGGAGGTTCGCCGTTACGGTTGCCGGATCCGCGACCTTAGGTTTTCCGTCGGCCGCTTTACCTGGCTGCACACTCAAGCTGAGACTCCGGCGGTTGGTTTAAGAGAATTGTCACGCATGAAAGGCGCCTGTTCTACCTTGAAAGAAGAGGAACGCCCAACGGTTGCGATTACGACGAAGCTCTCGGATCGAGGTACTTTCAGTATCGCAGGTATGGGTCCGGCACGCAATGTAGATGAGACTCTTCAGCTCGCGTGCAGGAGCGGTCTGACAGTGCGGCGGGCGATATGCGTGTCCAGAATCGCTGCTCTGCGCTGGCACTCGACAACTTCCTCGCGCGTGCGCTTGCGGCTGGCGAGATAGTCGTCCTGGCTGATTTCGTTCGCCAACCGGCTGTTCACCAGCGCAGCGCTTCGGCAACGGAGCTCCTTGCTCCAGGCCCGGTTTTCGATTTGGTAGCTCAATACCTCTTCCAGGCTGGAGGTCGAGAAGTCATCGCGCCAAAGTAGCATACCTCTGAAGATCGTCAGGAATAGGGCGAGAGAATAGGTGCGAGGCCGCTCTATAGCACTTGCGGCCCGGTAAACTGCTGCAAACAATTGCCGCAGATTCCGAGCCGCGAAGTGAATCAGGATTGGCGGCCGCCCTTAGGGCGTGGCCGGGACGAGCCGTGCTAACGCCAGCCTCTTCCGGAGTTCCCTGATTCTGAGGCGGCGGGCGATGCTCTGTTTGCGGACTCTGTGGAAGCGCGCCTTATCGCCGTGTTGCTTGGACATATGGGTCCGTTGGCTTAAGCGAGGTTTACTTGCTCGGCCTGCAAACCCTTAGGTCCGGTCTTTACGACGAAAGTGACTTTGGCGCCTTCGTCCAGCGAGCGGTATCCGGACGCTTCAATTGCGGAGAAATGCACGAAGACATCCTCACCATTTTCGCGGGCCAGGAATCCAAATCCTTTGGCCGCATTGAACCACTTTACAGTTCCTGTTTCTTTCATATTTTGTTCTCTTTTCTAGCGATGGAATTCCGGACGGCGATTGAGGGGACCTACGATCTGAGGGATCTATTTGGAGGATTCAAGCGGAGCACTGGATTTCAAAAGCTACCTAACACTAGCACAGAAAACGGCTTTGTGCAAGGAAAATGGCCCGGGAATGCCGCGGCGCCTACCGCCGGCCACAGGATCTGTATGAAAATAGGATGCCGAGGTCACGAATGAAACACCTTCCCAGCGCCCTTGCCTTGCTGTCGCTGTTGTCCGCATGGTCGATATCCGGACAACAAGCCCCCGCTCCGGCCAAGCCCGTCACCAGCCCGATGCTCCAGAATCCCGATCCGGCGGACTGGCTCATGTGGCGCCGCACGCTGAACAGTTGGGGCTACAGCCCGCTCAATCAAATCACGCGCGCCAACGTCGGGCGCCTCCGCATGGTGTGGACGCGCGGCATGGGTCCCGGCATTCAGGAAGGCACCCCGCTGGTGCACGACGGCGTCATGTACATGCCGAATCCCAGCGACTATATCCAGGCGATCGACGCCGCCACGGGCGATCTCAAATGGGAGTACAAGCGCAAGGAGCCGGAAGACCTCGGCAAGTTCATCCCGGTGCCCAGCATCAACCGGAATCTGGCCATCTTCGGCAACCACATCATCGATACCAGCTCCGACGATTTTCTGTTTGCTCTTAATGAAGTAACCGGAAACCTTGACTGGGAAACACGCATCGTCGACTATCGCGAGACTCCCGCGCAGGAAACGTCAGGTCCCATCATCGCCAACGGCAAGATTTTTTCGACGCGCGGGTGCGAGTACAAGTTCAGCCCCGACGGCTGCATCATCACGGCGCACGACGCCGCTACCGGCAAGGAACTGTGGCGCACCCGCACCATTCCCAAACCCGGCGAGCCCGGCGATGAAAGCTGGGGCGGCATTCCCGACGCCAAGCGCCGCCACGTGGGCGCGTGGATGGTGCCCAGCTACGACGCCGAGCTGAACATGTTATATGTCGGAACCTCCGTTACCTCTCCGGCTCCTAAATTTCTCCTGGCTGGTAACGACAAGCAGTATCTCTATCACAACTCCACGCTGGCCTTGAACGCCGACACGGGAAAGATCGTGTGGTACTACCAGCATGTCGTCGATCATTGGGATTTCGATCATCCCTTTGAACGCCTGCTGGTGGATACCGCGGTCGCGCCGGATGCCACCCAGGTCTCCTGGATCAATCCGCGGATCAAGCCCGGCGAGCGTCGCAAGGTGCTGACGGGGGTTCCCGGCAAAACCGGAATCGTGTACACGCTCGATCGCCAGACGGGCGAGTTTCTGTGGGCACGGCCGACGGTGATGCAAAACGTCGTCTCGAAAATCGACGGCGCGACAGGCGCGGTCACGGTGAATCCGGAGACGACCTTCACCAAGGTGGATGAAACGCATTTCATCTGCCCGACCGTGAACGGCGGGAAGGGGTTTCAGGCCGGCGCCTATAGTCCCCTGACCAACGCCATGTATTACGGATTGCAGAACACCTGCGCCGACCAGACCGCCCTGAACAACAGCTCGGCTTATTCGTTTAATGCGAGGGCGAGGATTGCGCCGGGCACCGAAAACATCGGGACACTGTTCGCGATCTCGGTCGAAACCGGCAAGACCTTGTGGCGCTACGACCAGAGGGCGGGCATGATGTCTTCGGTGGCCACGGGCGGCGGGCTGATCTTCACCGGCGATACCAACGGGCACTTCCGCGCTTTCGATCAGCAGAACGGAGCGGTGCTGTGGGACGTCAATCTCGGCTCGCCGGTCACCGGCTATCCGATTACATATAGCGTTCGCGGCAAGCAGTATGTTGCTGTCAGCACCGGTAATTCGCTGGTCAGCTCGGGACTCAATCGCTTGGCGCCGGATCTGAAGCCGAGCAACGCGAGCAATATTGTGGTGTTCGCGCTGCCGGAAAACTAACGCGGCCGCTTCACCAGATCCGAGTCCACCTGCTTGAAGCCGGCGGGGACGTCGAACTTCGACGCATCTACGGCGCTTGAAGAGAAGCTGGTCAGGTCCGTGGTCATCTCCAGCAGGAGCGCCGAACCGGATTGCTTCTGGTCCTGTTTCTGCTGTGGCGGCGGGTCATCGTTCTTCTTTTTCCGACCAAACGGGAGGCTTCCGGTGATCGCGTCGCGCACGCCCGGCCCTTGTTTCTGGGAGCTGGAATCGGTGCTGTCCACCGTGATCCCGGTTCCCATCTTCATCACCGTTTCGACCGGGACGCCGGCGACTTTCGATAATTCCTTGGCGGATTCCGCCATGCCCTGCATCATGCGCGGATCCGACATGGCCATGCGCGACAACTCGGGTTGGAATTCGCGCGCCATCTTCTGCGCCATTTTCTGGTGGAACGCCTTCACCTGGTCGTAGCCCGGGACGGTCGCCATCCAGGCGTCGTTGATCACGGTCATGCTGCCCGAATTGCCGGTATCTTTGTCGGTGCCTTCCAGGTCCATGGTGATGACCATTTCCTTGGCGCTCAGCCCCTGTACGGACTTGGTCTTCCCGGTCGCCTTGGCCGACACTTTGAATTTCGCTTCGATGTTGGGGTTGCCTTTGGGCGCCGCCTTCTGCTGCTTCTTCTGCTGGGCCTGCGCTCGAGCGATTGCGTCGTCCATAGCCTGCCGCATCTGTGCGAAGGTCATCACCGAATAGGTCTTCTTTGAGAGGTTGATTTCGGTGATGGACTCTTTATCCAGGTCGATGATGGTCGAGTTCTCCTTGCCCAGAGTCGCCATGCGATTGCCCTTGATCAGCACGGTGGACACGATCGGTTCGCGGGCTTTGCGTGTGAACGGGCCGCCCAGCCGCAAGATGCTCACCAGCGTTCCTCCGGTCATCTTGCTGGTCTCCTGATAACTAAAGTCCGCACGCAGAGTCGCGCAGGCGACAACCAAAATGACGAGCGTTCGCATCGAAATTCCTCCGAAGCTATTTTATCGGACGGTATAGCCGAGCGACTTTATATGCGCCACGTGATGCCGACCATGCCAGGCATATTGCGCCAGCCACTGATCCAGGCGATAGACGCCGGATTCCGGATGTGCGAACGTACGCTGATACTCGCGCTCGGTCATCGATTCCAGCAGGCGCACCCAGCGGAAGTGCAGGGCTTCGAGCAGATCGAGCGAAGGGTCAACAGGCAAGGCGGCGTCGGCCAACGCGGCCCAGCGCGCCTCGTCGTACGGCTTGATGGTTGGCTGATCTTCGGTCAGGGCGAGCTTGAACCGGATGACGGCGTTCATGTGGCTGTCGGGCACATGATGCACCACCTGGCGAACGGTCCATCCGCCGGGGCGGTAGGGAGTATCGAGCTGTTCGGGTGTTAGGCCGGCGACAGCGGCGCGTAGTTCCTGCGGGGTGCGCGCAATTTCGCGAATCCAAGTTTTACGTTGCTCCCCGGTGGTGGATTCGGGAAACGTAAACCGGCCGATCGGATACTGGAGATCAGTCATGTTTAATCGTAGCCTGCCGTGCGCGCGCTAGATTTCCGTTCGCATCCATATCCGGCCCGCTGATCGCGACGGTCAGTCCACTCGCAAGAAGTTTCTCCAGCTTTTCGAAGAGTCGGTGTAAATCTGGCTGATCATGGACGCCGGCGTTCTAAAGACGCTGATCGTGGACGACGAGCCGATCGCGCGGCGGGTGCTGCGTGAGGAGTTGGACGCCGTTCCGAATGTGGTGATTGTCGGGGAAGCCGAGAATGGCGAACAAGCCTTACAGCAGATAGCCGAGCTCCGGCCGGACTTGGTTTTGCTGGACCTTCAGATGCCTGTTATGGGCGGTTTCGAGGTCGTGCGGAAGCTCGCTGGGCACCTGCCCGTGGTGGTGATCATCACGGCGTTCGACCAGCATGCCATCGAGGCTTTCGAAGCTGGAGCGATCGATTATCTGCTGAAGCCTGTCGGCGGTGAGCGCCTCCGAAAAGCCGTGGAGCGCGCCCGAAAGCTTCGCAAAAATCCTTTTCACGTTGCGGACGATGTCGCGAACATAACATCAGCCGCCGTTTCTGGAAACTCCGGACGCGGGCGAAAAATCGTGGGAAAAGATGCTGGAGAGTATCTCCTGCTGGACGCGGATGAGGTTCTGGCGTTTCAAGCAGAACGTGAGCTGGTATGGATCGTTACCGCGCAAAAACGGCTCTTGGCGACCGAAAGCCTTCGTATCATCGAGGATCGCCTCAGAGAACAGCAGTTCCAGCGAGTTCACCGCAACGCAATTGTGAACGTGAACCACGTCCGGAAGATGAGCGCGTTGAGCAGTCAGCGCTGGCTGGTTACTCTCAGCAATTCTCTTCAGCTCGTAGTCAGCAAGCGGCAAGCCCACACAATCCGGAGCATCTTGCGTTGGTAGCCAGGCTGGGGCTTGCCCGCTCATGGTCGTTCTTAGTCCGCTCATGGGTCGCATCTATCCGGTCGCGAGAATATTCTAGGTCGACGGGGAAGATCTCCTGATACTGTTGGAATGAAGAGACTTCTCGCTCTTACTGCTCTCGTCACGCTGTACTTCTGTTCCCTGGGTCGGCTAGCGGCTCAAGCCCTCGGCAACGCCGGGACCGTCGCGGGCACCGTGACAGATCCGTCGGGCGCGGCCCTGCCCGACGCCACGGTCACGATTCTCAACCGCCTCACGAACTATCGGCAGACGGCGACCACGGACAGCAAGGGGGCGTTCCGTCTGACCAATATCCCTCCGAATCCATACCACGTGGAAGTGACTGCGCCGAATTTTGCTCCCTTCGAGCAGGACCTTGACGTGCGCAGCACCGTGCCTCTGGACTTGATGAAGATTCAGATGGCCCTGGCTGGAACCAAGACCACGATTACAGTGGAAGCCAAAGGCGCGGACCTGCTTGAGAACGTCCCCTACGCACACAACGACGTGGATATTTCAAGCCTCTCAAAGCTGGCGGTCTCATCGCCCGCCTCTGGCGTGAGCGACGCCGTCGTACTGAGCAGCGGAGCCGTAGCGGCCGATTCCAATGGTTTCTTTCACCCGCTCGGGGATCACGCGCAGACCAGCTTTTCAGTGGATGGACAGCCGATCAGCGATCAGCAGAGCAAGGCCTTCTCCACTCAGATCCCGTTGGACGCCATTCAGTCCATGGAACTGATCACCGGTGCCCCTTCAGCCGAGTTCGGAGATAAGACCAGTCTCGTCGTCAACGCCGTCACACGGTCCGGCCTTGGTCAGAAGCCGAACGGGACTTTTGAGGCGCAGCGCGCTTCTTTCGGCACCTACGGGGAAAATGCCACGTTCGGGGCTGGCAGCGGGAAGGTAGGAAACTTCATTGCCTTCAACTCGCTTCGTTCTGGCCGTTTCCTGGATACGCCTGAGTTCACACCGATTCACGCCATCGGCAACAGCGGGACCATCTTCGACCATTTCGACTACAATCCCAACGGCAAAGACATATTTCACCTCAACGTCATGGGCGCCCGGAACTGGTTTCAGATTCCCAATACCTATGATCAGTTGGGGCAGGACCAACGACAGAAGATTGCGACTTTTGACATCGCTCCGGGATATCAGCACATCTTCAACGCCAGCGCGCTGCTGACGATCAATCCCTTCTATCGGCAAGACCACGTGAACTACTATCCGAGCCCCGACATAACTCTCGACACTCCTGCAACCATCAACCAGCACCGGACTCTTACCAACTGGGGCGTGAAAGCCGACCTTTCGATCGTCAAAGGCCGCCACAATTTCAAAGTCGGCACCCAACTGATGCAAACCCGCCTTCACGAGCAGTTTGGCTTTGGGATCACCGATCCCACGGATGGCGCATTTCAGGATGCGAATGGGAACTTCTTTGCCGGTTTGGTTCCTTACGACCTGACGGAACCTGGCGGCAAGCTCTTCCAATTCGATGAAAGCAGGAATATTAACCAGTACGCACTCTATGTCCAGGACAACATCAAGTTCGGCAACTTCCAGGTACAGGCAGGCTTGCGCGTCGATTCGTATCACGGAATCGTCTCGGATTCGAGTGCGCAGCCTCGGGTCGGATTCTCCTACTTGGTCAAGCAGACTGGGACCGTGTTGCGCGCCTCCTACTCGCGTACGTTTGAGACTCCCTATAACGAGAACCTGATCCTTTCGAGCGCCACTGGCGTTGGAGGGCTCGCATCCAATGCGTTTGGAGCCGTCAGCGAGCCCTTGCAGCCCGGAAATCGTAATCAGTACAATGCCGGTCTCGAACAATCTATCGGACGGTGGCTGGTAGCCAGCGCGGACTATTTCTGGAAATACACCAACAACGCGTACGACTTCGGAGTGCTGTTCAATACGCCGGTGGCTTTTCCGATCGCCTGGAATAAGTCCAAGCTCGACGGCGTGGCCGTGCGCATCGGAAGCATCAACCTGCGCGGCTTCCAGTGGACCACGACCATGGGTCATACTCGGGCGAGATACTTCCCGACGGAGACCGGTGGCCTCGTTTTCAACGGAGACGTAGGCGAAGGAGGTTCCGTTTTCCGCATCGACCACGACCAGGCATTCCAACAGACCACCCAGCTTCGGTATCAAATGGGAAAGACCGGCCCTTGGGTCTCGTGGACTTGGCGTTATGACAGCGGTCTGGTGGCCGGTTCAGTCGGCAGCCTGGACGACGCACTCGGGCTTACGGGCGCGCAGCAGGCGGCCATCGGATTCTTCTGCGGGAGCTTCCATCCGACGATCGATACTCCCCTTACGGATGCCCAGTGTACGCCGGCCAACTACGGTGCAACCAGGCTGAAAATTCCGGCTCCGGATACCGAGAACGACGATCACAACCCGCCGCGTATCGCCCCGCGTCATGTGTTCGACATCGCCGTGGGCACGGACAACCTCTTCAAGCGGGAACATTTCCGGACGACTCTTCGGTTCGCGGTCACCAACTACACGAACAAGGAAGCGCTCTACAATTTTCTTTCGACCTTCAGCGGCACGCACTTCATACAGCCGCGCGCTTATCAGACAGCGATCGGATTTGTATTTTAAGGCGAGCCCGTCTTCCTCCGCAGGTGTGCCCCGCCGTCCTGATAGAATCACGCGTTAGACGATGGTGCGTATCCTTTCGCTCGACGATTACGGGAGACCAGCGTGGCTTCAGCTACTCCCTTCAAGATCAGCAGTTCTCCTTCCTGGGTTCCGTCCAGGATGCTTTATTCAGCATGACGCTGCCGGGTCACATCCGCGTGGTGCTTTAAGCGCTACCTGCTACATTGGCTAGGTGGATGGAGCTGTAATTGTCGACAAACCCGCTGGCTGGACCTCGCACGACGTCGTCAGCAAGGTCCGCCGCTTTGCGGGAACCAAAAAAGTCGGGCACCTGGGGACGCTCGATCCTGGTGCCACCGGCGTTCTGCCGCTGGTGATCGGGCGCGCGACACGCCTGGCCCAGTTCTATACGCGCAACGACAAAGTCTACGAAGGCGTCATCCACTTCGGCTGCTCCACCGATAGCTATGACGCTGACGGCCAGCCGACGTCCCCCGCGCAAGACGTCGTGCTCGATCGCGAGCAACTGGAAGCGGCCCTTCAGAAATTCCGCGGCCGCTTCGCCCAGGTCCCGCCGCAGGTCTCGGCCAAGAAGATCGGCGGCCGGCCCGCGTATGAGATGGCCCGCAAGCAGCAGCCGGTCGATTTAAAGCCGGTGGATGTGGAAGTCTACTCGCTCGATCTTGTGCGCATGGAAGGTTGCGAAGCCGAGGTCCGCGTGCACTGTTCGGCGGGAACGTACCTGCGCAGCATCGCGCACGAAGCCGGGCAGGTCCTGGGCTGCGGCGCGTTCCTCAAATCCTTGCGCCGCACGGCTTCGGGCGATTTCAAAATCGAGGCCGCCCGCACACTGGAACAGCTCGCGGCGCTGGCCGAGGCCGGCCGTTTCGAGGAGGCCGTGATTCCCGCCGCCCAGCTTCTGCCGGAATTCCCCGCCGAGATGGTGGACGCGCTCACCGCGGGGCAAATCCGCAACGGCCGCGATTTCCGCATCTCCCCCTTTCACGTCCGGTCTTCGGGCCGGTTCGTGAAGGCCGTGACGCCGGAAGGCCAGCTGGTGGCCATCGGCGAAGCCCGTTTGCCGCACCTGTACCATCCCGTACTGGTGCTGTGAAGTGAAGGATTGTTCATTTGCGGGGCCGCCGATATTGATTATCCTGAAATCGTGCAGATGAAGTTGCGCTGGTCGCTTCTGCTGATGGTCCTCAGCTTCGCGTTCATCGCGAGGAGCGCGGCCGCGCAAGACGACCAGGACAAGGACAACTATTTCACCGGCACGCTAGTCGAAAACGCGTCCGATCACCTGAAGGTTTCGCGTGTCCTGCAAGGCAAGTCCGAGGAGCGCGTCTTCAAAGTGAATGCGCAGACTAAGATCGAAGGCGGACGCCTCCGTCTGCGGCAGCGCGTCACCGTCCGCTATGTCGCGGGCGACGATAGCGATACCGCGATTCTAGTGATCGTCCGGCCGGCCGCTCAAAAGAACAAGAAGTAGATTCGAGTTCATTTGCCGTCTTTGCTATTGAGTGGCGCGGGTTCTTTTTTGCGGTTTTTCACCCACCCGGGCTTCACCACCTGCCGCGCGCGCCCCAGCGCCAGCGCCTCGGCCGGAACATCGCCGGTGATCACGCTGCCGGCGCCTACGTAACTGTCTGGTCCGATCTCGATCGGAGCCACCAGCGTCGAATTGCTGCCTATAAACGCGCGCTCGCCGATGCGGGTCTTGTGTTTCTTCTGGCCGTCGTAGTTACAAAAAATCGTTCCCGCTCCGATGTTCACCCCAGCACCGATCTCTGAGTCGCCGATATAGGCCAAGTGCTGGCTCTTGGCGCCTCTGCCGAGGTGGGTCTTTTTCAGTTCTACGAAATTGCCGACGTGGGCATCCGGTCCCACGTGCGACTCCGGACGCAGCCGTGCAAACGGACCCACCTGCGCGCCGGTCTCGATCCGGGAGTTCGCCACTATAGTGTAGGGCGCCACCACCACGCGATCCGCGAGCACCGAAGATTCCAGAATCGCCCCCGCGCCGATGCGGCATTCCTCGCCGATCTGGGTCGAGCCCAGAAGCCGCGTGAACGGCTCCACCACCGTGTCGACGCCCACCCGCACGTGCATGTCGATGGTGACCGTCTCGGGCCGTTCGATGGTGACTCCCTCGAGCATGAGCTCGCGGCATTTTCGCTCGCGCAAGACGCGGTCGGCGTCGGCCAGTTCGACGCGGGTATTGATCCCCAGCAGCTCGTCCGGATCCTCGATGTGCAGGGCGCCGACTCGGTGCCCGTGCCGCGTCAGGATCTCGGCCATGTCGGTCAGATACAGCTCGCCCGAAGCGGCGTTGGGGCGGAGCTCCACGATGTGCCGCCACAACAGCGGCGCCTGAAAACAATAGATCCCCGAGTTGATCACCTGGATCGATTTCTGCGCGGGCGTGGCTGCCTTCTCCTCCACAATGGCCGTCACGTCGCCGTGGCCGTTGAGGATCACCCGGCCGTATCCCGACGGATCCTCGAGGGTCGTAGTGATCAGCGTGGCCGCGGCGCCGGACGCGCTTTGCAGATCGCGCAGGCGATGCAGCGTCGCGGGAGACAGCAGAGGCGTATCGCCGTACAGCACCATGAGCAGCCCGTCCAAGCTCTGCAATCTTTCCCTGCAGGCAGCCAAGGCGTGCCCCGTCCCTTTCTGCCCGATCTGCCGCACGAATCCGATTCCGCGCGGTTCCAGAATGGCTTCCACTTCCTCGGCCTGATGACCGGTCACGGCGATCGTGCGGTCGTGCGGCGCGACGGCGGCGGCAGCGGCAGCCACGTGCTCCACCAGCGCCAGGCCCCCCGCGCGATGCAACACCTTGGCTCGCTTGGAGCGCATGCGCGTGCCCAGGCCCGCCGCCAGAATCACCACCGTCGTGTTCATGAAAGTTGAGCTCATGAAACTATTACTCATGAAGCTAGCCGCTCCTTCGCCCGGCGCCCTTGCCGCGCCAGCTCAATGGCGATCGCGCTGATCGCGCCCGGATCATGCCGGATCTTTTCCTGTAGGCGCCGGCCCGCGATCCGCACCAGATCGGCCTCGACCACGGTCACTCCGGTGGCCTCGATCTTGCGCACGTCGTTCTGGACCGGGCGAGCCTCGCGCGCGCGATATTGCTCCAGCGCCTTCCGCAGGATGGGACCGGTGTTGACCACGCAAACGTCGATCAGGCGGGAGGCCCGGCGGCCCGCGTGGCGCGCCCCGTGTCGCAACCCGTGTCGCAACAGCGCCGCCAGGTGATCCGAGGCGCCGTCCATGCCGGTGGTTTCGCCGGGTTGCGTCATGAGATTCGCGAAATACACCTTCACCGCGGGCGAAGCCGCGATGGCTTGCGGAATTCCTTCCACCAGAAGATGCGGGATGACGCTGGTGTAGAGCGACCCCGGTCCCAAAGTGATGAGATCGGCTTGGGCGATCGCATCGAGCGTCTCCTTCAGCGGGCGCGCCCGGCGCGGACTCAGCTCCACCCGCTGAATAGGCCGGAGGCTGCGGCTGATGCGGGTTTCACCGCTCACCTTTTGTCCCCCCACCAGCGTCGCCTTGAGCCGCACGTTGGCCGCCGTCGAAGGGTAGATCCGTCCCCGCACCGCCAGCACCTCCGAGGACAGCTTGACGGCTTGCGCGAAGTCGCCGGTCAGATGGGTCATCGCCATGAGAAACAGATTTCCGAAACTATGTCCCTTGAGACCCCGGCCGCCGGTGAAACGATAGTTGAACAACTGCGAAAGGAGCGCCTCATCCCGGCACAGCGCCACCATGCAGTTGCGGATGTCGCCCGGCGGCAGGACATCGAAATCGCGCCGCAGCCGCCCGGAGCTGCCGCCGTCGTCGGTCACCGTGACCACGGCCGTGATCTCCAGCGCGCCATCGGCAGCCTGGATGTAACGCTTCAGTCCGCGTAGCAATGTCGCCAGCCCGGTACCGCCTCCCATCGAGACGATCCGCAGCGGTTGTGATCGCACACCTTCACTCATCGTCAGTTTACTTTGAGGATCTCACGGCAGAGCCGCCCACTCCAACCGTCTTCGAGTATGCGTGACTGGACTACGACGCCTTTTTTTGGCGAGGTTCTTCTTCGGTTTCGTCGTATACGGACACCTGTTCCAGGTCGTCGGACTCGAAAACCTGACCGCAGTCCAAGCAGTGCACGTAATCGACCCCATCCCGGCGCATCAGGAATTCCGTGCGCTTATGCTCGCAGGCTGGCATAGCAAGCTAGATTACCCCTATTCTAGTCGCGGGCGTAACCTTGTCAAGCCCCCTCTCGGGCTAGATCGTTAGCCGCGTTCACCCGATCCCGTCAGTGAATCACCTTAGCCAAGGATGGGGCCATTATCCCGCCGATCCGATACGCTTCCAGCAGCGCCCCCTCCGCCGCATTATGCCGCGGAGCCGATACTCGAGTTCCTTCCTCCAGTTCCACCAACATCCGGAACCTCTCGAGCAAGGGATCGCTGCCGAACACTCCACCGCTGTAACAAACATCCACCTGTCCGGATCGTTCGAAGAGTTGTGTGCGCACCGCCGCGGCCATCGTCGCCAGCGCTTGCGCCGCCGATCCCAGGATGTCGCCGGCCACCTTGTCTCCCGCCCGCGCCGCCTGGTCGATGAGATGGGCCCAGACCGCCACCCGATCGCGCGGGTATTCGTCGGTATAAAGACGATGCATCAGCTGGTTGCCATCCGGTGCGCCGGTGGCTTCGAGCAGCGCCTTGCGCAGGGACGTCGGCGGGCCCCATCCCTCCTCATTCCGCAGGACCGCGCGCAAAGCCTGCCGCACCAGGTCGAACGCGCCGCCCTCGTCGCCGAACACGTACCCCCAGCCACCGGCCCGCGCGGTCACTCCCGCGGCATTCCTCCCGAAGGCCATCGACCCCGTGCCGGCGATCACAATAATCCCCGGTTTTCCCCCGGTGGCCCCTGCCAGCGCTATGTGGGCATCGTGCGTGATCAGATAGCGCTCCGCCCGGATCGTTTCTTTGGCCAGCGCTTCTTTGTCATCGGGACCGCCGCTCAACCCCAGACACGCCGCCTCAAACGCCGGGTCCTGTATCCCTGCGGCTTCCGCCGCCTGCTTCAGGCTATCGGTCATGGCCGCGACGAATTTCCGGCGGCCCTCGCCCGCCGCCGCGTGGTTGGATGGTCCCGCCCGCCCCACGCCCAGCACGCGGCCGGACTCATCCCCGATCAGCGCCGTGGTGCTGGATTGACCCCCGTCGATGCCCAGGTACAGCCGCATCACCAGATGGTGCGGTACAGCCGCACTTCGCCGGCGTGGCTCACCAGCTTTAATCCCCATGCTTCCGGATCGGCGGCGAAATCGGTCGCACCGTAGGTCGTGTCGTAAATGAGCAGATAGCGAATCCCACGAGCGAACATTTCATACGTCGCCAGCCGCCGGATATTTTTCGGAATGGGGTTGTACATGATCCGGGCATGGTCGGCGATCTGCTCCCACCCGCCGCCTGGGTCATTCGATGGGTTCAGCGATTCCAGCCGCACCTCGGTTAGCGCGAAATCGTAGGACGTGATCAGACGTACTTCATCCACGGATTCTTCCCGTCCGAAATCGACATCCACATACATTCCCGGGGATGCGGTCTCTCCGGATTTCCAGCGCGTCGCCAGAGAATTGTCGAAGGCCAGTTGCACCTCCCACGGATTGGGCCAAGCCTGCAGCCGCCACTCCAGCCGCCGCGCCAGTTCCTGGCCCCGGTCATAGAACCGCAGCTCGTATACATTCCATTGCCGGGGATAGGGAGCCTGCGCCGTCTGCACCACCCGCATACGCCGCGCTTTGCGTTCCGGGAATTGAAACAGCCGCACCGTACCCGGTTGCGCAGCCTCGTACCAGCCCATGTTGACGGTATCGGCCAGAGTCTGATTTCCGGCGGATTGAAAGTTCACCAGGATCTCGTGCGTGGTGTAGGCATCCGGAATCCCGTCCATGCTGAAGACTGGTTCGCGGGCCGGCACGTTGTCTTCGATCATGCGGGCGGCCGCGTATCCACGGCTGTTCTCGCGCAGGAATTCTTCCTGCGGGGTAATCCGCAGCGCCGCCTTATAGGGAAACCGCACCAGCCTCCAGCAGAGAGGATTGACGTAGCGGTTCAGGACCGGAGGCCAGGAAGCCACCGCGTGGAACAGCATCATCGCCGCCAGCAAAGGAACCGCTTCCCCCAGCGCCAGTCCCAGTGACAGGGAAAAGAACGGCAGGCAGGGAATTAAGAAGCGCGCTCCGATGTTGGTGAAGTAGGTCGAAAACATCAGTGCGCCCGCCAGCAGCAGGCGCCGGCCGGCCCGATACCGCAGCGCCACCAGCGCCGCGGGCAAAAGGAGAAATGCCGGTCCGATGATCCCGCCGATATATTGGCCGTGGATGGTGGCCTCCAGCGCCAGCGGGCGCAGGCTCGGCATCCCGTAGCTCCTCAGCCATTCCGAATAATCCTGTTCGAAAATCACCTGCACGTACGGATTCCGAAAAATCCAGTTCCCGAACGGAGCTACCGGATTCTGGTACCAGATCCAGTTCCGCGCGATCCACGGACCCGCCATCATCAGCGCGCAACCAGCCACCAGCAGTACCGGCCGCAGGCGCCTGGTCCGCCACGCCACGAACCCCAGCGCGTAAATCGCGATCGGAAAGGCCGTGTACTTGGCCGCATATGCGTAGCCCGCCAGCAGCCCCACCGGGATCAACAAGCGCAGTCCGTGCTGTTCATCCCATATTTCCGTCCAGTAGAACACCGCGAACACGATGGCCGCCGCCGCGACGTCCACGTAAGCGGCAGATCCCACTGCGCCCACCGTCGGGCTCGCGAAAGTGAGGAACGCTCCCGCCGCTCCCGCCCACGGTTTCCCGGCCCGGCGCCCGTACGCCAGCATGGCCAGCGCGAGCGCAATAGTGAACACGAAATGAACCAGCGCAGCCGCCGAATGCCGCCCGATCGCGAACGCCGGCACGAACAGCATCTCCACACCCTGGCTCAGCATCGCGTAGAAGCTGGTGGTGATCAGCTCAAACCCGTGAGCCCGGAGCTCGCGCGCCACCAGCCCGAGATGATAGGAGGACCCGTCCGGGCTCACCTCGGGAGCCCAGGCATTCACGAAATAGACGATCGCGTAAACACCCGCGCATGAGCCGAACACGATCCTGAGAGTCTTGCTCAAGGGCGCCACCGGCTTGCCGCTGTCCGTGCGGGCGCCGCGCCAGGCTCCGGTCCCCAGCGCCGCGACGATGGTTCCGGCCAGCACTGCCACCAGCACCGGCCAATACGCGATGTGCAGCGCCAGTATGGCGAATACAACCAAGTGTAGGCACGCCGCTCCCAGCACAAAAGCCAGAGGAATTCGCTCGTCTTGCCGCAGCGTCGCCCGCAATTTATCGATCAGCAGCGCGCCCGAAGCGTAGCAGGCAGCCACCGTGAATCCCGCGCCGAATAACGCCGCTGCCGCCTGCCGCATTATTGTAGGAGTCCGATCCGCACCAGAATGATCCCCAGTTTCGGGCCGCTGCCCGCGGAAGTCCACAGCTTGTCGACCTCCGCGCCCACGGTAACGTCCTCTCCCGCGGTCACCCAGCCGGACGGAACCGCCTTCTCGAAATGCTGGCTGCCCGCGCGGGCGTAGCGGACGCGATCCAGAGCCCGGTCGTTCACCAGAAACGTCACGGTCACGGGACCTGTCACCTGCAGCGTGGCGTCCACGATCGCGAAATCGATCGTGTAGCGAAGGTTTTCCCCGGAGCCCACCCGCACCCGCACGGTGGGCCGCTTCCCCGTCCATCGCCACGAGTCGGTCTGGATCGAAGTGATGTCCTGGACAAAGTGCTCGGTCGCGTTATCGTCCGACATGCTGACGATCGCCGACAGTCCGTATGGCCGGAAATCCTCGAGCGGCTGGCGCTGCACCGGGGGCGAGAACGGCCCAGGCATGTTCTGGCATGCGCTGCCGGCGAGCATTGCCGCGCACGCCAAACCCAACCTGCGCTTCATTCCCGCTACTATACTCCAGTACGTCACCCAAACCATTCCACTTCACCGCCGTCCAACTGCGTAACCCCGCATTCATCGTGTTAAATTTGGGAGAAGCCATGCATTTGAAACGAATCCTGCTCTGCGCATCCGTCTCTTTCCCGTTATGGGCTCAAGCCCTCACCAGTCCCCAGAAAGTGGTGGCCACTGTCGCCGGCAAGGACGTCACCGTCGCCGACGTTGAGAAGATGCTTTCCACGTTTGATCCGCAAACCACGCAGGCGTTTCAAATGAACCCGCAGGACATCCTCGGCCGGTACGCTCTCTTCGTTCATCTGGCCGAAGAAGCGGACAAGGCCAAGTTGCTCGAAAAGAGCCCCTACAAAGAACAGTTCGAGGGACTCAAAATGCAAATTCTCAGCAACGCGCGAGTGAACGAGGAGAATAATACGTTCCCGGTGACTCCGGAGATGATCGATTCCTATTACAAAGCGCACAGCGCTCAATACGAGCAGGCCAAGATCAAAGCGATCTACATCCCTTATGCCGGCCAGATCGTCCCCACTGGGACGGACACGGCGGCGCTTCAGGTAGCTGCGCAAGGCATTCTTGCAGCCGCTCAAGCCAAGCGGTCCGAATCCGAAGCCCGCGCGCTGGCCGACAACGTAGTGAACCAGCTTCACGCCGGCGCTGATTTCGGCAAGCTGGTGGAACAGTATTCCGAAGACGCGGCCTCCAAGGCCGCCGGCGGCGATTTCGGCGTCATCAAGGCCGTCAGCGAGTATCCCGCCGAGCTCAAGAAAGCCGTATTCGCCTTAAAGCCCGGCGAGATCAGCGAGCCGATTCGCCAGCCCACCGCGTTCTATATCGTTCGGCTGGAGGAGAAGGGAGCGCAACCGGTGGAGGAAGTTCGCGAACCTATTGTCCAGACGCTCCGCAACGATCACATGAATCAATGGATGAAGGACATGAACGCCAGCTTCCAGGCGGTCATCAAGGATTCCGATTACTTCAAAACCGTGAGCAAACCCGCTCCGCTGGGAGCTCTCCCCGCCGCCCCGCCAAAACGGTAGCGCCGGCGCCCCCTAGGAGTGCTGGATTGCTGCCGCCTCTCTCCGGCCGACCCATCCGCGTTGAGCTTCGCCGTTCGCTCGGCCCGCACCTGGCTGCAACCGATATTCCGCGCCGGCATATTCTGCTTGATTCCGCACTGCTCGCTCAAACCGGCGAGTTCGAACGCATCCTGGTCCATGAGATCTTCCACTTCGCCTGGGTCCGTTTATCGAACCAGACGCGCCGGAGTTGGGAAGACGTGCTTTCCGCTGAACTTGCGGCGCAGTCCCGCGGCGAGCTTGGCTGGAGCGCTGAATGGCGCAAGAATAAGCTCAGGCGTTCTGACGTCCGGGGGCGGACTCCCGCCTGGCGCCGCTACGTCTGCGAAAGCTTTTGCGATACCTCCGCCTGGCTTTGCGCCAGAGTGCCGCGGCATGGCGAATACACGCTGCCCGCCATCTGCCGCCGCCTCCGCCGGCGATGGTTTACGGATCACGTGCTTGACCGCGTCTCCATCCTTGTATAGGGCCCGGTATAATAGAACCATGCAGGCCAGAAGACCGTCGCTGCACTCGATCCGCCGCTGGACACTGTTTGCGGCTGCCGTGGCGATCCTGGCCTCCTGCGAGTCTCCCATGCCCGATGGGTTTCGCCTGAAACCTGTCAGCGAGCGCAAAGCCACGCCGGATTTCGCACTGAAAGATGCCACGGGCGCGATCGTGAAGCTTTCCGATTACAAGGGTAAAGTCGTCCTACTCAACTTCTGGGCGACCTGGTGCGGACCCTGCAAGGTCGAAATCCCCTGGTTCATGGACTTCGAGAAGACTTACAAGAATCGCGATTTCGCTGTACTCGGAGTTTCGATGGATGAAGACGGCTGGGATGCAGTGAAGCCCTACGTCGAAGAAAAGAAGATGAATTACCGGGTGTTGCTGGGCAACGATCAGGTTTCCCAGCTCTTCGGCAGCATCGATTCGCTGCCCACCACGATCGTCATCGATCGCGCGGGCCGCATCGCTTCCATGCACATCGGCCTGGTCGCCAAGAGCACCTATCAGAAAGAAATCGAGGGACTGTTAGAGGCCTCCAAAGATGCTCCGAAAACCGGTTCTGTGCGTACTGCTGGGAGCGAGTTCGCTTTCCTTCGCGCAAACTAGCGTTCTGCTGATTCCGAAACCCGAGCCGGTGGTCGCTAAGGCGGGAACCACGGTCGAGGTGAAGTTGCCTTTGCAACTCCGCGAGGGTTACCACGTCAACACCAATGCGCCGCCGGATCCTTACCTGGTTCCGTTACGCCTCACCTGGGAATCCGGACCGATTACGGTTGCCGAAATCGTCTATCCCAAGCCGGAGTTTCATAAGGTCGACTTCTTCGCGGGGCAACTGCCCATTTTCACGGGACGCTTCGAGCTGCTCACGCGTTTCAAGGTCCCTGCCTCGATTCAGCCCGGACTCGTCAACGTCGCCGGCAAGCTTCGTTATCAGGCGTGCAACGACCGCATGTGCCTGGCGCCCAAGACCGTCGACCTCACCCTGCCCGTTAGTGTCAGCCGTTAACCGTCGACTCCTTATTCGCCCTGGGGCGATTGGCGACGTCATTCTTTCTCTTCCCGCGCTGGAAGGGGCCCGCGCCGCTTATACCGAAGTCTGGGCCCCGCGCCCGCTGCTCCCGCTGATCCGGTTCGCCGATCGCACCCGGGCTCTCGCAGACACAGCCTTGGACTTGCTGGGAGTGGTGGAAGGGACGCGCGTCCCGGAACTCGAAGCGTTCGATTCCATCTATTCCTGGTACGGATCGAATCGTCCCGAATTCCGCGACGCTGTCCGTCACCTTCCGTTCACGTTTTTCCCCGCGCTTCCACCGCCCGCTGAAGGGACCCCGCTCATTGTGGTTCCGGAAGCTCCCATCGAAAACTTCGCGGTGATGCATCCCTTCGCCAGCAGCCGCGATAAACGCTGGCCGCTTGAAAATTTCCGCGAACTGGCCGCGCAGTTGAAAGTCCCGGTGAAGTGGTGCGCCGGCCCGGAGGAAAGCCTGGAAGGTGCGACGCGCATCGAGAATCTATACGATCTGGCCTGCTGGCTCTCGACGGCGCGCGTTTACATCGGCAACGACTCCGGCATCGCGCATCTGGCGGCCGCCGTGGGCACGCCCGTTGTCGCCATCTTCCTGGCCAGCGATCCACGCGTCTGGGCTCCCCGCGGCGCCCACGTCACCGTTCTCGACCGCCCCAGTGTAGCTGACGTCGTCGAGGCAACTCGCGTGGCACTGCGCCAGCACCCGCGTGGCCTCCTCTAGTGTTCCGACTCCCAGATTCTGTAAATCCATTCCGTACAACTTCCGCAGGTTCAGATGGACAATCTTCCCGAACCGGTACGCCGCTTCCACGCTACGCTCCGTTCCCAGGTCAATCGCGGCGTTGATCACGGCCGCCTCGGCCATCAGCAGATCCACATACGGCTTCGGCTTTTTCTTCACCGCCGCCAGGACGTCGTGGTGCCACACCGGCGCATAGCGGTGCGCGAGCTCGGTCATCCCCGCATCGTTCAGCCGCTGTTCGATGCGGCTTAGCACCGTCTGGATCGCGCGCCCCGTCAGCTTCCACGATGTCATCAGCGTCGTGCTGCATTCCGGGTAGTCGCGCAGATCGTAAGTGAACTCGGTCCGTGGACGCCCGTGGCACAAGCGGCTGGCTTGATACACGATCACGGGATACGCGGCCACGCGATTTTCGAAGGCAGCCAGATCCTCGAAATACGCGTCTGCCACGGCGTCGCGCAGCCATCGTTGCAAGGCCAGCGAGACGCGCTGCCAAGCCCGGAAGTATCCCGGATCGCGCTCAGTCGGCGCGTTCAGCCACTGTGGGTCAGTCAGAGTGTTTGTCATGGGCAGGCTGATTGTACAGCGGTGGTGCAAGCGTTCCGCCCCGGCTGAACACGATAACCCCGTGTCAAGAAGAGCAGATCCGGCTTGAACGCCGGACGTGACTAGCCGATGTCAACGGGCTTAGCGCTCGAGACTGGCGCGATCCCAGTGCGCCAGCTTCGCCCCGGCTTCGTACGCGCTCTGGCAGAAATCGAGGATGGCCTGATCGGGAAACGGCGTGTTCCGCGCGTCCTCGTACTTGAAGATGAACTCGCCCAGCTTGCTTTCCCAATAGGCTCCCGCAGGTCGCACGGGCTCTTTCTCCAAACCCGAGGGGACCGGCGCGCTGTACGCATAAAAGGCCGCGTGCGGGAAACGGCGGTCACCGGGCCAGAATCCGCAGCTGGTTACCTCGTGCGAATATGCCTCACGAGTAACCGGATCCGCGCCGTCGCGCTCCGGAGCGCGAAGGCCTGAGAACCGGGTCACCGCCAGATCGAAGGACCCCCAGAAAAAGTGCACGGGACTGGATTTTCCCAGGAACTTCGACCGGAATTGCTTGAAGATGCGATCCGCGTGGATCAGAATTCGGCGGAATCGCTCCACGTATTCGGTGTCGTAAGAAGCGTGGTGCTGATCCTGGTCGAACGGCGTCACATCATCGAATTCCACGGGAGTCTCGTAAATGCGCGCCTCAACTCCAAGCGACTTGAGCGACGCCATATACTCCGCGTAGAAGTCGGCCACGGAGCGCGGGAACAGCCGCATGCAATGCTGGACGCCCCCGCTCGAGTGGAACAGAAGCTGGTGAGCCACCAGGTCGAACTCTATTGCGAACGTGCCGGTTCCCCAAGGTATGGCCGAGGTACTGAGCCCGCGCGGCGTTACGTACAGAGGCACGTTCCACCAGTGATTCTCGAGCGGCGTCAAGGCCATCCGGGTCTTGCCCACGATCTGCGTCCACATATGCAGCGTGTCGCAAGTCTTTTCCCACTCGGCGAAGGGCAGCGCGGGCCACTCAGGCGGACTCAAGCATGACCTCGTCGACATAGCACCAGGCCCAATCCTCACCCGGCTCGATCGAACGCACGAGGGGGTGCTTAGTCGAATGAAAGTGCTTGGTCGCGTGTTTGTTCTTGGAAGAATCGCAGCAGCCGACGTGGCCGCAGCTGAGGCATAACCTGAGGTGAACCCAAGTGTCGCCCATTTTCAGGCACTCCTCGCAGCCGCGGGAATGAGGCTTGATGTTTTTTATCTGATCGAGATGAGAACAGGCAGGCATGTTCCCAGTTTAGATTGCTTGTCAACGGGCTTTTTTCTTTTCCACGTGACCGTCGATCCAGGTCAGAATCAGGTCGGCGAGCTGGTCGCTATTCCGGTCCTGCATCAGCATGTGGCTGTTGCCCTTGATTCCCATCTTGGGCAGATACATCATCTCCGCATCGCCGCCTTTGTCCTTCACCTGCTGCACGAACTTATTGCAGCTTTCGAGCGAACTGGCCCAGTTCGCCGGTCCGCCCTGAACGTCGCCCAGGTGATCGCCGAACATCACCAGCGTGGGGATTTTCGCGATGGTCGCAATCTCCGCGGGCTTCAGCTCCGGGCAGGGCATCTCGATCGAGATCAGACCTTTGATACCGGTGGGATCGACCAGCGCGGCCTGCTCCGGGAAGAACCCCGATTCGGAATGCCCCATGAGCACCGCTCCGTTCAGCTTCACCGCCAGCGCCGCCATGTTCTTCAACGTAGGATTTGGATTGGGCAGGGTCGAGTTCAGGTCCGGGATCATCTGTTTGTAGAGCTCATCCACGGCCTCGATGGGAAATTGCCCATCCGGGAACGGCTCGCCAAACTTGGGGCCGAAGCGGAACACCGTCCAGGCCGTCTGGTGCGACGCCGCCAGAACGTTGGGCAACTGGCTGGGCGGCATCGTTCCGGCTTTTACAGCATTGAGCGTGCTGGGATCGAAGCCGGAGCGCGCCCGCGAGGACTGATCGGCCAGGTACACCGGACGGTCTTTACGAACGAAATACTCGTTCCATCCCATGCGCCCGTCCGGAGTGGTCTCCCAGGTCTTGCTACTCAGGCAGCACCCGTGGACCATCACCACGGGAACGTGCTGCGCGCCGTTCATCGGGATCTGATACTGCACGTACATCTGGTTAATGGTGATTTCGCCCGTGCCAAAGCCCCCGCGGCCAGCTACCGAGGGCAGGGTCTTCGACTCGCCGCCCACGAAGAAGCTACCCTGGCTGGCCAGCGTCAGCGGCTTCTGGGCCATTGCCAGCGACGTCAAAGTCAGTGTCCATACGAAGAGTTTCATTTGGCCATCCCTTTCCATTCCTCGATTTTGATTCTCGCCAGAACGCCGCTCGGACCAAAAACCAGCGCCTCGCCGTCCTCCAGGCGCTCGGTTGATTGCGGAAACGCGCGCGACATATTCGGCATGTGCGTCACGATGAGAGTGTTGGCGCCCTTCGGCAACTCCGTTACTTTTTTGCGCAGCCAACTAGCCTGCGCTTCCGTCCCGCCCTGCATGCTCTGGCCGTTGTCGCCCAGCTCAGGAAAGGCCTGGGGATTTCCGAACTGCGCATAGCGGATGGTCTCGAGCGCACGATAGGTTGGGCTGGTGAGCACGGCGCCGATAGGAATCTTCAGATCGCGCAGAGCCTTGCCCATGGCGGTCGCGCTATCGCGGCCTTCTTTGTCCAACTGTCGCTCGGGCTTGACGTTGTCCGGATTGGCAGTGGCTTTGTCGGGCACCTCGCGCGGCGAACTGGCATGGCGCATCACGATGACATAGCCGCCTTGCCGCAAGGCTTTGACCAGCTCTTGGCCCTGCAACTGTTGGGGCACTTGTTGCGAACTCGCGGCGGATGCCAGCAGGAACGAAAGGAGGAAAAGTGTCCGTGTCACACGGATATTGTACTGCTAGTGAATGGTCTGCTTGGCCCGCAGCGCGAAGGGCGCGATCTCGATATCGAACTGCTCCCCGCCCGGCCGGAGCATCTGGTAGGTGCCGCGCATCATGCCGGTGGGTGTCGGAAGGGGGCACCACGACGAGTATTTGTACGATTCGCCGGGCGCCAGGACCGGTTGTTCGCCGACCACACCCGGGCCTTTCACTTCTTCGACGTGATCAAGGCCATTGGTGATGATCCAGTGCCGGCTCACCAGCTGCACTGTCTGGTCACTCTGATTGGTGATGCGGACGGTGTACTGAAACACCCAGTCATTGTGCAGTGGGCGCGAGTTTTCGGGCGCATACCGGCACAACACCTCCACGCGTATGCCGTTGGTGACGGCTTCGGACATCGGAGCGGTTTCCCGGTATAAATTCGGCATGATGGAACCCTCAGGATAGCAGGCCCGTCCATTCAACAACGCCCCGATTGGGGATAATGGAGGCCAATATGAATCTGCGCTCTGCCCTTCCATGCGGCCTCGCGCTCTGGTTCGCCTCTGCGCTTGGTCTTGCGCAAATAGACCCAGGCGAAGTGCGCGGCCGCGTGGTCAGCTCGCGCGACAATGAGCCGATCGGCTTGGCCCAGGTCCAGCTCCAGATCCCGGGCACGCCGACGACCGCGCCGGCCAACACAGCGTTCCGCGCGGTCACTGGTCCGGATGGGACCTTCAGCATCACCGGCGTCCCTCCCGGCAACTACGTGCTGCAGACGACCACTGTAGATTACTACCTGGTCCGGCAGGAATTTACTCTGGCCGCGGGGGAATCCAAGAACTTCGATGTCGTGCTGACTTCTTCGATGGAGCGTAAGCAAACCGTGGTGGTTTCCGCCGGCGCCTTCGGAGCCACTCCGGAGCCTTCGGCGTCGGCCATCACCTTGGAGGGTGAGGAACGCAAGAACCTGGCCAGCGTGCTGGCAGACGATCCGCTGCGAGCCGTGCAGAGTCTGCCGGGTGTGACTTCCAACAACGACTTCGACTCGGAGTTCTCGCTGCGCGGCGCGCCCTTCGACCGCGTTGGTCTGTACCTGGACGGCGTGCTGCTGCATTCGCCCTTCCACACCACCGACGGCCAAAGCGGCGACGGTTCCCTGACCATCTTCAATGGCGACATCACCGACGACATGACGTTGTACGAAGGCGCGTGGCCGGTCCGTTATTCCGACCGTACCGCCGGGATTCTGGCTGTCGACACCAGGGAAGGTAGTCGCGAGCAGATTCAGGGACGGCTGACAGCCAGCGCTTCGAACGCCGGCGGACTTTTTGAGGGGCCTCTGGGCAAGAAGCAGCGCGGAAGCTGGATCGTGTCGTTCCGCAAGAGCTATCTGGACTACATCCTTAACCGGATCGATTTCGGCGACCAACCACCCCTGGCTTTCGGGTTCACCGACGGCGAAGCCCGCCTTACGTATGATCTGACGCCCAAGCACACCATCAGCCTGAGCAACGTGGAAGGCGCCTCCGGCGTCGACCGGACCGCCTTTCAGAGCGAGCTGGGCCCGAACACGGTGATGACCAGCGGCTTCCGTTTCACGCTGCTCAACCTGGGGTCCCGTTACGCTCCCAACCAGCGCGTACTGATCACCAATCATCTGGCGTGGTCGCGGGAGCGCGGCGATGTGGAGAATCGGGACAACGCCCCGCTGAACAACCAAGCCTACGGCGAGTGGACCTGGCATGGCGATATCAGCTTGTCTTGGTCGTCTGACAAACCCGGAAAGAACACGCTGGACTTCGGCGGCTTGTTCCGGCAACTGCGGCAGAAGGGTTCCACCCTCCAGTTCGTATTCACGCCGGTGCAAGTGCCGTCGCAGGACGTCTTCCGCGGATCCGGACATAGGGCCGGCGCGTATGCGCAGCAATCTTACGGATTCTTTTCGGAGCGGATTCGCCTCTCCGCGGGGGTGCGTCAGGACGAATTCAGCGAGAGCCCCGTACAGGTCACTTCGCCCTATGCCAGCGCGTCGTTCACACCTGTTACGAAAACGCATATTCTACTGGACTGGGGTCAGTACGCCCAGTTCCCGGAATTAAATCAGATCTTCTCGACCTTCGCGCATGTTCCGCTCCTGCCGGAGAGGGCGACTCATTATGAGGCCGTGGTGGAGCAAACGCTGGACGAGCGCACGCGCGTCCGTGTGGAGTTCTACGACCGGCAGGACCGCGACCTGCTGGCGCGCCCTTTGCTGGATCCCCGCCTCCTCCTGGATGGAAGCATTTTCAACGCGGCGCCCAACGCGCCTTTGCACAATTCGGAGCGCGGCTATTCGCGAGGTGCGCAGATCTTTCTCCAGCGGCGGTCGGCCAACGGATTCACCGGATGGATTTCCTACGCCTACGGCCGCACGATGATCAGCGATGGCGATTTAGGCGTGAGCTTCCCATCCGACTACGACCAGCGGCACACCTTCAACGCGTATGTCAGCCGCCGCCTGCGCCCCACCATCAATGTCAGCGCGCGCTTCACCTACGGCAGTGGCATGCCCTTTCCGGCCTTCTATCGTCAGGATGGGACTGCTTACTTTCTGACGGCGAACCGCAACGGTTTGCGCGCTCCCAATTACCAGCGCACAGACTTGCGAATGAATAAAGCCTACGTGCACAAGAAGACCAAGGCGACGCTCTTCGCCGAGGTCATCAATCTGACCAATCACCACAATCGCGATTTCGATTCGCCGGGTCCTTACGATAACCTCACGGGGCGGACGTATCCTAACTTTTTCAGCATGTTCCCCATTCTGCCATCGGCTGGGATGGTGTTCGAGTTCTGATCGTCCACAGGGAAAGCGCGCGGATGTTCCGAGCCGGCTTCGGCAGTTATTTTGTGAGCACCGGTATGGTCGTGAGGGTGCCGTCGTTCCTGGCTCGCAGCCCGATGGCGCTGATCTTGGCGCCCGGCGGGACGACGAACTCCACCATGCCTCGCTTGTTTGCGGTCAGAGCATAGTTGGTCGGCAGCATGAACGAGGTATGCCCACGGCTCCCTAGATTGATCGACGCGGTTTGCAGCAGCGTGCCGGCGTCATCGTATATTCGCACGGTCACATTCGCTGCCGCGGCGTCCAGGTTCGCCAGCGCCACTCCGGTTGTCAGACCGTTCGTATCGTCAAATACCAACACGAAGCTACTCGGAGTACGCGCTTCCAGTGGCACTGAGGCTTCCTGGCCAAATGTGGTCCAACGGAAGATCTCAAACCCACTGATATTACCGGTGGTCGTCAACTGCGCCGAGCCAACCACCAATGCCAGTGCTTCCTGGGCCTGGGTGTTGACTACCAGCATCCCTCCAGCCGCCAGCGTTTGCGTTAATGCCTCCGTCGTGACCATCGTCCCCGATTGCGGGAGGAGCAGCGGCACCGGAAGCGCGTTCCCGTTTTCGTCGAAGAAGCTCAACGTGAACTGCGCCGATACATTGCCCGTGTTGACCAGGTAGAACACGCTCGTCCAGCCGCCGTGGTACGCCACGTGCGTGATGGCGCCGCCGCTGGTGTCGACGTTGGCCAGGACCGGCAACGTCGTCAGCGCCGCGCCGTTGGCGCGCAAGCCTAGCACGCTGATTTGGCCGCCGGGAGGTATATCGAACTCGATGGTGCCGCGCTTGTTGTTTGTCACAGGAAATCCCAGCTGCGGGTCATTCAGCATGAACGACGTGTGCCCCAGCGCGCTTAAGGGAATCGTTGGATTGCCGATCTGCGTTCCCGTGTTGTCTCGTATGATGACCGGCACGTTTTGTACCTGTGCCGAGAGACTGGCGACCGCCACTCCCGTGGTGAGCGGGGCGGTGTTATCGAACGCCAGAATATACTTACTTGCGTTCCGTGTTTCGAGGGGCACCACGGCGTTCCATTTAAGCTTCGGATTGGAGAAGATTCCGAATCCACTCACGAGACCGCTGCTGAGCAGTTGCCCCGAGCCGATCAGCGTAGCGGCGTTATCTGGACCGGTGCTTTCCATCACTAGCTGCGCATTCGCGTTGAGCGTGCGATCGAGCGTCGAAGCCAGTTCCGGATCCGCGGGAGGCAATTGGGGAAACGTCAGCGGCATCACCAGCGGATTGCCGTTGTTATCGGAGAAATTCATCTGCACTTGCGCCGGGGTGGTTCCCAGATTCACAGCGTCGAGTGTCATCGCCCACGTTCCTCCGGAGACGATCTGCCCGATGGATCCGACGGGGAAGATGCCGCTCACTCTTCCGATCTTGCTCCCAAGGAACTCTGTGAACCAGAGGGCGCCATCTGGACCAACGGTGAGCTCAAAGGGCTGACTAGCAGCCGTTGGCACAGGGAACTCGGTAATGACGCCAGCCGTGGTGATGCGTCCGATCTTGTTCCCAAGCTGCTCCGCGAACCAGAGGGCGCCGTCTGGACCAGCGATGATCCCATAGGGTCCACTAGCAAGCGTTGGCACAGGGAACTCGGTGATGACGCCGGCTGTGGTGATGCGTCCGATCTTGTTCCCACCACGACCCTCCGTGAACCAGAGGGCGCCGTCTGGACCAGCGGTGATCCCTAAGGGCCCACCAGGGACTGTCGGCACAGGGAACTCGGTAATGACGCCGCCTGTGGTAATGCGTCCAATCTTATTTCCAGTTTGCTCTACAAACCAGAGGGCGCCGTCTGGACCACTCGTGATCTCACTGGGCAGACTACTAGGTGTTGGCACAGAGAACTCGGTCATGACGCCGGCTGTGGTGATGCGTCCGATTTTGCCAGAAGCCTCCGCGAACCAGAGGGCGCCGTCTGGACCAGATGTGAGCCCACCGAGCTGACCAAGCGTTGGCACTGGGAACTCGGTAACAACGCCGGCTGTGGTGATGCGCCCGATCTTGTTCCCAGAATACTCCGTGAACCAGAGGGCGCCGTCTGGGCCAGATGTGAGCCCATAGGGATCACTGCGAGGCGTTGGAACGAGGAATTCGGTAAAGACGCCGGCTGTGGTGATGCGTCCAATGTTTGGCCCATGTTGTTCTGTAAACCAGAGAGCGCCATCTGGGCCAGTCGTGATCGTGGAGGGGATGCTAGCAGCCTTCGGCACGGAGTACTCGATCATGCTGACCGTGTTCGCAGCCTGCTGGGCACTGGCGGCAAGAGTGCAGCCAAGTAATACGCACAGGATCCTCATCTTTGCCTCCATGGCGCACGATGGGTTGTAGTCTTCCCGTTCCAGCGCATCTTTCCTCTTTTCGGTTGGTGCATCTGAGAGGCCAATGTGGATTTGTAAACCGATTCGCTGCGTTTAGGCGCTGTTGCTGCTGTGACGCTCAGCTTGATTGCGCCTTTTGGCCCAGAGGGAATGGATGGCCGTGCATCCAGAGGCTATTTCCTCGGACCGCTGGTGCCCGACTCCATGAATCCGGGTAGCGTTCCGATCATGAGCTCGCCTGAAGTCCGCAAGTGTGACCTGGAGCTTCATTGTATGGACCTGGCTGAACAGCGCGTCGGCTTGGAGCCGGTGCAACTGGTTCACGCGGCCCTGGTGCTCGAACACGCGGGGGCCGGTCTATGTCTCGAGAACGCGTTATCCCTGGTGGCTCCCGGTGGTGCCTTGTCGGTGGTGCTGCAGCTGCCCACGGAGCTCGATCACAACGTGGGCGCGAGCCGCTTTCCCGCGATGCAGACGCTGAAGTCTCATTTCACGCTGGTGGATCCTTTGTGGTTCCGCGAGACGCTCCTACAATATGACTTCCGCCTGACATACGAGGCACGCCGCTCGCTGCCCGCCGGAAAAGGTTTTTGGATGGGTGTTTTTTCGATGGAGCGCTGAAACCCTCGCCGCGCCATGTTAATCTCTAACTAGCCCGCAAAGGGCGCGGCGGCTCCCTGCAGGCGAACACGTAACGATGCCGCCGTGCTCCGTTTTGCGGGCTGACAGGTAGAAGAGCCATGGCCAGCTCCGGCATCCAGGATTCGTTACGCGAGCGCGGGGTTCGCCTCACGCGCCAGCGGCGTCTGCTCCTCGATCTGATCGACAACTCGGGCCTGCATCTGGACGCCGACACGCTGTATCAGATGGCCAAGGAAAAAGATCCCAAGCTCAATCGCGTCACGGTCTATCGCACGCTCAAACTGCTCAAGCAAGGCGGCCTGGTGGACGAGCTGGATCTGGCCCATTTCGAAAGCGAAAAGCATTACTACGAGACTCGCCTGAAGCAGGAGCACGCGCATATCATCTGCCTGCGCTGCGGCCGCGTCGAGGAATTTTTCGGCGAACAGCTCCAGGCTGTCCGCGGCCAGGTCCAGTCGCAATTCGGATTCGAGATCGCCTTCGCGCGCACCGAAATCGGTGGATACTGCTCGCACTGCCAAGCCTTGCGTGCAAAAGAAGACCTTCGCGCAAAAGACGACTTGCAGGCACACGGAGTGAAGCAGGCCGTCTGATGGGAGTCTCGGGCGCGAAAGGGCAGCCGGATGCCCGCGCGGGTCTGCCGCCGGCCGCTCTCGTCGTTCTGCATCCTTCCGGCCAGCGCACCCGCACGGTGATCGAAACGCTGCCGTTCCTGATCGGCCGCCAGCCGGACAATCATCTGGTCCTGCGCGATAACCGCGCATCTCGCACCCATGCCCGCATCATCGCTGAAAAGGGCCACTACGTTTTGGAGGATCTGGACAGCCGCCACGGCACCTTCGTCAACGGCGAGCGTGTGGCGCGCCACATCCTGCGCAACTCGGATCGCATCGATCTGGGCGTCCCGGAATCCTACCAGCTGACCTTTACGCTCGAAGCCGGCGAGATCAATCGAATCATGGATCAGATCTCGTCCACTTCCCGCCCCGGCGGCATGGGCGACAATAATCTGGCCAAGCTCCGCTCGCTGGTGGAGGTTGCGCGGGCGCTGCAGAACTCGCTTTCCACGCAAGAAGTTCTGATCGCGGTTGTGGACGCCGCGCTCGCGGTCACCGGCTGCGAGCGGGGATTTCTGCTGCTGCGCAAGGGCGACAGCCTGGAGGTGGCGGTGTCGCGCGATCTGGAGGGCAAAGCGCTCGATGCCGGCGATCTGCGCGTGCCGACTTCGGTGATCCAGCGCGCGCTGAACTCGCGCCGCGAGCTGCTCTCCATGTCGTTCGATCCAGGAGCTCAGAACACGCTCGAAGGAGTCGACCGAAGCGTGGCGGCGCTGGAATTGCGGAGCGCCGTGTGCGTGCCGTTGGTGCAGGTGCAAAGCGGGTCCATGGAAGAAACCCGGATCGCATCGTATGCCCAGCAGACCGTCGGGCTGCTGTATCTGGATTCGCGCGTCTCGCCCGCCGATCTTTCGGCGGGAAACCGCGAAGTGCTCACGACGCTGGCGATCGAGGCGTCCACGATTCTCGAAAACGCGCGGCTGATGGAGGACCAGCACATCAAGTTGCGCATGGAGAGCGAGCTGAAGATCGCGCGCGATATCCAGCAGGGACTCGCCCCGGTGTCACTCCCCAGCGAGGGATGGTTTCGCGCGGCCGGATCGAGCTGGGCGTCCAACGAAGTCGGCGGCGATTATTTCGACGTCCGGCAGGTATCCGCGGACGTCTGGGCGGCGGTGGTCGCCGATGTGTCGGGGAAAGGTGTCAGCTCGGCTTTGCTCGCGAGCCTGCTGCAGGGCGCCTTTCTGATGGCTTCGGGCGACTTTGCCGAGATCGAGCCGACCATGTCGCACCTGAACCGGTTCCTGCTGGAGCGCGCCCGCGGCGAAAAATACGCGACCGTGTTCTACTGCATGGTGAATTCCGAGGGGCTGCTCAGTTATTCGAACGCCGGACACTGCGCGCCGTTCCTGGTGAGCAGTGACGGACGCCTGCGCAAGCTGCACACCTCCGGAATGCCGGAGGGCATGCTGGAGGAGGCCCAGTTTGAGGTGATCCAGATGCAGCTGGAGACGGGCGATAAGATCGTGATCTACAGCGACGGATTGACCGAGGCGGAAAATGCCGCGGGCGAGTTCTTCGATACCGAACGGCTGCGGGCCTGTTTGCGCGAAAACGCCTCGATGGGCGCGGCCGAGCTTCACAAAGTGCTGCTGAGCACACTGGACGCCTTTGTCGAGGGCGGCGTGATCCGCGACGACATTACCGCACTCGTGCTCGAATATAGCTAACGGTGCTGCGCGTACTCTACACCGCAGCGCACGGGGGATTTTCGGCTGAGGCTGTGCCCCTGGGCGGCGGGGCTGCGGTATTCGAACATCTGATTGAGGAATGGTCGCGCACGCGGCCGTTCGAGTTGCAAACCATCACGCCTGTGATTCTGGGGGACTCCGCGCCGCGGGGCGGGGAACTGGTCAAGTTCGGCGAGCGCGACTATGCCCGGTTTTGCCGCGATTTCGAATGCGCCTCGACCGCCGAGATCCTTCGGCACGATCCGGCGCATACGGTGGTTCTGGCGAACGACGTTTCCGAAGGCCCGGATTTCGCTGCGCTCGCGGCGCGCGGATATCGCGTGTACACCATCTATCACGTGGACGTGGTGGCCTACGTCGCCGCGATCTACGGTAGAGGCGCGATAGCGCCAGAGACTACGGTTCGCTGGTATCGGCGACTGCGATGGTGTTTGCCGGACATCGCCAAGCTGGTTTGGAAAAAGCAGGAATCGAGCGCGCGGCACTCCCGGGGGTTGATTGTGCCGTCGGAGGGCATGCGCGAGGTGCTGCTGCGGTGCTATCCCGATTGCCTGTCGCAAAAAGGATCGCCGGGAAAGATCCACGTGCTGCCTTGGGGCAACTGGAATCCGGATGCGCCTGGAGATCCAGAGCCGCTGCGTCGGGAGTTCGGAATTCCGGACAACGCGCGCGTGCTGCTGACGCTCAGCCGGATATCGCCGGAGAAGGGACAGGATCTACTCTTGGAAGCGCTGCTCGACTGGGAGCGGCGGGACGACTTCCCGGCGTATCCGTTGTGGCTGTTCGTGTGCGGGGATGCCGCGTTCATGCAAGGGCAGAGATTCTTGAAAGAACTGCACCAACGAGCAGCGCGACTGAAGCGCACTCGCGTGGTGTTTCCCGGATACGTCACCGGCGAGCGTAAGCGAGCGTTTCTGGCTCTGGCGGACTTGTACGTGTTCCCATCGAGGCATGAAAGCTACGGCTTGACGCTGATGGAGGCGCTGGCGGCGGGCTTACCCGCAGTGTGTCTGGATACCAGTGGAGCGCGCAGCGTCATGCGGGAAGAGTTTGGAGCTCTGGTTCCCCCGGGCGGATTGCGCGCGGCGATCGCGAGACTGTTGGCCGACGAACGGGGCCTAAAGGAGATGGAAGCGGCGGCCAGGGAGTTCGCGCGTTCACAACGTTTTACACACCGGGCTGCAGAGCTCGCGCGCCTTATTGCCGATCCGCGATAGCTTTATTGGCAAGATCCAGGAGTTTGGAGCAGCAGCCGCTCATCTGGATGGTGACGTCGCGCAAAGTGCTCCCGTTGAATTTCAATCGGGGCGGCTGGCGATGATCCGGACAGCGGACGGCTTCCAGCTTTCGCGCCGTGTTCTGCTTAAACTCGTCAATCGAAACTCGCGGAGACATCCCCAGAGCATTCTAGCATGGAAATGTTTTTTCGCTCCATGGGATAATTTAAGCAACCCTCCCCCGTAGTTAGGCACGTGGTCAGATCGCAGTACGCATGGACTTCGTCGAGCAGCTCAAGTCATCGATCGACATCGTCAAGGTGGCGGGAGAATACGTGCGCCTCAAGCGCGTGGGCGCCACCGGACGCTACGTGGGGCTGTGCCCCTTCCATCAGGAAAAGACGCCGTCCTTCAGCGTGAACCAGACCCGCCAGTTCTACAAGTGTTTCGGCTGCGGCGTGGGTGGCGACGCCATCAAGTTCGTGGAGGAGATCGAGGGGCTTAGCTTCTGGGAGACCGTCAAGATGCTGGCCGAGCGCTACGGCGTTCCCATGCCCAAGCGCTCCGACTACTCCGACGCGGAATCGAAGTTGCGGGGCGCGCTGATGGACATGCACGCCATCGCCGCGCGGCTGTTTCAAGACAATTTGCGCGGTCCGCAGGGCGCGGAGGCGCGGGCCTATCTCGAAAAGCGCGGCGTGTCGCAGGAAGTGATCGATACCTTCGAGATTGGCTACGCTGAGCCGTCCGGCCAAGCTCTTACGCGGAAACTTTCGGACCGAATCTTTTCCGTGGAACAGCTGGAAGCCTCCGGGCTGGTGCGCAAGCGGAATGAGGGGACAGGGTATTACGACAACTTCCGAGGGCGGCTGATGTTCCCGATTCATAATGAGTCGGGCAAGGCGATCGCCTTTGGCGGGCGAGCCATGAACGACGAGGATCAGCCGAAATACTTGAACTCACCCGAAACGCCGGTCTACAAGAAGACATCTGTCTTGTATAACCTCCATCGCGCGCGCGACGCCGTGCGCCGTTCGGGGCGCGTGGTGCTGGTGGAAGGCTATATGGACGTGATCGGCGTTTACGCCGCCGGAGTGAAAGAGGTGGTGGCGAGCTGCGGGACCGCGCTTACCAACGGCCAGGTCCGGACCCTGCATCGCCACGCCGATACGGTGGTGGTGAATTTCGATCCGGACACGGCGGGCGCGAACGCCACCGAAAAAGCGATTCAGCTTCTTCTGGACGAAGGCTTGCACGTTCGAGTAGTGGCGCTGGACGGAGGTCTCGACCCCGACGAATACTGCAAGCGCAACGGTGCCGAGGCGTACGTCGCGAAACTGGATGGCGCGGCGACCTACTTCCACTGGCTGGCCGACCGGGCCCGGACGCGCTTCGACATGAAAACGTCCGAAGGGAAAGTCGCCGCCTTCAAATTTTTGCTTCCCGCCGTACAGAAGATCAGCAATAAGCTGGAGCAGGCAGCCACTGTCAACGATCTGGCGTCGTACCTGGGCGTGGATCCCGGACTGGTGCTGGATCAATTCAAGAAATCCGCAGCCGACCGGCGCGCGCCGGTTCCGCAAGCGAAGCCCGCCAGCGCGATTCCGCCCATGGAACGGATCCTGCTGAACGCGTTGCTTGCGAGCGACCGGGCACGCACCGATATGCTGCCCGCGCTGCTTCCGGAACTGACGGATACCTTTGTAACTCGCGAAGTTTTCGAAGGATTGCGCCAAGTGGCGGGAGCCGGCGATGCGTTCTCTTATTCCGTTCTGGAGGGCCGTTTACAGGGTCCCGGAAAGGAACTATTGCGTGACGCGGTTACAGCCGATGAGTCTACAGGAGGATCTGTGTCTTGGGAACAAGCGCAGGCCTGCCTGCGACGTTTGGAAAGCGATTTTCGCAAACGCCAGCTCGGCGAATTGCGCACGCGGGTGAAGTCGGCCGAGCGCGAAGGGCGAGTGGAGGAAGCGCTATCCTGGATGGCGGAGTTGAGCCGTTTGGAACGGGAAAGCAGGGGAACCTCCGGCGGATGATTGTTGTACACTGAAATGCATTCGGAGATGATCCATCCGGCGGATCAAAATTGCCGGGTGAACCGCAAGCGAAACTGAATCGGGGACGAGTGGCGAGCGAAGAAAAAGTCGGCCGGCTGAAACAGCTGATGGACTCCGGCAAGGAGAAGGGCTACGTCCTTTACGACGAAGTCAATGAGCTGCTGACGGACGAGTTTCCGGGCGGGCGCGAACTGGACGACCTGCTCAGCGAACTCGACACGGCGGGCGTCGAGATCCTGGAAGAGCCCAAAATCGAGTTCGATAAGAAGCTCGAAGAGGGCGAAGAACCCAACGAGCTGGAGCTGACCCAGGACTTCAGCGACAAGACCAACGATCCGGTGCGCATGTACCTGCGCGAGATGGGCACCGTGCCGCTGCTCACGCGCGAAGGCGAGATCGAGCTGGCCAAGCGCATCGAACGGGGACAGGCCGCGGTGCGCAAGTCGCTCTCCCGTTCGCCGCTGGTGATCCGTGAGATTCTGGCGCTGGCCGAGACGGTTTCGCAGGATGCTTCCACGGTGCGCGACATCCTGGTGATGCCGGATCTGGTGGTGACCGATGAGAACGTCATCGAGCAGGCGGAAGCGCTGCAGCGGATCCTGCTGGAAATCGAAAAGCATTACAAGAAAGCCCAGCAATTCCGGCAAAAATTGCAAGCCATCTCGCGGGGAATGAAGCCCAAGGCACACCGGTCGCTGCGCTGGAACCTGGCGCGCACCATGGTGCTCACCTCGCGGCTGATCCGGGGCATTCCGTTCAGTTCGACTTCGCGGCGCTCGCTGGCGGGCCGCTTGCGGCTGGCTGTGGACGAGCTGCGGCCACTGGAGAAAGAAATCGCGCGCATTCAAAGGAAGCTGGAGGCGTCTACTCCCAACGGGGCGCACGGCGGCGCGGCGGCGTTGCGCAAGGAGTTGCGGTCGCACAGCCAGCGCATCCAGCATCACGAAGAGGAGTCCGGCGCCAGTGCGACGGAATTGCGGCGCACGCTGCAGATCGTTGAGCGTGGCGAGCTGGAAGCCGAGATCGCCAAGAAGCAACTGATCGAGGCCAACCTGCGGTTGGTGGTTTCCATCGCCAAGCGCTATACCAATCGCGGCCTGCAGTTCCTGGACCTGATCCAGGAAGGCAATATCGGGTTGATGAAAGCCGTGGACAAGTTCGATTACCTGCGCGGCTACAAGTTTTCCACTTACGCCACCTGGTGGGTGCGGCAGGCCATCACGCGCGCCATTGCGGATCAGGCCCGGACCATTCGCATCCCGGTGCACATGATCGAAACGATCAACAAGCTGGTGCGCATCCAGCGGCAGTTGCAACAGGATCTGGGCCGCGAGCCTACCACCGAAGAGCTATCCGTCAAGATGGAGCTGCCGGTGGGCAAGGTGCGCAAGGTGCTGCGGATCGCGCAGGAACCGATTTCCCTCGAAACACCGGTGGGCGAGGAAGAAGAGTCGCATCTGGGCGACTTCATCGTGGACCGCAGAGTGGTATCGCCCTCCGAGGCGGTGATCAATCTGAATCTGCGCGAGCAGACGGCGGAAGTACTTAAGACTTTGAGCCCGCGCGAAGAGAAGATCATCAAGATGCGCTTCGGGCTGCAGGATGGCAGCGAGCACACCTTGGAAGAGGTCGGCCAGCACTTTGCGGTAACGCGCGAGCGCATCCGGCAGATCGAGGCAAAGGCGCTGCGGAAGCTGCGTCATCCGAGCCGAAGCCACCGGCTGCGGGCGTTCTTGGAAACGTCGCTGCGGGATTAACGACTCTATCGAAGTTGATCGAACTCTTTTTCCGTGGTCCCAAGTTGTTTCAGAATCCGATAGAAAAGCGGCGGACCGATTTGGTGGCCGCCATGGATCGGAATGGTGGTAGCACGGCCGTCCGGGTGGATCCATCGCTCGTGACTCCCGGTTTGCCTCGCTTTTCGGAATCCAAGCTTGCTGGCTGCTCGCTGGAATTCGCCCGAACGGGCGCTAGGCATGAACGATCTCGGTGGTGTCGACCGGGAGCGCTTGGTTCCTTTCCTTGTACTCCTCCGAAATCAATTGGAATACGGCGGCGAGTTCGGCGAGAGCCTCCTCGCGCGTGGACATCAGGGCATGGCAGCCGGGTATGGCTGGGATCTCCGCCACCCAGCCTTGCGGTTGGTTACGATACAAGACCACTTTGTAGTCATCAAAGCCCATCGACACTTATTGTACTGCTTTCAAAGTCACGCGCGAGACCATCCGGCAGATCGAAGCGAAGGCACTGCGCAAGTCTGCGTCACCCGAGCCGGAGCCACCGGCCACGGGCGTTTTGGGAAACGTCGCTGCGGATTAAGCCTCGAGTGGCGTTCTAAATTCGCGAGCCCGACGTACTACTGCCAGGAGATGGTTTTGGAGACGAACTGGCCGTCGGAGAGGTCGACCTGAAGTTCCTGGCTCTCGCTGCCTCTGACCACTTGCACTTTGTGCGGACCCACGGGCAAGGTCAGGCTCACGGGGGTCTTCTGAGGGTGTTCTCGGCCGTCGATCAACACCGTCAATCCCGCGGGGTTGGTGATCAGGTTGAGCGTGCCGCTCAGCGGAACCAGATCCACGATCAGGCCGGTGTCATTGGGGATGGTGATGATCTTCTGGGTTTCGCGGTATCCGGCGTGGCGCAGGACGAAGGTGTGGCGCCCGGCCGGCAACGTGAGATTGCACGGACTGGTACAGGCGATCCCGGACGTATCGAACACGGCCGTCGCGCCGGCGGGCGTAGTGGTTAATTGGAACGAACCCTCTTTCTGAAGCGATGGAACAGGGGGCACAGCGGCTGCGACTTTCTGAGGCGGTGGCGCGGGCTCGGCTGGTGGCGGTTCCGGCCGCGGCGCGGCTTCCACCGGCGGTGCGGTGTCCACGGGCGCAGGCTGTGAAACTGCGGTTGCCGGAGCAGACGGCGGAGCTTGCGGCTGCGCCGGCTGAGTCCGAGGTGCTTGCGTAACGATAAACGCGGCGATACCCAATACCGCCACCGTAGCCACACCGACCAGCACATTGCGCAATGTGTGGCTGGGCTCAGGCTCGATTTCGAGAATCGGAGGTGGAGCGGGAGGCGGAGACGGCGGCATGATCCGCGTCGCATCGTTATCTCCTGGGTTAACCGCGGCCGGGCTAATGGCAACCGGGCGCGTGTCGGCTACCGTCTCGGCCAGTTCGCCGTGCGAGCCGGCGGTGGGCATATTGGGGCTCGATCCGCGCGGCAGCGGGGTCCAGGCGGGATTGGCATTGCAGGCCGTGGCCAGCGCGTTGATGAACTCGGTGCAGGTGCCGTAACGGTCTTCCGGAACTTTCGCCAGCGCCCTGTTGAGAATTGTTTCCACCTGCGGGCTCAGTGTGCTGTTCAGGCGCTGCGGCGGCAGCGGATCTTCCCGGACGATTTTGTACAGCAGCGTCGGCAGGTATTCTGCCGCGAAGGGTTTTTCGCCGGTCAGCGCCTCGTAAACGATCACGGCCAGCGAAAACTGGTCGGCGCCGCCCGTGATGACGGTGCTCTGCACCTGCTCGGGCGACATGTAACTGGGCGTGCCCATCATGGTGCCGGCCAGCGTCATCTGCTGGGACATGATCTTGGCGACGCCGAAATCCGTGATCTTGGCCGTGCCGTCTTCATGGATCATGATGTTGGCCGGTTTTATATCGCGGTGCACGATGCCCTTCTTATGGGCGTAGTCGAGCGCGCCGGCCGTCTGGCGGAAGATGCTGAGCAGAGTTTCCTTGTCAGGCGTCTTATCCACCTTGAGCATTTTTTCGAGCGGCGGGCCGTTGACGAACTCCATGAAGATGTACGCCATGCCGTTTTCCTCGGCAATGTCATAAATCGTGACGATGTTAGGGTGCGAAAGAATGCCGGCGGATTGCGCCTCGCGAAACAGGCGCTCCTTGAGCCGGACCCGCTCGCTCTCATCCGTCAGGTCCTGAAGCCGGATGCTCTTGATGGCGATGGTGCGTCCGATGGCCGGGTCCAGAGCCTTATAAACGATCCCCATGGCGCCCCGGCCCAATTCGGATACGATCTGGTATCGCCCGACTTGTTGCACTTATTTCGATTTTAGCGCACGCGTCGGGTACAATCTTTGTGGAGGATACTTTCATGACCATGGCGCAATCCTTGCTGCCGGAATTCGATAATGAGATGGCGAATACCCGCAAAATGCTGGAGCGCATTCCCGAAGACAAGCTGGGCTACAAGCCCGATCCGAAGTCGATGGCGATGGGAGTGTTGGCGAGCCACATCGCCGAAATGGTTGGCTGGCTGAAGGAGACGATTGAGCAGCCCTCCATCGACATAGAACCGGGGTTCAAACCCTTTCTGGCCACCTCCCGCAAGGAACTGCTGGAGAAACTCGATCAGGGTGTCGCCGGCTCGCGTGCCGCGCTGGCCGGAGCCAGCGATCAGGCGATGTTGCAGGAGTGGACGCTCAAGGTCGGCGGCAACCCGATGTTTTCGATGCCGCGGATGGCGGTGGTTCGGAGCATGATCATGAACCACGTGATTCATCATCGGGCCCAGCTGAGCGTGTATTACCGGTTGAATGGCGTCCCGGTTCCCGGAATGTACGGGCCATCGGCCGATGAAGCGCAGGCCGCATCCGCCCATTAGAATTAAGCGCTAGGATTAAGTAGGGGAGGGCCTCTACGATGAAACTCCTGAAACTTGCTGTTCTGCTTTCCGTGATCTCCGTGCTGGCGTTCGGCCAGCGCGGTGGCGGAGGTTCGCGCGGCGGCGGCGGCGGTGCGCGGATAGGTGGCGGAGGTGGAGCCCGCGTCGGAGGTGGCGCGCGCATCGGCGGTGGATCGGTCATTCGCGGCGGCGGATTCCTTAACGGTGGAAACTTTCGCGGCGGTGGGCGCATCAGTGGCGGCGGGTTCCGTGGAAACACGATTATCCGCGGCGGCACGCGCTTCGGAAACACCCGGTTCTACGGCGGACGTTTCTACTATCCGGGCAGCTACTACTACCCCAGTTTTTACCTCGGCTTCGGCTATGGCGGCTATCCGTATTCGTACTACCCGTATTCTTACGATCCGTATTATTACGATCCCTACGTTTACAGTGCGCCCTACTACGACAACGGCTACTATGGCGGCAATGTTGCCTACACGGCACCGGCCCCGCCTGCGCCACCGGCCCCGCCCACGGTGATCAATCAGAACATCGGTGGAACTGCCGCCGGAACCTCGGGATCGTTCTATCGGGCCGCGGACTATTACCTGATCGCGTTCAACGACCACACCATTCGGGCGGCGCTTTCCTACACCGTGGAAGGCGACCAGATTCGCTACACCACTCGTGAACACGAAGAACAGACCGCTCCGCTGTCGAGCGTCGACGCGCGATTCAGCGAGCAGATTAATCGCGACCGGCGAGTGGAGTTCCGGCTGCCCTAGCGATCAGGCAGGCTTAGTCCTGCCCCACGAGACATGTTCAAAACCCTCTTTGGCTCGACTACGAGCAAGGAACCCAGTCTACTCGACCGTCTGAAAGCGGGCGTGCAGAAGACGCGCGCGGGGCTGATGGAGAAGCTCGAAGACGCCGTCAGCGGGCGCAAGGAGATTGACGCCGAGGTTCTGGAGGAACTCGAGTACGCGCTGATCACGGCCGATATCGGCTCGAAGACGACGGCTGAGATCCTTGAGCGAATCCGTGAACGTGTCGCGCGCCATCTGGTGGGCGACGCCGGCGAGCTCAAGGGGCTGATTCGTCAATACCTCCTGGAAGTGCTGGAAGCGGCCGAGCGGCCCGTGCCGCAGGTGGCGGAGCCGCCTGCCGTGATTATGGTGGTGGGCGTGAACGGGGCCGGCAAGACAACATCGATCGGGAAACTGACGCGCCGGCTGCAATCGGAGGGACGTAGTGTGTTGTTGTGCGCAGCCGATACGTTTCGAGCCGCCGCTATCGAACAACTGGAAGTGTGGGCGCAGCGCACCGGCGTGGACGTAATCCGCCAGCAGCCGGGGTCGGACCCGAGCGCGGTGATGTTCGATGCGCTGCAGGCCGGCAAGGCGCGCAAGATCGATTACGTGATTGTCGATACGGCCGGAAGGCTGCACACGAAAGAGAACCTGATGGCGGAGCTCCAGAAGATGCGGAGAACAGCCGCGCGCGTGATTCCGGGAGCTCCGCATGAGGTGCTGCTGGTGATCGAGGCCACCACCGGGCAGAACGGTCTGGAGCAGGCCCGCAAGTTCACCGAATCGGCCGAAGTCACCGGCATCATTTTGACCAAGCTCGACGGCACTGCCAAGGGCGGCGTGGTGGTGGCGATTTCGCGCGAGCTGGGATTGCCCATCCGCTACGTCGGCGTGGGCGAGCAATTGGACGACCTGCTGCCGTTCGAGCCGGCCAGTTTCGTGGCATCCTTATTCGATTAGGGTCCACATGAATCATCTGGAAGAGGCCTTGGACCTCGCGGCGCGCGGGTGGGGCGCGACATCCCCAAATCCGGCGGTGGGCGCGGTGGTGGTGCGGGACGGCGAGGTGGTCGGCCGCGGATACCACACTTGGGCCGGACTGAAGCACGCCGAGGTGCTCGCGCTGGAGGAAGCCCGGGAGCGCGCGCGCGGCGGGACACTGTACGTGACGCTCGAACCATGCGCGCATCACGGCCGGACTCCGCCGTGCATCGACGCGATTCTGGCAGCGGGTGTGCGTAAGGTGGTCGCGCCGATGGAGGATCCGAATCCGCAGACACGAGGGCGGGGATTCATGCGTCTGCGGGACGCGGGCGTGGAAGTGGAACTGGCGGGGCAATACACCGCGCGGGCCACGGAGTTGAACGAAGCGTTTGTTCATTTCATGAAAACTGGACGTCCGCTGGTGACGCTGAAATCGGCCGTGACGCTGGATGGAAAAATCGCCGCGCCCGAGGACAATGCGGGTTGGATCACCAGCGAGACGGCTCGCACCCACGTGCAAACGCTGCGGCACCGATCCGACGCAATTCTCACCGGCATCGGCACCGTATTGGCCGACGATTGCAGGCTCACGGACCGCACAGGCCTGGAGCGGAGCCGGCCGCTTTTGCGGATCGTACTCGATTCGCAGCTGCGGCTGCCTTCGGAATCGCATCTGACCACGTCCTGTAAAAGCGATGTCCTCGTGGTTACGACCTCAGCGGGATCGGCGGACCGGCGGAAGCGCCTGGAGAGCATGGGCGTGCGCGTGGAAGTACTGGAACGCTCCGACGGGCGGGCCAGCCTGCAAGGCGTGATTGAGTTGCTGGCACGCGAAAAATACCTTTCGCTGATGATCGAGGCGGGCAGCCGCGTGAACTGGAGCGCGCTCGAATCCGGCGTCGCCGACAAAATCTACTTCTATTACGCCCCCAAGATTCTGGGAGGCATGCAGTCGCTTCCGGTTGCGGGAGGAGCGGGACGTCGCCGGCGCAAGGACGCGATCCGGTTTCGCGACGTGAAGCTGCACTCGATTGCCAAGGACGAGTTTGCCGTGGAAGCCTGGGTGGAGCGCACCGACTGATGTTCACCGGCATCGTCGAAGAGCTAGGTACGGTGGTCGCGGCAGGAACAAAGTTAGAAGTGCGCTGCTCCACCGTGCTTTCCGATCTTTCGGTCGGCGCGAGCATTGCGGTGAACGGGGTATGTCTGACGGCCGTGGCGGTTACCGCGCAGAGTTTCATGGCCGATCTGGCGCCGGAGACGCTTTCGAGAAGCAACCTCGCCGACCTGGTCACGGGGTCACGCGTGAACCTGGAGCGGCCGGTGACGCCGGTGACCAGGCTATCGGGCCACATCGTACAGGGTCATGTGGATGCGACCGGTGAGGTGGTGGGGCTCGACGCGTTGCGAGACGGTAACTGGTGGCTGAAGGTTCGCGTGCCGAAATCGCTGGACCGTTATGTGGTGGAGAAGGGCTCCATTACCTTGGATGGGATCAGTCTGACGATCGCGGCCGTGGACCAAGACGTGATCGGCGTGACCGTCATTCCGCACACGTTCGCGAATACGACCATCGGTCAGGCGCGAGTCGGAAGCCGGATGAACATCGAGGTCGACGTGCTGGCCAAGCATGTCGAGAAACTGATCGCCGGCTCGCGGCTGGGATAGAATCTAGGAATTACGATGGCAGCTTCTCCGGGAACACGTGTCGGACCGTACGAAATCCTGGCTCTGCTGGGTTCGGGCGGCATGGGCGAGGTCTATAAAGCCACGGATACTCGCCTCGGCCGGACGGTGGCCATCAAGTTCCTGAAGAGCGCCTACACGGACCGGTTGGACCGGGAAGCGCGCGCCATCGCGGCGCTGAATCATCCCCACATCTGCACCATTCACGACGTCGGCCCGGATTACCTGGTGATGGAGTATCTGGAAGGATCGCCGCTAGGCTCGCCGGTGCCGGTGGAAAATGCGATTCGCCTGGCGCTGCAGATCGCCGCGGCGCTCGAAGCGGCGCACGCTAAGGGAATCGTGCATCGCGATCTGAAGCCGGGAAACATTTTCGTCACCCAGGCAGGCGTGAAGCTGCTGGATTTCGGATTGGCCAAGCTGGGCGCTGGTGGCGACGGGTCCGACGATACCCTGAGCATGACGCAGCCCGGTACCGTGGTCGGTACCGTGGCGTACATGTCGCCGGAACAGGCGCAGGCCAAGCCGCTCGACCCGCGGTCGGATATTTTTTCCTTTGGGCTGGTGTTCTACGAGATGCTTTCCGGACAGCGGGCGTTTTCGGCGGACACCGGGATCGCCATCATGGCGGCAATTGTGTGAGACGAGCCGCGCCTCTCGAAGGTTCCGCCAGAGCTGGAGCGGATCATCACGCGTTGCCTGCGCAAGGTTCCAGCTGACCGGTTCCAGACCATGGGCGAAGTCCGGGCGGCGCTAGAGCAAGTTTCAGTGAAGCCCGCGCAGGAGCAACCGTCCATCGCCGTGCTGCCGTTCTCCAACATGAGCGCGGACAAGGAGAACGAGTACTTCAGCGACGGGCTGGCGGAAGAAATCCTGAACTCACTGGTGCGCATTCCCGGACTGAAGGTTACGGCGCGCACGTCTTCCTTCGCTTTTCGCGGCAAGGAGCAGGATATACGCGGGATCGCCGAAGCACTGGATGTCAAGACGATTCTCGAAGGCAGCGTTCGGAAAGCGGGTACCCGGGTTCGGGTGACCGCCCAGCTCATCAACGCAGCCGACGGGTATCATCTGTGGTCGGAGCGCTATGACCGGGAACTAACGGACGTATTTGCCGTGCAGGATGAGATCGCTGCGGCGATCGCCGCGGCGCTGAAATTGAAGCTTTCGGGCGATGAGGCTTCCGTGCATCGCCACACACCGACTCTACCGGCGTATGAGGCCTATCTGAAGGGCCGTTATCACATGCTCAAGGCAACTCCCGATGGATGGGCGCGCGGGAAAGAGTTTCTGGAGCAAGCGATTGCGCTGGATACGGGATTCGGAGATCCGCATGCACTTTTAGGGGGCCAGTATCTGCTTCTTTGGGCGAATGGACTGCGTCCGGCGAAAGAGATGGTTCCGCTGATCCGGTCTGAGGCTCAGAAAGCCGTGGACCTGTCGTTTGATGCCGCCCGCGGGCTGTTGGGTGTGGTGGCGACGGCGTATGACTACGACTGGAAGGCGGCGGACGAGCAATTCCGATGGGCGATGGCGGCAACAACGGCCACGTCCGAGCTGAGTATGAGCTACGCCACGTTTTTCCTCGCTCCGGCGGGCCGGCTTCAAGAAGCGGTGACTTTGATGGAGAGGATAGTCGCATCAGACCCGCTTAATGTCCCCGTTCGCTCAAATCTGAGTTTATGTCTCCTGTCGGCCGAAATGTACGATCGCGCGATTCAAGAGGCGCATAAAGGGCTGGAGATCGACGAAAACTTTTGGTTTGCATATGTAGCGCTGGCCGCGGGATATCTGATGAAGGGAATGATCGCGGAAGCGCTGGTTGCGGCGGAGCGGGCGCACCAGCATGCGCCCTGGCACGCCCGGGTCATCGGCTTGTTGGCAGGACTCCTGGTGCAGGCAGGCGAGCGCAGCCGGGGCGAGGCTCTCATCGCGCAACTAAGAGCACCCGATCGCCTCGTGGCACCCGGTGGAATGGTCGCATATCATCTCATCTGCTCCGAAATCGATGAAGCAGCCGACTGGTACGAGAAAGCCATCGAACAGCGTGATCCTATCCTGATTCCCTGGCTGCGGTTGCCCTTGGCGAATCAACTGCGGGCGTCGCCGCGCTGGCCCAAGATCGCCGCGATGATGAACCTGCCCGAAACCATGTCCCAAGCGTGAGAATCCCAACGCCACTCTTGGTGGAGACGGCCTCAAAACTGAAACCTGGACGCGCTCTCGATCTCGCATGCGGCGCGGGTCGCAATGCAATCTGGCTCGCCGAGCACGGCTGGGAAGTGACGGCTGTGGATCGTTCACCAGTGTCCATTCCAATGGTGGACACGCACGTGGCCGATCTGGAAAAGCACGAGTTCACGATACTAGAAGCGGCCTGGGATCTGATAGTGGTCTGCTACTACCTGCAGCGCGATTTATTCGAGCCGATAAAGCGAGGTGTGAAACCCGGAGGGATCGCGCTAGCGATCGTTCACATGTTCGAGCCAGGACACGAACAGTCGCGCTTCAGCGTGCAGCCCGGCGAGCTGGCGACGTACTTCGAGGACTGGGAGATCCTGCACTACTACGAAGGAAAGCCGCGCGATCCGGAGCACAAGCGCGCCGTCGCGGAAATTGTCGCAAAAAACCTTAGAACCAGCGCGACATGATCACCTTCTGCTCGGTGTAGAAGGAGACCGCGTCTTTGCCATGCGCGTGGAGATCGCCAAAGAAGGAATTTTTCCACCCAGCGAAGGGGAAGAACGCCATGGGCGCGGCGACGCCGATGTTCACGCCGACCATCCCCGCTTCGATGCGCGACGAGTATTCGCGCGCGGCCTTGCCGCTGCCGGTAAAAATCGAAGTCGCGTTGCCGAAGGCGGAGCGATTCACCAGCTCGATCGCGTCTTGGAGTGATGGAACGCGGATCACTGAGAGCACGGGTCCGAAGATCTCTTCGCGCGCGATGCTCATCTCCGGAGTGACTCGGTCGAAGATGGTGGGTCCGACGAAGCATCCCTTCCGCGGGCGGCCGTCGCACAGCGGGACAGCGCCCTCGGCAACGCCTTTTTCGATGTATCCGCAGACACGCTGCGCGTGGTCGGCGGTAATCAGCGGCCCCATCTCGAACCCTGCCTGAGTGGTGCGGACGAGCAGATCGAGCAGCGGACCGGCTGCATCGCCCACCGGGACCAGGACGCTGTTCGCCAGGCAGCGCTCGCCCGCGGCTCCGAAGGCCGAGCCGATGATCGCCTCGACGGTTTTTGGCATATCGGCGTCGGGCATCACCACCATGTGGTTCTTGGCGCCGCCTAAGGCCTGGACGCGTTTACCCTCGGCGGCGGCGGTGGCATAGATGTACTTGGCGATCGGCGTGGAGCCGACGAACGAGACCGCTCTGACGAGCGGATGGCGCAGGAGTGCGTCGACGGCGGTCTTATCACCGTGCACTACGTGCATGAGACCGGCCGGGAGTCCGGCTTCGTTCAGCAACTCGATCGCGCGGATGGCCGTGAGCGGCACCTTCTCCGAAGGCTTCAAGAGGAACGCGTTCCCGCAAGCAAGGGAGAAGGGGAACATCCACATGGGCACCATCGCCGGAAAATTAAATGGCGTAATGCCGGCGCAAACGCCGATGGGTTGCCGGATGGTCTTGCAGTCGATGCCCGAGGCGACGTCGTTGAGCGAATCGCCCATCATCAGGCTGGGCATGCCGCAGGCGACCTCCACCATCTGAATGCCGCGTCGCACTTCGGCGCGCGCGTCGTCCAGCAGTTTTCCATTTTCGCTGGTGAGGATCCGGGCCAGCTCATCGGAGTGTGCTTCCAGAAGCCCTTTATAGCGGTAGAGCACCTGGACGCGATCGACCACCGGGACATCGCGCCATTTGAGGTAGGCCGCGTGGGCCACTTGCGCCACGCGATCGATATCGGCGCCCGTAGCGTAGGGGATTTCGCCGATCATCTCGCCAGTGGCGGGGTTGGTGATGGGATAGGTACCGGCGGTTACCATGCGATGAGAGCCTCTTCAAATAGCTTCGCTAATTCCTCGGGTCCGGCGGGGCGCGGCGATAGCTTGGTCACACGGTGCTGGGGCAGCGTCCCTTCCACCAGTGCCGGAATATCGGACGACGTGTACCCGATCTCGCGCAGACCGTTAGGAGTCTTCAGGCGCTGCATGAACCAGGTGATCCGCTCAGAAAGAATGCGGCCGGAGTCCGAGGCTTTGCAGCGTGCGACATCGACACCTAGAGCCTGCGCGGCTTCCAGGTGTCGCGCGGGATTGGCCGAGGCGGTATAGCGAAAAACCGCGGGTGCGTTCAGGATGACGGAGAATCCGTGCGGGACGAGAGCGTGATCGGTGACATAGCCTGGAGCGCGGTAACTCTTCACATTGCCCGAGACCGGATACGACATTCCGTGGGGCAGATGCACACCCGCGTTTCCGAAACCAACGCCCGCGTAAGATGCAGCCAACAGCATGTTCGCGCGAGCTTCGTCGTCGGAGGGATCTTCCACGGCGCGCACCAGATACTGCGCCACCATGCGCAGGGCTTGGAGCGACCAGACGTCGCTGATGGGGTTCGATCCCTGATACGCCGGGCGCAGCAGAGGGCGCTCGGGCAGAGAACGTTCGGAGTAGGGGAGTGCGGTGAACGATTCTACGGCATGGCTGAGGATATCGAGCCCGCTGGACGCTGCCACCTGCGACGGCATGGTGCGCGTGTTTTCGGGATCGAGCAGCCCCAGAGTGGGCTTCAGGCGGCGGCTGGCGATGCCGGTTTTCGCATGCATCTTGCTCAGGTCAAAGATGCTGACGCCGGTGGTCTCGCTGCCGGTGCCGGCCGTAGTCGGAATCGCGATCAGCGGCTTGAGCGGGCCGGGAACGGGCAGTCCTTTGCCAATCGGCGGGTTGACGTAATCCAGAAAATCCGCGGGTGGATAGGTGACGTACAGATTCACGGCTTTCGCGGTGTCGATTGTCGATCCGCCCCCGACGGCGACGATGGCGTCGTAGCTTCCCTGACGTGCGAACCCGATCGCGTCGAGGAACGACTCGTCGGTGGGTTCGACGCGCACGCGATCGAAGAGTGTCGCGGCGATGCGATTCTTTTCGAGCGACTCCAGCACGGTCTGTACCGGCAACATGTTTCGGAGAACCGGATCGGTCAAGACCAGCACGTTCTTCGCGCCGAGGTCGGCCAGGTCCATCCCAACTTCGCGCGTCACGCCCGGGCCGAAGCGGATACTCGAGACCGCCATCTCAAATGCGATTTCGTGGGGCATGATTTACGCTGATACGTCAGCCGGAGCGTCAAGAGGTCCCGCAAGGGTACGGGCGGCGCGCGTACGGCGGGCGGCGGGACTGAGCACGCGGTTCCACCACATGATCGCGCCGGTCACAAACAAAACCACTGGCAGCAGTCCCAGCACAACCCATAACGATTTTGTTTTCGGTCCAGCGAAATTTCCGAAGTGCAGGTAGTAAATCCAGCGGATGAAATTGTCTCCCGCGCTGCGGCGGATGGGGGGGCGGCGGCCGCCCTTCCCGAAGTTGAAGGATTGAGATGGCGCCTGCGGCTGCGGGGCCTTCGCGTCATCGGCCAGCAGCGACGTCGCAGGGGCCGCCGGAGCGAGAGTTACGTCCTCGGGCAGCGCGTATTGGATCAGCGTCGAATAGTGATTGATGATCTTCTGAAACGGCAACGGGAAGGCGAGATACACCCCCGTAATGGCCCACATGAAGATCAGGGCGAAAGACCAGAAGCCGATCGCGCTATGCAGGTCCCAGTTGAGGCGTTTCCAGTTGGATCGAAAATCGATGGCCAGGTTGCGGCGCCAGCTCGTGACGCCCGGCCACCAGACGATGAAGCCAGTCACGCATAACAATGTGAGAAAGATGGCACCGATGCCGTTGACCTCTCGCCCCGTATCGCCATACAGCAGATCCGTGTGCAACTTCGCCAACCAGGCAGCCACGCGGATGGCTTGCGGGACGGAATCGCCAAGGTCCTCGCCGGTGTAGGGATCGAAAAGGCGCTGCACGCGCTCCTTGCCGTGTTCCATCCACACTTCGGTGGCGGTGGTCGGCTGCTTGCCTTCGAATACGAAGCTGAGCGAGTTCTCCGGATACTTCTGGCGGATGATTTTCTTCAAATCCTCCGCGGGAAGTTTAGGACCACGCACCTGGACGATCCTGGCTCCCGATCCCGCGTTCTTGTAGATTTCGTTGCGGAAGACGATGGCGCTGCCGGTGACGCTGATCAGGACCACGTAGAGTCCGGTTCCGATGCCGGTCCACAGGTGGATCTGGAACAGGGCCCGGCGCAACCACACGTTTTGCGGGCGGCGGAACCATCGTTGCCAGAGTGTCAGGTCGTCGGTGGGCACAGGATCGTTAAGGTCCAGTCGCTATAATAGCGAAATCCATGACTATCGATCCCGCGACCAAAGATCCGTTCGACGTGTACCGGCTGCTGTCGGGCTCCATTCTGCCCCGTCCGATTGCGTTCGTTTCCACGCTGAGCGCGAATGGAGTGCGCAACCTGGCTCCGTTCAGTTTTTTCACCGTCATCAGCGCGAACCCGCCGGTGATCTGCTTTTGTCCCATGATTCGCGGCGGTGATCGGCCCAAGAAAGACACGCTGGTGAACATCGAAGCCACGGGCGAATTCGTCGTCAACATCGTCAGCGAGGATTTCGCCGCGAAAATGAATCTCTGCTCGGGTGAGTACCCGCCGGAGGTGGACGAATTCGAGCTCTCCGGTCTGACGCCGGTCCCCAGCGACCTGGTGAAGCCGGCGCGCGTCAAGGAAGCCCGCGTGAACATGGAGTGTAAGCTGCACCAGATCGTGCACGTGAGCCCGAAGTTACTGGGCGGCAGCCTGGTGATGGGCGAGGTGCTGCGGTTTCACGTGCAGGATTCGATGATCAACCAGATTTGCGAGATCGACGCGGATCAGCTCAATGCCATCGGGCGCATGGCGGGCCCGGTGTACGTGCGCACGAAAGACCGGTTCGAGATGGTGCGTCCGGCGTAGTGGGGGCTATTGCAATTCGGTCCGAACGATCTTTGCGCCGTCGGCCATCGCCTTCATTTTGCCGAACGCGACCTCGCGGGGCAGGTATTTCAAGCCGCAGTCGGGAGCGATGATCAAGCGGTCGGGGCTAATAAAGGGCAGGGCGCGGCGGATGCGCTCCGCGACGGTCTCGGGCGTTTCGATTTCGGGCGTCGATAAATCCAGCACACCCAATAGCACGGTTTTCGAAGGCAACTTTTGCAGGACCGAGCAGTCGAGCTTGGACTGCGCTGTCTCGATGGAAACCTGCTGCACGGGAGTCTGCTCCAGCTCGGGCAGAAATGAATATCCCTCCGGGCGGCCGGCCACCAGCGCGGCGTAGCCGAAACAAATGTGCACGGCCGTAGTCCCGCGGACGCCATCGAGCGCGCGATTGAGCGCGGTGACGCCGTATGCGCGGGCCTTGTCGGGCGAGGCCTGCATCCAGGGTTCGTCAATTTGCACCACGTCGGCGCCGGCGGCGAACAGATCCTTGATTTCCTCATTCACCGCGGCCGCGTAGTCCAGGGACACAGCCTTCTCGTCCTTGTAAAATTCGTCCACGGCCTGCTGGGTCATGGTGAACGGGCCGGGTACGGTGATCTTGATCTTACGATCCGTGTTGGCCCGCAGGAACTGGATGTCGCGCACCTGGACCGCGTGCTTGCGGCGGATCTTGCCGACGATGCGCGGGACCAGGACTTCGTGCCCGCTCCGGCTGATGACCTTTCCCGGGTTATCCAGATCCAGCCCGTCGAGCGCGGTGGCGAAGCGGTTGGAGTAGCTCTCGCGGCGCATTTCGCCGTCGGTCAGGATGTCAAGGCCAGCGCGCTCCTGGTCGCGGATCGCGAGCAGCGTGGCGTCATCCTGGGCCTGTTCCAGCCATTCCAGGGGGACGCGCCACAGCTCGGATGCGCGGACCCGCGGCGGCATCCGCTTGCTGAGCATGTCGCGGTTAATCAGCCAGTCGGGTTGTGCGTAGGATCCCACCAAAGTGGTGGGAAGCAGAGTTTTAGATAATGGCAATGCTTGCGGGATCCTAGGACTTGATCATCCGGCCGTCGTTCAGCTTGATCAGCGAGCTGAGCATCGCCGGGGCGCCGCTCTTGGCGGCTCCACCGGTGCACGTGATCACGTCGCCTTCCTTGACCGTGCCGCGGGTCCAGCCATACGACTTCAGGTGGTTGAGGCTCATCATCTCGACTTCCCACTCGACCATCTTGCCGTCATCGCCTTTGACTTCGAGATAGATGTAGGCATGAGGATTGGTCCACTCGAAGCGCTTCACCGTTCCGGTGACCGTAGTGGGATTGGCCATGTTGTACATGGTGGTGGAATGATGCGCGGAAAGCGGTGTGGTGGTCACCAGCACGCCCAGCCCCACAAGCACAGCCAGCAGTCGAGATTTCATTCGATTCAACCTCCCTCAAATCTTCCTCAAAACTATGATATCAAGCACTACTGCTTGGGCGCTCCAGCGGCTGCCTGGGCTCCGCGCTCCGTCATGGTAAGTCCGTCCGCGAAGGTGACCGAGACAAACTGCCCTCCGATGTCGCCATTCACCATTGGATGGACCCCGAAAGTCGCCTTATCGCCGGGCTTGAGCATGGTCGATTTCCATCCTGCACGGGCGAGAATGCCAGGCGCGGTCATCTCCAGGTTCCAGAGTTCGGCGACACCTTTGTCGTTGACGATCTCCACTTCGATCCAGGAGTGCGGATTGGCCCACTTGAATTGCTTGACCGTGCCCGTGATCGTGATCGTTTTCGCGCGATCGAACCCGTTCATCGAGTGGTGCGCATAGGCTGACGTGGCGAGCCCAAAGCTGATTAGTAAAGTGCAGATTGTAAGTAAAGCCTTCATATAATTCCTCTCCTAGCGGCCGCTGTGTTCCGCCTTGATGCTAGGCATGTGCGCGTTGAGATCGGGCAGGCACGATGCCTCCGTGATGTCCGTATCGTCCATCCGCCGGAAACGCTTGGTCCACTTCCACTCGCCCACCCAGCTTTTGGGATCGGTGGCCGTGTATTCGACTTCCATGTTGGCTCCCTTGTCGATCAAGCGTATGCGCTCGATCATGCGGAACGCATCACTGAGCGGGATTCCGCCGTCGAGCCAGTGATGATCGTCGACAAAGTTGCGCGTGTCGATCACCAGCGCGTCATTTTCCCAATGCCCGATGGACTCGCCGTCGAAACTGCGCACCACCACGTCGGGATCGGTGTGCGTGCGCCCGTCCAGGTAAATGATGCGGACGCTGTTCATGAAGCCGCTGATCATGTAAATGGCGGTGGGCAACTGGATCATCGCGATGGGCCACACGCGGGTCATGATGACGGGTAGTCCGGCGGGCCAGCAATCGCCGATGTCGTCCTGGTAGACCTTGCCTGCGGCTTGCGCTTTGCGCGCGGCGTCGTAGTGCGCCTGGGCCGCTGGTGTGAGCTTAAAGCCCTCGGGAGGAGAAAACCTGAAGTTGTTGTTCTGGCCGCCGCCGTGCTGCCAGGTTCCGGTGAGGTCGAACGGAGGCTTGGGACGATTCTTGGCGATATTCGCGGGCGCCAGGGCCCCAAGCTGCGGGGGCGGAGGCGTTTGGGCAAACAGGCCGGATGTAACCGTGAGAAGAATCGCAACCTGAAATCGTTTGCTCATAATCGTCATTCCTTCACCTTCAGCCGCACCACACCCTTTTCATCAACGTATTCGCGATTATTATCGCAGACGAACTCGACCATCTCATAGTTCGGCATGCGCTTATAGGCCAGTGTGTAGACCATCGGTTTTTCGAGCACCACCGGATCGTCGATGGTGATCTGGTCATGCATCACGTCCGGCGCGACCAGCTTGAATCGCTCGGTGATGCGCATCTTATCGCTATGCGGCATGCCCCGGTAGCCGTTCACCGAAGTCTTAATGCCGATGGTATCCACCACCAGTGTGTCGCCATCCCATTTACCTACGGACCGGCCGTAATAACCGGGTGCGACGTCATCAATGGGAGCCTGGGGCCGGTCCAGATACACCCGGCGCACTTCGCTGAAAGCTTCCGAAATGATGGTCATCTGCTTGGCTGTCTGAATGATCTCCACCGGATAAACCGCCACGGACATCATGGTGGGCACGCCGTACGGTATGCATTGGGAGCCGCCGGTGGCGAGCTGTTCGCCGCGCTTGTTCGCTTCGGCTTCGGCTGCGCGCCGCGCTTCATAAGGCTTGGCATACTCCGGCTTCAGTACTAGTTCTCCGGCGGGAGGCGGGTTGAGCTTGGCGTCTCCACCACCGCGTCCGGCTCTGAACGTGCCCCAGGTGCCGGTGAAATCGGGCGGAGCCTTTGCCGACTGGGCCGATACGAATGGCAGGAGTGTTGTTAGAACGAGCGAGGCATACAAAGCCTTTTTCATAAGCGGCCTATTTCTGCGGTCCGCGCCCGGGTCCATTGCCCAATACTCTTCCATCGGGCAAAGTGGCTGTGTTCAGAAATCCGCCGGGCCGTCCGTCCTTCAAAGGGTTGATGACCAGCGTGGTCTTATCGCCCTTCTTCAGGTTGCTGAATTTCCAGCCGCTTTGCTGGAGGATGCTGGGGCTGCCCATTTCGATAGCCCAATGCTTGACTGCGCCACTTTCGTCCGGGACATCGATCTCGATATAGGCATGGGGATTGGTCCATTGAAACTCGGTGACGGTGCCGGTGATGGTGAGCTGCTTGGTCTGGTCGAACATGGTGAACGAGTGGTGCGCCACGGCTGGAATCGCGAGCAGCATGGCAACGGATAAGACGCTGAGCAGTATAGATCTCATGGCCCCCTCTGTCTCTAAAATGCCGATAACTTGCAGAATCCTAACACACTTGTCACCTGTATGCAATCCCGCGGGAAGCGAAGATAACACCAGCCCACAGGGCTAGCGAAAGCGCCATTGCCACGCGTGCGTATCGCGCCGGAAGCAGGGCGCACGCGCCCGTCAATATCAGCAAGAGGATCTTGAGACGGAAGAACTGGCTGTAGTACAGGCGCAGCGGCTGCGACCAGAACAATAGCGCGCCGGTGACCAGCAGAATCGAAAGCCCGGTCCAGCGGAAGCGCCGCAACCGGACATCGTTCACCAGAACGGAACCGCCGAACCAGGCGACCGCTAACACGTGGATCGCGCCGATGATGGGAACGGCCCAGGTGGATTGGCTGAGGTCGAGACGCAGGGATGTGTCCTGCATCGAACGCGCTAGTTCGAGTAGCGGATTAAACATCGAAGTCGATGATGGCGCGGGCAGCCAGCACCACGCACGTCCATAACGTGAGAGATAGGACCGCGGCAAAACGTGTTCCGCGCCGGCGGAGTGTGAAGTGCGCGGCCAACGCCACAACCAGGAGGGCGGCCTTCACCTGAAACGCCGGATTATGCAGGTAGCGCGCGGTATCGGAGAAAAACATCGCAGCGCCGGTGAGGAGCATCGCGGCGAGACCGGCGTGGGTCCAGGCTTTAAGGTGCTTCGTGTCGGGGACGCGCAGCCCCAGAGTTCGCACGTCCCCCAGAACCACCGTTCCCACAAACGCCGCCAGGCCGATGACGTGGACCGACTCGACGACAGGGAAGAGCCAGGAGTTTTCGAAGGGCATCTAGGCTGTCGTTGGAGGCGCCCCTTCGCCGCGCCAGGCGACATATCCGTCCGGACGGATCAGTACGGCTTCCCGTGAGGTGATGCCGTAAGCGGCAGGGAATGCGGGATGCGTGATCCGATGGACTTGGACATCCGTCGTCGCTTTCCATTCCGGTGCGGCCAGTAGCACGAAATCGCGGCCGAGCAAATCGAGCGTCGAACAGTCTTCGCTTAGCCACATGTGCGGCGCGCGCGTTCCCGGGCGGGCTTTCGACTCGTTGGGATGCTCGTGAAGCCGGCCATCGTAGCAGTAGCCAAGCTCGACGTTCATGTCGTGCGCCACCGGCTGAAATCCTTTGGAAGCAAGATACGGGGCCGTGCGCGTGACGTAGCGCGAGTAGGCTTGCTCCACGGTGAACTCGCCGACCGGTCTGCGTTCCTGCTCATAGGTGTCAAGTAGCCCGGGCGAAGCCGCGCCCCGGAGCACCCAGGCCAGCTTCCACGCCAGATTCTGCGCATCCTGCACGCCGGTGTTCCCGCCGAAGCCGCCGTAGGGCGGCATCACGTGGGCTGAGTCGCCCACCAGGAAGATGTTTCCTTCGCGAAAGCGCTCGGCCGTATTCGCCTCGGACTGCCAGCGCATCACATCTTCGATTTTGAGGGGAATATCGTCGACGCCCAGCGCGGCGTGAAGCAGATCCAGACAGCCTTGATCGGTGAGTCCGGTGGATACATCCGTGTTGGGGTGCTCGGGATCGCCCAGCGCGATCACCGCCAGGAACCCGGATGTAAATGGGATCTCGATGCGGAAGAATCCGCGCAGCACCGGATTGATGACGTAAATCACGCTGAGGCTCCGGCCGCGCAAAAGCGGCCCCACGTCGCCGCGGAAATAAATCGTGACGCTGTTCGAGAACACTCCGCGCCCCAGCATGCGAATCCCAAGGCGTTCCCGAACTCGGCTGTGCGCGCCATCGGCGGCGATCATGTAACGCGCGCGCACGGTGGCCGTCTCGCCGGTATCGCGATGCTTGATGTGCGCCGTAACGCCTGAGCTGTCCTGCTCGAACGAAGTCATCTCCGTGGCGAAGCGCAGCTCGGCACCCAGCTCCTCGGCGCGCTGCTTGAGCTGAGGTTCCAGCAGACTCTGGGAAATGAACACGCGCTCGCAGGGACTAAGGTCGCGAATGCCTTCGTTTAGGTTCGCAATAAAGTACGCGACTTCTTTCCCAGCCAGCGATTCCACGCCCATGATCGCGCCGTCCTGCACGAACTGCTCGGCCGATTTCCGCTTAACGATTTGCTCGACGCCGACCGTGCGGAAGATCTCCATGGTGCGTTGGGTGATCTGCGCGGCGCGGGGATGGATAGCCGTGCCGCGATGATGTTCGACGACCAGAGAGCGGACGCCGTAGTGGCCCAGCAGCATCGCGCTGGACATGCCGACTAGGCTGCCGCCCACTACCAGGACGGGGACTTCGATGTCCGGCACGGTGCTATTTCTTCTCGAAGAATTTGCTGTAATCGCGGTTGTTCTCGCAGACGAACTCGTCGATCTTATTCAGATCGGGCCGCAGCGCGAAGGAGCGCGTCACGGTAAAGGGCCGCAAGAAGACATTGGGATCCTCGAGCGTCGCCTCGTACTGCAAAGTCTCGTAGTTGGGCCGGCTGAAGCGCTCCACCATGTGAAGCGCCTCGGTATGCTTGAAGCCGCTGATCTCGGTCTTGTCGTTGAAGCCGACGGTATCGACCACCAGAGCGTCGCCCTCCCACTTGCCGACGGAGTCGCCCATCCAGGTAGGATCGGGGTCGACCGGATGCACCGCGCCGTTGGTAGGGATGATTCGGAACACGCCCGGGTATTCGTGCAGGATGATGACGTAGTCGCGATTCTGCACGATCTGCGTCTGGTACGGAACGCCGAAGCCTTGAGGTCCCACCAGCGGCATGCAGTCGGACGTGCCGCCGGCGTCGGTCGGTCCACGGACCACGCGATACTTCTCCGCGCCCGGCTTCAACTCCGGACCCGCGGGTGCCGCAGGGGCACCAGCGGCCGCGCCTCCGCGTCCTCCTCTTCCACCTCCTGCACCGCCGAAATTGTAGACGCCCGAAAGATCGGGTTTGCCGTCAGCCGTCCGAGGCACCAGTTTGCTGGCGGCAGAAGTAGTCACGGCGGCGGCGTTCACGGGAACAGTTCCAGCCACGGTGACGGTCACCTCTCGCGTCAGTGTCGTATTGTTCGGCCCGAGCACTGTCAACGTAAAGGTCGTGGTGGCCTTGGGATTCACCAGTCGGGTGCCACGCGACGTGACCCTTCCCGGCTCAGGGTTAATGGTGACACTACCCGGGTTTTCCGTCGCCCACACTAAAGTCGCCGACTGGCCTGGTTGGATGGATGCCGGCTGAGCGCGGAATTCGGTGATGCGGGCAGGCGGCGGCGTGCGCTGCTGGATGGCTCCCGAGGACGCCGGCTTGGGTGGCGCCGCTGCCGGAGGCGCTTGCGCGGCGGCCAAGGTGATCAACGTCGCGGCGATTGCCAGGGTCAGCGTGAGTCGCATTGGTATCTCCTACTGTTTTTCGAAGAACTTGCTGTAGTCCTTATTGTTTTCGCAGATGAACTCGTCGACTTTCGTCAGATCCGGACGCAGCGGGAAGCCGCGCACGATGGTCCACGGTTTTTCGAACACGTTGGGATCCTCGACAGTGGCCTCGTAATCCAGATTGTTGAAGTCGGCGCGATGGAAGCGCTCGACCACATGCAGTGCCTCGGTGTGCTTGAATCCGCCGGGAAGCTCGGTCTTGTCGTTGAACCCGATGGTGTCGACCACCAGCGTGTCGCCTTCCCAGCGGCCGACGGAATCGCCCATCCATGTCGGATCGGGATCGGCGGGATGCGGCGTGCCGTCGGTGGGGATCACGCGGAACAGGTGCGGATACTCGTATACGATCACCACGCGATCGCGGCCCTGCACGATTTCCCACTGATACGGTACGAAATAAGCCCCAGGCACGCCCGTGGGGCTGCAACTGGAGTATAGTCCGGGGTCGTCGGGTCCGCGGACCACCTTGAATTTTTCGGCTCCCGGCTTGAGCTTAGCTGCGATAGGATCGTTCTGGCCGCGCACGGCAACGCCACCGAAGTTGAACGAGCTGGAATTGTAGACGCCGGAGAGATCGGGCTTGCCGTCGGCCATGTGCGGCGTGGGTTTCGGCTCGGCGGCGGCGGTTGCCGGCGTTGCCGCCGAGGCGCGCTCAACGGTTCCCGCGACGGTGATCTTTAGCGACCGCGTCTCGGCGCCATTCGGTCCGCGGACGGTGAGCGTGTAGGTGGTGGTCGCCGGCGGCTTCACCTGCTTACTGCCGCGTGCGGTCACGCTGCCCAGCTCGGGGTCGATGGTG
>JAIQFI010000082.1 GCA_020073345.1 Terriglobia bacterium
GCCCTCCCAATCCCCTTTCCCATTCTTGATTCGAATGCTATGCTTCTTCATTGCCGGTCTCCTTTCGATTGCACCGTTGAGTGCGTGGATTTATTCGGGAGCTTAACGCATCCCGCGGGAGACCGGCTTTCTCATCCCATCTGGATGACGGCGTATACGGAAGTTACCTGCATTCCAGCCCGATGGCCGGTCCTGGGAGTTCAATAATAGGTACCGTTAATGCCCCATAACGGGATCCTTTGAAGGCCCTCAACCTTCACTGCGACTGAAGGGAGTGCCAGAACCTCAGGTCACCGTAACTGGCAAGGGAAAACTTGACCGTTAGACAAAGACCCAGAGAGTCATGTTTGGCTTCCATGTAAAGGCTGGTCGCCACTCGTGGCAAGAGGCTTAGCCCGCCGCCCAATGCGGTTATTCTGAGGTATGAGTACCATCCAGGCCGCTGCGCCAGGGCAGACCCTGCGAGAGAGGACCTCCTACGCAGTGCTGACCATGATCAGCTTCTGCCACTTTCTGAATGACATGATTCAGTCGCTGTTGCCGGCGATTTATCCCATCCTCAAGGGCAATTTCCATCTGGACTTCGGCCAGATAGGCCTGATCACTTTCACCAGCCAGCTCACGGCGTCGGTGCTGCAGCCTGTTGTGGGATGGTTCACGGATAGACGTCCACAGCCGTTCTCTCTCAGCATCGGTATGGGCTTCACACTATTGGGATTGGTGATGCTCTCCACCGCCTCGTCGTTTCTTCTGATTCTGGCGGCAGCGGCGATGGTGGGGATTGGCTCCTCGGTGTTTCATCCGGAATCATCGCGCGTCGCGCGCATGGCCTCGGGCGGGCAGCATGGCTTCGCGCAATCGTTTTTTCAAGTAGGAGGGAACGCGGGCTCGGCGCTAGGTCCGCTCTTGGCGGCGTTCATTGTGGTGCCGCACGGACAAGGAAGTCTGGCGTGGTTTTCGCTGGTGGCGCTGTTGGGGATGGTCCTGCTCGGCAAAGTGGGTCTGTGGGCGAAGAACCATCGGGCGGCGCGCGCGAATGCGCCGAAGCGGGCGAGCGATCACGTTGCGCACAGTGTGCCGTCCAATACGGTGAGGTGGAGTATAGCGGTTCTGGTGGTGCTGGTTTTCTCCAAGTACATCTACCTGGCCAGTTTGACCAGTTACTATACTTTCTATCTCATCAGCACATTTCACGTTCCGGTGCAGAGCGCGCAGGTATATCTTTTCGTGTTCCTTGGCGCGGTTGCGCTCGGCACGATACTGGGCGGTCCCATTGGCGATCGAGTCGGACGCAAGTACGTGATCTGGTGTTCGATCTTGGGCGTGCTGCCCTTCACGCTAGCGCTGCCCTACGCCAACCTCGCGTGGACCGTGATCATCAGCGGAATCATCGGCATGATTCTGGCATCGGCGTTCCCGGCGATTGTCGTGTACGCGCAGGAACTGCTGCCCGGCAAGGTAGGCATGATCTCAGGGTTGTTCTTCGGCCTGGCTTTCGGCACCGCGGGCATTGCAGCGGCGCTCTTGGGCGAACTTGCGGATCACACCAGCATCGGTTTTGTATATCGCGTGTGTGCCTTCATGCCGCTACTGGGATTGTTGACCGTGTTCCTGCCGGACATTGACGGCGTCATGCGGCGGGACGCTAAAAGGCGGAAGCCTTAGCAGTGGCCTCCGCGGCCATGTCATGACGCATGGCACCTGAATAGCGGAGCGATCCCAGGTAGGGGGGCCCAGAGGCGTCGAAAGTACGCGGGCAATTAGCTCCCTACAAACAGCGTTGTGGGCGGTCAGACGCTAACGATAATGTTGGTTAACGGGCGCGACACAGCCCCATCGCACTGGGCGATTCGCTCAGCGGAGTGGCGCGCTAAGACTACTGGAGTCGGATCGAACGAATCGGCCTTGAAGCGTCATCCAGTGGGCTGTCATGATTCCTTCCGAGCTTATACTGGGTGGCGATGCCGCTGTGCTCAAGAACGGGAGCGATCCCCTGGGGAGACTCGGACGGCCAATTGGAGCCGTCGTCGCGAACTACGGCGACGATCCCGAGTCAGCGGCGCCGCCCACCCTCCGCAGCTTCTCCAGGCGAATGACAAACAGGTAGAGACCTCCGCAGGCGAGAAATAGGACGCCGGAAATGACAGCGCCGGGCAGAGCTGTGTCGCCATGGCCGGCGAGATAAGCGTCCAGCGTCGCCGAGAGCAGCCACATCTGAACGACGAGGAGTAGGACGATGAGCGCCATCGCACCGTCGATGGCCGTGAGGCCTCGGGTTGGCGAGACGCGGGGGCCGTTCATCGCGCTTCGCGTTCCGCTTCCATCCGAATTGCGACCAGATCCGTGCCGCGCCGCTCGAGAACCACCCGGGGTAAAGGTCGCGTCGGAGGCCCTTGAAGAACCGAGCCATCTTCGATGGAAAAATACCCTTCATGGCATGGGCATTCGATGCGATGATGCGCTGGCGAGTAATACACCGCGCAAGAAAGATGTGTGCACTTCTGGCTGAATGCGACGTACCGGTCCTCACTGGTGCGCACCAGAATGCATTGGTCCTCCGGACCTGGATATTCGAACAGTTTCACTCCGTCCACGGGGATTTCTCCAGCGCGCGCGATAGCGCGTTCGGGATAGGAGACGCGGGAGCGCAACCACGATTTCACCAGAATCCACGCGTTGCCAGCGAACATCGCCAAGCTGGTCAAGGTGAGGAACTTGGTGAGTTGCCGGCGGCTCACGTAGCGCTCGTCGGCCTTGTAGATAGAAAACTCCTCGCGCCACAGCGGGCGGTCACCAGTTCCAGCCCCCTGGTCAGGTGAGGTTTCCGTGGGTTTCTCAGGCTTCATGGGATACTCCCTCCCACATATAATCAACAACGTCGATGGCGATTTGGTCGAGCCCGGCGGGCGCCATCATGAATACCTTAGTTCTCACCAGCTGCTGCCCAAAACGGAAATCGTTCACGGGTTTTTCGCGGCGCGTGCGAGCGATCTCCTCCGGCCGCACGTAAGCCAGAGCCTGACTGGGACAGACGGTGGCGCACATGGGACGCTTGCCAGCCGAGGTGCGGTCATAGCACATGTCGCACTTCATCATCTGCTCGTACTCAGGCACCAGCTTGGGAATGCCGAAAGGACAGGCGAGTACACAGTTCGAGCAAGCAATGCAGCGCGGTTTCAATGCCGATTGCACAACGCCATCCTCACCTATCTTGATTGCGTCTGCCGGACATACTTCGGCGCAGGTTGGATCATCGCAATGGAAGCAAACGAACGCCGCGCTGGCGATGGAGTTTGACCGGTCCAGGTAGTCGAAATTGATCATAGAGACGCCACGATGTGTCTCGCATTCCTCGCAAGCCTTGACGCAGGCCTGGCAGCCGATGCAGCGCGAGGGATCGACGAAAAACTCGTACCCGAACATCAGCGCGGCCCTCCGTTTGGGTTCGTCGCCCACTCAGGAACGTGCTCGGCCTTGCGAATGCGGCAGGCCGACACCTTGAATTCAGGGATCTTACTGCGCGGGTCGAGCGTGCGGTGGGTGAGCTTATTGGCGCTCTGCTCATCCGCCCAATGGTACGGGACGAAGACCGTATCGGGACGAATCGTTTTCACGATCATGGCGCGCAGCGTCAGCTCGGCACGACGTGAAGTGATGGCCACCCAATCGCCCTCCCCGATGCCGTGGTGCTCGGCTAAGCGCGGGTGTATCTCGACGCGCGGCTCCGGATACATGTCCACGAGTCCGCCAATTCGCCTCGTCTGGGTGCCTGAGAGGTACTGACTGACTACGCGACCCGTGGTGAAGTACAAAGGGAAATCCTCGGCAATAGGATCGCCACTCTCCTTCCACTCGGTAACTTGGAAGCGGCACTTGCCGTCCGGAAACAGCGAAACGCCCCCTTCCATCAGGCGCGGCGTGCCAGGGTGATCCTCCGACGGACACGGCCAGAACACACCCATCTCGCGATCAATTCGTTCGTAGGTGATGCCGTAGTAATCGGCGATACCGCCGCGCGAGGCCTCGCGCAGTTCATCGAAGATTTCGCGCGTCGATTGGAACGGGAAATAGCGCTCCTTTCCCAGGCGTCGCGCCAGCTCACAGATGATCCGCGAGTCGGTCCACGCATTGGCCGGGGGATCGACCGCCTTGCGGATGTGAAGCACGCGACCTTCGGTACTGCAGGTCACACCCTCCTCCTCTTCCTGAAGACTTCCGGCCAGCACAACGTCGGCATGGCGGGCTGTCTCGGAAAGAAAGAAATCGATCACGCCGAAGAATTCCAGCCGGTTGAGTGCTTCCTTGGTATATTCGGCGTGCGGCAGCGAAACCGTCGGATTGAAACAAATCGACAGCAGGCCCTTGATCTTGCCCTCATGAATCGCATTCATGATTTCCTGGGCGGAGTAGCCGGCCTGCGGCAGATCCTCAGGTTGGATGCCCCATACGCGGGCCACGTGCTCGCGGGCGGCCGGATCATGGATCGAACGCGCGCCCGGCAGTTGGTCGCATTTCTGGCCGTGCTCGCGGCCTCCCTGGCCGTTGCCCTGGCCTGTGATCATGGCGCATCCGCAGCCTTCGCGTCCGATCTTCCCGGTGGCGAGCGTAAGATTGATCAGCGCCAACACATTCTCGACGCCCTTCGATTGATGCTCCAGCCCACGCGCATGCAGCGCCACACTCCGCGGGCCTTGGGCAAACCATCGCGCGGCGCGTTCAATAGCTTCGGGAGGCACGCCAGTGCGCTCCGCCACCGAATGCAAATCATAGGACTTGATGGATTCTGCTACGTCATCGAATCCCGTGGTGTGCGCGGCGATAAAGTCGCGATCTTCCAAACCATCCCGCAGCACCACGTGCAGCATTCCCATCAGGAGCACCAGATCCGTTCCAGGTCGGAGGGGCAAATACAGATCCGCGTTGCGTGAGATGGGCGTAAAGCGTGGGTCCGCGACAATCAGCCGCGCCCCGTGGTCGCGCGCGCGCCAGATGTAATCCGTAGTAATCGGCGCGCATTCGCCCACGTTGGCGCCGATGCAGAAAACCACGTCGGCCTCGGCGATGTCACTCCACGGAATCGGGCTACGGTCTACGTTGAAGGCGAGTTTATATGCCACGCCCGCCGAAACCATGCACAGGCGTCCGTTGTAATCGATGTGGCGCGTGCCCAGAGCCACACGCGCGAACTTGCCCATCAGGTATGCCTTCTCGGTGATCAGTGATGCGCCGCCAAACACAGCCACCGAGTCTTTCCCATACTTTGCCTGGATCTCCTGGAGACGCTTCACCGTAAGATCAAGCGCCTCCTCCCATCCTGCTTTGCGGAAACCGCCGCTGGTGCGAATGAGAGGATCAAGAAGGCGGTCGGGATGATTCGACTGGATGTAACGCTTGACGCCCTTGGGGCAAAGTTTGCCCTCATTAAAAGGAAACTCTTCCCACGGCTCGAACCCGATCACTGAGTTCCCGCGCACCTTCAGTTGGATTCCGCATTGCTGACCACAGAAGCAGCAGTGCGTTTTCACCAGGCGTTCAGCCGGATTTCGCGACTCCTCTTGCCAACCACCAGGAGGTACTCGCTGCGGATGAGGGCCGAATTCCGTGGTCAGTTGCTGAAGGTCCACTGGGGGCTTAGCCACGGGACTGCTCCTTGGCTCGAAGTTGTGCTCCGGCGAGCGTCTTCCGTTTGCACGCGGGACACAGCGCCTGCCAATGCCCCGCGGCGCCCCCGATCTGGTAGTGAAATCCCACTTGAGGAAGCACGCGTCGCAGGTCATCGATATGCATTCGGGAGGCAAAGCGCTGGCCGCAGCGCGCGCATTGAGCGCCTTCGCCTGCATCCCCAGCTTCCTGGTACAGTTTCACGCCCAGTTGCGCGGGACGCTGGAAGATGTGAAAGAACTTTCCGAACGGCAAATAGAGCAGCCCGGCTACGACGGTGATGGCGTGAAGAATCGACAGAAAACTGTACCCCACGCCGCGCAACCACTCCTGCGAGGCCGTGAGCGCCAGACCGGTAATCGAAATGGCGAACAGGATCGTCAGCGGGAAAAAGTCCATCGCAAAGGATTGCAGAGGCTGCGCTCCCTGATCCCGCATGCGCCTCCACAGTGAAAGCCCGATACCGGCCAATACCAGGACTGCTGCAATATCCAGGCCATGGAACAGGAGACTCGAAACCAGGGTACGGATCCGGAATTCTCCCGCCGGAAATCCGAACAGATACGTGACGTAGATCATCTGGTCGTCGGGCCGACTGCGGAAGGCAATCCATCCGAAGACCAGCGGAAACGTGATGGCCACCGCCAGCAGGCAGCCCCAAAAGATGCATTGGTGCATCCACCAGCGCAGTGCCGATCGGCGGTGGATGAAGCGCTGTCCCACCAAGTGGGTGGCAGAAGTACGGACGATCGTTATGATGCTGCCGAAGCCGCGCGTGTGCAGGAGTTGCCATCCCCGTTCCCAATAGAGGCGTGTCGGCGGCTTCTCCAGCCATACATTGTAGTGATAGACCACGCCCCAGGTTGCGAAAATCACCGCGAACAGGTAGATCACCAGCGCAGGGTCGAGATTCCCGAGGTTCCTGGAACCAACCACGATGGCGGCGATCAGCACTGCGGTCCACAGGGTTGCCCAAGCACCGGCGCGCAAGCGCTCAAAGTTCCGACTGGACACCATGGCGGTGCGATCGCGCGGGAGGAAAACACGATTATTGACGATCCACAACACAAACGCCGTGAGCGCCAGAAGCACGAAACCGGGCCAGATCATCCCGAGACGGTCGCGGAAGAATCCTAACAAGAGTGGCGGGAAGAATCCGCCCAGGCCGCCCATGGCGCCGACTAATCCGGTGACCGTGCCGGTTTCGGCGGCGAAGTATTGCGGAACGAGTTTAAAGACCGCCCCGCTTCCCGCGCCCAATAGAGCCGCGCACCCCAACGCGCCCACGGTAAACGGGACCATGGACGGCCACGCCAGCAACAGCGCGAACGGCACGACACCCAGGAATACCAGCGAGAGAACGTGTGCACCGCCGATGCGGTCCGAAAGCCACCCGCCGATGGGGCGCATTCCGGTGGCCAGCAGCACGAAGCCGGCGGTGCGGAATCCCGCGTCCGCGGCGGTCAATTGGAACTCCTGCCGAAGCAGCGCCGGAAGGTAGATCGAGAACGCGACGAATCCGCCGAAGGTCAGAAAATAGAATGCCGAGAGAACCCATGCCAGGCGTTCCCGGCCGAGCAGCGCAAGCATCGCTCCCAGTTTCCGCGGCGGCGCCGTCGCGGGCGCGTTGCGAGCGGACAGAGCGAATACCGCGGCCCAGACCACCAAAACAACCGAGACACTACGAAAGACGGTCTCCCATCCGAAGCGCGCCGCTAGAAGCGGCCCGAGAAACACCACCACGGATTGCCCGGCGTTGCCGAGGCCATAGACGCCCAATGCCGTGCCCTGTTGCTCACGCCCGAACCACGGCGATACGAAACCGACGCCGACGGCGAAAGACGATCCGGCCATGCCGAGAAAGAATCCGACCACCAGCAGCATGGAATAACTCGACACAACCGGCGCCAGGAGCGGCGGAATCGCCGAGAATAACAGCAAACCGGAGAATACGGCTCGTCCTCTCCATCGGTCCGTGAGAAGCCCCATGGGAATGCGAGCCAGCGACCCGAGGAGCACGGGAGCGGCGATTAGAAATGCGGTCTGGCTGGCGCTGAGGTTATAGATCTCGCGGAAGCGCGTCGCGAATGCGCTGATCAGGCCCCACGCCGCAAAGCAGATCGCAAACGATATGGTGCCGAGCGCGAGCTGGCGATTGGCCATCTGTCTGCACTCGTCAGCTTATCGCAACCGCCGGCCGCAGGTGAGCCGGAGGTTGGAGCAAGGTCAGAGCCAGGTTCACGGCGAACAAGCCGACCGCCAGCAGTTCGATTACGCCCGAACACGGCAGCACATGCCATGCGACCCGCACGTTATCCTCATACGCGGGAATCTCGGACGCGACGCGTAGCGCGCAGCCGATATTCAGCGCCGCCAGCGAGGCCAGCATCAGGCGGGGGCTGTACAGGACGCGCGCACCGCAGAAGGCCGGCAGAATCCGCTGGCCGATCGCGAACACCATGGTCGAGAGAAATCCGACGGTGAGCGCGTGCCGCGACGCGCCCCAGATGCCGCCACTCACATCGCTCCAGGAGGCGCGCACCGACAGAGCTGCGGCGACCAGCAGCCACACGTACGCTAGTCGCACAAAGAACGGAAAGCTCGGATGCACGCCCGTGGTCTTCGCCGGACGGACGGAAGGCTCTGCAATGCGTAGTGCGAAAACGGCGGCCAGCGCTGCGAACGGAAGCAGAGCCGCGAACCAGGTGAGTTGACTGGAAAAGTCCGCCAGAATCGCTGCCCACCCGAGGCCCAGAGCGAAAAACAGAAACCTCGGCCGCGGCTGGTCGAGTCCCAGAAAGACGGGCAGCCAACGCGCGTTGAATCCCCACACAGCAGGAACCAAGAAGCCCCACGTCGCGAGCGTCACCAGCCGCTGGTCAGACACGTGTCCCAGTATGGGTCCCGTGTTGTCAATGGAAGCCTGAAGAGTTGCGATAAGATTCATTGCCAGCGTTACCAGAAATCCGAGCGTCGAGCCGATCACCATTAGCATCCACGGCTCAGGTCTGCGAGGGGTTGCCGTAGCCCCTCCTGCCGGCGTCGGAGGCCGATGACTGGAGACAGTCCGGAAGAACACCAGAAACGCCGCCAATTCCAACAGCCCAGAGAGCGGCAGCAAAATTCTCCACTGCCAGCCCACGACGCCCGCGAACCAGCGCAACGTGATTCCGGTGGCCCATAGACCGAAGCAAGTCCAACCGCGCGGGATGGCGAAGGCGGGCAGACGGCCCATTTTGGTCACAGAATAAAACCCGATGCCTATGATGAACGTCCCGATCCACCCGAAGATCTGAGCGTGTCCGTGAGCTTGCAGAAAGGCCGGAGACAGACTATCGAGCGCGTGTCGGCTGCTGATCGAGATCAGGTTCCAGACCCCCAGCAATGTACCTGGTAGCAGCAGGAACAGGAGGCCTGTAAGGATGTAGGCGACCAACATGCGCTGCATCTTCACTTCGCGCTCAACAAGAGTGGCCGGACCCGTGCCGATCTGGCTAGCGGTGCTCATGGGCCAGCTCCGTGCCCTGCTCCATGTGAAGGGCGCGCGGGAAGAGGATGTTGTTCTCCAGATGCACATGCTGGTGAAGATCGCGCTCAAATTCCTCCAAACCGTGATACAGGGCTCGATAGGTAGGACACGCGGACTCCGGTGCACTATATCCCGAGGACAGGACGCGCATCTTGGCCAGTAACGCCCCAGCATCGTCGTGGTCGGCGAGCATGCGGTTGATCGGCATTTCGACGGAACCGAAAACCGCAGGTGGTGGAATTTCCCCTCGGGTCACAGCCGCGTCCATCTTCTCGAGGTAAGGGAAAAGGACATTCTCCTCCTTGAGCATGTGTGCGAACAGTTCCTGCGTCAGCGCACTGAATAAGTCGCGGATCGAGGCCAGCTCCGGGTGGTCTTGCCCATGGCGGCTCACAACCTTGTCGAACATCGTCATTAGACGTGGGGTCTCGCTGCGGACGTAACTGTGGTGGCGGCCGACGATGTGGCTGATCAACTCCTGAGCGCTGGCTCCGGCCCAGTTTGCAGCCTCAGATGGCGTGTGTTCCTCAATTTGCGCCAGCAGATCGAGAGTGCGTTCCACGGGCACGCCCGCGCGCTCACAAGCATCCTTCAGAGTTCGCTTGCCGCCACAACAATAGTCGATCCCTAGCGACTCGAAAGCCCGGACAGTCGCAGGATGCTCGGTCGCGATCTCTCGCACAGTCTGGTTCAGATCGGGTTTCATATGCACACCTTTCCCTCTTTCTGGCCTGGTGCAACTGAGAGGCCAAGGTGGATTTATGGCCGATTCGTCGCGTTTTTGGAGATGTTGCTGCCGTGACTATGCAGGGTTGCGCGTTTTGGCGCATAGCGATGACGGTAATCCGGAATCGATTTCCGTGGACGGCTAACCCAATTTCATGAACCCAAGAGGGTCAAAGGAATGGTTAACCGGCAAACCGGACAACTGCCACCTGGCCCGCGAAAACCCTTCCGATAATGATGCTATGAAGGCGCTGCAGCGGGGCTTCGCGTAGAGTGCGAGCGAAACCCAAGCACAAGGAGGTGCTGCAGCAAAACAAAGGGTTGAAGCGAGCGGCAGGACAGTTTGAAAACAGACGGCTATCGCAGGTGGCCGCGAAGAGTCGGCCAAAACACAACACCAAAACCCAAGGCGAGCAGATGACGCCTGATGCCGCAGCCAAGCGCACATGGAATTGCTCGCAATCGGACAGCTTCTTACGCACGTTTATGAATGGCGCTGGGTTGCGGGCTATGAGTATCCCCATCCAAAGACCGTTGGCCATCATGAGAAAGGCGGCCGTTAGCATTTTGAGGTTTCTCACAGAGACGAGCATGTCGCGATTGGCTCTCCTAAATTAGTTTGTCACCTTTGACGGTGTGCTAACTCTATGAGTGAGGGAGTATAAATTTGCGGTAGGACTTGCAATCGCAACCTCTGGTTTCGCAGCGACTTGGACCGGACAGATTTCGGACAACGCCTGCGGGAAGAGCCATGCGAAGATGTTGGCTTCGCACTTCGACTTGAAAACGGATCATGACGCACGCTAGCCAGAATAAAGGGCGGGAGTACATACGTTCTCGTAAGCGCCGGCAAGGTGTATCAGATCAGCAATCAGACCTTCGCCGACCTTGAAAAGCGGGCAGGGGAGATCGTGAAGCTCACTGGCGACCTCAAGGGTGACACCATCACCGTCTCGAAGATCGCTTCGTCTAAATAACAAGCAGCTCGGATAGTTCAGAACTGTAACGGCGTTCTGGGAAGTCGGCCGTGGCTAGTCGAATCCCCCGGATCGCTACCGATAAGGCCCAATAACGGTCCCGGAAGGGTTGCACGATCTGCTTCCCCAAGTGACGGGAATCGGATGGGCCAGGTTTTTGGGACGCCTT
>JAIQFI010000083.1 GCA_020073345.1 Terriglobia bacterium
GTGAATCACTCTTGCCGCTGGGGCTCAGTTTTAACCGAACCCCAGCCTGGTCTTGGCCCCGGAGTCGGCGCTCAGCTTGCTTCCCAGCAGAGGCTTATCCTCCGCTCCGGCCGCTTGTAGTGTATCCGCAACAGCAGTCTTGCGCAACGGTGGAACGAAAAAAGAGCTTGATTATCGCAGCGCTTTCAGACATGGGCCATAGCGGAAGCTATCCCTGCTGAAAGGCACTTCAAATACTTTCGTCACGCCTTCATCTCCTTCATTCACCAGAGGAGAATTCCACTGCTGCGCTTGCCGGACCGAAAAGAGATGCGGTCCCTGGTATTCTTTGCGCCGAGTTCTAGCATCGCAGCGCGGAGTTTCCCATGATGTCGGAGCCCTAACGGCTTTTGTATACAGTTCGGTACGGCGACGACAAGAAGCCTAAAGCCCCGACTGCGGGCCCCCAGACCCACACCCAGGGGGACATATTTTGCGGTATTACGACCCTCACCCGCGCAACTGACATATGCCGCTAAACTCGCGCCCTGCGGCGGTGGTGACGTTTCGCGATTCGTGTGTGGGTACATGAGGTGCGATCCCCACCTCAGCCGCCCGATCCTCAGTGGACTCCGGACTCTGGTTGGAAAATTCCATTCTGCACCTGGTCGAGGAAGCCGCTTCGGGGCGAATCGGAAGCGACGCGATGCTCGCCAAGCTTTCGGAAGCCTTGTTCGTGGACACCTTATGGCGCTACGTGGCTAGCGCCCGAACAACAGATGGGATGGCTCACGCGAGTGCGTGATCCCATCGCGGGGAAGAGCCTCGCCTTGCTGCACAGCCGCATTGCCCAGCCGTGGACGATCGAGAACCTCGCGGATGAAGTAGGCATTTCGCGGTCCGCTCTGGTGAAGCGCTTCACGCGCTATCTCGCCGAGCCACCGATGACGTAACTAACCCGCTGGCGGCCTCAAGTGGCCGCTCGATCGCTCGAGAGGACCGCGCGGGGCGTGGCGGAGATTGCGGCCGAGGTCGGATACGAATCGGAAGCTGCGTTCAATCGCGCATTCAAGAGGGAATTCGGTCAACCTCCGGGCCGATACCGGAGCGATCATAGGTCGCTCCCAGCCTGACACTCTTCAGAACGCTATTCCGCCAAAAACGTGTCAAGTTCCTGGAGAAATCTTGTCCATCCTGGCTCCGCCTCGCCAAGAATATGATTGCGGCCCTCCAGTAAGACCAATCGTGCGTTGGGAATCGTTGTGGCTAGAAGCCGGGCCTGCTCAATGGGGATCACCAGCTCATCCTTCGCGTGCATCACCAGAGTAGGCGCCTTCACTTGCGCGGCAAGTTCGACTACGTCCAGATGGTGAGTCGTCGCCACGAACTTCACGGCATTTTCCGGGGAGGTGGACGCGCGTTGCAGCGCGTCGAAGCTGGCGAGCTGCTCGGGCGTACCATCGGGTAGAAACAGGGACGCGAAAACTCTTCGAAAGGCTGGATGATCGCTTCCCCAGCCGACACGGATCAGATGCCTGAGCGCGTGCGCCTCTTCTTTTTTCGCTTCCGTACAATTGCGTTTCAGACGTCCTTGCGCGTAGCCGCCGTAAAGAATCAAATGGCTAACCCGTTCCGGGTGTTCTACCGCGTATGCGATTGCCACGGCCGCGCCTTGGGAAATACCCAACAACGCACACGGTCCATCCACGGTCCGGTGGATCACAGCTTCAAGATCTTCAACCCAGGTGTTAAAACTAAACTCGACATCCCAATCCGAAAGACCGCACCCCCGTACGTCATAACGGACCAGATGATAGCGTGCGCTGAGCTCCCGCCACCAATGCAGCCACACGGGACTCTGATGGTCGAATTCCAGGTGAGACAGCCAATTGGCCGCCTTGACCAGCGGCCGTCCCCGGCCGGACACGGCGTAAGCCAGCGACGTGCCGTCGGGACTTTTCAGGAACCGGATTTGCTGCGTAGCGGCGGGCGACTGAGTGGCCGTACTGAGGTGAATTTTCGGGCTGTACCGCCCTTTAGGAATTTCAAAACGGACTTCAGCGGCTGAGCCTTCAGCTGCGTAATAATCCCGGAGTCTGGAGCGAAGGCGTCCCGCTTCCACGCGCACCACCGAGTCTGACGTCGCATCGAACGTGGCCGAACGGCCGAGGACGTCCATGGCGATCCGAGCCTGGTTTAATTCGTGACCTGTTCCGTCCAGTTCCGATTTCACCAGGTAGCTCAACAGGCTGACCAGTTGGGGGGCTGATGAGAACGTCGCTGAGCCCGCCAGTTCAGCGAGTTGGCGCTGAATCCGATCTCTTTCTGGGGCCGAATAGGACGATGCCATGTGCGAGTTAATTACCGTTACCCACTTCTTCCCTCACAGTCTAGACCATATTCTGGCAACACGGCCGCACAGGAACATGCTGCCAAATCGAGACGAAAGGGAAACTCTTATGATTAACATTTTGGCGATTCCAACCGAAAAATACGCGAGTTGCGTGGACGCCTCCAAGCGCGTGCGTTGGGATATCGATCGGGACATCATCCGCGGCCGCGATTTTGAGATGGACCGCAAACTGCTACCGGACTCGATCTCCGGGATCCAGCGCTTTGAATTCCTGGACCCACAGGAAGCCCGGCTGCTAAGCCAGATCCAGGGTCGCACCTACGCGAACATGTTCGGTTTGGTGGAACGCTTCATCAATTGCAAGGTGTTGGAACTGAGTCAACATCACTGGACCGGTGACCAAGTGGCACTGGAGGCGCTGGTGCGCTTTAGCGACGAAGAGCTGAAACATCAGGAATTGTTTCGCCGCATCGAGCAAATGATCGCCGCGAAAATGCCTCCTGGGTACCACTTCGTGCCGCAGCCGAATGAGGTGGCGAACGCCGTGCTCTCGAAATCCACTTGGGCGGTGTTGGGGTTGACGTTGATGATCGAGCTTTTCACGCAGACCCATTATTTAAAAAGCATCCAGCCCGACCAGGAATGTTCCGCACTGTACAAAGACGTTTTCCTCTATCACTGGAAGGAAGAGTCTCAGCACGCCCGGATCGACGAGTTGGAGTGGGTTCGTGAGAACGCCGCCATCTCGGCGGGTGAACGCGACAGCGCGGTGAACGACATGATCGAACTGGTGGCGGCGGTGGACGGTATCCTGCGCGCCCAGGCGGCGGCCGACGTGGCCTACTTCCTGGAGGTGAGCGGAGCAGCGTTTTTCGAGGAGAACATCGCGAGGCTGCGCTCGGAAACCTTGTCCGCCTACCGCTGGCAATACATTCTTTCAGGCGCGGCAGAACCACGATTCCAGAAGATATTGCGGAGCATGATCACGGAAGATCAGCTCGAGCGTATCGAAAAGGCGCTTGCGCCCATCGCCGCTTCCGTCACAGTTGGGGCATAGACGTGCTGCCAGGCCAGGGCCGGGAAAATTCACCGTTTCGGACAGAGAAGACGTTTGTGCAAAGAACGATGGACGATCGATCAAGTCTTCCCGGCCCTCTGGGCGCATCCAATTCGGAGTGAAAGGAGAGTTATCGCATGAGTTCGCTTCAAAAAGAGACACTGGTGGCCGAACCACCAAGCGCGGCTAGTCACAAAATCGGAGGTTCCCGGGCACGCCGGGCTGATTTACTTGCGAATCGCATCGAAGAAGGCGCCGCTGGTCTGGCCGCGTTTGCGGAAGGGCTTTCGGACGCCGAGTGGCGTACGCCGATGTCGGCCAAGGACCGGCGCACGGTCGGCGTGATCGTGCACCATGTTGCCAGCATGTACCCAATCGAGATCGGTCTCGCGCGGACCGTTGCCGGCGGCAAGGCCGCGCCGGAGGTCACGTGGGAGCTTGTCGTCGAGATCAATACCAAGCACGCTCAGGAGCAGGCAGGAGTCACGAAGGCTGCGGCTCTCGAGCTCCTGCGCCGGAACAGCGCGGAGGCCGCCGCGGCGGTGCGCACATTCACGGATGACGAGTTGATTGGATCGGCGCCCGTCGGGCTGAGCTTCGGCGCGCCAGTCACCTCGCAATTTATCATCGAAGATCACGCGCTACGGCATAGTTGGCACCACCTGGCCGGTATCCGCCGGGCACTGGGCCGATAAGGTCCAGAACGGGAAAGCGCCAGATGAATCGGTTTTCGTCCGGAGTGCCAGATAACCGGAAGTTCAAGCTGATGGCGGTTTTGGCCCATCCGGACGACGAATCGCTCGGCTTTGGGGGGACATTGGCGAGATATTCGGCTGAGGAGGTCGAAACGTACCTGGTCACGGCGACGCGTGGGGAACGGGGCCGGTTTTTTTCACCGGACAGAAAGACTGAACCTGCTGAGGTCGGCCGCGTGCGTGAAGCCGAACTTCGAGCCGCCGCCGCTGTGCTTGGGGTTCGTGAAGTTGTCATCCTGGGCTACCCCGATGGAGCCGTCGACCAGATCGATGCCGCCACGGCCATTGCGGCAATTGTCCAGCACATCCGGCGTGTTCGGCCCCAAGTAGTCGTCACATTTGGTTCGGATGGCGCTTATGGCCACCCTGACCACATCGCGATCTCGCAGTTCACGACGGCCGCTATCGTGTGCGCCAGCGATGCAGGTTACGATGCCAGGGACGGCTCCCGAGGCGACTGGTCTTCTGCTCATCGAGTCGCCAAGCTTTACAATCTGGCGTGGCGAAATGACAAATGGGAAACCTACCAAGCCGCCTTTCGCAAGCTGACTTCGATGGTGGATGGAGTTGCGCGACAGGCGAATCCGTGGCCCGACTGGGCTGTAACCACCGAGGTCGACACTTCCTCCTACTGGCCCGTCGTTTGGAAAGCGGTATGCTGCCACCAGACACAAGTGTCCATGTACGAACGGCTGGAGCAGCTTTCGGAAGCACAACACCGGTCGCTTTGGGGCTCCCAGGAGTTCTACCGCGTTCACAGCGCTGTCAACGGCGGCCGCAAGACGGAGACGGATCTGTTTGAGGGGCTACGGTAAATGAGTCTGTCTACTTCTCCAGCAGCCAAGGTCAAATTCCGCACAGCTCCCCTCGAAATGACGGAGGAGCAATTTCGCTCGCTCGGCCACGACTTGGTCGACCGTATCGCCAGCTTCTTGGGCTCTATCCGCGGACGTGCCGTCACGCCGGCGGAGTCCGCAGATGAAGTCCGCGCAGCCTTAGACGCGGCGCGGACGCTGCCCGAACAAGGCTCGGAGGCCGGTGCTCTGCTTCAGAACACCGCCGATCTGCTGTTTGACCATTCTCTGCTCAACGGACATCCGGGCTTTTATGGCTACATCTCGTCTTCCGCGGCTCCCATCGGAACGCTCGCGGAGTTGCTGGCGGCTGCCGTAAATGCCAACGTCGGCGCCTGGAAGCTGTCTCCCATGGCCACCGAAATAGAAGTCCAGACGATTCGATGGCTCGCACAATTTATAGGCTATCCGGCCGATTGCGGCGGTTTGCTTGTGAGCGGTGGCAACATGGCCAATCTCACGTGTTTCCTCGCCGCCCGTGCCGCAAAAGCCGGATGGGATGTACGAAAACAGGGTGTCGCCAGCGGGCCGCCCCTGGTGGCTTACGCTTCCACGGAAACACACACCTGGATACAGAAAGCCGCCGACCTCACTGGACTCGGCACGGAATCGATTCGCTGGATCGGCGTTGACAAACAGCAGCGCATGGATCTTTCTGCTCTAGAAGCTCAGTACAAGCGGGATCTTGAAGAGGGACACCGCCCATTTCTGGTGGTCGGGTCCGCCGGAACCGTCAGCACAGGTGCTGTGGATCCACTGCCGGATCTAGCGGCCTTCTGCCAGGAGCGTAAATTGTGGTTCCATGTGGATGGCGCATACGGGGCCTTCGCTGCTGGGATCAAGGAAGCGCCTGCCGATCTCATGGGATTGACCGCGGCGGACTCGGTGGCTGTGGATCCTCACAAATGGCTGTACGCCCCGCTCGAAGCCGGATGCGCGCTAGTCCGCGATCCTGCTGCTTTGCGCAATGCGTTTTCCTACCACCCGCCCTACTACAGCTTTGACGTCGAGGCCACGAATTACTATGATCTCGGGCCTCAGAACTCGCGCGGTTTTCGCGCACTCAAAATCTGGCTTGCCCTTCAGCAAGCGGGTGCGTCAGCCTACCGTGAAATGATTGGGGAAGACGTCGCACTTGCCCGGCACCTCTACGAACTTGCGGCAGAACACCCCGAACTGGAGGCGTTCACGCACAACCTAAGCATCACGACGCTGCGCTACGTTCCGTCAGAACTGCGTGCCAGTGTGGGCTCTGAACAGACAGAGGCATACTTGAATCGTCTGAATCAACTCTTGCTGACATACATTGAGAATAGCGGGGAGGCGTTCTGCTCTACTGCGCTGATCGAGGGGAAGTCCGCCTTGCGGTTCTGCATCGTCAACTTCCGAACCTCAACCGGCGACATTGAGGCCGTGCCGCCATTGGTGGCGCGCCTCGGCCGCCAGGCTCACGCGGAGCTAAACCGCCAGTGATTTGTTAGAGTTTTCCGCAAGTGGAACGATCAAGACATTCACGATGATGATTCCTTCCACAGCATAGAGCCGATTCCAGGTCTCGCAGCCCGCGTCATATTCCGGCAGTGCCGGCGGTCAAGCGCAGCAGCTTCGGTCGCGCGAGAACTTCTTGCGCACGATTACCTCGCCGGGCTCGTTCAGACTTGCCAGATGAAAACTCGTCTTGCCGTCTTCATGAGATCCTCCTTCGTTCACCTTCCCCCCAAGCCGCGCGGCCAAGATGAACCCGGCGATCTCGCTCCGGAAGAAGTAAACGCATCAAATCTTCCTTGCGCCGTGAGGCTTCACTTTCCACAGGGCCTTTAATAGGTATCAGAAGCCGAATGTGATGGACCAGGGAGCCGTCGAAACCGTAACAAACACCTTTGCACTGCAGCAGCTTGATCTGGAGGGTCCCGATATGGAGCATGTCTGAAAGCGCCGTGATAATCAATCCTTTTTTCATCCCACCGTTGCACGAAACGACCGGCACGGATACACTACACGCGGCCGGAGCGAAGGATAAGGCTCTGCTGGGAAGCAACCTGAGCGTCGACTCCGGGGCCAAGACCACGCTGGGGTTCGGTGAAGGCTGAGCCCCAGCAGTAAGAGTTCTTCACTGGGATTGGCATCAACGCGCAAAATCCCAGGGGTCTGGGGACGGAGTCCCCAGATAATCAGCTCTCCTTTGTTTTCTATTCATTTCGCCCGTTCCGCTCCATCTAGACTTCCGCTCTTTCGTCGGACACATGTCTCCGCCCTCAACTTCTGCATGAGCCTATTCCGCTGACCGGGTTTCGCAATCATTATTCAGCCTCAAGAGGCTAGCTCCATAAACGCGCTTACCCGTGCGTCGACGAAAGAGCCTGTTGCCGCGGGCCCTGCGGCTCGCGATAAACTTCCTGCTTGGTGAGTACCCACCAAGCTGCTTCGGCCAGGTGGCGCGCCACGGCGACCACTGCCTTCTGATGATTCTTGCTTCGTTTGATACGTTGATACAGCCGTACGACGTGAGTCCCCGCGAGCCCGCGCTGGTTGATCACAATCAAGTTGCCTGTCTCCACGAACGCCCATTTCAGGTTCCGGTTCACGTTGCCGCAGACTTGGCGCATGCGCGTGTGACCGCCGCTGGAATGCACCCGGGGCACAAGGCCTGCGTAGCTGGCCAGATGAGCAGCCGTAGGGAATCGATCTACCCGGCCGATTTCCAGCATCAGAACCATGCTGAGGATTTTGCCTACGCAAGGCAGCGTCATCAGTAGATCCGCCTCCACGCTCACCTTCATAATCGCGTTCAACCGCTGCTCCGCGGATTCGATCTGGATTTCCAGAAAATCGAGCGTGGCCAATTCTTGTTCGACTGCTTCACGACTGTGCACCGGCAATTCCGGCAGCCGCGTTCCGAGCTCCAAACGAGCAGCGACGCCGAAAAGATCCGCTCCCGGTACCTGCACGTTGTGACGCGCTAGTGTGCCGTGGATGCGATTCTTCACTCGCGTGCGCAGCCTCACTAGAAAAATGCGGAGGCGAAGCAACTCACGTTGGTCACGCAACTCACCCGGTGGGATCCATACCTCCGGCAGTGTGCCGTTTCGAAGCAGGATCGCCAGCCCTCTGGCATCCAACTTGTCAGTCTTATTGGTCAGGCCCATGCGCCGCTTGGCCTCGAGCGGATTAGCCAGCTTGGGGCGGTGACCCGAACGCTCCATCTCATCCACAAGCCAACTGTAGTTACCGCTCGCTTCCACCGCGATCGCCGAGTGCGCGGGGAGCCGCAACAAAAACTCGCGGTAGAGCTGTCGATCGTGAACCACGCGCAGCGCCTCGCCGGCCTGCCCTTTTTCGTTCACTGCCACAAACACGGAAAACTTCTTGTGCGCGTCACATCCGATAAACTGTTCCATACTGCAGCACCTCCTCGTCGGGAGTCTACTTCAACCCCCGCTGCAGCGCTTTCATAGCATCAATATCGGAAGGTTACCACCGGACCCAGATGGAGATAGCCGGATACGCCGTCATTCAGGAGTTGGGTATAAGTGCAGCGCAGAAATGGGGCACTTCGACAACTTGCAGACTTCTCGTCCATCTGAACCTACACAATAAGGTTCTCTTCTGGAGCGCAGAGGGCGGCGAGCGATTCCGAGGCGCGGACCCGGGCCATGTTCCGCTAGCTGTTCGGCAGCAGTACGATCTTGCCGAGCACTCCGCCTTCGCCCAGCATCTCGTGCGCCCGGCGGGCCTCTTCGAGCGGTAACCGTTGCGCGATCAGGGGCTTGATCTTGCCTTGCTTCAGCAAGCCGAGCAGCGTGAACAGGTCATGACGGAACCACGTCGGTTTGAACCGCATCAGCCACTGGATACTGTAAGGAACCATGCTCTTTCGGCCGGGCTTGAACCAATTACGCAGAATGAACCAACCCAATTCAGCGGACTCGCGAATGGGGTGACGCCCCTCGCTCGGGGAAGTCATGCGTCCGCCACGCATTTTCGCCTGGAAGCCGTAAGTCACAACGCGGCCGCCCTCGCGCAGGGCGTCGCGGGAGCGCCACAGATTATCTCCGCCTATCCCGTCGAACACGGTGTCGACGCCGTCACCGGTAAGGCGATGAATCTCCTTCACGAAGTCCGCATTTTTGTAGTCGATGGGAATGCCGCCCAGTTCCCTAACCACTGCGGCCCCCTGCGCAGAACACGTTCCGTACATCTCGATGCCGGCCAGCTTCGCCAACTGCAACATCGCGGTGCCGACGCCGCCCGAGGCCCCGTGGATCAACATTCTCTGTCCGGACCGGGCCTTCGTCGATCGATGCAGCATCTGATACGCGGTGATGTAGTTCAATACCACGGCGACCGCCTCCGCTGCGTCTAATCCCGCAGGCACCGGGACGAGCTTGCGTCGAGGCACGCACACGTACTGCGCGTAGCACCCGTGGATGGGCATGGAGGCAACTGTCTGGCCCACTTCGAAGCCAGTCACACCTTCGCCGAGTTGATCGACCGTTCCGACGAGATCCCAACCCGGCGTGTAAGGTACACGCGGCGTTTCGGGATGGACGCCCTCGCGGGCAAGCACATCCGGCAGACTGACCCCCGCCGCTAACACCTTAACCCGTACCTCGCCTGCCTTCGAGGTGGGGATATCTTCTTCGACGACGGTGATCACCTCCGGGCCGCCGTAGTGAGTGATCACAACTCGCTTGTGGCGCATATTCCTAACCTTTTCGACCGAATTAGCAATTTCCGGGCCAAGTCAGGCAGCCTCAGCAATTCCTGAAGCGTCGAAGGGTTCCTTGGAGCCCGCAGAACCAGCCTCGCCTGGCAACCCCTCTAGAACCACGTAGTGGTCGCGGTAGGGACGACCATCGCGGATCGCCCCCCGCACAGATCCGTGCGAGCGCGTTTACGCACACGGCTCTTACCGAGGATGAGTGGCGGCAAAGCGAACATGAGGATAGGGATGCAGAACGCGGGGTTGAGGAATCCACCGGTACAAGATGGGGAACAGACGCCCCCAACGCACCTGGGCGCGTTGACTGCGACGAACTAAAACATTCCGCCACAGTCGGCAAGCGCGCCGCCAGAAGATGCGCAACTGAGTCGAGTTCCCTGGGACAGCGTGATATTGGTAATAACCCAGCACCACCTTCCGAAGCCATGCGCCAGTCTCGCGGGTAGGGTCATGCTTCCGGCGTTGAAGTTCAACCTTGAGGGCTTTCAACTTCGCAACCATCCGCTTCTTGGCCGTAATCCGCCAGACGGTGAAAGCTCCAGCGTGAGTGGTCCGCCCACAGAAGTGGGTGAAACCCAGAAACGTAAAGGTTTCCGGCTTTCCCTCGCCACGCTGCTTTCGGTTTTCGGCGGCGAACCGCCCGAACTCGATCAATCGTGTCTTCTCTGCATGTAATTCCAAGCCGAACTTGGCCAACCGCTCCCGAAACTCACTCAGGAACCGTTCGGCGTCAGCCCGGTGTTGAAAGCCCACCACAAGATCATCGGCGTAACGGACGACTATGACATCGCCGTTGGCGACTTTCTTGCGCCAAGCTTCTACCCATAAATCGAAGATGTAATGTAGATACACGTTCGAAAGCAATGGAGAAACCACTGCCCCTTGCGGAGTACCCAGCTCCGTCTCCGACCACTGGCCGTCCTCTGATATCCCCGCCTTCAACCACTTTCGGATCAGGCGAAGCATCCGGCGATCGGCCACGCGATGCTCGATGAACTTCAAGGCCCAATCGTGCGATACATTGTCGAAAAAGCCCTGAATGTCGGCATCGAGCACCCAGTTCACGCGCTTCCGTTGGATGCCCACATACAGCGCGTCCAGCGCTTGATGCGGGCTGCGACCGGGCCGGAACCCATACGAAAAGCCCTGGAAGTCCACCTCGTAAATCTGATTGAGGATGGTCACCGCGGCCTGTTGAACAAGCTTGTCCTCCAGTGTCGCGATGCCCAACGGACGTTGCCGCCCGTCAGGCTTCGGTAT
>JAIQFI010000040.1 GCA_020073345.1 Terriglobia bacterium
ACCTGTCTTCGATCTACGGACTCGTCGGGGCCGGGGACGTACCGCCTTATCACGCATCGAAAGGCGCAGTTCGCCTGATGACGAAGAACGATGCGCTCATCTACGCTCCCGACAACATCAGAGTCAACTCGATTCACCCTGGTTTCATCTGGACGCCCATGGTGGAGAAGTTTGCGGGGCAACAGGGCGAAGTTGCCGAAGCGCGAAAACGGCTTGATGCGCTGCATCCAATTGGACACGTCGGCGAGCCTGATGATATCGGGTGGGGAATCGTCTATCTAGCCTCCGAAGAAGCAAAATTCATTACCGGGAGCGAACTCGTGATCGACGGTGGCTACACTGCGCGCTGAACTGCTCTAGCTTCCCACCTCACCATGATCCTCAGGCAAATTCGAAAGCGGCTTTCTGTTGGCGAGAGTTGCGACTCAGCGGATAATGCTCGGATACAGCTTCGCCGCGATTGCGATGAGAAGGACGAAAATCAGTATCTGCACGTATAAATCGAAGCCCAATCCGAACTCGATATGGCCTCCCTGGACCATTAAGTATCTCAGTGCATCTACCTGGTAAGTCAGAGGATTCACAGAGGATAGAGCACGCAGCCAGGCTGGCATCATGCTCAGCGGATAAATCGCATTGCTTGCGAAAAACAACGGCATAGTAAGAACTTGTCCAATCCCCATGAATCGCTCGCGAGACTTGACGATGCAAGCCGCAATGAGTGAAAAAGTCGAGAAAGTCGCTGCACCAAGGCTCACCACAGCCAGCACTCCTACCATCGTGTGCCATTCCAGCCGCAGATGAACTCCGAGCAGGAGCGCGACAACGTACAGGACCAGGGTTTGGCAAACAGCCGCGAATCGCAGATGATACCGCTCTTCCCAGTACAAGGGCCGTGCGCGGAGCCGGGCTCACGAGAAACTTATGAACTACGCCCAGATCGCGCTCCCAGATCAGCGAAATGCCGTAAAACATCGCGCCGAAAACCACGCTCTGAGCAAGAATCCCCGGAGCCATGAAATCGAGATACGGCAATCCGCCCGTCGGAATGGCCCTGGTTCGTGCGAAGACCTGCCCGAACACGACCAACCACAAGACTGGTTGCACCATCCTGGTAAATAGCTCCACGGGATCATGAATGAGTTTGCGAACGTCTGATTCGGCAACGGCAGAGGTCTGTTGCAGGTAGATAAAGGGCGCGGAACTACTCCAGGCGCTGCGCGGTATGGCGAGTTTGGGCAACATCTCGCAGAGTTCCTCCTTCCACGATCGACGTGCCGGCGTAGTGAATGAACACATCATCAAGGTTGGCGCCGGGTCCAAGAGCAGTCTTCAGTTCTGCGGGCGACCCAGTCGCCAGGAGCTTTCCTTGATGCATAAACGCAATTGCATCGCAAAGATGATCGGCCTCTTCCATGTCGTGCGTCGTCATCAAAACTGAGGTTCCGAGTTCTTTCTTCAAATCCAAAATCCGCTGCCATACCGAATGCTTTGCTGCTGGATCCAGTCCCACTGTGGGTTCATCCAGGAAGAGGACTGGTGGCCGATGCAGCATGGATTGCGCGATCTCCAAGCGCCGGATCATGCCTCCCGAGTACTGTTTCACGAGCTTGTTCCTGGCTTCCTGCAGTTGCATGAACTCAAGAGCCTGCGAGATCCTCTCGACACGATCCGACCGTGACAACCCATACAGCTTTGCCGAAATGAGAAGGTTCTCGTAGCCGGTAAGCTCGCCATCTGCTGAGAGCATCTGCGATACGTATCCGATGTGCCGCCGCACCTCTTTTGGCTGCGACAGGATATCGAATCCAGCCACAATCGCTGTGCCGCTTGCGGGTGGTAGGAGAGTCGTTAGCATTTTGATAAGAGTACTTTTGCCCGCTCCGTTCGGCCCGAGCAGACCGAAAATAGTTCCTGCGTCAATAGAGAACGTGAGATCGTCTACAGCTACAAGCCCGTCAAAACGGCGAGTCAGCTTTGTTGTGGCAATGATGGCGCTCTCTAGCCTCTCGTCGTATGTGCGGGTGCCCTGAGGTATCTGTGAGATTGGATCACTTTCGGTCATCGAGCAGGTACGACGGTGTACAGATGGTCGCCGCCTCGGTTGATCAGAAGCAGCACTGGTTGGTTTCCGGCCGCCTGAATAGCGCGTTGAAACTGGTCCACCGTCGCGATCGGCTTCCGATTCACTTCTTGGATGACGTCGTTTCGCTGCAATCTCCCTTCTTCCGCAGGGCTACCCGGCGTCACGTCCGTCACAACCACGCCTGTTGTCTCCGGGGGAAGCCCAAGCTGCCGCGCAGTCTGCGGCGTAAGCTGGCCCAAAGAAATGCCAAGGTGCGGTCCCGGAATCACAGGCGCGGCTGGACCAACCTCGCTCTCCGGTTTGGTGGGTGCCTCGGCCAGAGTCACGGCGATATCGCGCTCCTGGCGGTCGCGCAAAAGTCTTAGTTTTGCTGTCGCGCCCGGCACCATCATTGAGATCTTCAGGCGCAGTTCCTGGCTGTCGTCCATAGGAGCTCCGTTCAGCTCCAGGATGATGTCTCCCTTGTTGATGCCGCTGTGCTCGGCTGGGCTATGCGGAGATACATCGGTCACCAGCGCGCCGCGCGGCTGGCCAGTCAGCCCGAACGCCTTGGCGACCTCCGGAGAGAGCGATTGGATTTACACCCCCAGCCAGCCCCGAGTGACCTTGCCGTGTTTCACGATCTCGTCCATCACCGCGCGTGCCATGTTGATAGGCACTGCGAACCCAACTCCTTGGTTGCCACCTCCACCTCCCGAAACGATGGCGGTATTGATGCCGATCAGTTCACCATGGACATTGACCAGTGCACCTCCGGAGTTTCCGGGATTGACGGCCGCGTCCGTCTGAATGAAATCCTCGTAATCCTCGATTTCAAGGCCGCGACGCCCTGTAGCGCTGATGATCCCCATGGTGAGAGTCTGGCCGATTCCGAATGGATTTCCGACGGCCAGTGCGAATTCGCCCACTTGGACCTTGGAAGAGTCGCCAAACGTAAGGGTTGGCAGACCTTTCGCCTCAATCTTCACCACGGCCACGTCGGTTTTGGGATCGGTACCCACGATGCGGCCTTTGAATTCTCGCTTGTCACCTAGAGAAATTTTGATCTCATCGGCACCGGCAACGACATGACTGTTGGTCAGTATGTACCCGTCGCTATTGACGATGACTCCGGATCCGAGGCTGCGTTGGCGCTGCTCTCGAGGCAGTCGAGAGAAGTCATCTCCGAAGAACTGGCGGAAGAAGGGATCAGAGAAGAATGGTGACTGCCCTTGGTCCGGGAGTCGAATGATTTTGGAGGACGCGATGTTCACAACCGCAGGCAATGCTTTCTTCGCAACCGACGCAAAGCCGTTTGCGAATGAGACTTGACCGTCAGTGCTGACTTCTGCATAGGCGAAAACTCTGGTTGTGACCCACGACCCACCGAGGACGCCCACGATCAGCACCGCCATCAGCGTAAGCGTTTTCCTTATCATTTCGGGCTCCTTTTCTCGATTCACCTGGCTGACCTAGGCTATGGGACCGCCTTCTGGGGGTTTGTCACCAAAGGACTGAAGGGCCAAATAACTGAGGCCAAAGCGCTTGATGTTATCGCGCTGTTGCTCGAATTGATCTAGGTGACCCTCTTCATCTCCGACCAGTTGCTCAAAGAGCTGTTTGGAAGCAGAATCTGCATTCGCCGAACATTCGAGCGCCGCTTGGTTGTAGGTGTGAAGACCCTCCAGTTCCATGGCCATGGCCTTGTCTAAGATGGCTTCTGGCTCGGTGATCTTTTCGACCGGACCTGCAGGAACCATTTCCACTTCGCCCTTCAGGAAGAGAACGCGTTCGGCGAAACGTTCCAGGTGACCCATCTCCTGGATCGCGATTCGCTTGAACAGCGCCGCCAACGGCTTGAGGCCCTGATCATTGAGATGAAAGTGGAAAAACATGTACTGTTGGACCGCCTGCAACTCGTCGGCGACTCCTTGGTTCAGCAATCGAATACTCTTCTCTTTGTTCATACCTTTATCTCCTCGGCTCCTCGCGTCCAGTTGGAACATAGACCCTGCTTGCGGATACCAGCTCCGCATTCGGCACCTCGGTGATGAATCTCACGTCGCGGAAGGCAGCTGTGGGCGCTGGTTTGAATAGAACGGTGACGCGGTATTGATGAGCCAGGTGCTCAGCCACGTCCTCAAGGTACGGGGCGAAGGAAATAGGAGGACCGAATCCCAGCATATAAGCCTCGCCCCCGGTTAGTTCGGCAATCTGCGCGAGGTGACTCTGGGCCCAGTTCATGCGCCAAAGGCTGTGGCCCGCATGGCCGGCGCTTGGCATGTAAATCGCATAAACAACGATCCCCTGGCGCTGGGCGTCTGCGATGGCGCTGTCGAGGTAGGGATTCATCGGCCCCAGGCCACCCAGGGAGTCGACACCGCTGGTCACGAGGACAACTCCACGACGCGCTGAGTTACCTTGCCACCGCTTTATCAGATCACTAAAAGAGAGATACGGGCTCGGCCCGCCCGAAAACAGGGGGAGTCGTAGAGCTTCCGCGGCGCGGCTGTGATCTGCTGTCACGTTCTGCGCAATATCGACGGTTCCGTGGTGCATATAGGCGACTCCTACCGACGTCGTCGCCGGTAGGGTTTCGATGAACTGGCGTAGATCCCCGAATTGTGAGCCGAGGCTCGTGCTTGAAGCGTCGTCCAGTAAGAGAAAAAGTTCAAGACCCGCATGCTCGCCTAGGAGAGGAACCACATCCGTTACCTGGAGGCGCTCATTCCGCTCATGTGCCATAACGTCCTGTTGATTCAGCGACGGAACGTCCTTGCCATGCCGAGCTTCGACCGTGATGATCATTTGCACCGACATGAGCCCGCCTGAAGTCTGAGGCCGGTTCTGAGCAAGCAGGAGCATGCCGCCCATTCCAAGACCAGCCACGAAGAGTAATTTGCGCACAAAGACCTCCTTCGACAGAGACAACAGGACCCGGGAGAATAATCCTGCTAGGTTGCTGTTTCTTCTATGACAAGCCAGTGCAACTTGAGAACCACTCTTCGCCTTAACTGAGGCGTTTGGCGCACAGTCACTAGCCGTCAGGCCACTGATCTTGCGAGTAAAGGCATCGGAAAGTTTAGGCTGTCAGCGCAGCGCCCGGCTTCCAGACTGGTGGTTTGCGGGGTTCCCGATCCCCGAAGTGTCTGCCCAATCTGGAACTGAAGCGTGTTGGGATTCATTTCAAACGCGGCATTCCGGTTTGGTACCTCCATTGCATCCATTGACAGCGGAGAAGAATCCCATGAAAAGTGTTTTGGAAGAGACCAAGCTCGAAAAGGGCACCGAGACTCGATCGTGCTATGCTGCGGCCTGCTACGGACACGGTCTGGAAGAAGCGGCGAAGCGGATCGAGAAAGGCGTGAACGACGCGACGGACGCGGTGTCCGAGAAACTCAATGATGGCAGGATCGCTGCCGAGCGACTAGTCAAGCGGAGCCGCTACGCGGTCGAGGACGGCCTTGAGCAGGCTGCTCATAGCATTAAGCGGAATCCATTCAGTTCCATTGCAATTGGGTTCGCTGCAGGGGCTGTCTTGAGTTTCTTAGTGCCCCGCATCGCCAAGAAGTGAAGTATCCAAGAGATCTTAAGAGGAGCATCCATATGCCGACGAGAACGAAAAGCGAAGCAGGCACACGCCCCGACGCCGAGATTGCCCGGGAAGTCACCCGGAGAATGAAGGAAGATATTGACGTTCCAGACGACCGGATTACGGTCAAGGTTGCTGATGGCGTTGTTACGATCGCAGGGATAGTGAACCACGCCGCTCAGAAGGACGCCACCGAGCGTTGCGCAGCGAGAGTGAAGGGTGTGCGTGGAATCACCAATAAGATCGAAGTCGGGCTGGCTCCGCCTTTCTGAGATCAGACACTGGAGGGACCTGCGGCATTGTGCGCAATCAAGAGGGTGAATGTGCGTCCAGACACCCAGCTCTGACGGAATTTGGCCTTCCGCATCACCCACATTGCAGCGGCTTTGGCCTCCGGAGTGCAGAGTCACAAGCATGGCGCTTTCTTACACGCTCGACTTCAGCGAAATCGGAATGCAGGACGTTCCTCGCGTAGGCGGGAAAAATGCATCTCTGGGGCAGCTATTTCGTGAACTGAAGCCGCAGGGAGTGGGGGTCCTGGACGGATTCGCGACCACTGCAGACGCGTACTGGCGCTTGATTGCCGAGCAGGATTTAAGAGCCCGTCTCGATAAGATCCTCAGCGGCTTCAACCCGGAGAACCTGGAGGAGTTGGCCCAACGGGGTCATGCCGCTCGGACAGCCGTTCTCGATACCGCGCTGCCAGACGAGTTGAGTCAGTCGGTTCTGGATGCCTACCGGCGTCTGATAGACCGTCTCGGCCGAGAGCCGGAGTTAGCCGTTCGTTCTTCCGCAACAGCCGAAGACCTTCCTGAAGCGTCTTTCGCCGGGGCGGCAGAATCCTTCCTCAACATTCGTGGCCCCGAAGGGCTTCTCCGAGCCGTGCACCAGTGTTTTGCCTCCCTGTTTACGGACCGTGCGATCAGCTACCGCGCGCGGCTCGGATTTTCGCAGCTCAAGGTGGCGCTATCGGTAGGTGTGATGGCGATGGTACGCTCTGATCGGGCGAGTTCCGGGGTTATCTTCACACTCGACACAGAATCGGGATTCCGCAACGCGGTCACCGTCAGCGGCTCATACGGCCTGGGAGAATTCGTCGTGCAGGGAGTTGTGACGCCCGACGAGTGGACGGTCTTCAAGCCGACGCTCACGACAGGGCATCGAGCGATTATCGGCCGACGGCTTGGAAGCAAGGAAGTACGTCTGGTCTACGGCCAAGGTACACGCACAACTCGGAGCGAAGCGACTCCAGATGAGGATCGCAAGCGGTTCTGCCTATCCGACGAAAACGTTCTAACACTCGCCCGATGGGCCTGCCTGATCGAAGAACACTATTCCAAAATTGCCGGCCACTCGCAACCGATGGACATTGAATGGGCGAAGGACGGCATCATCGGAGAGCTGTTTATTCTCCAAGCGCGTCCCGAGACAGTACACTCTGCTAAACCTCAAACCGCTGCCGCCTCCGTGTTCCGCTTGAAGGATAAGCCCGGCAAGGTGCTGGTGTCCGGTCAGGCCGTGGGCGAAAAGATTGGCGCTGGCCCCGTGCGGGTGGTGCGGGACATCGCCCAGCTAGGTTCGGTACATGACGGTGAAGTCTTGGCAGCTCAGAGCACTGACCCTGACTGGGAACCCGTGATGCGCCGTGTCGCCGCAATCGTAACCGACCAAGGTGGGCGAACCGCGCATGCGGCAATCGTCTCACGAGAGTTTGGCATCCCTTGTATCGTTGGGACCGGCGACGCAACACAACGGCTCGCTACAGGACAGGAAGTTACCGTGTGCTGCGCCGAAGGCTCAGAAGGGCACGTCTATGAGGGCCGCTTGCGCTTTGGGACCGAAGAGATCGACGCAGCGTCCGTACCGGCGACGCGGACCAAGATCATGCTTACCGTCGGCGATCCCAGTCAGGCGTTCCGGTTCTCCTTCATCCCGAACGCTGGGGTTGGACTCGCGCGCACCGAGTTCATTGTGACCAATCACATCGGCGTTCATCCGATGGCACTCGCGCGCTTTCCTCAGTTGAAAGACCAGGCGGCAGTGCGGCAGATCCGGGAGCGAATCGGGAATGAGGATGCTCGCGAGTTTTTCATCAGCCGGTTCAGCGAAGGCGTTGCGCGAATTGCCGCGGCTTTCTATCCGAAACCGGTCATCGTGCGAACCAGCGATTTTAAGACGAATGAGTACGCGCGTCTCTTGGGTGGCAAGGAGTATGAGCCCGACGAGGAGAATCCGATGCTTGGCTTTCGTGGAGCCTCCCGCTACTATCATCCCGGCTACGCCGAGGGGTTCGCACTTGAGTGCACCGCCCTGGCGCGCGTGCGTAAGGACATGGGGTTATTCAACGTCAAGGTCATGATCCCGTTCTGTCGGACAGTTGACGAAGGGAAGAAGGTTATCGAAACCATGCGCGCCAACGGCTTGGCGCAGGGCCAAGACGGTTTGGAAGTCTACGCGATGTGCGAGATACCCTCCAATGTCGTTCTGGCCAGCGAGTTCCTGAAGGTCTTCGACGGCTATTCCATTGGGTCCAACGATCTAACACAGCTCACCCTCGGTCTTGATAGAGACTCCGGGACTGTGGCCCGGCTCTTCGACGAGAACAATCCGGCGGTGAAGCGCCTAATCGAGGATGCGATCCGCGCCGCCCAGCGTGCCGGCAAGCCAATCGGCATATGCGGGCAGGCGCCGTCGGATTTTCCAGAGTTCGCGGAATGGCTGGTAGAGCTGGGAATTGACTCGATTTCGTTAAACCCGGATACCGCCATCAAGACCGCTCTCGCGATCGCTAGAGTCGAAACGGGTCAGCCCCACCGTGCGATCGCCTGAACCTTTTCAATGTCAACGTACTTTGGTCATCGACTTGCTTTGATTCTCCCGAACTCGGCAGTTACTACAAAACACTTGGAGGTCGGGTAGATGAAGACGGATGTCGTTGCTAAGGATTGCTGGATTGTGGGCCAACTTGCGGGGATCCGCATGCTGGAGCGTGAATTAAGCGATGCGTTCAAAAGGCCCGGCGCACAAGCGGACCAGAATCTTCAGCGGCGAGTCGACGAGTTGAAGTCGTGGGTGAATCTTGTTGACAATGCGCTGACAGTTCGCAACCGGTCTGGCCGGTCGCCAAGCCGCCTTAGGGCCCGAGCGGTCACGTCGCCAGTCTACAATTCCAGCAACCGATTGTCCGCCGCTTAGTCCCGCCCTGCTGCGGCTCTCTTGACCAGTGCTCGGACTGGTTCCAAGACGAGAATCACCCTGGCAGTGGCTTCGCTGGGATCGAGCAGCACACAGAGCCGATATCCTGGCCGTATGTCAGTCGGCTCAATCTCACGAGGGTTTCGACTCCTTGAATTCGGTGAGATCTTAAGAAACTCCGTCCAACGCGAGAAAGGCACAGTCTCCATTTGGCCGTCGTCCAGCTTGAGCAGAAACGTCTGGGCAAACACGTTCCGTCCCAGTACTTCTCCAACGCGGCTGCAGGACGCTCCAGCCGCTGCTGGTGAAGACGGCAAGTTCGCCAGTCTTCCCTGCCCTGCGACGAACGACACACCGAGAAACCAGGTGAGAAAAGCAAGTACGGTTTGCCGATACATTGGTTGCTCCCTTACTATCGCGATGCAATGAGAGCAATCCCACGCCCACTGAATTCTGACAGCTCACATGGTCCGTCTCAGCCCTTCGCTGCGGGGCAGGCAGTTGGCGAGAGAGATGCAGGGCAGATGTAGCAATCAAGGTGCGCCGTTGCGCTTCCATGCGTAGCCAGAATGGCTACTTCCACATGCTGCAGCGGCGCTCCACACACCGCTGAAATCTGTCCGGCACCCATTGCGACGGGATGTCTCCTCCCTTCCCCCGGCCGCCGCAACGTAACGGTTACTTCAAGGGCTGGGCCAAAGGCCACGGAGTGCGTGATTTCGCACAGGTTCGCAAGCCGGTCCGCATCTGATGAGGCCTGCTGAGTTCGCAACTCCATAGAAACACGGCAATAGGGGGCGGCGTGCCACGTGCTTCCAGAACCAGCGACGAGGACGAGAACTCATGCCCATCAGCGAGACTCCAACACCCGTGCCGTCTCCGCCAGAAAAAATGCCCACTAGGCAGGAACTCGAAGCGAAAGCTAACAAGCCGGCCGAAGAATCCCTCCGTCTTCACGCGCTGTATCAGGGCAAGATACAAGTTGCGCCGAAGTGCCCCGTCCGCGATCTTGCTGATTTCGCGTACTGGTACACACCAGGCGTGGCCGCCCCGTGCCGCGCGATTCAAGCGGATCCCGCACGGGTCTACGAGCTGACGAACAAATCCAATATGATCGCAATCGTTTCGGACGGTTCCCGTGTACTTGGCCTTGGCAATATCGGACCCCACGCCGGAGTGCCCGTCATGGAAGGCAAAGCGCTGTTATTCAAGTACCTCGGCGGTGTGGACGCGATTCCAATCTGCCTCGCCACGCAGGATCGGCAGGAATTCGTGCGTACGGTACAGTTCTTAGAGCCCTCATTCGGGGGCATCAACCTGGAAGACATCGCGCAGCCGCGGTGCTTTCGTGTCCTGGATGATTTGCGTAAGAGCATGCCAATCCCGGTTTGGCATGACGATCAACAGGGCACGGCCACGGCTCTATTGGCGGGGCTCATCGGGGCGTTGAAGGTGGTCGGCAAGCCGATTGGCTCGGTGAGAATCGCAATGATCGGGATGGGCGCAGCAAATGTTGCGAGCTATCGCCTGCTGAAAGCTTACGGAATCGATCCCAGGCAAATTGTGGCTTGTGACACGCGGGGGACGCTTCACCGGAATCGCCGCGACATCGAGGACCAGCGGACAGAGTTTCCGGAGAAGTGGGCGGTTTGCCAAGAAACGAATCGTAAAGGCGTCGCTGGAGGAATTGCGGAGACCCTTCGGGGCGCTGACGTGTGCATCGCCTTTAGTTCTTCAGGTCCGGGCGTCATTGAGCCCAGTTGGGTCCGTCTGATGGCCAAAGACGCGATCGTTTTCGCATGTGCCAATCCGAACCCGGAGATCTGGCCATGGGATGCGAAGGAGTCGGGAGCGCGAATCGTCGCCACGGGACGTAGCGACTTTAACAATCAAGTGAACAACTCGCTGGTGTTCCCTGGGATCTTTCGAGGAACCCTGGACTCCCGGGCCGTAACCATCAGCGATGAGATGGCGATGGCCGCCGCGATCGAACTCGCTAAATGCGCCGAGGAGCATGGCTTGTCCGAGGAAACCATTCTTCCCACCATGGCCGACTGGTGGGTGGTTCCCAGAATCGCCGCCGCAACCGCGATGAAGGCTCAGGAGTCGAGCTTAGCGCGTGTTACCAGGTCGCGAGACGAATACATCGGGACGGCCATGCGCAGGATTGAGGACGCTCAGCAAACTGTACAAATCTTGATGCGGGAAGGCTTGATCGCGCCCATACCGGTGGATCGGGTGGCGCAAGCAGATCCAGCTCGGACGGCGGAGACAACTAGAAGCGTCTAGTCATGGAAGATATTTTCAGATTCGTGGATGAACTCGGCCCAATCAAGGTCGTGTATATTTCGTTGCCGCAAACGGGTCTAAGGGCGGTGGTCGCGATCGACAACACTGCGTGCGGTCAAGCGATCGGCGGTGTCCGCATGGCGCCCGATGTGACAGCCGAGGAGGCATGCAGGCTGGCCCGCGCGATGACGCTGAAGAACGCGGCTGCGGGTCTTCCTCACGGTGGTGGCAAAGCAGTGATCTTCGGGGACCCGAAGATGCCAACGCAGAAGAAGGAAAACCTCATTCGCGCGTTCGCGGGCGCCATCGCCGGCCTGACCGAATATGTCCCGGGTCCCGACATGGGCACGGACGAACTGGCCATGGGTTGGGTGTATGACGAAATCCACCGGGCTGTGGGGTTGCCGAGAGAATTGGGAGGAATACCGCTAGATGAGATTGGCGCCACTGGATTTGGGCTGGCGGCCGCGGTGGAGGTTGCGTCTAACGCGATCAATCTCGATTTGAAAGGCGCCCGCCTAGCGGTGCAGGGCTTCGGAGCGGTCGGCAAACACGCTGCACGATTCCTTTCGCGAAAGGGTTGCATACTCATCGCATGCAGCGACAGCCGCGGCACACTATCATCGGCTAAAGGCCTCGATGTAAGCTCGTTAATTTCCTTGAAAAATACCGGCGGGTCCGTGATTGATTTCCCGGGCGGAGAGAAGGCTGGTACGGAAGCCATCATCGACATTCCATGCGACATTTGGATTCCGGCTGCGCGACCCGATGTGCTCAACAAAACGAACGCAGGGAGGCTGAAAGCCCGAATTGTCGCCCAAGGGGCCAACATCCCGTGCACGCCAGAGGCGGAGGCTATCCTGGAATCCCGCGACATCCTGGTTCTGCCCGACTTCGTGGTTAACGCGGGAGGCGTCATCTGCGCGGCCATCGAATACCACGGCGGAAGCGAAAGCACCGCCTTTGGAGCGATCGATGACAAGATTCGAAAGAACACGACGATGGTGATTGAGGAGTCGCGCCGCGCCGGGATATCGACCCGGGCTGCTGCGACCGCACTGGCGACCAGCAGAGTCCAGAACGCGGGACGAGCTCGGCGGTGGCGCTAACGAGGCGCTACTAATGGTTAGCAGCTTGCTCTGAAGGATTTCGGAATGGACCGACCAAACTGGCATCGGTGGGTTTTCACCGCGATCAATCTTGTTGCCTTCGCGGTGCTATTGTATGTGACCAGCCGGTTGACGAATACAGGCCCCAAACAGGTCTCTTACAGCGAATTCCTAACTGAGCTCCGCGCTGACAATTTGACCGATGTACAGATAACCGAACGGGAGCTGATCGGTGTGCTCAAGAGCGATTCTTCGCATCCCAAGCCAACTCAGCAACTTACGATCAAGGCGACTAGATTGCCTGGCGTCGACGAATCCCTTCTTCTCAAGGAGCTAGAGGCTCACCCCGTCAGATTCGGCGGGCGAATAGAGCAAGGTTCCTGGATCTGGAGCCTGCTAGGTTGGCTGCTTCCATTGCTATTTATTGTGCTGATCTATGGCGTCGGAATGCGCCGAATGGCGCAAGGCAGCGGCGCTCTGACGTTCGGCAAGAACCGCGCCAAGATTCATGATGAGTCCAGCCGGATGCAGGTCACGTTCGAGGACGTGGCTGGCGTGGATGAAGCCAAAGTTGAACTAGAGGAAGTAGTTGACTTCCTCCGTCAGCCAGCGAAATACCAGAAGCTCGGCGGTCGGATTCCCAAGGGAGTCCTTCTGGTGGGCCCCCCAGGCACGGGCAAGACACTGCTGGCGAAGGCCGTGGCCGGGGAAGCTCGCGTTTCGTTCTTCTCGATATCGGGCTCGGAGTTTGTCGAGATGTTCGTTGGCGTCGGGGCGGCTCGGGTGCGCGATTTGTTCGAACAAGCCAAGCAGAAGGCGCCTTGCATCGTGTTTATCGACGAGCTGGATGCAATCGGCAAAGCGCGCAGCTCCGGAAGAGCGATCGGGTTTAGCAACGATGAGCGTGAGCAAACGCTCAATCAGTTGTTGGCCGAAATCGACGGATTCGAAAGCTCAGAGGGCGTGATCATAATGGCCGCCACAAATACGCCTGAAGTGCTCGATCCAGCTCTGTTGCGAGCGGGCCGGTTTGATCGCCAGGTGCTGGTAGATCGTCCCGATCTTAAGGACCGCGTTGCAATTCTGAAGGTGCATGCGAGAAAGATCCTCATGGCGGACAATGCCGCACTGGAAACGATCGCGGCACGTACGCCCGGCATGGTGGGAGCCGACTTGGCCAACATTGTGAACGAGTCGGCACTGCTGGCTGTACGCCGCGGTGGTGAACGAGTGGAGATGCGCGACCTGGAAGAAGCGGCCGACAGGGTCATGCTCGGCATGGAAAAGAAAAGCCGCGTAATGAGCCCGGAGGAGAAAGAGCGGGTCGCCGTTCACGAATCGGGCCACGCGTTAGTAGCTCTTTCGGTGAAGCACGCGGACCCACTGCATCGAGTCTCGATTATTCCGCGTTCGATCGGAGCTTTAGGCTACACTCTCCAGTTGCCCACGCAGGAACGGTATTTGATGACTCAGCCCGAGTTGGAAGATCAAATTTCTGTACTCCTGGGCGGACGAACAGCAGAGGAGATCCACTACGGCGGCGTGGTCTCCACAGGAGCTGCCGATGATCTCGAGCGTGCCTCGGCACTAGTGCGACAGATGGTGACCCGATTTGGAATGAGCGATGCACTCGGTCCGTTGACTTACGGACGGCCAACGGCAGCACAGTTTTTAAAGTCACCGTTCGATATGGAGGAGCGTAACTATAGCGAACGGACGGCGGAGAGGATCGATGATGAATCGCGGCGTATCGTTGATGAGATTCGTAAGCGTGTCACCGACATCCTGTCGAAGCAGCGTGAACCCATGGAACGGATCTCGCGAGAGCTAATTCGAAAGGAAACGCTTGAACGGGCGGAATTGGATAACCTCCTGGGCGTCGGGGATCCTGACAAAGTGGCGATCTCTACTCCGATCGGGGTTACGTGAGGGTGCAATGCAGGCGAGGCGTCATCCGACTGCGGCTTCGGTCGCGGCGCATTCCGTAGCGGTAGCGGCGGCAAAACTCGAAAGCCCGAGTCGAGGGCGTGATAACCTCTGTTGAAAGGCGCTGCAACGGTATGCGGCAGTCTGAGAACGTCCACGACGCGCTTGTGCAACGAAAAAGAGGTTCTCGAAAATCTGCAAAACGAGCTGCCGCAGCAGCTCCTGCGACAGCTAGCAGCGGAGACTCCCCTGGGACACGCAAAGATGCTAAACACCCTTCTCAAGCTGACGGTCGCACTTTCCCGATAGTAGGTGTCGGGACATCGGTTGACGAGTTGCAGCAGAGCGCGCAACGGGAAAAACTCCTAACAGTGATCCTGGACGCGGCCAAGGACCTAATGGTCATCACTCTGGACCGTAAAGGATGCATTTTTCAGTTCAATCGCGCCTCACAGGAGCTGACAGGGTACTCGCTAGAAGAGGTGAAAGGAAAGCTCTTTTGGGATTTTCTACCCATTCCTGAAGAGAGACTTCAGGTGAAGAGAGGTTTCGAGGAAGTGCTCAGGGGCGGAACGGCGCAAGGAGAGACTCATTGGCTCACGAAACGAGGCAAGCCTCGGTTAATCGCTTGGACCAATACTGCAGTGGTACGCGATGACGGCGTAGTGGACTACGTGATTCGTACGGGCGTGGACGTCACGAATTTTATAGAAGCTCAGGAGCAGGCGCGGGAAAGCAACGAAGCAGTTCGCACACTGCTCGAAACGGTACCTGAAGCCATTCTGACTCACGACGCCGGGGGCCGGATTATGCTAGTGAACCCGGCCGCCGAAGCAATGTTCGGCTACAAGCGCGAGGAGATGATCGGCCAGCCGTTAGCCATGTTGATCCCGGAGCGCTTCCGGCACCAGCATGCTGGACATGTGGGAAGCTTCTTTCAGAAGCCCCGCATGCGTCCTATGGGCGCTGGCCTGAACCTCTTAGCGGTGCGTAAGGATGGGTCAGAATTTCCGGTCGACATCAGCTTGAGCTATTTCGAGACGCGAACTGGCGTGATTGGGGTTAGCTTTGTTTCCGATATCACCGAACGCAAGAAGATCGAGGCAACGCTACTTCAAGACCAAAAGGAACTGCAGACCTTGACGGCTCGCCTTCTTGACCTCCAAGAAGCCGGTAACAAGGATCTCGCTCGGGAACTGCACGACGATCTCAGTCAGAAGTTGGCTGCATTGGGTATGGAGATCTCTACGCTCCTCAAGCCATCCGTGAAGTCGCCCAAGTCGCTCCGCGAACGCATCCGCGTTCTCAGCGCTCGGACCAACACCTTGGCAGAAAACGTTCATGCACTGTCGCGGCGGCTCCATCCCGCTATCCTCGATGAACTTGGCTTGGAAGCCGCTCTAAGGGAAGAATGCGTCGGCTTCGCAGCGCAGGGGGGCGTCCCGCCCCAATTCGAATCCAAACGCGTCCCGTCTTCACTCCCGGAAGATGTTTCTCCGTGCCTCTATCGAGTTGCGCAAGAGAGTCTTCGAAATATCGCCAAGCACGCCAAGGCTGCACACGTTAGGGTCATGCTTTCGGGGAAGCAAGGGGGCGTCGAACTCCGGATTGAAGATACTGGCAATGGCTTTGACGTGAATGCAGTTAGGGGAAAGGGCGGGTTAGGCTTGGTCAGCATGGAGGAACGGGTGCGGTTAGTGAATGGCAATTTCACTATCCGGTCAAAACCGGGGACCGGAACCGCCGTGGAAGTCTTCGTACCGCTCAGAAAGAAGGAAAATGAAACCGTTGAGACTGCTGCTGGCTGATGACCACGACATCGTCATCGAAGGACTGCGGCGGGTCCTGGATCATTCCGACTTCGAGATTGCTGGCGTCGTCAATGATGGGCGTTCGCTGCTGCGCGCGGCGCAAGATATCCAGCCGGACATCATCATCACCGACGTCACGATGCCTCTGCTAAACGGAATCGAGGCTGTGAGACAGATCCGCAAGAGTGATCGAACCGTCAGAATCATCTTTCTCACCATGCATCCGGATGTCACATTCGCAACCGAAGCATTAGCCGCGGGAGCTTCTGGGTACGTCCTGAAGAACTCTGCCGGCGAGGAATTGGTCACGGCTATTCGAGAGGCGATGAAAGGGAACGTCTACGTGACGAAATCGATCGCGGAGGCAGTGAGGAATGCGGCTTCATCTCGAGCTCAGAGCTGGCGGAGTCCACTGGACAAGTTGACATCACGCCAGCGTGAGGTACTGCAGCTGCTAGCCGAGGGACTCCACGTCAAGGCCATTGCTATCAAGCTAAATGTCTCTCCTCGCACCGTGGAGTTTCATAAATACCGCATTATGGATGAGCTTGGGCTCCGCACGGCGGCCGAGCTCGGCCGGTACGCGGCGAGGCACGGGATCGTCACGTAATCGGCACATTCTGAAGCCTCTTCCCCTCGAAAACTGGTATTTTTTCGAGTAGTACCTTCTAGTACTGGGGGATTAATCTTGGTTTATCCGGCTGACTTGGATGGAGAGCCTGAGTCGCTGGCGAATGGCGGAAAACACTTATTTTCCCGCCTTCCGGCCTGCCCGACGAAGAGTCTTCGATGACGCCGCACACTTTCGTTTCGTGGCGGTTCATTCTTCTGGAGAAACGGAGACTTTCTATGCCGGGAAAAAAGGTACGCCGACGAAAGCCTGAGAGGAGACTGACACATGCGAGTTGAAGACGTGATGACAAAAGAAGTTTCGGTTTGCAGTCCCGCCACGAACGCTGCTGCGGCCGCAGAAATTATGTGGAATCGAGACTGCGGTATTCTCCCGGTTCTTGAGGACTCTGGCCAGCTGGTTGGCATGGTAACGGACCGCGATCTGTTCATCGCCTTAGGAACGCAGAACCGGAATCCCTCTGACCTGCCGGTGGGCGAGATCATGCACCGCGAGCCGTCTGCTTGCTCTCCTGAGGACGATATTAGGAACGCGCTGAAAACCATGGCGAAGCAAAGATTGCGCCGCCTTCCCGTGGTAGACAAGTCGCGCGCCATCAAAGGGCTCCTGTCCATAGATGATGTAATCCTTCACGTTAAGGCGGAGACTGACGGCGTCTTTAAAGATGATGTGATTCGGACGCTGAAAGCCATTTGCCAGAATGAGCCTCGCAAGATCGCGCAGCAGGAAATACCTCAGACTAAACTAGCAACCGCATAAATGGAAACGGCCTCGGCGCCCGAGAAGCGCCAGATTTCGCAGCGCGCTGGGCTCAGGTAGCACTGTTCAAGTATCGTTAGCCAAAGGAGTTCATGACATGCAAACAATGATGGAAAAGGGAAGCGACAAGCAACTTCGAGACGCCGTACTCCGGCAACTCGAATGGCAACCGGAAATTGTGTCGCAAGACATTAGTGTCAACGCGAAAGAGGGCTCGGTCACACTCACGGGCTTCGTTCACAGCTACTCCGAGAAGGTCGCGGCCGAGAAGGCTGCGAAATCCGTCTATGGCGTTAAGGCTGTCGCGAACGATATTGACGTGAAGCCGATGACACGCACGGATCCTGAGATCGCGCGTGACGTCCTCGGAGCGATGGCACTTGATTTGAGCGTCCCCGACGATCGCCTCAAGGCTGGCATTCAAAACGGCTTTGTGACGCTAGAAGGCAATGTGGAATGGCACTATCAGCGGGAAGCTGCGGAGAGCTGTGCCAGGAAAGTGAGTGGCGTTCGCGGCGTCACCAACAAGATCGAAGTGAAACCGAAGCTATCGACGGCTGAGGTGAAGACCAAGATCGAGGACGCGCTACGGCGAAGCGCGGAAGTGGACGCGCGGAGGATTACGGTGTCCGCCCAGGACGGCGCGGTGACTCTCTCCGGGAACGTCCGCTCCTGGTTCGAAAAGGAAGAAGCGGGACGCGCGGCATGGGCGGCGCCGGGTGTTTCTCGCGTCGTCGACCACCTCATCGTCGTTCCATAATTCGTTCAGAACATACATTGCCGGAAGGTACCCGAAGTGAATTCATTCAACACAAAAGACAGCTGTGCGGCAAAGACAGTAAGTCAGCAGCAGTCGGAGGAGACCGTCGCCGCGGGGCGCGAGACGGGACTGATACCAATTCTATCCGTCGCGCCCCACGCGAGGGCCTCGGCCGCTCGGGGGAACCGCTGGGGCGTGATTTTGGCGGGTGGAGACGGAACACGCCTCCAGCGGCTGACACGGCTTATTTGTGGCGATGACCGCCCGAAACAGTTCTGTCCTTTGGTTGGCAACGATACCTTGCTGGAGCAGACGCGAAAAAGAGCGGAACGAAAAATCCCCTGGGAACAGATCTTGTTTCCGCTAACGAGGAGCCATCGCGCCTTCTATCTTCAAGAGCTGGGGATCCGCCCGTCGCAGAGAATTGTACAGCCGGCGAACAAAGGTACCGCACCGCCGATACTGTACAGCCTCCTGAGCATCGAACAGAATGACAAGGACGCCATCGTGGCGATCCTGCCATGTGACCACCACTATTCCGACGAGCAAATATTCACGGCTGCTTTGGACACCGCCTTTGATATCGCTGCGCGGCGTACCAGTTCGGTGGTGCTACTGGGAGCTCCTCCGCAGGGCCCGGAAGTCGAATATGGTTGGATCGAGCTCGGGCCATCCGCGGGCGGCGCCTCGTTCCACGTCCGAGGGTTCTGCGAGAAGCCGGCCGTCCACGTAGCCCGGGGACTGCTCGAGCGAGGATCTCTCTGGAACACGTTCGTGATGGTGGGGCATGTGCGCAGCTTTCTTGAAATGGTGAACGCGGCTCTCACGGGCTTGGTGGAGGCGTTCCGCAAGAGTTCGGTGTGGGCCGGCGGGGAGGTGCACATCGAGGACTCGCTCTACGAGCGTATCCATTCTGTCGACTTTTCGCGGGAAGTCTTGGCGGTTCAAACCAGGCGACTGGTCGCTCTACGGCTTGGCCGTACTGGCTGGAGCGATCTGGGGCATCCGGAGCGTGTAATTGCCGTATTGCAGGCCACCGGCTTAGAGCCTTGGTGGATAAAGGAGTGGCACGCGCCGAGGCGCCCTCAGGCTGTTGCGGCTCGACTGACAAATCCCGCTGTGGCGTAAATACGCGCCGGGGAACGAACCGTCCGCCCGTAGACGGACCCGTCGAGAGAGGGGTCCATTGGGCAGCATGATACGCTGGACAACATCATCATGCCGCGGCGGATTCAGAGGCCGACTAGCGATGCCGAACGTCGTCTAGGAGAACTCCTTGAGAGTGCTCCTGATGCGATCCTTGAACTCGACGACGAGGGCCGCATTGTACTTCTGAACCGCATGGGTGAGCAAATATTCGGCTACACGCGCGAGGAATTGCTTGGGCAAACGGTGGAGATATTGGTGCCTGAAGCGCTCCGCCAGGCGCACAAGCGGCATCGTACGAACTACCTAAACCATCCCGTGATCCGTCCGATGGGCATCGGCCTCAAACTAGAGGCACGCCGCAAGGACGGCTCGCACTTCCCCGTCGAGATCAGCCTCAGTCCGGTGAAATCCGGCGCCGGATTCCATGTCACTGCCATCGTTCGCGACATCACGGGGCGCAGACAAATGGAGGACCAACTCCGTGTGATGCAGGAGAAATATGTCCATGAATTGGAACTGCGTCATCGGGAAGCCGAGCAAGCCAGTCAACTCAAGACCGAGTTCCTGGCGAACATAAGCCATGAGTTGCGTTCACCGCTCCACACCGTCATCGGGTTTGCTGAGTTATTGGCGGAGGAGATCGAAGGAACACTGAACGAGAAGCAAAAGCGCTTCATCAGCCATATTCACAGTGATTCACTGCATCTGCTCGAGCTCATCAACGACCTTCTCGACTTGACCAAAATCGAAGCTGGCCGCCTTGAGTTGCGGCATGAGGCGTTCAACATAGATCCAGTTATAGAGGAGGTGCTTTCTTCTGTTCGATCGCGCGCAACGGCGAAGTCGGTGGATATTCGAACCGACCTCGCGATCCCCACGCCGGTTTTCGCGGATCAAATGCGCTTCAGACAAGTGCTGCACAACCTGCTAACTAACGCGATCAAGTTCACCCCAGACGGCGGCAAGATCTGGGTCGAAGCAGCGCCTCGCGACAGCTTCGCCGAGATATCGATATCGGACACAGGAATTGGAATCCCGGAAGAGCAGCACCAAGCGGTCTTTGACAAGTTCTATCAAGTGCGCTTCGCTACTAAAGGCGGATCCGAAGGCACCGGACTAGGTCTTGCCATCACGAAAGGACTCGTGGAGCAGCACGGCGGAAGGATCTGGCTTAAAAGCGAACTAGGAATCGGAAGTCGCTTCACATTCACGATTCCGCTCGAGCAATCGCAACTATAATGATGGTGAATGCCGCCGGCTTTGAGTTGAACAGAACATTGAATGGCATAGACCGCTTCTTCTTGTGAAAGGTGCTCGAAGAGTTCGTGAGACCCTGCCTGCTGCTGGCTCGCCCGAGGCCATCAACGCGCCTAAGCTGAAACTAGAACATATCTTCACTGCGCGACATTGCTCCGCAGTGGCGGAGCAGAAGGCCAATGAATACTTTCACCGACCGCGATCCGGCCGAGAAGGGCGCGTTCAATCGCCTCTTTTACCGGAATCGCCGCCCGACATGGCTTGGCCACTCAGTCAGCCAATTCTTCTGCTGGTGGGCGCGAGTTGGACTGCCGCCGCGGAACTGGGTGGCTCTTCAAGTCCGCGATCGCGTATCCGGCCGCGTGCGCGCTGATGCCGTAGTCATTCCAACCGTGGACGGAGAACGCTATGTCGTCTCCATGTTCGGGGCAGTTTCTGATTGGGTGCAGAACCTTGAGGCAGCACACGGTGATGCCATTATTTCTCAAGGAGCATCTGTTCGCGTGCATCTCGCGCTGGTGCCCCCGGAGCAGCGCGCACCGATTCTTCGAGAATACGTGCGTGTGGCGTCGAGTGGCCGTAAACACTTTCCTCTATCCATAGCGGCACCCTTGGCTGATTTCGGGGCGATCGCCGAACAGTACCCGGTATACCGGATCGAGGTACCTGCTGCGAGAGTCGCCTTGTAGCATCCGGCGTCGGCCACTCGGAACTTTTCTCTGGACGGGTCGTAGAAAGTCGGTCGGATTAGGAACGATATGTCGGCCTCGCTTCTGCGACGCCGGTGGTCAGCGGAGCAGGTCGTGGCATGGCTGAACACTTCGCAAGCTCACAATCCTTGCTGAACGCATCGAAAAGGTCTCGTTGACGACCAAGCGAGGACCGTTCGTCGAGTCTGCAGATTTCTGCCGGCACAAAGGTTTCTTCTACCATCGTTCTTGCGACTAAAGGGATCGATAACAGGCATTGAACTAAGCCGCTTCGCGGCGGAACGGTAAGCGGGACGTTTTGTCTATCGTGGATCGCGGAAGGAGATTCCGTGACCCAACTTCGCAAGCGAATGCAGGAGGAGTTGCAGCGACGCAACTACTCCGAATCCACTACCATCTGCTACCTGCGGCAGATCACCGAGTTCGCCAAACACTTCAGACGCAGCCCCGCGCAACTGGGACCTGAGGAGATCAAACAGTTTCAGTTGTACCTGGTCCAGGAGAAGAAGGTGTCCTGGGCGACGTACATACAAACAACGGCAGCGCTGCGATTTCTGTATGTGAAGACTCTCGGCCGAGCGTTCATGGCCGAGAAGATCCCGTATCCCAAACGACCCAAGCGCCTGCCGACGGTGTTGAGCCAAGAGGAGATCACTCGGCTGCTCGATTCCACGCGAACGCTCAAACATCGCGCGCTTTTGATGGTGCTGTACGGTGCGGGCTTGCGGGTGTCGGAGGCTTGCCGCCTCACCGTTGACGATATCGACAGCAGCCGGATGGTTATTCACGTCCGTCAAGCCAAGGGGAACAAGGATCGGGATGTCATGCTTTCACCGGTCCTGCTGGAGACGCTCCGGCGGTATTGGAAAGCTAGCCGACCCAAGCCGTGGATATTTCCGGGTTATGGCCCTGACAAGCCGATGACGACGAAGTCGGTCTTCCTCATGGTCCGCAGCATCGCGTCCAGAGCCAAGATCACCAAGACCGTTTCCCCACACACGCTGCGCCACAGCTTCGCGACGCACCTGTTGGAATCCGGCACGGATCTCAGAACGATCCAACTCTTGCTCGGCCATGCGGACGTGCGAACCACCATCATCTACCTGCAAGTCTCGCAGCAACACATCCGGAAGATCGTTAGCCCGCTGGACCAGCTACCCGGTCACGCTCAGACTAGGCCGTGAGCAAGCGGCCACCCTACGAGGTGGCCGATGTCGTTCGCAACCACAGCCACGAGTTTGTCGAACAGTATGGCCATCTGCTGGACTCCGAACATTTGCGAGTCCTGCATGCGATTGAAAACTGCCGGACGGCCATTCTCGGCGGCAATCTGAACGCCTGCGACCGTTGCGGACATCGAGTCAACTCCTATAACTCCTGCCGGAACCGGCATTGCCCCAAGTGCCAAGGCGCGGCGCGCCAGAAGTGGCTCGCTAACCGTACGGCCGAACTGCTGCCCGTTCCCTACTTCCACGTGGTATTCACTCTGCCGCATCTGCTGGCACCGTTAGCGCTGCAAAACAAACAAGTCCTCTACGGCATTCTGTTCCGGGCTGTTTCGGAAACCTTGCTGGAAGTCGCCGCCGACCCCAAGCACCTCGGGGCCGAAATCGGCTTCCTGACCGTGCTTCATACCTGGGGCCAGAACCTTTCGCACCATCCACATATTCACTGCGTGGTCCCCGGAGGCGGCATGTCATCGGACCGCTCACGATGGGTCGGCTCCGGCGACCGCTTCCTGCTCCCCATCGTAGTGTTGAGCCGCCTCTTTCGCGGAAAGTTTCTGGCCTTTCTGCGTAAAGCAGTTCGACAAGGCAAACTTCAGTTCCACGGCGTTCTCGCCGACCTCGCTACGCGTCGCGGTTTTGGCCGCCTGCTCAAGAAGGCCTACGGCTGCGAGTGGGTGGTCTATACAAAACCTCCGTTCGGCGGCCCGGAACACGTTATCCGCTACTTGGCCCGCTACACCCACCGTGTGGCCATCTCCAATCACCGCATCGTTTCCATCGCGGATGGTCAGGTGACCTTCTTATGGAAGGATTACGCGCATGGAAACAAGCAAAAGAAGATGACTGTCGCGGCGCCCGAGTTCCTGCGGCGATTCTTCCAACACGTACTGCCCAAGGGTTTCGTGCGCATCCGCCACTTCGGATTCCTGGCCAACGGTCAACGGAAAGTATTTCTGGAAACATGCCGCAGACTGTTGTGTGTGCCACTCGCTCTGACGGTCGCTGAAACCGGCACCGGTGCCGACGCTGAGTTACCGCTTTGTCCGGCTTGCCGCCTTGGCCGACTGCACGTCGTTGAACGAATTCCGTCCCGGCTTAGCAGCTTCTTTCGGATCAACTCTTCCTGATGACGCGAAACCGCAGCCGGCAAACTCGACGCTCCATCGCTGCGATCACGTGGATCGCTATACCATCGCTGCGCCCGAACGCACGACAAAACTGCCCCGTCAACACCAGTTCCTCCGTTACATCTCGGTCGCGGGTCGCACAGACCGCCTCACGCCCTCCCCGCCACCCTTTCCATCCATGCTTCCTCTCCAGTCCACACCGCCTAAATCGGATTCAAAACGCATAGCCTGCTTCGGCTCAGTTCAATGCCGCCTTATCTGAAGTGCTCGGGCACGGCCTACCCGTCTTCGCCCCAGTATTCCCGCCGCCCGAGCACTCCAGATCAAAGCTACCGGATTAACGGAAGCGGATCGGACTTGCCAGGAAGACAGCTTCCGTCCGCTCACTTGCTAAATCCGCGTGATCTTCGATCCTACGTATTGCCTAACAGAGTGGCTCGACTGCGACTGCCGACGAGGCAGCGCCCTGTATATTCCGCGCAGGGACCGCGATCTGCTGGTTTCAAAAATAATCGATGGCGCAGGACGCGGCTTCTCGGTTGTGGGTAAGGCGTGCACCAGACTGACGTTCGCGGAAAAACGCTGCGCTATCTCCTGGAGGTAGGGCACAACGGCTTCGCATGGTGCTGAGTAATCCACGAGAAATAGTACCTTTCGAAAAGGGAACATAAGTCTATCCGCGTAGCACGCGCGGCATTATCGTATACGTTCTGAACGCTACGTCGAATCGCCGACGCATTCACATATTTCTGCGAAACCGCGTCAATCTGCATCCAGCTCCGCGGCAACTTTCGTGAACAACCGATAATACGTCTTTTCGGGCACCTATCTTTTCGAACGCTGATTCTGGACACTTGTCCGAGTAGCCGACGTATCAGGTAAACTCTGGCGCTGGTTCATCGATTAGATTTCAAGGCTAGCGCTTCGCGAGTCTGCTGGAGTGACCTCATGAGCAAGTTCCTCGATAACCGCTTCACCACTGGCTCAACCGCCCACCGGAGCATTGGAGGAATCTGTCGGCTCAAACCGATATTCTCCTGTTCGATATACACGCCGTTATCCCGTTGCTCGTATCTCGTAACGCTGTAGGTGCGCCACAGGTAGCCGTTTCCATCGTCGGGAGGCATCTTGCGCTGGTCGGACCTGCCGTACTGTTCAAACTCCTGTATCCGAGAACTTCGGGCAATGGAGTACCACCGTGTCGCGTCTACCCGAAAATAGTGGGCCTTGTATTCTGCTTCAAGAGCAGCAGTTACCCAGAGCACCATGCGCACATATAGAATCGTGAAACGGTCCTCGTTCCCATCCCTGCTGAGAAGATTTGCCCGGGCAACCGTAGGTCCATACAACCTCGGATAAGAGTCGTAATCGCGCGCGACGGCAAAGACTTCGGACAATGTCACATCCGGGACGAAAACAGTGCCAATCCAGTCGTGGATCAGTCCACCCGGGACAACCTGTGCACTCTCTATCTTGACCTGCGAAACGACCACCTCGCCATGCTGAACTCGTCGGACTCTGCTCAGATTTTCGTCGGCCCACAGAAATGGTTTCTGTCCGGCGGTCGCCGAGTTAACGCGCGCATCAACTGCCCCAATATACTGATCCCAGGCCGCCAGAGTATGTGCTCCTAGCTCGGCTGAACTTGAGATTGCCGGCGTGCATAAAATCAGAGCTGCCAACGCAGGCGGGAATTTCACCTGAGGATCACTCGTGACGCAGTAATGATACTGCGCTTTTGGGCCTTCGATGTATTCCTCGACCAAAGGGTCGGAAGAGATATCCCCATTGCGATTGCGACGAGGACTCGAATTGGCAGGTTGGCCATAAGCGCCTCACCCTTTAGCTATGCACGGTTCGTGCCGAAGCCAAGACTGGGCAGACTTGGCCGTCCGCGTTCATTTGGTGACAATTGCGCGAGACCGCTCGGAGCAATTGCGTCCTTTGCCCCACACTGTTAGCGGCCCGGAAACTGCAGAGCCTTCCTTTAGGTAGTTAGACGGATGCAGAATCGCTTCCTCCCCCTGATTCAGGCCTCGAAGGATCTCGGTCTCAAGTGCGTTCCTGTGTCCCACTTCAACGGACTTCCTGGTCGCTCGCCCGCCCGTTTTCGACGACGAAAACCCTCCTGTGATGCGCAAGAAGTTCGTGTGGCTCCTAAGCACTAGTCGTAACTTTCGGGGCGTAGATCTTGGGCGTTCATGCGCCTCTTGGTTGATTGGTTGAAGGCATCCCGTCATTTGAACTGCACGCCTGTGCTCTGCAATAATTCGATTCCGGTTTACCATGCAGCCTCTATTCCGGGCTATGTTCGCGGTGCAGTCCAGCTTGCGGACTCCATCCCATTTATTTACCGTTCGGCTTGCCGTTCAGCCTACCGTGAGGAACTTAGATTCAGGCGTTTCCGATACCGCTGAGAAGCGGCCCTCGCGCGTTCGAATGCCCCGCCCCGACAAACCAACGTGATTGGCTGCTGATTCGCTTCGATCAGTGAGTGCCGGTCTGCCGTCTCGGTGTTCTGTTTGCCTAGGCGATATCAGCCAGGATTTGTGTGTACGATGTGTGCGCGCGTCAAGGCACAGGTGAATCGTTGCGTTAGTGAACGGAACGTTTTAGGACGGATGTACACGTGGCCGCGTCAGTAGTTACGCTTTCGCCGTGCTCTGCCGCGTAGGAGTCCCGCACCGTGTAAACCTCTTGGAGCACTTCGTCTTCCCACGGTTTCTGCTCAGGTAAGCTCTTCCGGCGTACGGATTGTCGTTTTGGTGTAGCCATGGTTCGTAAGAATCCTCTCCACTTCCCGGCGAAGACGAACGTTCGCGATATGCCGGAAGTTCCAGGTAAGCAGAAATTCACACTCTTCCACTGCCGCTGCGGCGATATGCACCGCATCTGGGCCTGCCGTGTCCGGGATCGCGCCCAGGCACGCAACCACTTGAGCGCTTTTACATCTATGTTATCGCGCAACTGTTCGCCACGCCGGTCCCAATTCCTCAGAGACCTTGGGGGCGAACCCAACGAGTGCATCAGCGGTTTCGACTTGCAATTTGTCCAGATTAGTTGGACTTCGCTCGCCGCAGAACGGCACCGGGGCGAACGATACCCTCCGAGTGCTAACCAGCAGTGCCACAATCAAACCGAGAAGATGTTGTGGAAGTAATTGATTTTGTTGGTTGCGGGGGAAGGATTTGAACCTTCGACCTTTGGGTTATGAGCCCAACGAGCTACCAGACTGCTCCACCCCGCAACATCATGGTAGCGTAGGTTCCCCCAAGCGTCAAACTTTCGGAGCATTTAAGTAGGAATGCTATGATGACACCCATGTCCAGGGCTCGCATATGGATCGGGTTAGCGGTTCTGTCGATGCTGGCCGGCGCGTGTGACTCGCAGCCTGCGGATCCTGAGACGCTCCCCAACTGGATCGCCGCCTACCCCGAGTCCAGTCCCCAGAAGGCCGGATCGGCGTTCGTTTTCCAGACTAAAGATCCGACTGAGAAGATCCTCGATTTTTACGAGCGGCAGCTCGCCCAAGCCGGTGTGCACAAAGAGGCGCGCGGAGGCGGCGAGTATGGCGGATTTCTCGCGGCCGGGGACGACTCCCACCACCGCAACGTGATGATCGACGTCCGCCCCGATAAGGGTATGTCCGAGGTCAGCATTACAGTGGTCGCAAAGAAGTAACGTGTTCTCGTCGCGACTCCAGTGGAACCAGATCCCCAATCGCCTCTCCGCGCTAGTGGCCGAAAAGCGCCGGGCCGGCGCTGAAATACTGGATCTGACCGAGTCGAACCCGACCCGCGTCGGTCTTACCTATCCCCAGGCCGAAATCCTGGCCGCGCTGGCCGATGCGAGCGCTCTACGCTACCATCCCTCGCCGCAGGGGCTGCATTCGGCACGCACCGCTGTCGCCGCCTACTACGGGCCGCACATCAAACACGCGAACGTTCTGCTAACTGCAAGTACAAGTGAGGCTTACGCGTATCTCTTTAAGCTTTTGACGAATCCGGGTGACGAGATCCTGGCGCCCCGGCCGTCGTACCCGCTTTTTGAGTTTCTGGCGGGCCTCGAGTCGGTCGACATCCGCCAGTATCCGCTACGCTATGACGGCGTCTGGCACGTCGATTTCGACGCTTTGGAGCAGGCCATCACGCCTCGAACCCGGGGCATTGTGGTGGTGAACCCCAACAATCCTACTGGATCGTTCCTGAAGCGCGCAGAGCTCGATGTTCTCGATGCGCTCGCTGCCGAGCGCGGTCTCGCTATTTTGTCTGACGAGGTTTTCCGGGATTATGCTTTCGGCCAGGATCCGGAGCGTATGTCCACTCTAACGGGTGAACGCCGCGCGTTGACCTTCTCCATGAGCGGACTGTCGAAGATCGCAGGGCTGCCGCAGATGAAGCTTGGCTGGATCGTAGCCAGCGGGCCGAATCGCGATCAAGCAATGGACGCGCTGGAGCTGATCGCCGACACATACCTTTCGGTTTCGACGCCGGTTCAGGTTGCCCTGCCCCGGTTGCTCGGGCTTTCGGGTGGGATCTTGGAGCAAATTCGACAGCGCACGGCCTCGAACCTCGCCCGATTGCGCGGAATCGTCGACGGCTCCGCCGCAACGCTGCTGCGCACGGAAGGCGGCTGGTACGCCGTCTTGCAAGTACCTCGAACCCACACAGAGGAGGAGTGGACTCTCAAGCTGCTCGGCGATTCCGGTGTGCTGGTGCAGCCTGGATTCTTCTTCGACTTCGAATCCGAGGCGTTCCTCGTGTTGAGCCTGCTGCCCGAGCCCGCTACCTTCGCAGAAGGTCTGAGGCGTCTGCGGAGCGTCATATAATCGCATGTAATGGCGTTCAGGCGCATTTGGCTGGCGATAGCGGTGCTGGCGCTCCTTCTAGGACAGCGGTCCGAAGTCTCGGCGCAAGGCAAGTTCCTGCTCACCATCGACAACATCATGCGTGGGCCGGAGCTCTACGGCTACCCACCGCAGGACGTGCGCTGGTCCGGCGACAACCAACGGATCTACTTCCAATGGAAGCAGGCCATCGAACCTATTGACAAGCCGTTAGAGACTTGGGTGGTCCCGCGCGAAAGCGGCTATCCGCGCAAGCTCAGCGAAGAAGACGCCAGGATCGCGCCTCCCGTTTCCGGAGACACGACGCGAGACCGAAAACGAACCGTCTACGTCCGGGACGGTGATATTTTTCTGTATGACTTCTCCACCGACAAAGCACGTCAGCTCACCAAGACAACCGACGCCGAGAAAGATCCTCGTTTCACACAGGACGAAAAACGTGTCGCGTTCACCCGCTCGGACAACTTATATGTTATCGACCTCGCCAACGGCCAGTTCGAGCAGTTTACGGACATAAAGAAGTCGCCTGCTCCGTCCGACAAACCTGCGCCAGGGAGCAGTCAGGAATTTCTACAGAAGCAGGAGAAGGAATTACTCGCGGCAGTGCGCGACCGCGCTCGGCAGAAGGACGCCGAGGAAGCCAAGAAGAAGCGTGAGAATCCGCGCAAAGCTTTCGAGCTTGCTGAGCGTCAGACGGTCAAGAACCTGGAACTGTGTCCCAGCGAAAAATGCGTCATCGCCCTGATCCAAGAAGGTCCCAAGGGCGACAAGCCGGACAACGTTCCGAACTACGTCACCGAATCGGGCTACACCGAGGAGATCAAGGGACGGACGAACGTCGGCGATCCTCAGGAGCGAACACGCGTAGCCATTCTCGATGCAGTGACCGGCGAAGTGCAGTGGGCCGATCCGGGCCTGGGCGACAGACAAGTCAATCTCGATCTACCGCTATTCAACGAACAAGGCAACCGCGCGGTGATGGTCGTGGGTTCCGTCGATAACAAGGATCGCTGGATTCAGTTGCTCGACACGGCATCCGCGAAAACCACCACTCTGTTCCACGAGCACGATGATGCCTGGCTCGATGGGCCGGGCTATGAAACGCTCGGCTGGCTCAAGAATGGCGACGAAGTATATTTTGAAAGCGAGCGCGATGGCTGGGATCATCTCTACAAAGTGTCGGCACTCGGCGGCGATCCTCAGCAGCTTACGTCCGGCAAGTTCGAAGTCACCGACGTCAAGCTCTCCCAGGACGGTTCGAAGTTCTACCTCAGAACCAGCGAGGCCGGGCTCGCCGAGGTCCAGCTTTACTCGATGAGCATCAAGGGCGGCCCACGCACGCGCATTACAACCGAGCCGGGACGTCATTTCGTGATTCTGTCGCGCGATGAAAAGTACCTGGCGGATGTCTATTCCTACGTGAATCGGCCGCCCGAACTCTACACTGCTTTAAACACCGCTGGTACTGTCGGTGTTAAGCGGACCGATTCGCCTTCGAAAGACTTCTGGAATTATCCCTGGCAGGACGCGCCCATCGTGCAAGTCCCGGCGCGCGATGGTGCGATGATCCCGGCGCGTTTTTTCAAGCCCGCGAATTACCGGCCCGGCGGGCCTGCAGTGGTCTTCGTCCATGGCGCGGGCTACTTGCAGAACGTGGGCAAGTGGTGGTCATCCAACTATCCGCGTGAATACCTGTTTCACCACTTCCTGATGGAGCACGGCTACATGGTTCTGGATATGGATTACCGCGCTTCGTCGGGCTATGGCCGCGATTGGCGCACGGCCATCTACCGGCACATGGGCGGCAAGGATCTGGAGGACAATCTCGACGGCGCGAGGTGGCTGGTCGCGCAAGACGCCGATCCCAAGCGCATCGGCATCTACGGCGGCAGTTATGGCGGATTCATCACGCTGATGGCGATGTTCACCTCGCCCGACACATTCGCGGCGGGAGCGGCCCTAAGGCCGGTGACCGACTGGGCGCACTACAATCACGGCTACACATCCAACATCCTCAATATGCCGCAGACGGATACGGACGCGTACCGCCAGTCGTCCCCCATCTACTTCGCGGACGGTCTGAAGGGCGCGCTGCTGATCGCCCACGGCATGGTGGATACCAACGTGTTTTTCCAAGACACGGTTCGATTGGTCGAGCGGCTAGTCGAACTGCGGAAGGAGAACTGGTCTGTTGCCATGTACCCGGTGGAGAATCACGGATTCGTACGACCCGAAAGTTGGGCAGACGAGTACAAGCGTATATTTAAGTTGTTCGAGGACAACCTAAAGCGCTAGACCCTGCTGCCGCCCGAGCACAGCAGCACTTCGCCCGTGACGTAATCCGAGAGCGGCGAGCAGAAGAACAGCACCGGCCCGGCGGCCTCCTCTGGAGTTCCGAACCGACCCAGAGGGTTCTGGGCCCGCAGCGCCTCGCGTACGCCTTCCTGCACGCCGACCTTGATCTTGCGGCCCTGCACGTCGATCTCGCCACCCAGCGCCTGCGTCAGCCGCGTTTCGATAAACCCGAAGCCCACGGCGTTGACATTGACGTTATAGCGTCCCCATTCCTTCGCCATGACTTTCGTCAGCCCGATGATCCCGGCCTTGCCCGAACCGTAGCCGGCCTGCCCCGCGATCCCGTCCATCCCCGAAATCGACGTGATGTTGACCACCTTGCGCATCACACGCCGGCCCTCGGCCTGTTCCTTCTTGGCGGTTTCACGGATCCAATTGGACGCGGCGCGCAGCACCCGGAACGGCGCAACCACGTGAATGTCGAGCATGGCCTGAAACTGCTCGTCGGTGGTCTTCTGAATCACATTGTCCCAGGTATAGCCCGCGTTGTTGACGATGATGTCGAGCGATCCAAACCCCGCGATCGTGGCATTCACGAGCTTGTCCGGGAAATCGGCCTTGGTGAGGTCACCCGGCATGGCCTTGGCGGCGCCGCCCACCTGATCGATCCGTGTTCCCGTTTCGAAGACTACCTCGCGGTCGAGGTCATTCAGCATCACGGAAGCGCCGGCCTGCGCCAGCCCGATAGCGATTGCGCGCCCGATGCCCCGCCCTGCCCCGGTCACCAGCGCCGTGCGACCCTTCAAGTCGAGATTCATCTCACCTCGCTACGCATGAGCGGGAGTATGGTCCTTGAGCGTAGGCAGGGCCTTGATCGCCTTGCCGGCCTTCTGCTCAGCCAATCGTAGCTCATAGAGGCTCTGCAGATTGAGCCAGAACTCCGCGCTCGTACCGAAAAAGTGGGCGAGGCGCAAAGCTGTATCGCCGGTGACGGCCCGCTGCCCATTGATGATTTCGGTGATGCGATTGGTCGGCACCTTGACCTGTCTCGCTAGCGCAGCAGCGCTCATGCCGAGGGCTTCCAGTTCTTCAGCCAGGTGTTCCCCTGGATGGACCGTAGTCACTGCCATAACGTTCTCCTAGTGATAGTCAACGATCTCCACGTTCGCGGGCCCCAGGGACTTCTCCGGCCACTGAAAGCAAATCCGCCACTGATCGTTGATGCGGATGCTGTACTGGCCTTTGCGATCCCCAGTCAATGCCTCAAAACGGTTGCCGGGCAACACCGCAAGATCCCTGAGAGTCACAGCGGCCTCAAGACGGTCGAGCTTCAAACGCGCGGGGTGTTCAATTCCAGAAAGCGCTTTGACTCGTTTCCCGATCGCGAAGTCCCGGGTCCGCTTGTCCCGGTAGCTGACGATCATTTAGAATCATAACGCGGATTATGCATTACGTCAAGCATAACGCGCGGCGCCGCCCTTCAGGTCACCGGCCGGCATCCGGTTTACCAGGCCTCCGGGTCACCGGAAGCTGGAAAACAATGGCGAATAGCAAGAACAGCAGCGATGAACTGCGCACAATCACTTGCACCGGACGCTAACTCCAGCTTTAGATTGTATACGATGGTGGGGGATCAGGAAAGTTCTGTCCGATCATGCCCAGTCCGATCAAGCGACGTCCGCCCGATCCGCACCTGCTCGGTTTTCTTACCGCTTACGACCGCACCATCGCCGACCTGGCGCTGTCGCTGCGCGAGATCATCCTCGAAGAAGCGCCCAACGCTTCCGAATCGATCTATCAGGTTTACACCGTCGCCATCTGGTTCGGCTTCAGCGGAAAGATGAAGGACATGTTCTGCTACATCACCACCCACGCGGGGCACATCAACCTCGGCTTCCCTCAAGGCGCGATCCTTCCCGATCCTAACCGCGTGCTGGAGGGAGAGGGTAAGGCGATGCGGCATATCAAGTTCAGGAGTATGAGCGACCTGGAGCGGCCCTTCGTTCGGCGCTACATCCAGGCGGCGATGGGACAGGCGGGTGCAGTGGCCGCGGCACGCGGAACCGGCAAGACGGTTATCAAAACAACTGTTGCAAAAAAGGGTGTTTCCAAAAGGCCGGTCAAGCGCCGCCGAACGAAGTCTTGAGATTTGGTGGACCTGGTCGGAGTCGAACCGACGACCTCTTCCATGCCATGGAAGCGCGCTCCCAACTGCGCCACAGGCCCACTCTTAGAGCAGTTTACCACGCCTTCCCTTACAACATGTGATTTACAGAATGTTGATGCCGGAGATTCGCAGCATCCAGATGACCAGCCAGAGTGCGATCACGGCCACAACGACGTACCGGATCCACTGCCTGAGAGTCTTTGGTTCGGTCCGGTTTTCCAAAGAGCTAGTTCTTCAGCTCCGCAATGATCTGGTCCAGCTTGTTCACGACGTTCGGGTTGACCCACAGGCCGCCGTTGGCCGTAAACACCTTGGCGATATCGTCCTTGCTTTTGCCGTCGCGCACCATGGAGGTAACGGTCACCGGAATCTGAGTAGCAACGTTGCGATAATCGACCAAATATTGGCGCTTGGAGACCGGCCCGTGGCCCGGGATGACGGTATCGAAATCCAACTTCAGCACTTCGTCCAGCGTCTTGCCCCATTCCTTCATGCTGCCGCCGTTGGCGAAATCGACATTGGGACCGTTGTTCGCACCCATATCGCCTGACGCGAGAATCTTCAGGGCCGGGAAATAGACCACCGCATCGCCATTGGTGTGGCTGCGGCCGTACCACTTCATGCGAACTTCCTTGCCACCCAGAAAGATGTCGGTTTCGTCGGTGAACACCACCCGCATCACGCCCGGAGCCTTGTTCTTCACCATGTTGTCGCGGGCGTTCTTGTGCGCAATGATTTCGGCGATGGGCAGGAACTTCTCGTTGCTGCCGGTATGATCGCCGTGCAGGTGCGTGTTGAGCACGTACTTGATCGGCTGATTGGTGACGCTCTTCACCTTGTCGATGATGTCCTGGCCATCGTACTCGAACTTATCGTCCACCAGGATCACGCCTTCATTGGTGATGTAGACGCTGGAGTTTCCGCCATCGCCGATGATCGCGTACAGATCGTCGGTCACCTTGGTGATGGTGTTGTTAGGCTGCTTGGCCTGCTGTTTGCCCTGCGGCGCGGGAGCCTGCGTATAGGCGATCCAGGCGCATCCCAGTGCAATCGTAACCGCAGACAGGCGTACTAGTAATGTCCGGCTCATGCCGGAAACTATATCAGAATTCGGGCTGCGGTGGTTAGCGCTTGAGCTCGGCGAGCATCCCATCGAAGCCGCGCTGGAATTGCAGGCCGGTGGGCGCCCATCCGTACTTATCCTGGACGACCTTGGCGATCTCATCCCGGCTCTTGTTCTGGCGGAGCATACCGGTCACTTCCATGCGCAGCCTCTCGACATTATTGCGGTAGGTGAGTATGTCGGCCTTTTTGCCTACCGGGCCATGCCCGGGAATCACGGTGTCGAAATCGAGCTTCATGGCTGCGTCGAGCGTGGCGGCCCACTCCTTCAGGCTGCCGCCGCCGCCATAGTCGATCAACGGGCTGGTGCCCGCAACCAGGTCGCCTGTGTGGAGCAGCCGGAGCGCCGGGAAATACACCATCGCATCGCCGTTGGTGTGGCCGCGGCCGAAGTAGCGCATCTGGACCTGCTTGCCGCCCAGGAACACATCGGTCTCATCAGTGAAAACCACGCGCGGAGCGCCGGTCTGCTTGCCGTCGATGATGTTCTTGCGGGCGTTGGCAGTCGAGATGATCTCGGTGGTCGCGGGGAACTGCGCGTTGCTGCCGGTGTGATCGCCGTGGTGATGGGTGTTCAGAACGTACTTGACCGGTTGGCTGGTGACGCTCTTGATCTTCGCCATGATGTCGTTGAAGTCGTACTCGAACTTGTCATCGACGACAATCACGCCTTCGTTGGTGATGTAAAAGGCGACATTGCCGCCGTCGCCCTCGATCTCGTATAGATCGTCGGTGACCTTGTTGAGCTTGTTGTTGGCCTGCTTGGCCTGCTGCTTACCATCTTGCTTTCCCTGAGGCGCTTGTGTGTAGGCGACCCAGGCGCAACCCAGGGCGATCGCGCCCGCGGAAAGGCGCACGAGTAATGTCCGGCTCATGCGAGACACTATATCAGAAGGATGGAGCCGTTTACCGAAGCTCGGTCATCATGCCCGGCAGACTCCACTGCATGTTGAGGCTGTCGGGCTGCCAGTTGTACTCGGCCGTCATGAACTTGGCGACGTCGGCCTGATTCTTGCCCTGACGGATCAGGGTCTGGACACGCGTCCGCAGGTCCGTGGCCCTGTTGCGATAGGTGAGCAGGTCGGCCTTCTTCGACACTGGCCCGTGGCCCGGAATCACGGTGTCGAAATCCAGACTCTTATCGTTCATTACCGTATCGAGAGTCTTGGTCCATTCGACCAGGCTGCCGCCGCCCGGATAATCGATCAGGGGAGTCGCGCTGGTAAACATATCGCCGGTGTGGAGAACCTTGAGCGCCGGGAAGTACACGAACGCATCGCCATTGGTGTGGCCCCGGCCGTAGTATTTGGCCCGCACTTCCTTGCCGCCCAGGAACAGATCGGTTTCCTCGGTGAACGTCACGCGCGCCGGAATCATATTGTTGGGTGCGTTGGACTGTTTCTTCTGCACGATCCCGTCATGCGCGTTGCGGGTGGAGATAATCTCCGCGATCGAGCTCCAGCGCGTGTTCCCGCCGCTATGGTCGGCATGGTAGTGCGTGCTGAGAATGTACTTGACCGGCTGATTCGTGACCTTCTTGACGTTGGCCATGATCTCGTCGAAGTGCTGTTCGAACTTGTCGTCCACCATGATCACGCCTTCATTGGTGATGTAAACGGCCACATTCCCCGCCCCGCCGCCGTCGATGACGTATAGATCGTCCGCAACCTTGATGAGATTGAACGGCGCGGGAGCTTTCGTTTGCGCGGGAGCCTGTTTTCCCTGCGGAGTCTGGGTATAGGCCACCCACGCGCCTGTCAGCGCCAGTAACCCGGCGAACAACCGTACCAAAAGTGTCCGTTTCATCTGTGTCCTTTCACTTGGTGCGCTTCTTACCGTTGTTCAGCGGCGGTCGCACCGGCGCGTTCAGCTCTTTCAAGTATTGCCTCACCTGAGCCGCCTTGTCGTCCGTGGAGTACTTCGCCAGGAACGCGTTGAACTCCTTCTTCGCCTCGACGTTCCTCTCCAGCTTCATCAGGGCGACGGCCTTGCCGTACAAGGCGTCGCGGGTACTCGGGTTCTCCTGGAAACGCTCCAGCACGGCGTCATAGGCCTTGACGGCATCGTCGTATTGCTCGCCGCGGTCGTAAATCACGCCCATGTAGTATTGAGCCTTCGGCGCATTTTCCCCGGTCGGGAACTGTGCGAGGAAGGTACGAAACTCATCCAAGGCGAGCGAATTCAACCCGCTCCTGAAATCACGATAGGCGTTCTCGTACATTACCTCGGCCGAGGCGCCCGCGGTGGATGCCGTCCCGCCGCCCGGAACTGAAACGGAAGGCGGCGGAGGCTGCTGCGCGGCGCTGATCGTTTTCACGTTATTCAGGATTTCGGTCAGCTTCCCGTCATTCGCGGACAGTTTCCGGGTCAGCGCGTCCATGCTGGTTTCGACGGCGCTGAGAGATTGGGACAACTGGTCCACCTTATTACCCACCGCGTTGATAGGCTGCACCAGCTTGCCCTGCTGCTCGGCCATAGCGGCCGTCAGGCTCTGATGTAGCGACCCCATCTCCGCCGCCAGCTTCGCATTGGATTCCAATGACTGCTTCAGCAAGGATTCGAGCTCCGCGCTTTTCTGGTCCTGCGCGTCTTTAAATTGCCGTAGCTTGTCTGCGAGCTGAGCGACGTCCCGCTGCAGTTCCTGAATCATCACCTTTTCCGACTGAGCCTGGAGCAGGCCCGTCAGCATAAACCCGGATACCAGCAAGCGTGAAAACTTCATCACGTTCCTCCTTTGCCATCTGCTCTAGGAGGGACGGCGGGAGGCCGTCCCCCGTTTCTGTTCACTCCCCGTGCTACTGGCCCGGCGACATATGATCGTGCCGGTTACGCTGGTAGCACGCCTCGTTTGCATCGGTGCACACCGGTTTTTCCTTGCCGTAGCTGATGGTTCGGATCCGGTTCGCGGGCAAGCCCTGCTGCACGTAGTAGTCCTTGAGGCTGGTGGCACGGCGATCACCCAGGCCGAGGTTGTACTCGGCTGAACCACGCTCGTCGCAGTTCCCCTCGACGAGCACCGTGAAGCTGGAATCCTGGGCGAAGATCCGCCTCAGCAGTTCGGCATTCGCCATCGCGGAGCGCACCGCGTCGGCGCGCAGGTCGCTCTTGTCGTAATCGAAGTAGACATCCTGCGCCTCGCGGCTCAGCAGCTCAGCGCTGGATATCGTCACGGTCGGCTTAGGCTTGGGCGGCGGCGGTGGCGGCGGAGCATTCACTGTCACGGTGACCGAACGCGTGACGTTACCTCCAGATCCACTCGCGGTCAGCGTGTAGGTGGTCGAATTCCCGGGCGATACCTGACGGGTCCCGTTGGCCTGGATCGCGCCCACGCCCTGATCGATCGTCATATTGGTCGCATTCGCGACGCTCCAGCGCAAGGTCGACGACTGGCCGCGCTCGACGGTCGCCGGTTCGGCGGCGAAGGTGTCGATGCGGGGAGGCTGGGGCTTCGGCGGCGGAGGCGGCGGAGTCTCAACAACCGGGGCCGGCGGCGGCGGGGGCGCAGCCGCGACCTTCTTCTTACATCCGGCGGTGGCCAGAAACAGCGTGGCGGCGAACACCGCTGCACTCAGTGTTCTCATATTCATTCGCATTCTTAGTGTCCTCATGGCCTTCCTTGCTTAAATCACAACCGACTGCCGATTTTACTCGATTCCCTTGGCCCATACGGGCTGGAGATTATTGCCTTGTGTCGTGAGCTGCCGGACGTCTTTCCCGTCCGCCAGCATCGTATAAAGCTGCGTGACGCGTCCACGCATGGACGAGAACACCAGATGGACTCCGTCCGGCGCCCACCAAGGATTCTCGTTCCTTCCGCTGTTGCTCGTCAACTGCACCGGAACCTTATCCGCGATGTCCATGATGAAGACATTGAAGTTTCCGGGCTCGTACCCCCGTGTCCAGCAAAACGCGATGTGGTGTCCGTCTGGACTCCAGGAAGGATTGGCGACGTCGCCTTCACCGGTCGTGAGCATCTCACGATCCGTGCCGTCCAGATTCATGCGCCAGAGCTGCTGATGTCCGGATCGCCCGGAAATAAAGAGCAGGTCGCCGCCGGTCTTGGGATTCACCCGCGGTGAGACTTCGATTGAGTGCACGTTGGAGATCCGCCGCATGCCGCTGCCGTCGATCCCGGCCGTCATAAGCTGCATCCATCCGTCCACGGTCGCTGAAAACAAGACACTCTTCCCGTCGGGCGTGAACTCCGGCGTTCCCACGGCGGAGGTCACCGGATTCACAAAGGTCTGGCGGCGGCTGGTATCGGTGGTATGGATCCGGATTTGCGGATTGCCGCCCGCGTAAGTCATAAAAGCGAACAGCTTCCCATCCGCGGATACCACGGGTTGTCCGGTAATTGCGCCATAGCGAGTCAATTGGCGCTGGTTCGACCCATCATAATCCATCGACCAGATTTCCTTGCTGCCGGTGCGGTCCGAGACGAAATAAATCCTGGTGCCGGAGAGGCTCGCGATGCCCAGTTGCCGGAGAATGTCCGCGGCGAATTCGCGCGCGACTTTTTTCGCGCCGTCATTGCTCAAGACGCCGTAATAGCGGTTCCCGAACACCTGTGCGCTCTGCACTGTGGACTGTCCCAGGTTGAAGAAATTGCCATACAACAGGATTTGATTGTCCTGGACGGCGGTATATCCAAACGCCAGATAGTTCGCGCTGACCGGCGGCCGGGTCCATTCGGAGAACAAGACCGGAGGCTTGAAATCGCTGGGCTGCTGCGGGAGCGAAAGCGGGTACGAAGTCTTCGGCGCGAGCCGAATCTGTCCGGTGTTATTCAACTCATCCCACAGCGTCTTGTTGAACACGTCCATATACTGCTCGGCTGCGCCCGAGCCGTGCATGTCGGTGACGGCGATCACGGGGCGATCCCCCTTCGTGATCGTGAACGTCGCATCCTGCGCGGTAAGCAGAAAGGCACATGTGAACAGAGCGGCCAGCGCTGCGGCCACAACGGAGAAAACAGCAATCGTTCTGGTTTTCATCGTTTCAGCTCAAACACTATCTCGAATGTCGCCGTACTCCGCTCGAACGCCTGCGGCAACGGCGGAAACGGACCTGCTTCCAGGATCGCTCGTCGCGCGGAGAAATCCAAGGTGGAGATCCCGCTACTCTGCAGGATGACGGGGGCGCCAATGGTGCCGTCGCGCCGGATTTCGAAATCCACAATCACCTGCGGGGCGGTGCGGATGTTGGCTGCGACATCGCCAGTGCGCCAGTGTTGCGTCACCATCTGCTGGATCCTCTGCGAGTATTCCCCGAAGCGCGTGCCCAGCGTGGTGTTGGCGCCGGTGCCGACACGCCCCGCGCCCGCCAGCTCGGAATACAAAGGACTCGAAACCGCGGGCGCCTGCTGCGACTTGATCTTACTCGGATCGAGCTCGTCAAACGACTTGAAGTGGGGCGGCTGCGGCTGCCTCTCCACTTTCGCCCGCAATTGCTTGGCGTTCTTGCTCTTGAGCGCGATCGCGTCCTTGGGCGGGGGAGGTTCCTGCTTCACCCGCTCTGGTTTGGCCGGCGGCGGCGGCAACTGCGATTTCGTATCGTGGGCCACGGGATTCTCCGGACCGCTGTGCGGCAGAGGAATCGACTTTACCGTCTCGATCCCTACGGCCACCCCTCCCGCGTTGGGATCGCCGAACGATTCGCGGTGCCCCGCAATCCAGGCGTATGCGATCAGCCCGCCGATCACAGTCGCGTGAAGCGCCACAGCTCCCGTGAAGGGTCCACGGAGCGACTCGTGCTGATCGAGGATATCGGCGTGGGCCATTATTTCGTCCGATTCTCGGGCTTGGTGACTACCTTCTGCTTCAGCTTAGCTTCATCCAGGGCGCTGATGACCTGGGCGAAATCGCCCCAAGTCAGTTCCTTGTCGCCTTTCACATAGACCGTGTCCTGATCCTTGAAGCGGCGTCTCACTTCCTTGCCGATGAGGTTGATATTGACCTTAGTGTCATTGAGATACGTGGTTCCGTCTCGCGTCATAGTCACCACCGGATGTTCTTCGGCCGTATCCCTCACCTGCTTTACCTGAGGAACGTCCACATTCAGCCCAAACTCCATGACGCTGGCCGTGACCATAAAGATGATCAGCAAGACAAGAACCACGTCCACCAGAGGCACCACGTTCATTTCCGCCAGGGGGGCCGAACTCCACCGGCCGCGTCCCATCCGGCCGCCGCTCGATCCCATCCCGGAAAATGCCATCTCTAACTCCTATATTAGGACCGTCCCCAGTCAGCCTTCGAGGGTCCTTTCGGCCACATTCAGGAATTCCAGCGAGAAATCCTCCAGCCGCTGGCCGATCTCTTTGATCGCATTGTTGAAATAGTTGTAGGCGATCGCGGCCGGAATCGCCGCACCCAGCCCCAGCGCGGTCGCCACCAGGGCGCTGGCGATCCCCGGCGCAACCGCCCGCATGCTGGTCGAACCGGCCAAACCCAGCCCGGTGAACGCATCGATGATGCCCAGAACCGTTCCGAACAGCCCGATGAACGGGCACACGGCGGCCGCGGTGGCCAGCCAGTTCATGTTCCGCTCCAGCCGCGTGATTTCCTCGCTGATCCCCATCTGCAGGCTGCGTTCCAGCGCCACCAGGTTGGTCAGCTTGGAGCGCGACGCCATCTGACGGCTCAGTTCGCTATAGCCGAAGTCGAAGACGGTCACCAGCGGAGCGGCGCGGAATTGCTCCACCGCGGCGGCCACCGCATCCAGACGGCTGGACTTGCGGAAGGCTTTGAGAAATCGTTGGTTGGCCCGGCGCGCCCGCCGGAATCCGCCCAGCTTCGAGAAAATGATGGTGAACGAAAGCAGTGAGAAGCCCAGGAGAATCGCCATCACCGCCAGAGGAACCGCCTGCGAGGCGCCCACTAACTCCCAAAAATTGACCTGCAGCAGTATGCCGTTCCAGTGTGGCAGTGGCAACCTCGCCGCGCTTACGCGGCGCTCCTTTCCCAATTGTAAACGACACCCCCCTGAAACATGCAAGTTAAAAAATGTTTTATCGCCGCGGAGCGCGCGCTTTTATACCGTCTGGGCGGTAGGCGGTCCTACTATAATCGGTTCCAGTGCTGGTCGAGCTCGCGGTCGAAAACTACGCGGTGATCGAGAAGGCCCGCGTGCGGTTTCACCCCGGCCTCAACCTGCTCACCGGCGAGACCGGCAGCGGCAAATCCATCGTGGTGGACGCGCTGGGCCTGCTGTTGGGCGGCCGAGCTTCTCCGGAAATGGTCCGCACCGGCGCCGAGCGCGCCCGCGTTTCGGGCGTCTTCGAGGTAGCCGAATCGCCTGGGCTGGCGCGGCTGCTCGAAGACGCGGGGATCGAAATCGCGGACCGCGAACTGCTTGTCGAGCGCGAAATCCAGGCCGGCGGCAAGTCGCGCGCTTTTGTATGCAACCGCCCCGCCACCGCCGCGCTGCTCAAGGATCTGGCCGTCCACCTGGCCGATATCCACGGCCAGCACGACCAGCAGCAGCTCTTCTCGCCCGCCGTGCAGTGCGACATGCTAGATGCATTCGCCGGTGCGGCCGACCTGGCAAGCCAAGTGTCTGAAACATTCCAAGCTTGGAAGCGAACAGCGGTGGAATGTGACGAGCTCGATCGGGACGCCCAGGAAAAGCTTCGCCTGGCGGACTTGTGGGCCTTTCAGCGAAAGGAAATCGAGGCGGTCGCGCCCAAGCCGGGGGAAGACGCCGAGCTCGACAATGAGCGCCGCGTGTTGCGCAACGTGGTCCGGTTGCAGGAGCTGGCCGGCGGCGCCTACGCGGCGCTGTATGAAGACCCCGCCAGCGCGACCGCGCAGATCGGTTCGATCGCCAAGCGCCTGGAAGAACTGACTCGCATCGACGAGAGCGCGCGTGAGATGCTCGCACAACTTCAGCCCGCGACGATCGCGTTGCAGGAAACCGCGCACTCCTTGGGGCGTTACGTAGACAAGCTGGAGGCCGATCCCGGACGTCTGGACGAAGTGGAAGACCGCCTGGCCGCCCTCGAAAAGCTCAAGCGTAAGTATGGAGCGTCTGTCGAGCAAGTGCTCGAGTTCCTGGAGGAAGTCCGCGCCAACCTGGCAGCGGTGGAAACCGCGGACGACCGCCGCAACGCCTTGCAGAAAGAGGTCGCCGGATTCGCTCAGAGTTTCGAAACCGCGGCTAAGAAGCTTTCAGCCCGCCGCAAGGAAGCCGCCACCCAGCTCAGTAAACGTGTCGAGCAGGAACTGGCGGCGCTAGCGATGGAAAAGACTCGCGTCGGGATTCGCGTCGTGACCAATATGGACCCGGCGGAATGGTCCGAGCGCGGGGCCGACACGGTGGCGTTTCTGATCGCTCCCAATCCCGGCGAGGAACTGAAACCGCTTGACAAGATCGCGTCCGGAGGCGAACTGTCGCGCGTGGCCCTGGCGCTCAAGACTTGCGTAACCCCATCCACAATAAACCCAGCCGCCAGGAAGAATGTTTCCCCCCGCACGCTGGTATTCGACGAAGTCGATGCCGGCGTCGGAGGCAGCGCGGCGGAAGCGGTGGGTCGGCGTCTCAAAAAGCTCTCCGGCGCGAACCAGGTGATCTGTGTGACACATCTTCCCCAGATCGCCGGCTTCGCCGATCACCACTATTTCGTCGAAAAACACTCAGAACGCGGCCGCACCATCGCCTCGATCGAGGAACTGACATCCGAAGCCCGTACACGTGAAATCGGCCGCATGCTTTCCGGCGAGCGCATCACCCAGGAAGCCCTGCGCCACGCCGAGCAGATCCTCAAAATGGCCGCCAAATAAGTGCGCGCAACCGCCTCCGATTCCCAACCCGCTTCCGACCAGAGAAAGTGCGCGATCCGCTTCATCGTCTGCCTCGGCATCGTCAGCATGTTCGCCGATATAACTTACGAAGGAGCCCGCAGCGTCATCGGTCCATTCCTGCACGACCTCGGCGCCAGCGCCGCGCAAGTCGGAATCGTCGCCGGCATCGGCGAGATGCTGGCCGCCAGTTTGCGCCTTTTCTCCGGTCGCCTGGCGGATCGGACTCGCGCCTACTGGACCATCACCATCGTCGGCTACGGCGTGAATCTGATCGCTGTCCCGGCGCTGGCCTTCGCCGGACACTGGTGGGTAGCGGCGCTTCTGGTCGCCTTGGAACGCACGGGAAAGAGCATCCGCGGCCCGGCGCGAGACGTCCTGTTGTCAGAAGCTACCGCCACGGTCGGCCACGGCTGGGGATTCGGCCTGCACGCGGCCCTCGACCAGACCGGTGCGGTGATCGGCCCCCTGCTGGTTGCCGTCACAGTCGCGAAATCGCACGCCTTTGGACCTGCGTTCCTCGGACTTGTGGTTCCAGCCGCGGCCGCGGTCGCCGCGTTGTTGGTGGCGCGAGCCTGGTTTCCGGCCCAAGGTGCGACGGCTCCCCAGCAAGTTGAACAAACTCACTTTCCCGGGATTTTTTGGATCTACGTCGCGGCCTCGGGGATCCTCGCCTGCGGATTCGCGGACTTCGCCTTACTCTCCTACCACTTTCAGAACACCGGAGTCGTGGGGCCGTCCATGATCCCTTTGCTTTACTCAGGCGCGATGGCCGTGAACGCCATCACAGCCCCGCTGTTCGGCCGGTTGTTCGATCGCTTTGGCCTGGTGATGCTCTCCATCGGGACCTTGATCTCCATGCTCTCCCTGCCGCTCGGCTTTCTGGGCGGCCCGACGGCGGTCATGGCCGGCGTGGCTTGCTGGGCTACGGGCATCGGAGCGCAGGACGCGGTTCTACGGTCGGGCATCGCTCAAGTGGTCTCCATGAACAAGCGCGGTAGCGCCTTCGGCGCGTTCAATGGAGTCTACGGCATCATGTGGTTCGTCGGAAGCGCGATCATGGGCGTTCTTTATGACCGTTCGGTCATCGCTCTAGTGACCTTCGGTCTGACGCTGCAACTGATCGCGGCCGCAGCGTTCTTCTGGCTCCGGGGTAGACTTCGAGCGGAATGAGGATAGCAATAACTGCCGTTTTTACAGTTAGTTATGGCGGTCAAACCTCACGTGGCACCTTAGGTCTGTACAGAGCGTCCCAGCGGTGGTAGGATTGTGTTGTCCAGTTGTGGAATCTTTGTTTGAAGGTTCCATCGCGTCTCTTTCTCGAGGGAAGAGTCACCGACTGCCCGGTGGACTTCCCGAAAGCTTGGCGCGCTACGCGACCTAGAGTCAGTGGTGAGCCGGCCGGTGAGTATCCTCCTCCGAGTACTCACCGGCTCTTTTCATTTGGGGAGCCCCTCAGCGTGTAACAAAGTCCTCAGCGCGGCCGCGTTAAGGCAAACAGCAGACGTCCGGGCGCCAGGGGAGCAAGTTTTTCCGCCCATCCGCCTTCCAGCGCTCGCCGCAACACCCCGGCAACCTGAAACGGCTGCCGCAGACTCGCCCGGCACTCCCGTAGGTAATCCGCCACGGGCTGCCCGATGACTGCCGCTCTTCCTGCCATTGCCCCCGATCGGACCGCCGCCAACAGCCCCGAGCCGGTAAAGGGATCGACAAACGACAAGGCGTCGCCAGCGGGATACTCGGGCCCGGCGTTTACGAACGACTGTCCATACTGCAGCGGGCCTGTGGAAAACCACTGCGTAGCTCGCCGCAAAGGCTTGAGCCGGTCGGACAACGCGGGGCAATGCATCACGATGTCGTCGTATTCGAAGCCAAAACGTGAAAGGAAACTTTCCGGCGCGAGTCCGCAGACGTTGGTCCTGCCCGCTTCAATGGCGGTGACGCCCACATAGCACCGCTCGAAAAAGAACAGCTCCACGGCATCGTCCGTGGGACCCTCAAAGTGAGCCTTGAAGCCGAACAACCGCTGGCCGCGCTGCGTCGGGATCGCATGCCGCCCGGTGGCGACAATCAGCGGCTGCTCTTCCCCTGCTTCGGTCACCAGATCCGCACCCGCCGCACGCGCCTGGTCGAGCAGCATCCGGTCGAAGGCATAGCGGCTCAACCCGAACGCCGGCTCGGGCAGGCGCGAGGATTTCGTGCGCGCTCCGAAATGCAGAACGGTCCTGCGGACGCGCGCGGGGCCCGCCGCCAGGAACGCGTCCCATCCGCCCAATTGCTCCAGCTCCGGCTCGATCTCCGGCGAGAAAAACTCGCCACAGACCTTGTGGCGCGGCAGCCGGGATTTCTCGATGATCCGAACCCGAGCGCCCTGGCGCAACGCCGCCAGCGCCGCCGCCGAACCCGCGGGACCGCCGCCCAGGATGTGAATGCGCTCTGTCACCTTACTGCAATGCACGAAAACGACCGATCACCACTATACTGACTCTTTAAGTCCTTTTTTCCAATGCAAAACTTCGACATGATTGTGATCGGCTCGGGACCGGCCGGCCAGCGGGCTGCCATCCAGGGCGCCAAGTCCGGTAAGCAGGTAGCGGTCGTGGAGCAGCGCGAGTGCGTCGGTGGCGCCTGCATCAACACCGGCACCATCCCGTCCAAAACCCTGCGCGAGGCGGTGATGCATCTTTCCGGTTATGCCTACCAGGGAATCTACGGCGTCAACTACCGCGTCAAAGAGAAGATCACCATGGCGGATCTGGCCTTCCGGGTCCAACACGTCATCCGGACCGAAATCGACGTTACCGTCTCACAGCTCACGCGCAACGGCGTGCAAGTTCTGGCAGGTAGCGCCTCGTTTGTCGACCCGCACACCATCCGCGTCAGCAGCTTGACGGGCTCAGCGGACTTCCACGCCGAAAACGTCATCATCGCTACCGGCACCAAGCCGGCGGTGTCGCCCAAGGTTCCCTACAACAATCGCAACATCATCAACAGCGATCAGATCCTGAACATGAAGGAAGTCCCCAAGACCTTCATCGTGGTGGGCGGCGGAGTGATCGGCGTAGAGTACACCTGCATGTTCGCCACGCTGGGCGTGCGGATGATCCTGGTGGAAAAACGTCCCCGGCTGCTGGAATTCGCCGATGGGGAAATGGTGGAGGCTCTGTCTTACCACCTGCGCGACAATCGCGTGACCATGCGGCTAAACGAAGAGGTCTCGAGCGTGGAAGAAACGCCCGACGGCGGCGTGGTGGCCACCCTCGAAAGCAACAAAAAGATCAGCGGCTCGGCGCTGCTGTATGCGGTGGGCCGGCAGGGGAACGTCGACGACCTCAACCTCGCAGCCGCGGGCCTGGAAGCCGACGATCGCGGGCGCATCAAAGTGGACACCGATTTCCGTACCAAGGTCCCGCACATTTTCGCCGCCGGCGACGTCATTGGTTTTCCGAGCCTGGCATCGGTCTCGATGGAGCAGGGCCGGGTCGCCGCCGCGCGCGCCTACAGTTTGCCGGTGCAATCGAATCCTGCGGGATATCCGTACGGGATCTACACCATCCCCGAAATCTCCTTCATCGGAAAGACCGAGGAGCAACTCACCGACGAAGACGTTCCTTATGAAGTTGGCGTGGCGTATTATCGCGAGATCGCCCGCGGCCAGATCCGCGGCGACACCACCGGACGGCTCAAGCTGATCTTCCACCGCGAAACCCGCGAGATCCTGGGGGTCCACATCATCGGCGACGGCGCCACCGAATTGCTTCACATCGGCCAGGCCGTAATGATCCTCAAAGGAAAAGTGGAATACTTCGTGGACACGGTCTTCAACTACCCGACCTTGGCCGAGTGCTACAAGGCCGCGGCATTCAACGGACTGAACAAGCTCGCGAAGGGTTAGGATCACTCCTCGGCCAATGTCTTGATATGCATTAGCACACGCATGTGGATGCGATGAATAATTGCATCTGACCACCATCGCCAATACTCCGCCGGCATGAGACCGTGCTGATACCAGGAGGTCCCTTCCACCAACGTATGGTTGTTTGCCAACCGTGTCAGTTGGAACTGACCTTCCCTGGAGATGAAGTATCCGTGCAAATGCTTGGTCACGATCTCGCCATATGGGCTCCACTCGCGCATGGGCGCCGCACTCTCCGTCACCTGGAATCGCAGCAAACGCGGCTCGTCCCAAACTTCAACCCGTTCTACAAACGATCCGGTGGAGAAATCACAATACCGTGCCGCCCCGGGGCCCGATCCTTCGATACGTGTTTGGGTCGGATAGCCTAGCCCGGCTCGAAAATACCATTCCTGCGGTTCGGACAGCGGAGGGAATGCTACGACGTATCTCCAAACTCGTTCTGGAGGTGCCGCGATTTCGATTGAGGTCCGCACCTGGAACACGGGCGGCGGAGCCTTGACGTCCCATGTTAGACTCGCGGCCGGCAGAAATATCAACATCGCGATGCTACCGCTTGACTGTTTGACGGAGCGTCCCCGGTAGGCTAGCCATCCTCCCAAAGCACCCAACGGAAGCGCTATTGGCGCGGTCATGAAGATGCAGATCGCCCCCTCAGCTCCTATCAGGAAGAACAGAAGTAGAGCCACGAGCGCGGAGAGCGCCCCTCGGAGAGCGGCTTGCCCCCCACTCTGGGGACGGAAAATCCAGACCGCATATCCGCCCAAGAATACGGGAAGCAACACGAAGACAGTCATGCCGTACAGGCCGCTCCTCACGAGCAGAACGCCGGCCACGGCCAGAATGCCGAACATAACCAGCGCGATATCGCCCCGACTCATCTTCATCACTTAGGCTCACTTCACGACTTCGATCAGTTGCAGAGCACTCTTTCGCACCGGACGCATGAGCGGCAACGCCGACACCTTGATCAACGTAGCGACGCTCTTAGTCGCGAGTTCCAGCAGGCGCATTGTTCTGGATTCGTTAGGAGATTCGTCAATAACCCAAAAAAAGATTACTCCCATTTGAAAGAACCAGAGCACACCCGGAAGATGGGGCTCAAGATCACGCGGAATCCGCGTCCCACAATCCACCAGAATCTTGCGAAACCAGGCAATGTCGACCTCGCGGATCTCCTTGGTCTCGCGGCTAAACGGCGAAAGAGGATGCTTGGGGTCCGCACCGTTTCGCAGCAGCGCGCGCAGCACGCCGCGGTTTGGCGCGAAGTGGGCCAGCTTGACCCGAATCAGTTCGCGCAAACGGGTTTCCAGGGTGCTCGCGTGTTCCAGAGCCGCTTCGATCTTAGGCTGCATCTCCGCGCAAGCGCGCTGGTAGAAGTCCAGGACAATGGCGTCCTTGGATGGATAGTAGTAGTAGGCCGCGCCAGTCGCCACCCCGGCCTTCTCCGCGATATCCCGCATCGTCGCGATATCGAAGCCCTCTTGCCGGAAGAGGGTCAGCGCGGAATCGAGAATCTTAAGTCCGGTCTCTTCGGCTTTGGCGGTTGCTTTTGTCGGCGGCATGTTTTTGAACGTGTTCAATAGCAGTATGAACCTGACGGGATAGGCTGTCAAGAACTATTTTGAACACGTTCAGAATTACGGAGCTGCCGCCGCTTGGTGCTTTACAGCGCCAGTTTCCCGTCGTACACCATGTCCTCGATGTAGAAGGGCTCGGAGAATTTCAAGCGGCCAATCTGAGCCTCGAATTCGACGCGCCGGTCGGACTTCGATATCTCAGTCGACCTCGCGAAGAAATAGACGATGACAGGCCCGTCGTCGCGCTGCAGGATCTGGACACTCGAAGGCTTGAAGTCTTTCTTGCCGTCGCGCTTGAGAGCCGCCTGCTTTTTAAGCTCCCCCTCCAGGGCACGAGTCTCGGCCTTCAACATGTTGCCGGGAACCCCGATGACGGCGATGGCGTAGTGGTTCTCATCCACCGTCGGCGCATCTACGTCGCGCTCCTTCAGTTCGGCTTCGCGCACGGGCAGCGCACTCTCCCAGCGAAGCGTCAACGTGGGTGGCCCACCGGACTCCGTTCTTCCGCCGCTATCCGGATAGTTTCCCCGTGGGTTGCCTCCCCCCGGATAACCTCCGCCGGGGTTACCTCCGGGATATCCGCCGCCGCGGCGTCCCATCCCGCCTATTCCGGGCAGCCCAACTCCAATGCCACCGATGTTGACGCCGCCTCCCCGGCCTCCCCCGCCGCTTCGGCGCTGCCCTTCACTGGCGGATCTATCCATGGTCGGCGTGGTGGTCTTGGCCCAAGGCGAGTCAGTCATCACCTGATGCGCGTCATCCGCTGTCCATGCCGGGACCGGCTTGTTCCAGGGTCTGTCCGCCGAAGCTTGATCCTCCGCCATGAGCGAAAACACGCCGGCAGTCACGATCACCAAGACGATCCGAGTATGAAACATAGCGCGTACCTTTGCCCTCTAGACGTACACGCCATCAACAGGGTTCCTTAAGGAAAATCAATGCGTCATCGAATATACGACGTAGTTCGACACAATCCGGAACGCCAGGGCCGCGAACTTCTCGTCGTACGCGGGGTCATCCGCGTATTCCCAGGCGTCGCCGAGGTCCATGTTGTGGCAAATCGCCACCATGAGCCGCCCTTTGTCGTCGTAGATGCCGCGCCAAGTCGCATTGTAGCCGTCTTGCTCGTAGGTGACGCCGCTCCTGAGATACTGCGCCCCGGGAACCTGATACCGGCCGTCCAAATCATAGATCGTGTGGAAAATCGCGTCCTTGTCCGGAATGTCTACCACCGGCCGATCAGGAAACACGCGCTGCATCGTCTCCATGAAAACTGCCCATTCCTGAGTGCCGTGAAAATCGTCGCACATGAAGAATCCGCCGCGATTCAGGAAATCGCGCATCTGCACCACCTGGCTGTCGGTGAGCTGCCAGTGCCCGACTTCTACCGCATATAGCCACGGATAGTTGAAGACGTCGTCACCGTCGTCCAGGTTCACCGGCTGCTCCACCGAGCGAACATGAATGCGCGTCAGCCGCCGCAGTGCGACTGCCACGTGGCGATCCGCCGCCGTGTAATCGGTGGTCCAACTGGATCGGCCATTCCTCCAATCCCCTCCTCTAAACCTTCCGAAACCTCTGCCGCCGATCGCGCCCCCGTAAGGTGGATACATCAGCCGCGCGAAAGCCCATTCCGTTTTCTCCTGGTAATCCGGAGGAATCGCGATATTGTCCTGCCCCGGATATTCGCGCCACGGCATCTGCCACGCCACGGCCGCGCGGAACATGCCGAACATGCCCAGCGTCGCGCCGATGGTCAGCAGGACTTTTCTGAATCCGCCCACGGGCCTATTATAGGGAATAGATCGCTCACGGAGGTGCCTGATGAGATCTTGTGTGCTGGGGTTTCTGCTGAGTGCGGTTTTGTCGATCGCGCAAACCGCCAAGCCCGACATCCCCCGTCTGCACGACGAAAAACCTGATCTGAATGGCGTTTGGGACATCCCCTACACAAACGACATGGGACGCGGCGTTCCCGGTGGCCTTCCCTTCACGCCTCTGGGAGCCGACGATTTCAAGAACTACGATCCCACCAAGTTCGATTACACCGGGCACTGCCTCCCGGCGGGTTTAACTCGTTTGGTGAACACTCCCATGCCCATGGAGATCGTGCAAACACCGAAACGGACCGTTTTCCTGTTCGAAGGCTTCAGCAGCTACATCGTGGTTCCCACCGATGGCCGAAAGCACACCAAAGATCCCGACCCGACCTGGTACGGAGAGTCGATCGGCTGGTATGAGGGCGATACGCTGGTGGTCGACAGCATCGGCTTCAACGAGAAGACGCGCCTGGATACGATTGGTCACGGGCACAGCGACCAGCTCCACGTGATTCAGCGCTACACCCGCACCGATGCCAAGACGCTGGCCTTCGAGATCACGGTGGAAGATCCGAAGATGTACTCGAAACCGTTCACCAACAAACGGACCTTCCGGCTGAACTCAGGCGAGCTGATGGAGTACTCCTGCATGGAGAACAACAAGGACCTGTTGGACGGGCACATCAAGTAGTCCAGTGCCACAAATCCGGTCACTCCTTCAGAACGTGAATTGCGCCACTAGCTGGCCCGTCCGCGGCGGGTACTGGACCGTCGAAGTGTTGATCGATCCGAAACCGGAAACGATCTGTTGGCCCGCTTGGGCGCAGGTACCATTAGCCCCGCTCGCCTGCTTGCAAACCGGCGCGGTCTGCGGACTCACGCCGGGCCCGCCGATCGCGGGGTTGTTCAGATATGTGCGGTTGAGTATATTCGTGAACTCCGCCCGGATGTTCAGGTTCATCCGTTCGCGGATTCGGAATTGCCGTCCAACCGCGAAGTTCTCGACGGGCCGGCGCTCCCCCCGGAAATCGCCATAGTAAGTCTGGTTGCCGAACTGCCCAGGGCCTGGATTGGTCCACGCCGCCGGATTCAGTACGAACGCCGTATTCGGATCGAAGCAATGGCAATTGAGGTCTTTGAGGTAGAGTGGCTGGCCCGTCCGGATCTGCGGCGTGGCCGACTGAAACGTGACATTGGCGATGGTGGCCTGGCTGAGGTTGCTGGCATACCCCGTGGTGTTGGACGTCGGCGCGGCAAGCGGCGTCCCGCTCGCGTAATAGACGAATCCGTTGAACATCCAGTCGCGGACCGCGTAAGACACGCCCTTGGGTCCCCACTTGGGCAGCGTGTAAGTAAAACCGACGCGCATCACCAAGGGTTGATCCAGGGAAGAAAGCCCTTTGGCAAGCTCCCGATTTTGCACATCGGGAGTCCCAGCGAACGTGTCCATCGACTTGGACCAGGTAAAGGCGAAATCGACTTGCAGTCCTCGAGAGAACCGTTTATTGGCGGTCAACTGGAGCGAGTTATACCAAGTGTCGCCCAGAGGGGGGTTCACCAGACTGAGAGTGGTGAATTGCGGGAATGGCCTCAGCGACTGGGCCACTGTGGCCGATAGCGGGAACCCGGCGAAGGGAAGCCTGTTCTGAAAAGACCCCGCGGCGGCGGACCCAATGGGCGCGAGCAGCGTCGCCAAATCCGCCGGAGTGTTCAGGTGGAGCCCATTTCGGTTCAGGATATCCGTGCTCAGGTAGTTGTAGTTGGTCATGGGCGCCCCCAAGTAAGTCGGCCACCAGATCCCGCGGTTGCCGACGTAGGAAGCCTGCACCACCAGATCCCGCGTAATTTCACGCTGCACGCTCAAGCTGTATTGATATTGCCGTGCAGGCCGTCCGGCGTTCGGATCATAAAATTGCGGACCGGGGCCGGGGACCACTCCGCCGATCGGGTAAAAGCCGGCGCCATAGTTAGGCCACGCGATCTGGGACGCCGTCAAGGGAGAGCCGTTGACGGTCACACCCTGACCCAAGGTCATGAGCGCAGCCCCGGGATTGGATGCGGGGAAACGATTGCTGGCCGAGGCATTTCCGCTCGCAGCGCCAAAAACCTGGGCCACACCCGTGCTCGTGTACTCGACGCCGAAGCCGCCGCGGATCACGGTCTTGGGCAGGACCTGATACGCAAAGCCGATGCGCGGTCCGAATCCCCACGGATAGTTCTTCGCGAAGTCGCAGTTGCAAGTGGCCTGGTAAGTGACCGCTCCCGGATGCCCTCCGGCAGTGGGGTTCGCCAGGTTCGGCGCGAAATTCGGAGAACGGCCGTACTGTTCCTGGTACCAGGTTGAGTAATCGTACCGCAAGCCAAGGTCGAGCGTGAGCTTGCGCGTCACCTTCCAACTGTCCTGCGCATAAAAACCCCACTGCTGTTTTCCAAAGCGCACGTTGGAAGGAGGATCCACCTCGGCGCTATCCACCGCACCCAGCAGGAAACTGGCGTAAGGGAGGCCGATATGGTTTGGACCTATATTGGCCACGCTGGAGCCGCTCGACGTGTTGACCAGGTAGGGCATTGCCGTTTGCCCGCTGCTGAAGCCATAGGTACCCGACAGGTTGTTCACCGCGATCGTGTAGCTTCCCATGAACTCCCCGTTTCCGCCGAACTTGAACGTATGGTTGCCCTTGACCCAGGTCAAACTCGCAATATTATCGACGATACTGTAAACGTTATCCGCACGCCCCGGAGGGCCGCCAATGCTGGTTCCGCCGGCGACAGTATCGTTGAGACCGGTCAAGAGGGGAAACGTGGCCGGACGCTGAAACGCTTGGCTGCACAGTCCTAAACCCGCGCACGGGTCGTAATCCGGCGTCACCGACGGCCGCCCTAGATAGTCCGTGTCATAGCCCGTCCCCAAATGCAGCAGAAGCGTGGGCGAGATAGTGTGGTCATAGTTCAGGCGCTCCCGATGCGAATAGATTCCGCCGCCGAACGTGCCGGAGATGGGCTGAGGCGCTCCATCTTCGCCGTAGCCCGTCGCGGTGAAGGTCATGGTGCGGCTCCAGAAGAAAGAAAGCTTGTCTTTGGGCCCAAACGAATGGTCGACCTTGAGGGAAGGAGCCTCGGTGTCTCGTTTGACGAGTTCCGAATTCTGAAAATTCTGAACCACACCGGCGGTGCTGCACGGCGGTCCCGCTGTACACAGGGGCACCGGGATCAGGTTTTGGATCTTCTGGGTAACGGGATCGAACCGCGCCGGGAGGATTTTGTTGCCCGCGAACGGATCGGTGACGAGCTGGCCATTGGGCGCCGGGTGCTGTGTGAGCGGATCGTAAATGGTGTTGGCAAGGATGGCGCGGCCAGCCGGATCCGTCCCGAGATTTTTGTTGCCTGCGGCCGTAATCGCTGCGCTGAAGTCGCCGGTGCGATAAGCCTGCGTGGGGACGGTAAACGTACCCGGCAAGAAGTTCTGGTTCTGAATGAATTGCTCCCAGCTAAAAAAGAAAAAGGTCTTGTCGCGGCCGTTGTATACCTTGGGAATGTCCACCGGACCTCCCAAGGTCAAACCGTAATCATTTCGCCGCACCGTCGGCCGATTGTGCTCAAACGGGCTTTCTTTCTGAACCGTGAACGGCTGGCCTGCATTCATGAAGTCGTTTTGGAAGTACTCATACAAGCTGCCGTGGTACTGATTGGTGCCCGACTTCATGGTGACGTTCATGACCGCGCTGCCGGCCTGGCCGAATTCCGCAGAGTAGTTGCTGGTTTGAACGGTCCACTCCTGGATGGAATCCATGCCGGGCTGGTTCTGCTGGTTGGCGCCCTGGCCCAGAATGTTGGTCCCGTCCATGCCGTCGACCAGAACTTTCTCCGATCCGGAAACTCCGCCGTTGATGCGTACGGTGGGCCCCGTAAAAGATGGACTCGGCTGGTAGAACGCCCCCGGCAGCAACGCCACCAAATTGAACGGGTTCCGGATGCCGGAGGAATTCTGCCCGACCGAGAGAAGCGGAAGGGCGTCCATGGTCTTTGTGGCGATGGTGTTGCTCAATTCGCCGCTTTCCGTCTTGAGCAAAGGAGCCGCCTCGTTGACCGTGACAGATTCTGTCGCGCTGCCGACTTCCATTGCGGCATCGACACGGATGGTTTGCGCCGCCTGGATGATCAGGCCAGCGCGGACGAATTTTTTAAATCCGGGAACAATGACGGAAAGATCATACGTGCCGGTCGGAAGGTTGGGAATGGTGTAGTTACCAGTCGCCGAGCTCGCCACCTGGTATACGGCTCCGGTTCCGGAATTCCGCGCTTCGATCGCGGCATTGGCGACGACTGCTCCCGCGGGATCGCTGACGGTGCCGGTGATGGTGCCACGGTCGGTCTGCGCAAACAACGTCAGAGCGACGAAGAAAAGAACCAGCGCGATCGAAAAAGAACGCATGGTGACCTCCCCAACAATCTAAAGTCACTCTTGGACTCCGGAACCGCGTCCGCAAATCCAAATCGGCAAAAGTCTACATCCGCCTCAATCGGTTGTCAATGCCCCGCGGGCCGCACGACCACAGTTCAATCTACAGCGGCAGTACTGCCGCCACCGCCGTCTCCGCCGGCTCCCGCTCGATCGGATTCCGCAGCGGGAGCCCGAAGCCTTCCCACTGAATTACGACCTCGTCGCCCTCCTCCAGCAGCACGCCATCGCCGAAACTCGAGACGCTGCCGCCCAGGAAATGGATATGCACGTCACCCGGTATCCGATGAGCGTCGAATTCAAAATGACGCTGCTCGATCTCCTCCAGCCGGAACGCCGTATGTTTCTCGCCGGTGCGGATTTCCTTGCACCATATCGGCCTACCAACCCCGCCGATGGCCCGCTCCACGGCCACCGAGCCCGCCACGTCCTGAAATTCGGCATCGAGCACCAGCTCCGGCCCGATCGCGCACGTCCGCAGCTTGGCCCGCGAGAGCAAGCGCGCGTCCTTGCCCGCCATGGCTGGATCGGCGAACTCGTTCCCGGGAGTCAGTCCGACGCGCCGCGGAACGCCGTCCGGCCCGATCAGATACACGCCGGCCAGTTCCGCTTCCTCGGCGCCACTCAAGGCGCAAGCGGGGATGGTCAGGGGCTCACCATGCGCCCGCAGATGCATGCCGTTCCCCTTCGTGAACCAGGGCGGCGCCGCGGGAAGCGCGGCCTCCGTAACGCCGTGGGCGTTGGCGCATCCCGAAACCAGGCAGCATGCCGTGTGCTCAGGGTGATCGAAGCTCGGGAGAAACCTCCATCCGCTGCTCAGCGCGTAAACCTCGCGATAGTCCAGAACAATGCCCGATAAGTCGGTACTCAAAAGCTCCCGCAGCTTCTGCCCAGTCTCGATGGCTGCCATGGCGAAAGCGTACGCCGTCCGATATGTGGATAGAAGGTGGAGCTCATCGCCGTTCACCAGGGCGACGCGCCGTCCATACTCGGCGTGGATGATCTGGACCAATCTTGTCAAAGCGGAACTTGTCAGAGTGGAAATAGTAACACCTCAGCCTTACACCTCCGCATAAAGCAGCGCAATCACCCTTTCTGCGTGCTGGCATACTAAGGCCTGGAGGCCATCATGGCGAAGAAAGTCGGAGTGCTGGGATCGGGCGTGGTGGGGCGAGCGCTGGCCGAGGGATTTCTCAAACACGGATACGAAGTCATGCTCGGCACCCGCGATCCGGGTAAAGGAGACGTGCCCGCCTGGCTGGCCGCGCACCCGGGCTCGAAGGCAGGAACCTTCCGCGATACGGCGATTTTCGGCGAGATCGTTGTCCTGGCGGTAAAAGGCCTGGTAGCGGAGGAAGTCATTGAGCAAGCCGGCCCGGATCATCTGACTGGCAAGACTGTGATCGATACCACCAATCCTTTGGCGGACGAGGCGCCCGTGGATGGAATCTTCAGTTTCACCACGGGACCGAACCAATCGCTCGGCGAGGAAGTACAGAGGCTGCTTCCCAACGCGCATGTGGTCAAGGCCTTCAACAGCGTGGGCAGCGCGCTCATGGTGAATCCGAAATTCGAGCAGGGCACGCCGACGATGTTCCTATGCGGCAATCATCCGGAGGCCAAGCGCCTGGTCTCCGGGATTTGCGTACAATTTGGATGGGAACCCTTCGACTGCGGCAGCATTGCAGCGTCCCGGGCGCTGGAGCCGCTGTGCAGACTTTGGGTCCTGCCCGGATTCCTGCGCAACGATTGGTTCCATGCCTTCAAGATGCTGACCCGCTAAAGCCCGGACCTCCCGAAGGGGCTCAGCAAACCACCCACCGGCATCCTGGCGGCGGGTCGCGCTAAGATCAGGCCATGGCCGCGCTTTTCGACCAGTATCCCAGCCCCCTGGTGGACCTGCGCGACGTCACCTCTGCCTACCTGGAGCCCCTGCTCCACGAAGAAACAGAGGAATGGCGCACCGAACTGGACTGGGATTACCGCCCCTCGGCCGACCTGGTCCGGCGCTTCGTGGACATGCGCGCGCTCACGGGCTTCACTCTTCCGGGCGAGAAGGAAGCAGCGGGATACGGCTACTACGTCTGCGAGGAGGGTAAAGGTCTGATCGGTGGTCTGTACCTGGGGCGCCGCTACCGGACCATCGAGCATGAGAATACACTGCTGACGGCCATCCTGGACGCCATGTGGCGCACGCCGGGCACGCGCCGCGTGGAAGCACAGTTGATGATGCTCAGCTCGCCTCTCGACCGTAGCGTGCCATACCCGCGCTGGTTCCGTCCCTTCCCGCGCAAGTTTTTTGAAGCCTCCTTGGACACCATCCGTTCCCTGCCCCCGCGCGAGCCGAAGGTGGCTATCGCGCCCTGGTCGGAAGGCCGTCAGGAGGACGCCGCGCGGCTGATCGCGGCGGCCTATGCGGGCCACATCGATAGCCACATCAACGATCAGTACCGCTCCGCCAGCGGCGCACGGCGCTTTCTGACCAATATCGTGCAATACCCGGGCTGCGGTACGTTCTTCGCGCCGGCCGCGTGTGTCGCGGCGCCGGCCACCGGCCGCGGCCTCTACGGCGTCTGCCTCACCAGCATGGTGGCGCACGATGTCGGCCACATCACGCAGGTCTGCGTGGCGCCCGCCTTTCGCGGTACCGGCCTGGGCTACGAGCTGCTTCGCCGGAGCCTGCTGGCGCTGGCCGATCACGGCTGCCGGACGGTAAGTCTCACGGTGACTACGTCCAACGCCTCCGCGATCCAGCTTTATGAGCGTATGGGTTTCGTGACTCGCCGCGACTTTGCGGCCTACGTGTGGGACATGAAGTAGGGCTCAGCGCCCTACGGCTTCGAGGACCTCGTTCGTAACGACCACCGTGCAGAATTCCCGATCCAGGTTCGCCAGGCTCATGGCGTGGACCTCCTCGGCGGTGCGCCATGTCCCGTTCCAATCTTTCCTGCCGAAGGTGAATGCGGCATCCTCAACCAGGTACGTTTCGAAACCAAGATTCCCCGCCATCCGAACCGTCGCTTCCACGCAGTTGTTGGTAATCACACCCGTTACGATCAAAACCTTCTGTCCTGCCTGGCGCAACCGGGCCTCGAGATCGGTACCGATAAACGCGCTGTTGGTTTGCTTGGCAATGACGACTTCTCCGGATAAGGGTCGCACCTCGGGTTCGAATTCGTTCCCCGGTTGTCCCGGCCGGTAATGCGACTCCGGTTCGACGGAATCGTGACGGATGTGGTAGATCGGCCTGCCGGTGTCACGCCATGCTCTGAGGAGCGCGGCCATATTGTTCTCGGCTTGAAGATTGTTACGCTCGCCATGGCTCGGATGATCGATCGCCTTCTGCACATCGATCACGATGAGTGCGGCAGTTCCATCACCCAAGCTCATGAATATTAAGAATGTTATCATTGCGCACGTTATGATGGCGCTCCTGCCTGCTACGCTAGAAGCTGTAACTTATGGCGTGGTTTACCCGGGAGAAACCCGGCATAGACGAAGGCTCCGGCGAAGGCGAAAAGCGTCTCCTCACCGAGGGCCTCTGGCTGAAGTGTGAAAGCTGCGGCCAGATCATCTGGAAAAAAGCCCTCGACGAGAACCTCCAGTGCTGCCCCAAGTGCGAGTTTCATTTTCGGATCGATGCCCGCACGCGGCTGGGCATGTTGTTCGACGGCGCCTTTGAGGAATTCGATACGGGAATGACCTCCTGCGACCCGCTCCGTCTGGATGATGCCTATCGCGACAAGCTGGCCACCGCGCGGGAAGCCACCCAGCTCTCCGATGCGTTGCTTTCGGCCGCGGGTGCGCTGGATGGCCGGCGCGTGAATATCTGCGCCATGGAATGGAAGTTCATGGGCGGCAGCATGGGCGCGGTGGTAGGGGAAAAAATCACTCGAGCCATCGAACGCTCGGTCCAAAGCCGCACCCCGCTGGTGATCGTTTCGGCTTCCGGCGGCGCGCGCATGCAGGAAGGCACCATCAGCCTGATGCAACTCGCCAAGATTTCCGCGGCTTTGATGCGTTTAGACGAGGCCCACGTCCCGTACATCAGCGTGCTGACGGATCCGACCTCGGGTGGCGTCACTGCCAGCTTCGCCATGCTGGGCGATCTGAACATCGGCGAGCCGGGCGCGCTGATCGGATTCGCCGGCCCGCGCGTGATCGAGCAGACCATCCGCCAGAAGCTTCCCGAAGGCTTCCAGCGCAGCGAGTTCCTGCTGGAGCACGGGTTTCTGGATGCCGTGGTCAAGCGCTCGGACATGAAGGCGTACATCGCCCGCAGTCTGCGGTTCTTCTGCGACTAGAACCGATCTCAGTTTTTTGTAAATAAAACTTGACACGCGTCCAGAGTGGAGCTACGCTTCGAATGTCAATTAAACTTTACATTATGACAACGAAGGGAGACATTATGAATCAACTAAAACCACCGGAGAATGGCTATCAGTTGCGGATCCGGACGAACGTTATACGGCTCTTCCGCTGGAACGGCGCGTGGGGGGCGGCCACGGCGCTGATGGCATTCGGACCGAAATTTCTTTGGAATAAGGCCTTGGGGTTCACGCTGCTGGCGGTCGCTCTAGACGTCGCCGTGGGCGTCGGCATGATCCTGGCCAACAAAAACTACCTCGCGGAACTGGATGAGCTCCAGCGGAAGGTTCAACTGAACTCCATGGCAATCACGTTGGGAGTCGGCCTGATCGCCGGCGTCCCGTTTTCGGTGATGGAAGCCTACCACGTGATTCCCTTCCATGCGGACATCGCGTACCTGCTGATTCTCATGATTCTGACGTTTGCCGTATCCAACCTGTACGGCACGTGGCGCTACCGATGAAGAACCGGCTCAAGGTGCTGCGCGCCGAGCGCAACTGGACGCAGGCCCAGTTGGCCGACGCGCTGGATGTGTCCCGGCAGACCATCAACGCCATCGAGACGGGCAAGTTCGATCCGAGCCTGCCGCTCGCCTTCCGCGCCGCCCGGCTCTTCGGACTGCGCATCGAAGAGATTTTTCATGACCAGGACACGGCGCCGCT
>JAIQFI010000041.1 GCA_020073345.1 Terriglobia bacterium
CAAGAAGCCTTCACCCTGAAACAGTCCTGGATCGCAGCAGCATCAAGATGTTGAGTCTATAGCCAACCGGAGCGGGAATTGGCAAACAGGAGACACAACTATGGATGCCATTCGCGAATTGAAAACCCGCGCCGAGATTCTGCACCGGCGTATTCAAACCAACGATCACCGCGCCATCGGGCGCTTGCGCGTGCTGCCGGACTACCGGCGCGCGTCTTATCAACACCTTGCGGCGGCGGCTAGCACCATTCAGAGGCGCGACTGCCTTTCGGTGATCGCGGCAGAGCTAGGCTTTGCCAGTTGGCCGCAGGCGAAAACTGCGATCACCGGGGAGGCTCCCGTAGAAGATTTCGGTACGATGCTCTATCCCGGCCACCGCTGCGCCGGCCACATCAACCGCTGGTACAAGACCTATGAAGAAGCTGCCGCCGACAGGGAGTCCTCTAGCGGCTACTTGCTGGCTTACAAGCGGCAGTATGTGGTGGTGGATCGATACTTCATCGAGTCGCTCGGTCTCGATCCCGCCGACCCGGATTGGGACGCCTTGGGATTCGATTGGGTCCGGCCGAAAAGCATCGCGGCCCGCTCGCGCCTGTACGCCAAACTGGTGGCCTGCCTGCCCCGCGAAGCGGCGTAGGCGTCTGTGTATACTTGACAATCCCGGCAACTAAGGTCCATCATCCTTGGTGGACCTTTGTAACCAGAGGCCCTCATTCGGTAGTCTCTTCTTATGTTAGATTTGAATGCGGGAGGTGTCCTGATGAAATTGAAATTCTCCGTGGTTGCCGTGGGTGCGCTGCTTCTCGCCGCTGTGCCGATCCTGGCCCATCACTCGTTCTCGGCCGAATATGACCAGTCCAAGCCTCTGACTCTGAAGGGAAAGTTCACCAAACTGGACTGGGTGAACCCGCATTCCTGGGTGCATTTTGACGTGGTCGGTCCGGACGGGAAAGTGACCAACTGGGCCGCGGAAACGCCTCCTCCCAACGGTCTGTACCGAAACGGCTGGCGCAAAGATATGTTCAAGGAAGGCGAAGAGATCGAGGTCACCGGTGTGGCCGCCAAGGACGGTACGCCTCATATGTGGTCCAACGGCGTGACCATCGTGTCCACCGGAGTGAAGTTCACCATGGGTTCCCGGCCGCCCAACGAAGGGCCTACGAGCAAGTAAAGTAACTGCTTGAAAATAGCCTGCGTACTTTCGCGGGTCAGTCCGTCTGGGCGCGCCTCATCAGAGGCGCGTCGTACGTTTAGGAGTGCAACGCTAACATGAAAACTTCGTTCGCAGGTGTTTCCTACGTTGGCCTGATGGCTGCCGCGGGAATTGCGGTTGCGGCCCTATGGCTCGCCCCGGTGCCCGCTGCTGGCCAGGGTAAGGGCGGTGGCAAGGGCGGCGGTAAAGGGTATGTGGCTCCTCGCGCCGGAGACGGCAAGGCCGATATCCAAGGGATCTGGGAAGCCTGGAACACCGCTGCCGACGGGCTGGAAGCTCACAATGCGTCTACCGGTATCCGCGCGGGCAAGAGCTTCGTCGTCGATCCAGCCGACGGACTGATCCCCTACACTCCTGCGGGCCGCCAGAAGCAACTGGACAACCTCAACAAGCGGGAACAATTGGACACCATGAATCACTGCTACATGACCGGTGTTCCGCGCTTCACTTACATCCACTTCCCCTTCCAGATCTTCCAGACCCCCAAGTACATCGAGTTCATTTCCGAGTACGCCCACATGGTCCGCAACATTTACATGGACAAGCAGACTCACTACGGCGATCTCGAGTTCTGGAACGGAGATTCGCGCGGCCACTGGGACGGAGACACGCTGGTGGTAGACGTCGCCGATTTCAACGATCAGACTTGGTTTGACGCTTCGGGTAATCATCACAGCACCGCGCTGAAGGTAGTGGAACGCTACACACGTACTAGCCCTGACGTGATGCAGTACGAGGCCACCATGACCGATCCGCAGACGTTTTCCAGACCCTGGACCATCCGCATGGATCTGCATCGGAACACCGACCAGTATCCGACGCTGCTCGAATACGAATGCCATTCCTACTTTGAGGACGATGCCATCCGGCTAGGTAGCCGCTAAGTCAACGGAGACTGCAATGAAGAAAAACAATGGATTCTTGGGTTCTATGGCGGCTCTGGTCGCCGCGGCAGCGGTGGCTGCGGTCTTCGTGATCGCGCCCGTCACAGGTCAGGATGCTCCAACGCCCGGAGGTAAAGGCGGCGGCGGGTTCGGCGGGAAAGGCGGGGGCAAGCAGGCCGTACCGGCTGGCCCTGTTCCGCGGACGGCTGAAGGCAAACCCGATATGTCCGGCTTCTGGGGTGGAGTACAGCCGGGCGGTGTCACCAGTATCGAGCCAGCCCCGCCTAGAGGCGGCGGAGGCGGCAGAGGCGCTGGCAAAGGCGGACCTCCCGGAGGCGGGCCTCCTGCAGCTGGTCCAGGCGGCGGTGCCCCTGGTGGCCCGGCTGTTGCGGGCGGACCGGGCGGTCCAGGAAGAGGTCCTGGAGGCGGAGGGTCCGGTGGTCCGGGCGGTCCTGGCGGTGGTGGCCGGGCGAACTCCATCGTCGATCCCGCGGACGGCAAGGTTCCCTACACCGTGGCTGCTCGCGCGAAGTCCGACGACCTGATCGCCAACGGCATGTATCACGAGCCGGAGCTGCATTGCTTCATGTCCAGCGTTCCCCACAATATGTGGGTCCAGTTCGGCCAGCAGACGATTCAGACCAAGGACTACGTGGTTTTCACGTGGGAATTTATGCACAGCCGCCGGATCATTCCGCTCGATAATCGTCCGCATCAGATCACCTCGCCGGCGGTGCATTTGTTCCAGGGCGAATCGGTCGGCCACTGGGAAGGCGACACGCTCGTAGTTGACACGACAAACCAGAACGATAAAACGTGGTTCGATACATCGGGTCACTACAAGCCGCAAGATGCGCATGTGGTGGAACGGTTCACCATGACGGACTCCAATACCATCGAGTACGAGGCCAACGTCACCTCCGCCGAGTTCACGCAGCCAATGGTCGTCAAGGGCCGCCAGACGCGCGCCAACGCCAACGATCCGAATTACGAGCAGATGGAATTCGCGTGCATCGAGGGCAATGAGGACGTCAAGCATTACACTGAAGACAAGGGCGGGAAAGCCAAGAACGTCGGTGCGCGGACGCAGTAACATACAGGAAACATGAAAACCTGGCTGTGCTTTTTCGCCGCGGCCGCTCTGGCCGCTGGACAGACGGCTTATAAAGCCCCGCGAACTTCCGAAGGCAAACCCGATCTCTCGGGAATCTGGTTTACGCAGGCCTTCGCGGCCGCCTGGGATATCGAAGAGCATCCCACGGTGCCCAACATTGTAGGCGGGCCGAGCATCATCATCGATCCTCCAGACAAGAAGATTCCCTACCAGGCCTGGGGTCCCGCCAAGCGCAAAGACCTGATCGAGAACCACGCCTTCGACGATCCGCAGGCGCACTGTTATCCGTCTGGTATTCCCCGCGTGGCCTACGCCCCGTTCGGGTTCGAAATCACCCAGAGTCCTGGCGTCGTGGTGATGATGCCCGAGAACTTCCACATGTACCGGATCATCTCGACCACTGACACCAGCCCCCGGCTCCCGCCCGCAATGAAGCTATTCAATGGCGAATCGCGCGGCCACTGGGAAGGCGAGACTCTAGTAGTCGACGTGACCAATCAGAACGGCCGGACCTGGCTCGATATGGCCGCCAACTTCACCACCGATACGCTGCACGTGGTCGAGCGCTATACGCGCATCGCCGACGGCATGCTCCATTACGAAGCCACGCTCGACGATCCGGCGTTGTACACGCGGCCCTGGACCATGGCCTTCAACATCCGGCGCGAAACGAAGCCGGGCTATGAGGTTCTCGAATTCGCCTGCTGGGAAGGCGAGCGCGATCTGGTGCATTACACGAAGGACGATGGCGGGCCCCGGGGTAAATCCAAATGAATCGGCGAAGATTTCTGGCACATGGAACAGCCGCGGCCGGCCTTTTCGCCGGCGGTCTGGCGAAATCGTTCGGTGCCGAGCCCAAATCGGGAGCCACTGTCGAAACCTCGTCGGGCAAGATCCGCGGCCTGGTGATCGACAGGGTTAACGCGTTCAAGGGTATTCCCTACGGCGCCTCCACGGCAGGCGATCGCCGCTTTTTGCCGCCGGTGAAGCCTGAAGCCTGGACTGGAATCAAGGACACGGTCGAGTGGGGTCCGGAAGCTCCCCAGGTCAGCCCGCATACTGAAATTCCCGAGGTGCGCGCGACCATCCCCGTCACCGGGATGAGCGAGGACTGCCTTCGTCTGAACGTCTGGACCAATGGATTCGGCCGCAACGACAAGCGTCCGGTGATGCTATGGCTGCATGGCGGCGGATTCACGAGCGGCAACGGCAGCTACACGATTTACGACGGGACTAATCTTGCCAAAAAGCGTGACGTAGTAGCAGTAACCATCAACCACCGGCTGAATTCGTTCGGATTCCTGCACCTGTCCGAGATCGGCGGCCCGAAATTCGCCCAGGCATCGAATGTTGGCATGCTGGACGCGATCGCCGCGCTGCAGTGGGTCCACGACAACATCGCGAATTTCGGCGGCGACCCGAATAACGTGACCATCTTCGGCCAATCCGGCGGCGCGGGGAAGGTCAGCACGCTGCTGGCGATGCCGGGAGCCAAGGGCCTGTTCCACCGGGCGATCATTCAAAGTGGGTCGAACCTGCGCGGCGTTTCAGCGGACGACGCCACCAAGTCGGCACGCGCGCTGATGGCTAAGCTCAACGTGAAGACCGCGGACGAGCTTCAAAAAGTCCCCATGGATCAGTTGATCCAGGCCACCACCGGCACCCAGGGCTTGCGCCTTTCGCCCTTGCTCGGTCCGAGTTTGCCGCGCGATCCGTTTTCGCCGGACGCGTCCCCGATTTCGGCCGATGTGCCGGTGCTGCTGGGAACGGTCGAAACCGAGGTCACGTTCTTCCCCAACACGCAGATGGATCCCATTGACGATGCCGCGCTGCTGGCGCGCGTGAAGACCGCTGCGCGCGCTGATGACGCCCAGGCCAAGCACTTGATCGAACTGTACCGTAAAGGCCGGCCGGGTGTTTCAAATATCGACGTGGCACTGATCCTCGAATCGGACATACGTTTTCGTCCCGGTGTGGTGGCGGAAGCGGAGCTGAAGTCGGCGCAGAAGGCGCTCGTCTACATGTATTACTTCACCTGGCGCTCGCCCGTACATGACGGAAAGCTGAAGACCTTCCACACGCTCGAGATTCCGTTCGTCACCGACAACGTGGACAATGGGACGTCCATGACCGGAACGGGTCAGGATCGCTACGCTTTGCAAGATAAGATGAGCGCGGCCTGGGCCACTTTCGCGCGCACGGGGAACCCGAACCACAAGGGTCTGCCCAACTGGCCGAGGTTCGATTCCACCAAACGCGCCACCATGATCCTCAACAACGAGTGCAAGGTGGTCAATGATCCGAACGGTGACGAGCGGAAGGCTCTGGCGGCTCTCCGGCCGGCGTAGCCATCAGTTTTCGGCCGTCCGGGAACTCGACCGTAAAACACTTCTGCGCTAGCGTAGCCGGGTCTTTGGCGCGCGCGCCCATGCAACTGATCTTGTCACCGGTTTTAAGGCTGTCCTTGGTCCAGCCGTAGCGGCGGAGCAGGTTCGCGGCCTCGATCTCTAAGCGCCAGTGCTCGACACCTTTGTCACTTGCTACGTCCAGGTCGATGTAGGAATGCGGATTCGCCCACAAGAACTTCGAGACGACGCCTGAGACCGTGGACGGCTGCGTCATATCGAACGCGGCGGTGGAGTGATGCGCCAACAGTGGCATCACCCATGCGAACCAGATAGCAACGCTCTTTACTCTCATTCGTCCATTGTCCCGCGCGGGCCGGCAGGGTGTGCGGAAACGGTACTGGCAAATCGTAGGTAATTCTCTTGTTACACTGGTTATTGACAAACGGACGATAAGCAAGTCCGTTAGGGCCTCCGCGGCAGCAGAGTGAATGATACGGGAGAGTCGGATGGACAAGAATCTTCAGCACCTGATAGATTTGGCTCGCAAGCACGAGATCACTCCGTCAGAGCGCGATGCGCAGGTCCGAAGTTTCGCCTACGGAAACGCGCACATCGAAAACGAATCCATCACCACAGCCGACATCGACCGAGCCATGACCTTACTCCAGACGGAACGTGAATCCGACTCAGTTCGTACCTAAGGGTCTTGCCTACAGGGATCTGGAAGACAAGGTCCGCCTGGAGAGCCGTAATGTCATCATCCAGACCGAATTTGTCCTCCATACGGCTTCGAATTGGAATCCAAACAGTCGCGTAACGCCAGATCTGCTCAAAGAACTTCAGCGCCTCGCGGTGAATCAGATCTATCGCTGTGCGGGATTCTTTCGCGACGGCGGCGCAATGCTTAAGGGTGGCACCCACCGTCCGCCGCCCCACGAGCAGGTCCCCGGTCTCGTGGCTCAGATGTGCGACTACATCAACGACAACTGGCAAATTGCCACAGCCGCTCACCTCTCTGCCTATTTGATGTGGAGGATGAATTGGATCCATCCGTTCTTTGGCGGCAATGGACGGACCTCGCGGGCAATTTCTTACCTCGCACTTTGCGCGAAATTGGGCTTCGTGCTTCCGGGCACAAAGACTATCCCGGAGTTGATAGCCGAAGATCGCGATCCGTACTATAACGCCCTCAGGCTTGCTGACGCCAAATGGGAAAAGCAACAGCTTGACGTTTCAGCTATGGAAGATCTGATTTCACGCCTGTTGGCTGCTCAGCTTGTTCAGATCCACGAGCAAGCGACAGGAAGAAAAGCGCCGAAAGCCTGAGTTCTGCTTAGCGAATTTCGGAACTTCCCGAAATCGGGAGCCGGATCATGGTCTGCTTGTGAAACAGGCACCCACCTTGGCCGATGATGACCAGACTCGTGACACCGCACGGCGGGCCACCGTGGCCGGTGACCAAACCCAGCTCGCGGACCTCGGCGGGCACGTGGAAACGGCGCTGGGCAGAGATCGATTCGCCGGGCTGGAGTAGAACGTCCAGTGGTACCTCCCCGGGATCGGCAAAGGGCTTGTAGTGGCGATCGTTTTCATCCCGCAGGTAGATCCAGGCGCCATTGGCCCGCTGGGTGACCCGTTTCGCCTGGCTCGAAATCAACAGGTCCACGTTGTAGTTCGTATCCGCATGCTGGACTTTCTTTACGGTGAGGCACCAGTCGTCGAAGCACCACGGGCTCTCGACGGCGATGACCCGCTGCGGAGCCACATAGGCAACTGCTACCGACGTCCCGAGGTATAGAGCCGCGCACACCAGCCACACCCCGAGAATCGAGAAGGCGCGCGAGACGCGCCCTCGAACGGCCGCGTAGGCGGCGGCCACCAAGGCGATGACGGACACCAAAGAAGCCGCCAGAAACAGCAGATCGAATATGGTCATAGTGTACTCTTCAATATAGAGTACTTTCTGATCCGACTGCAAGCCATCCCGTACCTTTCCGCCCCAGCCTGTTACGTTGCATGCCCCAGCGACGTTCACTATACTTGATGATTGCGCGGAGCATGTTTGCACGTTGCGCGCGCCGCTCCATGAGGAGGAGTTCCATGAAGATTTCCCGTTCCAAGGTGATGAGCGCCATGCTGTCGGCGGGCGTTGTTTGCCTGATCGCTCTACTCTCGACCTACTCGACCAGCGCCCAGCAGACCAAAGGAAAAGGCAAAGCCGACGCGAAAGTGACGGCCAATCCCCGGATCAGTTACCCCGGCTACATCAGCGGCACCGTTACCAGCGAAAAGGGTCCCGAAGCCGGCGTGTGGGTCATCGCAGAGACCAACGATCTCCAGACCAAGATGATCAAGACCGTCGTGACCGACGATCAAGGGCGCTACGTGCTGCCCGATCTGCCGGCGGTTAATTACAAGGTTTTCGCCCGAGGGTACGGGATCCTGGATTCCACTCCGATCGATTCGAAGCCGACGACCAACTCAGTGGCGATCAAAGTGGCGACTGCCAAGACTCCCCAGGAAGCCGCAAAGGTTTATCCGGGCGACTACTGGCTGTCGATGCTGGCTCCGCCGCCCAAGAATCTTTTCCCCGGAACGGGTGAAAAATCCGAGACCAACCCGAACGGCAATGGCCTCAACGTCGCCATGCTCAGCCAGGACGAGTGGATTAATCGCCTGAAGTCTGGCTGCAACTTCTGCCATCAGCTTGGAAATCCCCTCAGCCGCGACGTTCAGCACGTGTTCGCGGCCAAACCCGACCTTCCCAAAACCCATGCGGACGCGTGGGAATGGCGCCTGGGTGTGGGAGTTCGCGGAACCAACATGTATGGCACACTGACCGGGATGGGCAAGACCGAAACTGTGAAGGTGCTTGCGGACTGGACCGAAGCCATTGAAAAAGGCGCAGTGCCGCCGGCGCCGCCCCGCCCGACGGGCATCGAGCGCAACGTTGTATCCACGCAATGGGACATCGGCGACGACCATTCCTTCATGCACGATCAGATCTCGACCGACAAGAACCACCCGGATCTCAACGGTGGTGGCCCGAACTACGCGGTGAACGCCGGCCACGGCTCCCTTGTGATCCTGGATCAGGCGGATAACAACACCTACTCGATCGATATTCCGACGCGCGAAGCCAAGGACAAAGTTCCTTCGCGCTTCCCTGCGCCGAACCGGCCGTCCTTCTTCTGGGGCAACGAGCATTTGTGGGCCAATCCGCCCTACGATCCGGCCGACCCGCACAATCCGATGATGGACAGTAAGGGCCGTGTCTGGCTGACCTCGAAGATTCGCGGTAATACGGCGCCGGCTTGGTGCAGCGATCCCAGCAACAAGTACGCCGAGTGGTATCCGAAGCGGGGAGGCGCCCGGCAGGCGTCGATCTTCGATCCCAAGACCAAGCAGTTCCAATTGATCGAAACGTGCTATTCCACGCACCACGTGGTGATCGACACCGATCCGGATGAGACCGTGTATTTCAACGAGCTGAGCGGTCCCACGTTCGGCTGGATCGATTCCAAGGTTTACGACCAGACGTTCGCGGCGACTCACGACGAGAGCAAAGCCGAACAGGCTGCCGTCGGCTGGTGCGATCAGACCGTGGACACCAACGGGGACGGAAAGATCACGAAACCCTGGAACGACGTTCGCCGGATAGCGGATCTTGCGGCTCTGTACGGAACGGACACGGCGGCGGCGACACCTGTTGGGGGCGGCGGCGGCCGGGCGGGCAAAGGCGGCAAGGGTGAGCCTCAGGCGCCCTACGATCCTAAGCTCGACACGATGGTCCACTTCAACCTGTACTCGACCATGTCGAGTCCGGTAGACGACTCGGTGTGGGGTGTCGCAGAAGATTTCCCGGGCTACTTGATCCGCTTGCAGCGCGGAAACAATCCGCCCGTGACCTGTAAGACCCAAGTCTTCAAGGTGCCCACGCCGGGTTACGATCCTCGCGGAATAGACGTCGACAGCAACGGCGTGGTCTGGACAGGCCTGGCCGCGACCAGCCACCTGGCCGCCTTCGACGTTCGCAAGTGCAAGAACCTGACCGGCAAGATGAAGGTCGATGGCAGCGACTGTCCGGAAGGCTGGACGCTGTACCAAACCCCCGGCCCCAAGCTTAAAGGCACGAATGTTCCTGCCGACTTCCACTATTTCAACTGGACGGATTCGCACAATATCATGCAGATGGGGCAGAACACTCCCTTCCTGACTGGTTCGGACTCCGACTCGCTGATTGCCCTGGATACGGCGACCAACAAGTGGACCTATTTCACCATCCCTTATCCGCTCGGCTTCTACGCGCGCGGCATGGACGGGCGTATCGACGATGCCAATGCCGGCTGGAAGGGTCGTGCGCTGTACTCCAATTACGGCACGCACTTCGTCTGGCAGGTGGAAGGCGGAAAAGGAACGAAAGGTAAGATCGTGAAGTTCCAGCTTCGTCCCAATCCGCTGGCTCGATAGTTAGGTCGAAATAAAAGGCAGGTCATCCCCCGGATGGCCTGCCTTTAGTATTTAGCGGCTTATTCCGAGACGCAGCGGAAGCCGATGTTGTAGTCGATATCGGTTTTTTCGAAGTGTCTGCGGTACGACACGCGAATCAACTTTTGATCGTCCCACCACCCGCCGCCTCGCAGCTCCACGTATTCAGCGATGCTGGGACCCGTGGGATTGATGTTTTCCTGGTTGTGCTGGACCCAGTAAAATGTGTGGGTCCACTCCACGACGTTGCCGAGCATGTCGTAAAGGCCGAACGCGTTGGGTTTCTTTTGTCCCACCGGATGGGTGGAAAGTCCGGCGTTGCCGTAATACCAGGCGATCTCATCCAGATTGCCGTACCGGCTGCCGGTGGTTCCCGCCCGGGCGGAATATTCCCATTCCGCTTCGCTTGGAAGTCTTCCTCCGATGGCGCTGCAATACTCGTCGGCCTCGACCCACGAAACGTATTCCACGGGCAGGTCGGCACCCTGGAAGACGCTGGGATTGTAGCCCATGACGTGTTCGAAAGCGGCCTGGGTGACTTCGGTGCGACTCAGCCAGAATCCTTTGGTCAGGGTCGTCTTGCGGTTGGGTGTTTCGTCCGGAAAGCAATCTTTATCATTTGGCGAGCATCCGCTCGTATAGTTGCCGGGGGGAATCCACAGGTAGGTGAGCCCGTCCTTGGGATTCCTCTTCGAGTCTCCCAGCTTGGGAGAGCCTGCCTTTCCGGATTTCGCCTGAAAAGCAATAAGAGGCACGCTAGCGGCGACGGCGCACGCCAGGATCAGGTTCAACGAACGTCGGACGCGCACATGCCTCCCAAAGCTGCCAATTTACCACATGCGCAAAGCGCTGCCCTATCCCTGCTAGACACGAGGGATGGGGGAAGTGTGCGAGTGGCTAGCGGCCTCGGGACCCGCCCGAGCTGGCGGCCACAGCGGATGCGCTCGAGCCTGAAGAGGCGCCTACAGCGCCCGTGCTGGCGTTGGAAGACGGGGCAACCGACCCGGAGGAGGATGGCGCAACGCCCTGCCACGAAGTACTGGCTGCGGAGTAGCCGTAAGTGGGAGCCGGCTGGAACACCACCCAGACAGTCGACGGACTGTACCAGGAGATTCCAAAGGGGCTGTACATGTAGCCCGAACGGGGAAGGAACGTGTACATGCCCAGCCAGGGATCCAATGCCCACAGGCTGTTGCTGAAGCCTTTGGCCTTGGTGCTACGGGCGGCTGAAATGTTGGCCAGGGCCAAGCGGTAATCGCGCTGCTCGCTCCAGGCGTACAATTCATCCTTGGATTTGTTCTTGTTGAATTTATCGGGTGTAAGCGATGATCCCACCAAAAGCGTGCGCCCGCCCTTGAGCTCAGCAGAATTGTCCGCGGCAGATACCTGGGCTTTCCCGTCGAAAGTGCGGACCTGCCCCGCATCGGCGTTGAAATGGTAGAGACCAGTCTTGAGCAACAAAGTTTCCGAATCGCCCATTTTCACGGAGATCCGATTGCTTTTGAGAATCTCGTCCGCTTCCACCAGCGCCGATCCGTTCACGATTTCCACCCGCGTGTCGGTCAGGTCGGTGGAAATCATCCGGAGAGACGTGTGGTTGTCCAGCCGCAGAAAAACGCCGGGGGTCAAGAGCACTTCGGCGTGCCCCATCTGCGTGGAAAGAGTCTGACCGATCTTGACGTCGGGGAAAATCGCGCCGTCAAGCTTAACCTGCTTGCCCGCGAGCTGTACGTCGCCTTCCACGTAGTTCACCAGACCGGAATGAGCGGAAATCACCGCTTGCGCCCAACATGCGGGCACGGCGAGAGCGAGCAAAATGGCACCTGCGCGAACCATAGGATTAGCTCCCTTTAATCTCAATTAACTGCGCTTTTCCGACGCATGTCAAGGCCCAATGGTTTCATAAACCTCGACTAGCGGCTGGGGAGCCCGGGGGGTTCGGTGTTTCTCCCCGCGGGCCGTTCCCGGGGCCGGGCGCCGCGCAGGGTGGTCGCGCCCATCGGTTGCAATGCCAAGTTACTGGGACCAATGGAGATCTGCGCTTCACTGGTTCTGGAATCGGGGAGCACGACGTCCACGTACCAATCGCCGGCAACCATCCCGTTAGGGACGGTAACAGTGATGGTGTAAACGCCGCTCAAAGCAGGAGACGATTCCGCGGAAATGGGTTGGACGGTCCGGCTGTCGGAATCGTTGTTGAAGACTATAGCCGGCAGCGAGGCCACGTCCCCGAGACCCGTGAGATAGAGCACGATCCTTTCGCCCGGACGAGCCGGATTCTGGGGAGTAACCAAAGCGCTGGAGTTTTCCGGGCTATGGGCCGCGATCACATAACCGACACCCCTACCGGTCGAGGCAAAAAGTCCGGGTGTGCCGTCTTTCACCCGCACCGTTCGGATGTCCGATGCGCCCATGCTGTTGGTCACCTGGATCGAGGCGACCGTTCCGGTGGTGGCAGAGGGTACGATCGCCAGCACCAAATCGGAGCGCACGAAATAAACCTGAGCCGGCCGGCCATTGATCAACACCTGCACACCGCCCAGCGAGAAGGGCGTCGTCCAGTCATTTACGAGTGTGGTGGAAGAAAGATTGGCGCCGAACAGGGCGATAATTTCCCCGCGGGAAACTCCAACCGTAAAAGGCGCCGAACTGGCCGCATTGGCGATGCCATCAGGAGTGAGCAACACTCCAGAGCCGCTGAAATCGGGCGCCTTAAGCGCAACGTTGATCCCCCGGCGGGATGCATTGCCGAAGCCGATCCGAATCGCGCCCCCGGCGCCCACTACATTGTGGAGCCCGAGAAAATCGTCATGGGTTCCATCCGCCGCCAGCGAGAACGTGTCCGAATAGGTGTAGTCGAAGGGCTTGTATTGCAGCGCGGGATCGGCTTTGAGCACTCGCTGATGGCCGATGATAATTCTATCGAAGGTGGCGCTGAAAGAGCCGTAGTACGTGGCCAGAGTGTCGAACCCGTCGGAGGGTTTCACGTCGGCGCCCGCCTGGTAGTACAACCCGTTCAACGCATCGGGAGGGACGCTTCCATCGAAAGCCCGCACGCCCACGATCATGTCCCATCCGGTGGCGGATCCGCCGAAGAAGAAATTCCCGTCGGCCGAGAGATAGCACAGCTCGTTTCCGCCGATCAGTGGTCCTGATACGCCGAAGCCAAGCGTCAGAGCTCCGTTGGCGTCGAACGAATACGCAGCGCCCGGCACTGTCTGTTGGAATCCGCCGGTGCCCACGAACCCGGTCAGGTTCACCGTACCGAGGCTGCCTTGGCCGTTCGGATTTAATGGGAACAGCATGTCGCGCGCCTGGGTAACGTCGCCACTCGGGAAATTCGCCGCCGCCGCCCAGTAGTGACCGTTGAAGCTGGCGTTGGTGGGCGCGGACGCAGGCGCGAGTGCGGCGATGAACAGGTTGTTGATTCCATCGTCAGTGCTGCTGCCGGCGAAAACACCCCGGGAAACCAGTCCCCAGACCGTGCTGCTCGGGCTCGAGGCGCTGAGCCGGGTCGGATCGTCCATGAAGCCCATACCGCTGGCCGAAATCCGGTACGCGCCAGTGGTCGAGAAGTCCTGTACTGTGCCGGCAGCAGAGTCCATCACCTTCGAAGTCAATCTATAGCCGCCGGTTCCATCGAACACGATCGATCCGTAGATCGCGACGCGATGAAGATCGCCCTTATTGCGCCACATCACCTCGCGGAAGTTGTAAGTTCCGTTCAGCAAGCCGTTTCCACTGGAGTCCCAGAGGACCGTGTCGACGGCAAGCGCCGGGTGCGTCGTGGCAGCAATCAGAAAAACAAACGATACGAATCGTGCGATTTTCACGATAATCACCTGCTTCTGGACGCGGCCCGGGGAGCGCGGGTTAACAACTTTTAGGATAACGCTACTGCTTGCTTCATTATTTCAGGGCGCCATCGAGAATCCACAGATCCGCCTGATTGGTCGCGGCGCCTACCGCCACGCTCTTCCCGTCGGGCGCCAGACTGATCCGGATACTGCCGGTGTAGCCGGTCTCGATCAATGGCAATGGCTGGAACCCGAGGTGGTATTCGGCTAGCGTCCGCACCGCACCGGTGGCCACATCGAGCGCCTTCAGGGCCGGGGGATCGCTGTTGTAGGCGAGGCCATAAATGGTCTTGCTGTCTTTGGACCACGCCAGAGCCGGGCTGTTGAGTGTCGGCAGCATGCGGGCGTCTTTGCCGTCCGGAGAGACTAGCGTCACGCCCATGAAGCTTGAAACGGCGATCGATTTGCCCGAAGGCGACCATTCCGGCCCGTTCAATCCCGGAATGCCCGAGATGATTTCGTGCGGCGTCCGCTCCGAGCCTACGCCGATGGTTGCGACTGGAATCGAGCCGTCCGGCTTGATCCACAGGAAGGCGATCTGTTTGCCGTCCGGCGACCACGTGGGCGCGTAGCCATCCGCGATGATGGTCGGCGTGCCGCCACCCGCCGGGGAAATGGCGAGGCTCCGGCGGCGGGCGCCACCTGCAAGCACCGCAGTGTAGGCAATACGCGAGCCATCCGGAGAAAAGACCGGGCCAGTAAGGGCCTCAATGGTCGGAAACTCCCGCGCCGTCACCACGGGCCGGTCAAAATTCCCCCGTGTGGTGCGCACCCACAGCTCGTCGGCGCCGTTGCGGCGGGTAACGTAGGCGAACTGATCGCCCAAAGGCGAAAACGTGGGCGCGAACTCCGGCAGGCTGGTGGCGAGCAGTGTGCGCGGCGCGGAGCCGTCCAGCGGCAGCTCGACGATGTCGCGATCCGCGTCGATTTTGCTGAACAGCAGCCGCTTGCCGTCGGGCGAGACCGAGGGCGTGGTTTGCCCGCCATCGGGACCCGCCAGCAGCCGGGTCAGCGATTCGTCGCGTGTGTCGCCCAGCCACAGATTGGCCCCGGCCGCAGGAGCCGGGTTGCCCGCCAGCACCAGGCGCTGGCTATCGGGCATCCACGACGCAGCCACGGGCCGGTTCCAGGGCACTTTCTCGAAGATGCGCCGCGGTTTCCCGCTTCCGGCCGGGAATGGGAGCAGCCACATTTCGGCGCCGGCATCGGTGTACATCGAAAGATACAGCAACTTGCCATCGGGCGAAAATCGCAGATACACGGGCACAAACGGAGTTCGCACTGAGGGACCATCTTTATACTCCACAGGCTCCGTCCCGGGGGGCGAGGAGGTCCACACGGAGTAGCGGAATCCGTCGCCATTTTCGGTCCGGCTTGGTCTCCACAATGCGAGGCTCTTGCCATCGCGCGACAGGTGAAACGCCGTGGCATTGTTCACGATGCGTTCCGGCTGGCCTCCGGCACGGCTCACCGCAAAAATGCCACCTCCTCCGGGACCGCCTGGACCGAGAAAGAAAATTCGCGTGCCGTCGGACGACCAGACGGGCTGAGGCTGGCCAGCCGTGTCGGCAAGCTGGGTCGGCGCCGGAGCATCCAATGACTGCACCATGAGATGCGTCCCTTGGGTCCCTTGTGCCGATTGCCGGACAAAAGCGACGCTCTCGCCATCGGGGGACCAGACGCCCGAGAATTCCTGATCCTGAGTGAACGCGAACGGGTGGAACTGGTACGAGGAGGCGTCCGGCAGCGGTGGATGGCGAAGCCACAGAAATGCGAAAACAATCGCGGTGGCGACGCTTAGTCCGCCGACCACGGGCCAAAGCCAGTCGCGACGCGCCGCTGCAACCCGGTGGTCCGCAGAGGCCGGTATCCTGGCGCCGGAAGCGGTCAGTCCGGCAAAGGAACGCAGCGCAAAGGCCAAGTCGCGAGCCGATTGAAAACGCTGCGCCGGCTTCTTCTCGATGCAGCGTTTGATGATCCGCCGAAGACCGTCGGGCACGTTCTCCGGCAATTCAGCCGGATCCTCGGTCACGATGGCGTGCATCACCTCCACCGCGGATTCCGCCTGGAATGCGGGCTTGCCGTCGAGCAGCTCATACAGCATCAGGCCCAGGCTGAAGATATCCGAGCGGTAATCGGATTCCTGGCCGCGGACCTGCTCCGGCGACATGTAACCGGGCGTGCCCGTAGGCGTACCCGGGTTGGTCAGAGTGCTGCGGTCCTGCGGTTTTTCGCCGGCAGGGGCGGGCGTGACCACTTTGGCCAGGCCGAAGTCCAGAATCTTCGTACGGCCGTCGGGCGTGAGCAGCACGTTCTCCGGTTTCAAATCGCGATGGCTGATGCCGGTTTCGTGGGCCGCCGCCAAAGCTTCGGCGATTTGCGCGCCCACGTCCACTACCTGCAACAGGGTGAGCTCACCTTTTTGGAGCGCTGCGCGAAGGGTTTCGCCCTGCACCAGCTCGGTGACCATCCATCCATCGCCGACGTCGTAGATGCTGACGATCCCGGGGTGGTTGAGCGCCGCGATGGCGCGGGCTTCCTGCTCGAAACGCTGCTTGCGGACCGGATCGGCGCTGTATTCGGGCGGAAGCAGCTTTAACGCTACTTCCCGGTTCAGGCGCGGATCGCGAGCCCGGAAAACCTGCCCCATGCCTCCGGAGCCAAGTGGGCCGATGATTTCGTAGGGGCCGACCTTCTGTGGCGGCGTTGGGGACATGAGATCTGATTGTAACGCTACAAGATCAGGCGTTCCGGCGTTGAAGAAGGATACAGTTTGGATTTAAAGTTTTGAGGTTTGGAGGCTGGGGGCATCGCCGGGAACAGGGGCATCTCGAAGCCAGGTTCTCAGCATGCGAGTCAGATCCTCCATCGAGACCGGCTTGGTGATGTAGTCGTCCATTCCTGCATGGAGACAGCGATCGCGGCATCCGTCGAGGGCCTCGGCGGTCATGGCGATGACCGGAACACGCCGATTCGGACCGTCCAGAGTTCGGATTCGAGAGGTGGCATCATATCCGTTCATTTCCGGCATCTGGCAATCCATGAACACCAGGTCGTAAGAGAGCGTGCGCAGCATTTCAACGCCCTCACGTCCGTCGGCGGCCACGTCCGCTTGAATTCCGAGCTTAGCGAGCTGTATCACCGCGACCTTCTGGTTTACGGAATTATCCTCCACCACCAAAACTCTGGGGCCATGTGCGCCCAGTTCACGTCCGGCCAGTGCGGAAATCGATCGTCCCAGGGATTCTACGGAGCTGGTCCCCTCTGCCAGGTCGGGCCGGTATTTCTTGGCCCACAGCGAAAGGAGCGTGTTCGTCAGTTTCGCGTGACGGACCGGCTTGGACAAATAGGCGTCGACGCTGGTGCGCTCCCAGTCGCGGTTTCCGCGCTCCTGGCCAACCGATGTCAGCAGGATGAATGTGTGGGCGCCATCCATTTCGGGTATTTGACGGTCGGCGATCACGAACTCAAAGGGATCGCCCGCATCACGCGCGGCACGAATGGCGTTCAGTCCCTCCTGGGCAGTCGCACAGCTTAGCGCGCGCATTCCCAACCCGGAGATCTGCTCCTGGAGCACGCGGCGGCTCACTTCCCTGGTATCGATCACCAAAACTTTCAGGCCGTTCAAATCGGGAGCCGGGTCCGCCTGCATCGCCCCATCCACTCCCAATGGCAGCGAGAACCAGAACGTGGAGCCGTGGTTCACCTGGCTTTCGACGTGGATCGAGCCTCCCATCAGATCTATCAGCTTCCTGGAAATGGCCAGTCCCAGGCCGGTGCCGCCGTATTTGCGCGTGGTCGATGTATCGGCTTGGGTGAAGGCGTCAAACAACCCCTCGAATTTCTCCGGCGGGATTCCAATCCCGGTGTCGGCGACGGAGACCTTCATTTGTATGCCGCTGGGATCGTCGGCCAGGCGCTCCGCCGCAATCAACACGTGACCGGTGTGGGTGAATTTCACGGCGTTCCCTACCAGATTGGTGACCACCTGCCGGATGCGGTCCGGGTCGCCGGCGAATCGAGCCGGAACACCAGCCGGGTAGCGCACCACCAAATCCAGGCCCTTGGCCTGGGCGCTGGCGGCCAGCATCTCGCTGATTTCTTCGAGTAACACTCGCAGATCGAACGGGGAAGTCTCGATCACGAGCTTGCCCGCCTCAACCTTTGAGAAATCGAGGATGTCATTGATGATGGTCATCAAGGCGTCGCCGGAGGTGCGGATGGTATCGGCGTAGTCCCGTTGTTCGGCAGTCAAATCGGTGCCGAGCAGCAGACCCGCCATACCGATGACTCCATTCATCGGAGTCCGAATCTCATGGCTCATGTTGGCCAGGAATTCGCTCTTGGCCCGAGCGGCCGCTTCGGCCTTGGCGCGGGCTTGCTGCAGCGAGACCAGGATTTCCTTTTCCCGGGTGACGTCCATCGTGGCCCCGACAATTCGTACCGGCCGGTCTCCGTCAAACTCCGGGCGCCCCTGGATTCGGTGGTACGCAACGGGTCCGTCCGAGGAAGTCCATTTCGTCTCGATCTGAAAAGGCGTCCGGTTGGCGATCGCGTCGTTGCTTGCCGCGGTGATGGCCGCGATTTGATCCGGATCGGATATCCTGCCGAACTCCTCCAGCGTGTAACGCACGGGCGACCCCTGAGGCAAGCGGTTCAAAGGCAACATGCCCTCCGAGAGGGTCATCGTATTCGCCTGCAGATCCACTTCCCAAATCCCAAAGCCGGCCACTTCCTCGGCCAGCCGTAAACGCTCCACGCTTTCCCGAAGCTTATCCAGGATGGTCCGCTCCCTGGTGATATCGATGGAAGCGCCGATCAAGCGCGGAGCTTTGCCGTCCCCCTCGCGCACTCGCACGTGGTCGCGTTGCCAGCGCTTGGAACCGTCCGGACGCATCACCCGGAATTCGAATTGAGCTTCGCCGTTGGAATAGGCTTGCCTCACCGCCTCCGTTACGGCCTCGCGGTCCTGGGGATGCATGAGCTGAATGGTTTCCTGCTTGTCGACCGAGGTCGTTCCTTCCGGCAGTCCGACAAGGGCTGCCCACCCTGGGGAGCAAATCAACCGCTCGCCCGTGGAGTCCAGTTCGTAAATTCCAAAGCGCGCAACGTTCTCGGCGAGAGCCATCCGCTCCGCGCTTTCGCGGAGTTTTTCGAGCATCACCTTCTCGTCATTGGTCTCGATGATCGCCCCGATGATCCGCGCTGGTTGGCCTTCCACGCCCTTCACCCGCCCTTGAACGCGGCGCCAGCGGTAAGAGCCGTCCTCCAATCGGACTCGAAATTCGGTTTGAAAGCTATCCCGGGCTTCGATGGCCTGATTCGTGATCTCGCGGGAACGAGGCAGGTCATCCGGATGAATTCGTGCCCGCAGTTCACCATCCGTCGTCCGTGTGGCTACCGGTGGCAATCCGCTGAGGAAGGCAGCCCCCGCTGACAAAAAGACGCTGTCGCTTGAGGTGTCCATCTCCCAAATGCCGAAGCCAGCTGCGTTTTCGGCGAGATCCAGGCGTTCTGAGCTTTCCCGGAGCTCTTCAAGCATGGCCTTTTCCCTGGTGATGTCGATGATCGCTCCCACCATCCGAACAGGGCGCCCGTTTGCGAGTTCCACACGACCGTGACTCCTGCACCATCGCGTTGCGCCGTCCGGAAGCGTCACCTTGAACTCAAGCTCCTGGGGCTCGCCTTTCTCGATCGCGCATCGTGTGGCCGCTTCCATTCGCGCGCGGTCGTCATCGCCGATCAGATTTCGTAAGGCAGTCCCCATGACCTGGACAGTACCGCGGGGAAACTGCATCAGCGCCGCGGCGCCTTCCGACAGCGTCACGACGTCGGACTCCAGGTCCATTTCCCAGACACCGAATCCCGCGGCTTGCTCGGCGAGCCTAAGGCGGTCGGCGCTTTTCCGGAGCGGCTCCGCATTCCCAGCATGCGCATGACCTTGCGTATGGCCGGCTGCATGGCGCAACTCCAGCTGGGCCACTACCTGCCTGGCAAGGACCTTGAGTGTATCGATCTCGTCAGGCTTCAGCTCTCGAGGCGCCTGGTCCATCACGCAGAGGGTGCCCAGATGGAAACCGGACGGCGCGATTAAGGGCGCGCCCGCATAAAACCGTATATTGAGTTCTGAATTGACCAGCTGGTTCTTCGAAAAGTTGGGATCGGCGGCCGCATCGCGGACCACCAGGACCTGGTCGCTTAGGATGGCGTGGGCGCAGAAAGATGCTTCGCGAGGGGTTTCCGGAACCGTGAGACCGATTCTGGATTTGAACCACACCCGGTCCCGGTCCACGAAGCTGATCAGGGAAATCGGACACCCGAGCAGCCGCGAAGCCAGCGTTGTCAGGTCGTCAAACGCCGGTTCAGGCGCTGTATCCACAACATCGTAGGCGCGTAATGCCTCCACGCGCGCGTCTTCTTGATCGGCATGTAGGCGCATTTTCCTAGTCGGGTAATCGGTAGTCTAGCCACATATTGAATCGGGTACTTACCTTAGAAGAGGCCCTAACTTCAAGGGCGCTGTCGAGGCGCCTGGGGCCAAGGGGATGGATTTGTATCTCCTACACGATCTGGATGATGCCGTGCCCGATCCGTTTCCGAGACGGAGCGACATGATATCCTCATACGTTGCGCGAAAGCATCGCATAAACTCAGCGAACCTCAAGGAGCCAGCCCGAAGATGAAGTTGAGCACCGACCGCATTCTCACGACCCATGTTGGCAGCCTGCCGCGCCCGCAGGATGTGGTCGATCTGATCTTTGCGCAGGATCGCGGCGAGCCCATCGATCAAGCCAAGTTCGACGCCACGGTGCAGCGCGCCGTCGACGATGTGATCAGGCTTCAGAAGGAAGCGGGCGTCGACATTCCCAGCGACGGCGAGCAGAGCAAGATCAGCTACGCCACGTACATCCGCCACCGTTTGACCGGGTTCGAGGGCGATTCCCAGCGGCCGACGCCGCAGGATCTGGACGATTTCCCGGACTATCGCGACAAGCTGGTGAAGGAAGGGCATTCGGCGACATACAAGCGTCCTGTGTGCAAGGGCGAGATCAAGGTCAAGTCGCTCGCGCCCGTGAAAGAAGATATCGCGCGTATGAAGAACGCGCTGGCCAAGGCCGGCGTTACCGAAGGCTTCATGAATTCGGTCTCGCCCGGCACGGTGGCCGTGTTCCAGCCCAACGAATACTATCCGACCCACGAAGCTTACATGGCCGCGGTCTCGGAAGGCATGCGCGCGGAGTACGAGGAGATCGTGAAATCGGGACTGCTGCTGCAGCTGGATTGCCCGGATCTGGCGATGGGGCGGCACACCCGCTTCAAGAATCTGGACGAGGCGGGCTTTCTCCGGAACGCCGAGATCCAGGTGGAGGCGCTGAATCACGCGCTGGCAAATTGTCCCGCCGATCGCGTGCGCATGCACGTGTGCTGGGGAAATTACGAGGGTCCGCACACCCACGATATCGCCTTGACCAAAATGCTCCCGATCATCCTGAAAGCCAAGCCCATGGCGTTTCTGCTGGAAGGCGCGAATCCACGGCACGCGCATGAGTGGGAAGTGTGGAAGACGCACAAGCTGCCGGCCGATAAGGTGCTGGTCCCGGGCGTGGTGGAGACCACCAGCAACTTCGTGGAGCATCCGGAAGTGGTCGCGCAGCGCATTGTGCGCTATGCCGAGGTGATCGGACGCGAACGGATCCTTGCTGGAAGCGACTGCGGGTTCGGGACCTTCGCCGGTTTCGGCCCGGTGCATCCTTCGATCGGCTGGATGAAGCTGAAGTCGCTGGCCGAGGGCGCGGCGATCGCGAGCAAGAAGCTGTGGGGGAAAGCGTCCCCGCAGGCCCACCTGGGGTCGGCGAATTAGTCGGGCGAACTAGGCGCCCGCGCCGTCCGCGGACAAGATCCCGCAGGCCTCGTCGACATTCGCGTCGAGCGCCGTGATGCGGTCCATGTGCACGATCTCGAAGGCCTTGGCCACCGTGCCCTGCGCGCCGGCCACGCGCATCTTGCCGCCGGCCCTTTCGATTTGCCCATTGCAGGCGACCAGCATGCCAATACCGGCGCTGTCGATGTAGTCGAGCCTGGTGACGTCGATCACCAGCTTGCGGGCTCCGTCGTCAATCGCACGCTTGACGGCGCTCTCGACGGTCATCAATTCATTGCCCAGATTCAGGTGTCCCGTCAACTCCACTACAGTCAGGTCTGGCTCCACCTTCCGGATTTTCGATCCTGGCATGTGAACGATTGTACTCCCTAACGGCGGTCGCGAATTGCATATAATGCGGTGTGCTATGAGTAAGGCTCCTCTGCTGATGTTGTCAGTGGCGTTTTTGGGCGCGCCCGCGTTCGCGCAAGTCGATTTCTCGGGCGAATGGGCGCCGCTGTATCACGAGGACGGCCCCGAACGCCTGCCCGGCCCGGAGTTGGGCGATTACACCGAGCTTCCCATCAACGACGCCGCCCGCCTGCGCGCCGATAGCTGGGATGCCGACCGGATCTCGGTGGTCGAGCAGTATCAATGCCGTCCGCACGGGTCGGATTACTCGATGCGCGGCCTGGGCAACATGCGCGTGACAAGGGACATCGATCTGGCGACGCAGCGCCTGGTGGCGTTTCACACGCACATGCTGGCGTGGGACAGCGAGAGGACCATCTATATGGATGGCCGGGCGCATCCTCCGGAGTACGCCAATCACACCTGGCAGGGATTTTCGACGGCCGTGTGGGAAGGCAATATGCTGACCATCACGACCACCCACCTGAAGGAGAATTACATCCGGCGCAACGGCGTGCCGCGCAGCGATCAGGCCACGGTGACAGAACACTGGATGCGCCACGGAGATTATCTGACAGTGGTGACCGTGATCGACGATCCGGTGTTTCTGACCGAGCCGCTGGTGCGCAGCGATAACTGGTATCTGGATCCCGGCCAGCACATCGGCATCTTCGGCTGCGAGCACGCTCCGGAATTGCCCAAGGCGGAGGGCGTGGTTCCGCATCATCTGCCGGGGACGAATCCTTACCTGCGCGAGATTTCGGAATGGTATGGAATCCCGTACGAGGCGACTCGCGGCGGCGCCGAGACGCTGTATCCCGAATACCGGCAAAAGCTGAACGGGTATAAAGCCCCGCCCAAGTGCGACCGCTACTGCACCTGTACGACTCTGTTCGACTGCCAACTGAGATGAGCATGAAGATCATTACAGCCGCAACGATGCTTTTGGCAGGCAGCGCCTGGGCGCAGGAAGTCCACGTATTTCCTGTGCAGGGGAACGTTTCCATGATCGTGGGACCGGGCGGCAACACCACGGTCCAGGTGGGGAAAGAAGGGATCGTGGTGGTGGATACGCAGAACGCGGCGGCTGCGCCCCAAGTAATGGCCGCGATTCGCACGCTATCGGACAGGCCCATCCTCTGGGTGATCAACACCAGCATGGATGTGGATCACATGGGCGGAAACGAAGCGTTGATCCGGCTGGGTGGATCGACGGAAGCGAGCGAGCGGGCTCGAGTGATCACGCATGAGAACGTCTTGAATCGGCTGGTGGCGCCGGAAGCGGCAAAAGCGCGGGTAGCCGATGCGGCCAGTATCAACGACACGTATTTCCGATCGCCCAAGGATTTCCTGTTCAACGGCGAGGCCGTGATGGTGTATCACCTGCCCGCGGCGCATACTGACGGCGACAGCATCGTGTTATTTCGCAAGTCGGACGTGATCAGCAGCGGCGATATATTCACGCCGGATCGCTACCCGGTGATCGATCTCGCAAACGGCGGCAGTGTACAAGGGCTTCTGGACGGGTTGAATAGAATTCTGGAAATGGCCGTAGCGGGGAAGTACCAGGAAGGCGGTACGTTCGTGATCCCGGGCCATGGACGCCTATGCGATGAAGCCGATGTGGTGGAGTTCCGCGACATGGTCACCATCATTCGCGATCGCGTGCAGGACATGATCAAGAAAGGCATGACCCTCGACCAGGTGAAGGCGGGCAAGCCCAGCCGGGATTACGACACGCAATACAAGGGATCGCCGGACGTGTTCGTGGAGGCGATTTATAAGAGTCTTGCCGCGAGGAAAGCGCCATGAGATACGCGCTCCTATTTGTGGCGGCGTTACTGCCGGCGTTCGCGCAACTGGGTCCTGCTCCGGCCAAGCCGAAGCCGGCGCGCAACGCCAAGGAAGCCGCGCCGGTGGATTTCACCGGCTATTGGGTATCGGTGGTGACCGAAGACTGGCGCTGGCGGATGGTCACCCCGGCGAAGGGCGATTTCGCGGGAATCCCTTTGAGCGCTGAAGGCCGCAAAGCCGGCAACGCCTGGGATCCGGCGAAAGACGAAGCCGCGGGCGAGCAGTGCCGGGCTTATGGCGCTCCCGCCGTGATGCGGATTCCAGGACGTTTGCATATCACTTGGGCGGACGACAACACGCTTCAGATCGACACGGATCAGGGCACGCAGACCCGGCTGCTCCATTTCGGCGGAAAGCCGGTTCAAGGTGCCCCCGCACCCACTTGGCAGGGTTATTCCGTCGCGCAATGGGAACCTCCGGTGCGCGGGGTGCAATCGCCGCAACAGGGGCTCGGAGCCACACGGGAAGGCAGTCGGGGACGATCGCTCGAAGTGGTTACCACGCAGATTCGGCCCGGGTATCTGAGGAAGAACGGCCCGCCCTACAGCGGAAACACTGTTTTGAAGGAGTTTTTCGATCTTTCGGTGGAACGGAATGGGGATCCGTGGTTCGTGGTGACGACGATTGTCGAGGATCCGCAGAATCTGAACGAGCCTTTTGTCACCAGCACGAATTTCAAGAAGCAGCGGGACGCGGCCGGTTTTAGTCCGGCGGCCTGTTCGGCGCGGTAGACCGCTTTTGTTGCATACATAATGCCGGGTGCGGTATCGTAGCCAAATGACCGTTCCGGGTTCCCGGAACGGGTCTCTCTCGTGTACCCAATTGGAGGGGTTTCCCGGATGTTGAAGACCTCGTTGTCTGCCCTGAGTCGGCGCATTAAGCCACTGTATTTACTGGTTTTGCTGGCCCTCGCGGGCGGCTCTCCGCTGCTGGCTCAAGGCGAAGCGGAGCTCAAGCTCCCGGACCTCAGCACGGCGCTCTTTCAGGGCGTCAACGGCCGAACGCTCCTGATGGCCGGTTTAGGCGTCAGCGTGCTCGGGCTGGTCTTCGGACTCATGATGTACAAACACTTGCGCAATCTGCCGGTACACGAGTCCATGCTCGAAATCTCCGAGCTGATCTATGAAACCTGTAAGACGTACCTGCTGACACAAGGCAAGTTTCTAATGATCCTGGAGATCTTCATCGGCTTCGTGATCGTCTTGTACTTCGGCGTCCTGAGCCACCTGCCGACCTTCCAGGTCGCGATCATTCTGGCCTTCAGCGTGGTGGGGATTTTGGGCAGCTACGGCGTGGCCTGGTTCGGCATTCGCGTGAACACCTTCGCGAATTCGCGCACGGCGTTCGCCAGCCTGCGCGGCAAGCCTTTCCCCTGCTACGCGATCCCGCTCAAGGCGGGCATGAGCATCGGAATGATGCTGATCAGCGTGGAGCTGTTCATCATGCTGTGCATCCTTCTGTTCATTCCGGGCGAGTACGCAGGACCTTGTTTCATCGGTTTCGCCATCGGCGAGTCGCTGGGCGCGGCGGCGCTGCGCGTGGCGGGCGGCATCTTCACCAAGATCGCCGACATCGGCGCGGACCTGATGAAGATCGTCTTCAAGATCAAGGAAGACGACGCGCGCAACCCGGGCGTGATCGCGGATTGCACCGGCGATAACGCGGGCGATTCGGTGGGTCCCTCGGCGGACGGTTTCGAAACCTACGGCGTCACCGGCGTGGCGCTGATCAACTTCATCATCCTGGCCGTCAACAACGACATCACGAAAGTGCAGCTGCTGGTGTGGATCTTCGCCATGCGCGTGATGATGATCGTCGCTAGCGCGCTTTCGTATTTCATAAATGAAGCGGTAGCCAAGGCCAAGTACCAGAACGTCGACAAGATGAACTACGAAGCGCCCCTGACGTCGCTGGTGTGGTTGACGTCCTTCATTTCCATCGGCGCAACCTACGCTCTGTCGTACGTGATGATTCCGGATATTGGCAACGATCCCTCCATGTGGTGGAAGCTTTCGAGCATCATCACTTGCGGCACGCTGGCCGGGGCCATCATCCCCGAATTGGTCAAGATATTTACTTCCGTGGATTCCTCGCATGTGAAGGAAGTGGTGACGTCGTCCCGCGAAGGCGGGGCATCTCTGAACATTTTGTCGGGTCTGGTGGCCGGTAACTTCAGCGCATTCTGGCTGGGGATGGCCATGATGGCGCTGATGGCCATCGCCTACGGCGTGAGCACGCTGGGCATGGAGACGGTGATTCCTTTGGCACCCGCCGTGTTCGCGTTCGGCCTGGTGGCGTTCGGATTCCTGGGTATGGGCCCGGTTACGATCGCTGTGGATTCTTACGGTCCGGTCACCGACAACGCCCAATCCGTCTACGAGCTGAGCCAGATCGAGATTGTCCCCAACATCAAGGGCGTCCTGAAAACGAAGTACGGCTTCGACGCCGATTTCGAGAAGGCCAAACATCACCTGGAAGAAAACGACGGTGCGGGCAACACCTTCAAAGCCACCGCGAAACCCGTGCTGATCGGCACGGCGGTGGTGGGGTCCACCACCATGATCTTTTCGATCATCATCCTGCTTACCGACCACCTGAGGAACGTGAGCAGCCTCTCGATTTTGTACCCGCCGTTCCTGCTGGGCCTGATCACCGGTGGCGCGGTGATCTATTGGTTCACCGGCGCCTCCATGCAGGCTGTCACCACGGGCGCTTATCGCGCGGTGGAATTCATCAAAGCCAATATCAAGCTGGAAGGCGTCACCAAAGCGTCGGTCACGGATTCGAAAAAAGTGGTCGAAATCTGCACGCAGTACGCGCAGAAGGGCATGTTCAACATCTTCCTGACGGTGTTCTTCGCCACACTGGCGTTTGCGTTCTTCGAGCCCTACTACTTCATCGGATACCTGGTTTCGATCGCGCTTTTCGGATTGTTCCAGGCCATCTTCATGGCCAACGCCGGGGGCGCATGGGACAACGCCAAGAAAATCGTCGAAGTGGAATTGAAGGCGAAGGGTACGCCGCTGCATGATGCCACTGTGGTCGGCGACACGGTGGGCGATCCGTTCAAGGACACCTCCTCGGTGGCGCTGAATCCGATTATCAAGTTCACCACGCTGTTCGGCTTGCTGGCGGTGTCGCTGGCGGTTGAGTGGACCAAGACCCGGGGCGCGAACTTTACTACGGCGCTGGCCGCGATCTTCCTGGCCGTGGCGCTGTTCTTCGTGTGGCGCTCTTTCTACGGGATGCGTATCGAAGGCAGCAAGAGTTAAGCTGAAGTCGTGCGTGGGCTGGCCGGAATAGTTTTTGCAATGACGCTTTCGGCGGCGACCATTCCTGATCTCGCGGAGTTGAATCGCATGATCGCGCGGTTCGCTCCGGTGGAGTTGCACGCGGACGCATCCAGGCTGTCTCCTGGCGATCGAAAGGCCCTGGCGAAGCTGCTGGATGCGGCTCGCGTCATCGATGATACTTTCCTCACGCAGGTCTGGAGTGGTAACGCCGCTCTGCGTGCGCAGCTTGCTCAGGATACATCGGCACTGGGCAAGGCGCGGTTGCACTACTTCGATCTGAACAAGGGTCCGTGGTCGGATCTGGATGATCACGCGGCATTCATTCCCGGCGTTCCCGACAAGCAACTTCCGGGGGCGAACTTTTATCCGAAGGACATGACGAAGCAGGAGTTTGAGACATTCGCCAGTTCGGCGAACGATGCCGCACGAGGATTCTTCACAATTGTCAGGCGAGGCGCGGACAAGAAGCTCCAGACGATGCCGTATAGCGTCGCGTACAAGAGCGATCTGAGCCGAGCGGCCAAGCTTCTCGAAGAGGGTGCGGCGCTGACCCCGAACAAGTCTCTCCAAGAATTCCTTCGGCTTCGCGCGAAAGCGTTCCTGAGCAACGACTACTACGCGAGCGACGTTGCCTGGATGAAGCTCGACGCGCCCATCGACATCACCATCGGGCCGTACGAGACTTACATGGACGAGATCTTCGGGTACAAGGCGGCCTTCGAAGCCTACGTCACATTACGAGACGACGAAGAGACTGCCAAGCTCAAGATGTTCGCCGATCACTTGCAGGAGATCGAGAACAATCTTCCCTTGGATCCGAAGTATCGCAATCCCAAGATAGGTGCGCTGGCGCCGATTCGCGTGGTGAATCAGGTGCTCGCGACGGGCGACGGCGCGCATGGAGTTCGTACCGCGGCATTCAACCTGCCCAACGACGAACGCATTGTGCAAAAGATGGGCTCGAAACGGGTGATGCTCAAGAATGTCCAGGAGGCGAAGTTTGCGAAAATCCTGGAGCCGATTGCGAAACGTGTTTTGGCGCCCGACGAACAGGGCGATCTGAGTTTCAACGCCTTCTTCACGCATATCCTGGCGCACGAGATGACCCACGGCATCGGGCCACAAAATAACGTTAGGCAGTCGCTCAAGGAGTTACATTCGGCGATCGAGGAAGCCAAAGCTGACGCCACCGGGTTGTTCATGATGCAGTATCTGTTCGATCACAAACTGCTGCCGGCGGCCGAGAAGTCGCTGTACACCACGTTTCTGGCGTCGTCCTTCCGTACGCTGCGCTTCGGAGTCCATGAGGCGCACGGCAAGGGCATGGCGCTGCAATTCAACTACCTGATGGACAAAGGCGCGTTCGTCGCGCGGCCGGACGGGACGTTTGCAGTGGACTTCGCCAAGATCCAGCCCGCCGTGCGCGACCTGGTGCGCGATCTGCTGACCATCGAGGCGACGGGCGATTATGCGGGGGCCAAGAAGATGCTGGACGAACTCGGTGTGCTGCGCCCGCCGCTGCAGCAGGCGCTCGCAAGACTCACGGATATCCCGACCGATATCGAACCTATTTGAGCCGGGTAACCTTGACGGGAACGGCGTGCTCGCAAGCCACGGTCTCCGTTACCCCGAATGCAATCTCCCCGCAGGCATTCGTGACCGCGGCCTGTTGCGCGAACTCCTCGGTGGTCGCCGACGCGGTTTTGCAGTTAGTCCGGCCGTTGAACTGCATACACACTTCCACGCGATGCTGCGCCAGGGTCATGGTGGAGTACACGATCACGCCCAAGACGATCAGCACGAAGATGACGCCATACAGAACCGGTTTCTTCATGACTTGGTAAACAGCGCGCCCATGCGCCGGAACTTTTCGTAGCGGTCGTCGATCAGCTTTTTGGAATCCTGCCCGCACAGCTCCGCGAGCGCGCCGCGCAGCGTCGTCCGCAGGGATTCCGCGGCTTGTTCCGGATCGACCTGCGCGCCGCCGCCCGGTTCGGGGACGATGCCGTCGATCACGCCGAATTCGAGCAGGTCTTTCGCGGTTAACTTCAACGCGGCCGCAGCCCGGGGAGCGCGGCTCGAGTCGCGATAGAGGATCGCGGCGCAGCTCTCCGGCGAAATCACGCTGTAGACAGCGTTTTCGAGCATGTAGATGCGATTGCCGACGCCCAGCGCCAGAGCGCCTCCGCTGCCGCCTTCGCCGATCACGACGACGATCACCGGCACAGGCAGACGCGACATTTCGCGCAGGTTCTGAGCGATTGCTTCGGCCTGACCACGCTCCTCGGCATCGATGCCCGGGTAGGCGCCCATCGTGTCGAGGAAGGTGATCACCGGGCGCGAGAATTTCGCGGCGAGCTGCATCAGGCGCAGAGATTTTCGATAGCCCTCGGGCTTGGGCATCCCGAAGTTACGGAAAAGCTTCTGCTTGGTGTCGCGGCCTTTCTGCTGGCCGATGATCATCACCGGACGATCGTCGAACCAGGCGGGGCCGGCCACGATGGCGTGATCGTCGCCATAGGCCCGGTCGCCGTGCAGCTCTTCGAAATTAGTGAACAGGCGCTGGATATAGTCGAGCGTGTGAGGACGCTTGGGGTGGCGTGCGAGCTGCACGCGTTCCCAGCTTGGATTGGTTTCAGTAGGGGCTTTGGCTTCAGCCATGAGATCTTCTAAAGGCGCAGGTTGGGGAGCGCTCATTCGTTAGCTTATTCGTTAGCAAGTACTTCCAGCGCTTCCGGTCCGCAGATACGCGCCAGCTCAGCGCAGAATTCCTTGTCCGGACGGACTTTGGCCGGCACATCCAGGATAACCGAGAAGTCGCGCCTCTTTTCGAGACGCAGGCGAACTTCCGTTGCGCCGGGCTTGCGGGCGAATAATTGGGAGAGAGCTGCAGCGCGGTCGGCATCGGTTGCGCCGTTCACCACCGCCCCATTTACAGGAACTCGAATCGAGATGAGAGAGGGCAGACGCACCCGGGCGTTTTCCAGCAGCACGATGTCCTGCACGGAGATTTTCGGCGGCGCATTTTCTTCTGGCAATACCAGCCCCCGCACCAGCACGGCCTGGTCTTCATTGAGCACCGGCAGCAGGCGATCGTACTGCGTGGAGAACACCATCGCTTCCAAGCTGCCTTCTTTGTCCTCGATCTGCAGCGCCGCCCAGAGCTTGCCTTCCTTGTTCCGCTTGCGCTGGATGCCGGTTAGAATGCCGCACAGAGCGACCTCCGTGTTCTTCTGCAGCCCTTCCAGGCCCGAGGTGAAGTGCGTGGCAAGCTCTCCGACTTTATCCATGAACTGGTCAAGTGGATGGCCGGTGATGTAGAACCCGAGCATCTCCTTTTCGCCGGCCAGCTTCTCCTTGGGGGTCCAGTCGGGAACAGTGGGCAGCGGACGCGCCGCCGCGGGTTCATGCGCCGCGAGATCCGCGAACAGGCCGGACTGACCGCTGGCTCGATCCTTCTGGGCCCGCGTGCCGATTTCCATCGCGCCATCGATCACCGCGAACAGTTGCGCCCGCGCCGCGCCCAGCGAATCGAGAGCGCCGGCCTTGATGAAGCTTTCGATCATCCGCCGGTTAACCGCGGAGAGATCCACGCGCTCGCAGAAGTCGTACAGCGAAGTGAAGCGGCCACCGGCGGTGCGCGCGGAGACGATCGACTCCACGGCATTCGCTCCCACGTTTTTGATCGCGCCCAGGCCAAAGCGCAGCGCTTCGCCGCCCGGCGTGAACGTAAGCTCGGAGGAATTTACATCGGGAGGCAGCACCGCGATTCCCATTTCGCGGCACTCATTGATATACCTCACGACCTTGGCCGTGTTCCCCGATTCCGAAGTCAGCAGCGCGGACATGAACTCGATGGGGTAGTGGGTTTTGAGATACGCCGTGACGAACGCCAGGTAAGCGTAAGCGGCCGAATGCGCCTTGGGGAAACCGTAACCGGCGAATTTCTCCATCAAGTCGAAGATGCGCTCGGCCTTCTTGGGCGGATGGCCATTCGCCTTGGCGCCCTCGACAAAGCGCTCGCGCTGCTTGGCCATTTCTTCCGGTTTTTTCTTGCCCATGGCGCGCCGCAGCAGATCGGCCTCGCCGAGCGAGTAACCCGCCAGGCGGTTGGCCAGGCGCGTGACCTGCTCCTGGTACACCATCACGCCGTAGGTTTCTTCCAGGATCTCCTTCATCTCCGGCAGATCGTAGACGACTTCCTTGCGGCCGTGCTTTCGGTCGATGAAATCGTCGATCATGCCCATGGGGCCGGGACGATAGAGGGCGTTGAGAGCGACCAGATCCCCGATCTGGTCCGGCTGGTGGCGGCGCAGAATGTCGCGCATCCCGGGGGATTCAAATTGAAAGATGCCGCTGGTCAAGGCCTTGGCGAAAACCGACTCGTAAGTCTTCTTATCGTCCAGCGGAAGATCTTCGATTTTCAGTGTCACGCCCCGGTGGCGCGCGATCAGCTTCAGGGCGTCGTCGATGATGGTGAGAGTAGTCAGCCCCAGGAAGTCGATCTTGAGCAGTCCCAGTTTCTCCAAGCCCACCATGTCGTACTGTGTGACAATTTCGTCCTTGTTGGTCTTGTAGAGCGGCACCAATTCCCGGAGGGGCTGCGGTGCGATCACCACGCCCGCAGCATGCACACTGGCATTGCGCGCGACGCCCTCCAGGCGCTGGGCGACGTCTAAAACTTCTTGTATGCGGGGTTCCTTGCGCGCTAGTTCGTCGATCTGCGGCTCCATCTTGCGGGCTTCGGCCAGCTTGATGTTCAACGGCATGGTCGGGATCAGCTTGGTGATACGATCCACGTCGGCGTAGCTGACGTCGAGCACGCGTCCCACGTCTTTGATCGCCGCCCGAGCGCCGAGTGTTCCGAAGGTGATGATCTGGGCCACCTGCTCGCGTCCGTATTTTTCAGTGACGTATTGAATGACTTCGCCGCGGCCGCGCGTGCAGAAATCGATATCGATATCCGGCATGGTGACGCGCTCCACATTCAGAAAGCGCTCGAATAGCAGCTCGTGGGCCAGCGGATCGATGTCGGTGATGTTCATCGAATAACTCACCAGGCTGCCGGCGGCCGATCCGCGCCCCGGACCTACAGGGATTTTGCGCTCCTTGGCGTAGCGGATGAGATCCCACACGATCAGGAAGTATCCGGAATACTGCATTTGCTGGATGGTGCGGATCTCGCGATCCAGACGCTCGCCGTATTCCGCCAGATCGTGCTTCAGGAGGCCCTGCGCACGAAGTGCATCCAGGCGCGCGCGGCGTTTTTCGAATCCCTGCCGGGCGACGTACTCGAAATAGGTGTCGGTAGTGTGCGACTCGGGAATGGGGAATTTAGGGAACGGCTCGGTGATAGGGTCCAGCTTGATCTGGCAGCGCTGGGCGATATCCCACGTACGGTCGAGCGCCTCGGGAACCTCGCCGAAGAGCTGCATCATCTCTTCGCGCGTTTTGAGATAAAACTGCGGCTGGGTGAACCGCATGCGGTTGGGATCCGACATGGTCTTGCCGGTCTGGATGCACAGCAGGATTTCGTGGGCGCGGGCATCGTCCTGGCGGAGATAGTGCGAGTCGTTGGTGGCCACCAGAGGGATTCCGGTATCGCCCGCCAGGCGATGGATCTGCGGCAGCACTTTCTCATCCGGGTCGAGCCCGTGATTTTGCAGTTCCAGGAAAAAATTCTTCTTGCCGAACAGGTCGCTGTACTCGTACGCCAGGCGCTTGGCTTCATCGTAGCGGTCGGCCAGGAGGGTTTCGTTGATATCGCCGCGCAAGCACGCCGAGAGCGCGATCAGGCCTTCGGAATGGCGCGACAGCAGGTCTTTATCGATACGGGGCTTGTAGTAGAAACCATCCAGGTAACCGGAAGAGACTAGCTGGATCAGGTTGCGGTAACCGGTCTGATTTTCGCACAACAACACCAGGTGGTTGTAGCGGTTGGTATCGCTCTTGACGGTCTGCCCCTGCTGCGCGACGTACACTTCACAGCCGATCACGGGATGGACGCCGTGCTTTTTGGCCTCGCTATAGAACTCCACCGCGCCGAACAGGTTGCCGTGGTCGGTCATGGCCACCGCCGGCATCTTCTGTTCCTCCACCTGCTGCATCAACTGCGAGATCTCGCAGGCTCCATCGAGCAGCGAGTAGTCGGTGTGGCAGTGCAGATGAACAAAGGGCGCGGGCATGAAAATCGTTCCGATCCCGGGGGAGACTACCAGTATAGCGGGCCATGCCAGATGACCGGAGTGCTGTTTGGTGTATGATCGCGTGTGCGAATTACTCGTTCCCAACCCAGGAGACCTCGAATGTTCTGTCACAAGTGCGGTACTCAAGTCGATTCCGGCGTTCAGTTCTGCCCTAACTGTGGGCAGTCCCTAGGCGACGCCCCTCTATCCGGAAGCGCTCCCAGTCCATGGACGCCTCCGGCAGGAGTGCAGGCCAGTGGCGGCCGGTGGATCGGCGAAGGATGGGCGCTGGTCAAGGCGGATCTGGGCAACTATGTCGTGATTGCGCTCCTTTTCGCCCTGCTCAGCGGAGTGCCGTTGATCCAAGGGCCTTTGATTGCAGGTTTCCACATTTTCACCATGAAAAAGTTGCTTGGCCGCAATGCCGAATTCGCAGACCTCTTCAAGGGCTTCAATTGGTTCGTTCCCACTCTGGTGGCTTCCCTGCTCATCGGGTTGTTCACCTTCGCGGGAACGCTACTTTGTATAATTCCCGGATTGGTGGTGGCCGCCATGTACAAGTTCACGTACCTGTTCATCGTGGACAAGAAGATGGATTTCTGGCCAGCGATGCAAGCCAGTCATGCCGTAGTGAAGAACGATTATTTCGGCTTCACCATGTTCCTGATCCTGGCGTTCCTGGTGAACCTTCTCGGGGTTTTGTGCTGCTTTGTCGGGCTGCTGGTGACCATACCGCTGACGTTCGCCGCCGTAACCGTGGCCTACAAAGAGATCGTCGGATTCGAACCCCGGACAGCGGATTCCCTGTAATGGCCGCGCGGATCCCATACCTGCGCCTCGCTGCAGCGGTTGCGACATTTGCCGCGCTGTGGTGCTTCACGCCCGCGGCGGATCCCAGCGTGCGATTATGCGGGTTCCACTGGCTCACCGGCAGGGACTGCCCGTTGTGCGGGCTCACTCGCGGAGTATTCGCTCTGGCAAAAGGACACTGGAGCCAGGCGATCCACTTTAATGCTCTCAGTCCCCTGGGTTTTACCATGCTATTCGCGCTGGTCTTGGATGCGCCGCGGCTCGCGCGGCTGTGGACGTTTGGCATCGCGGCTTTCGCGATCTACGGGATTTTGCGGCTCAGTTTACTCTAAGCTATGGCCGACATCAGGATTGTGCCTGCGACAGAGCGCGACGTGCCTCGGATTCTGGAGCTGATTCGCGGACTGGCCGAGTATGAGCGGCTTCTGCACGTTTTTGAAGCCACGGAGGATCGCCTGCGCCGAACATTGTTCGGGGATCGGCCTTCGGCCGAGGTTTGGCTCGCGTTTACCGGCGAAGAGTGCGCCGGCTTCGCGCTCTTCTTCACCAACTATTCGACCTTCCTGGGGAAGCCGGGCTTGTATCTCGAAGACGTATTCGTGAAGCCTCACCTGCGGCGCAAAGGGATCGGTCTGGAGCTGCTCAAGAAACTGGCGGCGATCGCGCGGGAGCGGGATTACGGCCGGATGGAGTGGAGCGTGCTCGACTGGAACGAACCGGCCATCAGTTTCTACAAGAAGCTCGGGGCCGTTCCGCTGGACGACTGGAAGCTGTTCCGGCTGACGGGCGAGGCCCTGAAGAAGTTCGCTTGATGCCCCACACAGACAAACGGGCAGGATCATACTGGTACCGTGCCTGATTATCCGGACGAACTCGCGCAGATCGTTGCCGAGCTGAATCGCGCGGCACCCGCGTCCCAAAACGCTTCGAAGCCAGCGACGAGCTTGCCAGCGTCAACGACTTCGCTGGATCAGCTACTCTCGCACGCCGTGCGCCGGGCGGCTTCGGACCTGCTGCTGATCGCCGGTGCTCCGGTGACGGTGCGGATCGCGGGATCACTCGCTCCCGCGGCAGGTTCACCGCTGGGAGCAGAGGAAGCGCGCAATCTTCTCCTCCCGCTGCTTTCGCAGGAACAAAGCCGCGAACTACAGCGCGCCAAGTCCATCGATCTGTGCTTCAGCCGCGAGGGCATCGGGCGATTTCGTGCGAACATCCATCACCAGCGCGGCACTGTCGCAGGCAGCGTTCGCCTGCTGCCTGAGAAAGTCCCCACGCTCGAATCGCTCCACCTGCCTCCGGCACTCCGGAAGTTTGCGGAGGCGCGCCAGGGACTGGTACTGATCACCGGACCCACCGGCTGCGGCAAAAGCTCGACCTTGGCCGCGCTGATCGACATGATCAACACCAATCGCCATGACCATGTGGTGACCATCGAAGATCCCATCGAATTCGTCCACGGGAACAGGCAATCGGTGATCGAGCAGATCGAGGTCGGCCAGGACGCCCCGGACTTCGCCGGCTCGCTGCGCAGTATTCTGAGGCAGAATCCCGACGTGATCTTAGTTGGGGAAATGCGCGATCCGGAAACCATCGCCACGGTTCTGACGGCGGCCGAGACGGGCCATCTGGTGCTTTCGACGCTCCATACCAACGACACGTCGCAGGCGGTTTCCCGGATCCTGGATTCGTTCCCGTCCAGCAACCAGCCGCAAATCCGCCAGCAGCTATCGCTCGCCCTGCTGGCGGTGGTGGCGCAGCAACTGGTCCCCGCGGCCGGCGGCGCGCGTTATCCGGCCGTCGAAATCCTTATGGCGTCGACTGGCGTGCGGAATCTGATTCGCAAAGGCGACGACCATCAGCTTTACACCGCCATTTCGACGGGGCGCGCCGAAGGAATGATCACCATGGAACAATCGCTGGCCGAGATGACGCGCAGCGGCAGGATCAGCCGGGAGACGGCTCTGGCGCACGGCTTTCGCTCCGAAGCTTTGTCACGCTACCTCGAAGACTAGAGCGAGCCTTACTGCTTGATTTGGCGCAGAAGATCATCGAGCGCCTCCCTCGGGATGCCGTTTGCGGCATGGTATTTCTCGAAGTAGATCGCCCGGATCATTTGTGACACTGCGCCGCTGTCCGGCAACGAGATGCCGGGAGCGGGACGAAACATCAAGTGCATTGCAACGGGAGCAATGCGATCCACAGGTGGCTGGAGATAGCGTTGTGGCAGGAGGCAGGTGCCAAGGCGCTCGAAAAATGCGATGCGGCGGCGTTGTTCCATCTGATTCGAGGCCGCCTCGGGAGTGTCCACTTCAAAGATGCAGCCCCAGGGCGTGAGACCCGCTTCCACGTAGCGCGCGGCACCCGTGGTCCACGTTTGTTCGAACAGGGACGAGCCAACTCCGTGGGAGCGCCACTCCGGTGCGACGGCAAGATAAACCAGGAACAACGCCGGGGGCCTGCGAAGCATGTGAGCGCATGCCAGGCCGATGGTGATTCCAGCGACGCGGGCCCTAACAACGAAACCTGCGCCGGTTTGCACCGTGGAGAGGATTACGTCCGAGGGCTCGCGTTCAGTGGAGGGGAACGACGAGTCGTATAATTGCCAGAAAGCAGCGTCGGACGCGAGTACGCCCGCGGCGGGACAATCGAACGTGAGATCGATCGGCGATTTCACCATGAAGGCCCACAACTACTGCGGCCGCAGCTCTTTCGGTAGCCCCCTCGGATACCACAGCTTGCGAAGAACGACGACTTGGGGGTCGACGTAGATTCTGAAGAAAAGATCCTGGACCAGACTTTGGTCCACGCCCATCTTTCCGGCAATCGCATCCAGGGCGACCTTGTGCGGCCCCTCGAGAACCGTTCTTCTCTGGCCATTCCCGTCAAGCAGATGCATGTCTACAAATTCGGAAACATCGAGAGAGCAGCGGATACCCTGCTTATTCAGTTCGCTCTTGAGATCGCCAGAATAGAGCGCCCAGATAGACTGATCCGTCCAATCGATGATCAAGGGGAGCGCGAAGCCGGTTTGCACCATGATCTTAATGGGATCGGAGTACGCCATGTCCAGGACGGTCGCGATTCCCAGTTCGCCCAACCGGGTGAGAGTTTCGTCGCTCAAGCCTTCGATCGCGGTACCCAAGTGGCGTTCGGCCGGACGGCTGGACGTGGTCGGGGATGATTCGAGCATGCGGCGAGTAGCATACTGGCGTACCAGACGCGAGAGTTCGCGAACGGGGAAGGCCGATGCAGCGAAAGCCATGAAGGAGCGCACTCCTTCGAGCTCAGCCGTAACCAGAGAAAAGGCGTACCCGACCGGAACCGCCACTAGCAGTCCAAGTGCGATTTCGTATAGGTCTCCGGGCCCAAGCGCGCCGCCGCGGATGCGGCTGACAATCTGATAAAGCGACCAGACAAGTCCGCCGGCGAGCGCCATGATGACCACGGTCGGCAGGCGATCCGCTAAAGGAGCGGGTATTGTCGGAACCAGCTTAGCCTGCACCCAGGAATGGCCAAGGTAGGTATAGCAGATGGCCAGCGTGGTGAGGAGAAAGAGCGGAAAGACATACCGCCAACCATTGTGATACCGGTCGAATGTCTGGTTAGGGTCCGAAACATAAGGGTTATTGGCGAGAGCCGCGCGAGCCTCTGTCTTGGACGCTTCATCGCCCTGGTCGAAGGCTGCACTCATGATGTCCTGGATCTCGGTGCGGCGTAAAGGTACCTCTTTCCATCGGTACAGGATTACCAGGGCCAGGGGAGCCAGTCCCGCAATGATGAAGATCGCGTTGATGGCTGGGAGCACCAGGGTGTCCATGTGCTATTTCCTCCAAGGCCTGTTTCCACCAAGATTGGGACGAGTTCTCATTATATGCGTCGCAGGTCCGAGCAGTACTTTGGAGCCGTTCGATGGTACGATGGACGCGACGAGGACTGGCGGCGTGAATTTCGTTACAGTCCCCGCGCTAACTTGTCTTTAAGTCACTGAGGGCCCTTAGCTCAGTCGGTTAGAGCAGCGGACTCATAATCCGTTGGTCGATGGTTCGAGTCCATCAGGGCCCACCACGTTTTCAATAGCTTGCGAGTCGGCTCACCTTGCTCGGCTCGCTGGCTGTGCTTGCGCCCGCGGCGCCTCTACAGCGCTGAGAGACAGATCCGGGGTAGCGTGATCGTTCGCCGGCTGCGATCGCACTTCGTCGACAGCGGCCGCCATGAGAGAGCGATCTCCCGTCCACGATCATGGTGAATCTTCCAACACTGTATCGGCGGTAGACGGCGAAGCTAAAGGCTGAGACGCCGTATACCAGCTCACACGTTTCCTTTCTGGGCGGCCTGGTGCCGATCGTAGTCGGCTGTGGCCTGATCTACAAGCCGCTTTGCTACATCGTGGGCGGTTTGTTCGGGGTCTGGATCAGTCGGATCATCGCCGCGTGGAATCAAAGTGACCTTCGTGCTCACCAGTACTCCTCCGGTTTGCCGGTTGTCGGGAGGATCCCCTTTGGGACATGAGATTTGTCACCAAATATTGATTTGACCGCACTCCTCTCTTCCCGTACGCTAATTTTTTGTGGCATTCGAACTCGTCAGGAGGAAATTGTTTCGTGAAGAGAATCGGCGTCCCTATTCCGCTCTTTGCCTTGACTCTTGGACTATTTACCGCAGCGCACTCTCAGGCCCAGCCCACTCTACTGGCCGTCGGCACACTCGATCATTCGCGTGCCGGCGCTAACGCCGATCTTTCCGGTCTCACGTACACGCTTGAGAACGGTGCGCCTGCGAATTTGCTCGGCGGTTTAGGTTCCGGACTCGCCTACGCGTCTGGCAATACTTTCCTCGCGCTACCCGACCGCGGCCCGAACGCCACGTCTTTCAACTCGGCCATCGATGATACGGTCAGTTACATCAATCGATTCCATACCATCACCATGGACCTGGACCCCAACACAAGCGGTTCAGGTCTGCCGTATACGTTGACCCCCACGCTGCGTGACACAACCCTGCTGTGGAACTTTCTGATCCCGCTGACTTATGGCACCGGGAGCGGCCTTGGCGCGGGTTCCGGTGTCCCGCCGAGCAACAACTTTGTCCAGCATTTCTTCACCGGACGCTCCGACAACTACGATCCCCACCACAACTCCGGCGATCCCTTGGATGCCCGTTTCGACACGGAAGGCATTCGCGTCTCCAACGATGGGTTGAGCGTGTTCATTTCCGACGAGTACGGTCCCTATGTTTATCAGTTCAGCCGGTTCACCGGAGCGCGTATCCGCTCGTACAAGTTGCCTGATTTCTTTTATGTATCCAACCTGCACCCGGTAGGATCAGTTGAGATCAGCGACAACATCTCCGGCCGGACTGCCAACAAAGGCATGGAAGGTCTGGCCATCACGCCCGATGGCCGCACGTTAGTCGGCATCATGCAGACCGCGCTGATACAGGATGCCCATCTGGGTGGCAATGCCGCCAATCTGCTGCGCATCGTTACTATCGATATCCTAACCGGGCAAACTCACCAATACGCCTACCTGCTCACCGCCGGCTCAGGGGTCAGCGAAATATGCGCCATTAACAATCACGAATTCCTAGTCGATGAGCGGGACGGCAAAGGACTTGAGGGAGGCGACGGCGCGACCAGCAACAAGGCCGTGGTGAAACAACTCTTCAAGATTGACCTGGCCGGCGCGGTTGACATCAGCTCCATGGACGGAACCACCGCGGCGACGCACGCGGTCAGCAAGACACTCTTCCTGGATATCGTTTCGGTGCTCACCGGAAACGGCATCGCGGCCAAACAGATTCCGTCCAAGATCGAAGGCGTCGCGTTTGGCCCGGATATCAAGCAGGGACACACAACTCTGCACACCTTATGGGTTTCCAACGACAATGACTTCCTGCTGACCACCGGAGACACGCCTCCGCTTCCAAATCCCAACCAGTTCTTCGTCTTCGGCGTCACCGACGCCGACTTGGGCGGCTCTCAATTCGTGCCCCAGCAGTTCCATGGTTTCGGCAGATGAATAAAAGATCCGACATCAAGAGGGGTGCTTAACGGAGAATCGATAGACGCCTATGGAAGCAGTGGCGAGGTGGCTATGGCGCTCATAATCCGTTGGCCGATGGTTCGAGTCCATCAGGGCCCACCAAAACCCCGCTTTAGTTAGTAGCTTGCCGAGGCTCGCGGCGCCGGAACGGCCCGTGACCTGCCAGACACTATTCAACACTCCGGGAACGGCCCTTGCGGATCGGAGTCGCGATGGCCGCCCCAGAGTGACCTCATCGCGAGGCGGTATTGGAGTTTCGTCGTGGAAACGAATTCGGTTCCTGAATGACTCGCTTTTTTCTCACGTTTTCGGGCGTATTATGCTTTGGCGCCATCGGCGCCTTCTTCCTGTTCGTGCCGCCCCTGTTGATTGCCACGGTGTTCATAGCGCTGGTAGTCCTGCTGTTGACCGGCCTCGTGTGGTCGTACTGCTTACTTCAATCCGTGCCGGTACCAAACCGTATCGACCCGAAGGACTGACCATACGCGGTCACCTGACCGCATACGGTTACCTTTCCACCCCTCATTCTTCGTGCTCGACGCCCGCGACCTAACAAAACGCAAGCGCATGCACCGCTTCACGAATCGGAGCCGCGCGTGCCCTAGGTAAGGAAGCCGTGACAATGCTCACGACGAAAGAGGTGAGGAAATGATGAAACTGATCTTAGTAGCAGCCGTGGCACTCACGCCGCTTATGGCGAAGGACAACGAGCCTGCACAGCGTTTGGACGCCGCCGCAGCCGTGTTTTCAGAGGTCATGGGAGCGCCGGACAAGGGCATACCCCAGGAGATGCTGGAACACGCCCACTGTATCGTGATCGTCCCGGATCTCAAAACCGGAGCTTTCATCGTCGGGGGGAAGTACGGGAAAGGCGTCCTTTCCTGCAGGAACAAAGTCGGACCAGGCTGGTCCGCGCCGGGCACCGTACGCATCGAAGGCGGAAGTGTCGGATTTCAGATCGGCGGCTCTTCGACTGACCTGATCATGCTGGTGATGAATGAACGCGGAGCCGACAAACTGCTTTCGAGCAAGTTTACGTTAGGCGCCGAAGGATCCGTCGCCGCGGGCCCAGTCGGCCGGACGGCCACGGCTCAGACCGATGCCCAGATGCACGCGGACATTCTTTCGTGGTCGCGCTCGCAGGGGTTATTCGCGGGACTCGCGCTTGAAGGAGCCACTCTGCGGCAGGATCTGGACGATAACGCAACCATCTACGGGAAGAAACTGGAAAACCGCGCCATCGTCACCCAGAGACGGCGGGTGCCCGCGGCCGCCGCGAAGCTCATCAATATGTTGAACAAGTATTCGGCACGCGAAGAAAAAAGCGGGTCAGGCCAGTAGGCCCGGGCCAGTAAACACTAAGGAAGAACACACATGAAAAGACTCACACTAGGGCTCCTGACGGTATGCGGGGTCCTAGCGGCCCAGGCGCCGGCCCAGAACCAGGAACGAAGAGAGAATGCGGACCGTACCGCAGCCGGACTTGCGCCGATCTATCGCGTCACCGTGACGGAACGGACCGCGAAGGCGATCAGTTACCAACATCGCAGCGGCGCCACGAAGATTGACTTCAGCGGTACCTCGCTGATGCCCAAAGCCCATGGCGAAGCCAAGGTCGAGAGCAAGAAGGGATACATCGAAATCGAAGTGGAATTCCGCGATATGACGGAAGCGACGCAATTCGGAGGCGAGTATCTCACTTACGTCCTGTGGGCCATCACTCCGGAAGGTCGCACTTCCAACCTGGGCGAAGTCCTGCGCGGCGGTGGAACCAGCGGAAAGCTGGACGTGACCACCGAGCTGCAGGTGTTCGGCTTGATCGTGACGGCGGAACCCTACTTCGCAGTCTCGCGTCCGAGCGACGTCGTTGTGATGGAAAACGTGGTTCGCAAAGATACCGTCGGAAAAATCGAGCTCATCGACGCCAAGTATGAATTGCTCCAAAGAGGACAATATGAGCACCTCGCGAACGTGCTCGACCTGAAGGTAAACAGCAAGATGCCGCTGGAGCTGTACGAAGCCCGCAATGCGGTCAACATCGCTCGTAAGAGCGGTGCGGATCGTTATGCCACCGAGACGTTTCTCAAAGCGGAGAGCAACTTGAAACAATCGGAGGCATACCGGGCGCGCAACGCTGGATCGAAGCCAGTGACCATGACGGCACGCCAGGCCGTCCAGATTGCCGAAGATTCACGTGCGATCGCGGTGAAGCGCCAGGATGATGACCTCTTAGCCGCCGAGCGCCAAGCGGGAGCGGCTCGCGAAGCTCGCGCCGAGAATGCGACCGCTCGCGCCGAGAACGCGACGGCAAATGCACAGTCTGAAACGGCTCGCATCGCGCGTGAAGCAGCCACTGCCCGGCTCAGTGCCCAGGCAGAAGCCGATCGCTTGAAACGGGAAAACGACGCTAAGACCGCGGCCGCCCAGAATGACGCGGAGCGCCTAAAGCGGGAGAATGATCTGCGGGCCTCGACCGCGCAGGCCACAGCCGACCGTTTGAAACAGGACAACGACGCCAAGATGGCGGCCGCCCAATCGGAGGCGGATCGCTTACGACGCGATAATGACGCACAAAAGGCTAACGCGCAGTCCGAACTGGACCGTATCGCCGGTGAGAAACGGCAGTTGGAGACGGACAAATCGGAACTGCGAGCTCAGCTCCTATTGCAATTCAACACGATTCTCCAGACCCGCGACACGGCCCGGGGATTGATCGTGAACATGTCGGATGTGCTCTTCGATACCGCCAAGTTCTCGCTGCGGCCGGAAGCTCGGGAGAAACTCGCGAAGGTGGCTGGAATTGTCGCGGGACATCCGGGACTAAGCTTGGCCGTGGAAGGTCATACCGATAACGTTGGCGGTGATGACTACAATCAGAAACTGTCCGAGCAACGCGGCTCGGCGGTACGCGATTACTTGACCCAGCAGGGCATACAGCCAGATTCGGTTTCCACCAAAGGCTTCGGGAAAACTCAACCGGTTGCCTCGAATGAAACTGCCTCAGGCCGGCAACAGAATCGACGGGTGGAACTGGTGATCTCCGGAGAGATCATCGGCAAGGAACTCGGAGTGCCGATCGCGGCGAGATAGTCCTGACGGGCTGGCTCAGCAGTCTTCGGTAAACTGGGCCAGCCTCTCTAGTAACCCAGGCGCAGCAGGCCTTCTTGTTTGCCCTGCACAGTTCCCTGCGTCAGCCATTCCAAGGACGCGCGGAACAACAACAGATGGTTCTTCTCCCACATCGCGTTGTGAGACGAACAGGCCAGGTCGACGAAAATCTTTTTGGGTGAGCCGAGGTCGGTGTAGAGTTCGCGCACGCGGTCGGGATTGACCTGCTTGTCGTGTGTGCCGGAAATCATGAGAGTGGGGACTTGCGTTTTAGCCACTACCGCCGTGGTCCATCCCCAGGTGGTTACCTGCGGAGCGCGCCGGACACCGGCCCCCCAAGTCGCTCCAATAGGATCGGACGCGATCATCTCGGACCAAACCGAATCTAAAGCGCCCGCCTGGTATTGATCGGGACAGCCCACCTGACGATCCCAGTTGGTGATGAATTCCTCGCGCGACTGCGTATTGAACGCCGCGCCATTCGCGGGGACCTGCTCCGGCGCATCCGCTTTCGCGGCGCGATTATACGCGGGAGCCAGCAACACCAGCCTGGCGACCTTGTCCGCATGCTGGGCCGCATATCCTGCGGAGCGCGGCCCGCCCAAAGACCAGGCCAGCAGATTCACCTTCTCAACATGGCGCAGCGCGCGCACGCGATCGACCACTGCGTCGATATCGTGCCAGTCCGAAGCCAGCGTCGTCATCTGGTGCGCATAGCTGGCCGCGCACGGCGCGGAAATCAGCGCGGGCACATACAGCGCCTGCTGTTCTTTGGTGAGATTGCACGGATCGTTCATCGCAGCCGGACGAGTGGAACGCCCATAGCCGGTCATGTCCATGGAGAAAACGTCGAAGCCGGCGTGCGCCAGGTACGCCATCCAACTGTAATCCTGATAAGGAACGTCGAAGGCCACTTCGGCCGGCGTGCCCGCGCCGTGGATGAACAGCGCGACTCGATCGGCCGCCGGTCCGCCCCGCAGCACGGTTCCCGCTTCCACTACTTCGCGCATGTAGATCTCGGTGAGCTGTCCGGCGATGGCCGGCACGGTGGAGTGGACCTGGACGAAATGGTCGACGCGTAACAGGCGGTTGCCGTCATCGGCGAGCCCTGTGGACGCCAAACACAGGCTCAGAAGAACGAACGTTCGGAGTTTCATCAGAAACAGTATATGCCGGGAATCGGCGGGCCGCTCCACGAACGATGCACAATAGATAGTTCATGGTGGAAACCATCCAGTGGACCGACGCGGGCGTGGTGATGATCGACCAGACCCGCCTGCCCCGCGAGCAGAAGTTCGTCACCTGCCGCTCGTATCTTGAAGTCGCCCACGCCATCAAGACCATGGTGATCCGTGGCGCGCCTGCGATCGGAGTCGCGGCCGCCATGGGTGTCGCGTTGGGAGTCCAGGAAGGCGCCGACTTCGAGACCGTCTGCAAGACACTGGCCGTCACTCGGCCCACGGCGGTGAACCTGTTCTGGGCTATCGAACGCATGAAACGCCTCCGAGCTTCGCTCGACGGCTTACCAAGCCGCGAAATCGTCGAGCGCATGATCGCGGAAGCCAAGCAGGTTCGTCTGGAAGACATCGCCATCTGCCAGGCCATCGGCCGCCACGGCGAACCGCTGGTTCCCGACGGCAAGACCGTACTGACGCACTGCAACGCGGGCGCGCTCGCCACGGCGGGGTACGGCACGGCGCTGGGCGTGATCCGCGCCGCGGTGAGCGCCGGCAAGAAGATCGACGTCTTTGCCGACGAAACCCGCCCGTTTCTCCAGGGCGCGCGCCTCACGGCGTGGGAGCTGCAACAGGACGGGATCGCGACCACGGTGATCACCGACAACATGGCGGGACATTTCTTGCACTCGGGGAAAATCGGCTGCGTCGTGGTGGGCGCCGACCGGATCGCCGCCAATGGCGACGTAGCCAACAAGATCGGGACTTATTCGGTTGCCGTGCTCGCCAAGGAGAACGGCATTCCGTTTTACGTCGCGGCGCCGGTGTCTACTTTCGATCTGACGCTCGCCTCGGGCGATGCGATCCCCATCGAGCAGCGTTCGCCCGACGAGGTCACTCACGTCTTCGGGGTGCCCGTCGCTCCGGAATCGATCGCCGCTGCGAATCCGGCATTTGACGTGACCCCGGCGCGCTACGTAACCGCGATCGTATGCGAACGCGGAGTGGCTCGCGCGCCGTACGAAGAATCGCTGCGCAAGTTAGCGCAGGCATGTTAGGGTGAGGTTTATGTTCGCTTCCCGTATCACGAAGCTCATGGCCGCGGGTCTTGCGCTCTCGTGGGCACTCGCCGCGCAAGGACTCGCCAACCGGCGTGCGCCCAGTTTCTCGCTCCCCGACTCTGCTCTAAAACAACACGATCTCCTCGACTATCGCGGAAGCTGGCTGCTGCTGGACTTCATGGAGACCAACTCTCCGAAGTGCAAGGAGCTTTCCGTGAAGCTCGAAGCGACGAAAAAGAAGTACGGCCTCAAGGTTGCGGTTCTTTCCATTGTCATCACTCCGCCGGAAACTCAGACCACCGTTGCGAAGTACGTCGCCGAGACGAAAATGACCACGCCGATTCTGTTCGATTCGAGCCAGGTGGCCATCTCCTATTTCAAAGCCACCCCGCAGAACCCGACCTTTGACACGCCGCACCTGTTTGCCATCAGCCCGAATGGACTGATCGTGAAAGAGTGGAGGTATCCGGCCACCATGGGCCTGGGGTTCCTGGTCGAGCTGGATCAACTGATCGCCGGCCCGCCGGCCAAGAAATAGCGGCTGTCAAAACGACGGTACTAAAGAGAAAACCCTAGTTTGCCGATTTACCCTCGTGCAGACTGCCCAGCTATCGCCCGAGCTCGCCGATGCCGCGGACGTATTAAGTGACCAGCTCCGCTTCCACCTCCAGAGGCTAGCGCGATTCCTGGAGCCTCAGGCCGATAAGATCGACCGCCGCTTCCTCAAGCGTTTGCGGGAAATGGGCTTCGAGCCGCAACAGCGTGGAGCTCTGGCCGGCATCACACCCGGGGCTGCGGCGAGGGTTTTGGCGCGCGAGCTTCCGCCCCTCAAGTTCATCGAACAGGTGGAATACAACGGCCGCCGCCTGGCCAAGCTGAATCTGCCGCCCAGCGCGATCCTGGAAGCGCTGCAGGAGTACGATCATCTGCTGGCGCCGGCGCTGGAAGAACTGATCCCCGACGAGCACGCCAATTTTCAGTGGGTCCGCGATCAGCTCCATTTCTGCGTCATTCTGACGCTGAACAACGCCTACTACCAGGTCCGCGAGGCCGAAACTCAGGCCTTTTACGAGCTGTTTCGCGTGGAGCTCGAATCGCGCAACCTGGAAGAGCTGCTGCGGCGGTTCCTCGAAACCCTGGTGCACGTCTGCAAGGCCGACGCTGGCCGGCTGTACATGCTGAACGAAGACTCCAGCCAGTGGGTGCTGCGGGCGGGTTGTCCCGATACCCAGTTGCTGTCGATCCCGAATCGTCCGGGCCTGGTCAAGAAACTCTCGAAACAGCGCTATTTGAACGGCGATGCCCGCTCCGCGGATGCTCTGCTGGAGGAAAGCTGGCATACCCGTTTCCCCTCGTGCTGGTCGATTCCACTGGCGGCCGACGGCCGCACTGCGGGCGTCATGCAGTTCGGTTTCGCGAAGCCCTATGAGTGGCTGCCGCGCGAGCAGGAACTGCTGGCCGCCGCCGCCGAGCGCTGCCTGATGGCCGCCGAAAAAGCCCGCCTCGTGGAAGATTTAGCTCAGCGTGAGGAGCAGGTCCGCCGCCTGGCCGAGCATATGCTCCACGTGGAGGAAATGGAGCGCCGCCGCATCAGCCGCGAGCTGCACGACGAAGCCGGCCAAAGCCTGCTGTGCATCCGGCTCCAGATGGAGCTGTTGGAGCAAGCCCTCCCCGAAAGCGAGGGGGAATGGAAGACGAAACTGCGTGACGCCCGGGACCTTACCGAGCGAACCATTCTGGAGATGCGCCGCCTGATCGCCGCCTTGAGCCCGGCGGTCCTGGAGCAACTGGGCCTGGGAGCCGCCCTGCGGCAGCTTGTAAACCGCTTCCAGAGGCTCCATCCCACCTGCCAGGTGAAGCTGCACCTGGCGAAGATGGGCACCCTGCCCCAGCAGATCGAGGTGATCGCCTATCGCTTGCTGCAGGAATGCTTTAACAACATCGGTAAGCACTCCGGGGCGGCCCACGTAAATATTTCCCTGGTGTCGGCCGATGGAAGGCTAAGGCTCGTGGTGGACGATAACGGCGTCGGATTCAATATCGAAGAAGCTTTAGCCAAGCGTGAATCCTTCGGTTTATCCGGAATGCGGGAGCGTGTGGCCCTACTCGGTGGTGAATTCCACGTAGAGAGTCGTACAGAAGGGGCTAAGAGGGGTACAAAGATTTCCATAGAACTGCCGATATCCAAATAGAGGCTCTTGTAGGAAGGATTACGTAAGGCAAAGGTCTAAACTATGGCCAAGATTCGAATCATGCTGGCGGACGATCATACGCTTTTCCGCCAGGGAATCCGCACGCTGATTTCAGCGGAAGCGGACATGGAAGTGATCGGTGAAGCGTCCAACGGCGGCGATGCCGTGGACAAAGCCAACGAAGTTCGGCCGGATGTGGTCCTGATGGACATCGGGATGCCTGGTCTAAGCAGCTTCGAAGCCACCCGCCAAATCAAAAAGAACCGGCCCGAAACCAAGGTCCTGTTCCTGACCATGTACGACGACGAGGATTACCTTGTCGAAGGCATGGAAGTCGGTGCCAGCGGGTATGTTTTGAAAGACAGTCCCAGCCAGCAACTGGTCGCGGCCGTCCGCGATATTTGCCGGGGCGGCAGCTATCTGAGCCCGCGCATGCTCTCCCAACTGGTGGACGATTTCCGCAGCCGTATCAAGTCGGCCAATCGTCTGCCGCGTTTCGCCACTCTGACTACCCGCGAGCGGGAAGTGCTCAAGATGCTGGCGGAAGGTAATTCGGTGAAAGAAATCGCCTGCGACCTGAATCTCAGCGTGAAGACCGTGGAAGCGCACAAGTTCAACCTGATGCGCAAGCTCGACATTCACAACAAGGCGCAGCTGGTGCAGTACGCCATCCAGAAGAAGATCATCAAAATTCCCAATCTCGTGTAACGTATCCTCCTAGAGAGTTGTAAAACCTAGAGCCGCGGGCATTAGCCCTCGGCTCCTTTTTTTATCGCGCACAACACTGAAAACCGCTGTGCGCTCCGTTTTGAATCGCGCACAACGCAGAGCGGCAGCTTCATAGCCGCGCATAAACGCGAATAAACGCAAATGGGGCTCTGGAGCTACACTAGGGGCATTGGCGTTCATGTGCGTTCATTTGCGGCCCCTTTAAAATGAAAAACTTTCTCCTCGGATTCGTGATCGGAATTCTGGCCACCGGTCTGGTGATCTTGCTGGTGGGATTCGCGGTGGTCCGCCTGGCCTCCACGTACGGCGGGGAGCGGCCGGTCTCGGTGTCGGACAACAGCGCGCTGGTGCTCAACCTGGAGGGCGCTGTTCCGGAACAGGCGCCCGTGGACGTCGCGATTCCTTTTCTGCAGCAGCAGACGCCGCTGACCGTGCTGGACACCTGGAAGTTGCTCCATCGGGCGGCTGGCGACACGCGCGTGAAGGCGCTCGTGCTGGAGCCGCGGGGTCTTGACGCCGGCTGGGCCAAGCTCGAAGAGCTGCGTGCGGAGATCCTTGCATTCAAGCAATCCGGCAAGCCGGTCTATGCCTTTCTGCGGAACGCGACCATGCGCGAATACTACCTCGCGACCGCCGCCGACAAAGTCTACATGGCCCCCGAGGACGAGCTGGACGTGAAGGGTCTCCGCGCCGAATTGATGTACTTCAAGGGAACGCTCGACAAGCTCGGTGTGACCATGGAATTCGAGCACGTCGGCAAATATAAGGACGCGCCCGACACATTCACGCGCTCTTCCCCCAGCCCGGAGACGCTGGAGGTCACCAACCAGATTCTGGATCAATATTACGGAAACATGGTGCAGGTCATCGCCGACGGCCGGAAGCTGCCTCCCGGCGCAGTGCGCGGCGTCATCGATCAGGGTCCCTTCATCGGCAAGAGCGCGCTCGACAGCGGGTTGGTGGACGGGCTGATCTTCGAGGACGAGATGCTGGCGCAACTTAATTCCCAACTCAAGACCAGCTTGAAGAAGATCGGCGCGCGCAGCTACTCCAAGGCCGCCGGTGCGGACCCCTCCAGCCGGGCCCGCATCGCCTACGTGACAGGCGATGGTGAAATTACGCGCGGCGATCCGAGCGGGGACGTTTCGGACACCGGCATCACCGCCTTTGGAATGGTGAAGTTACTGCGTCAGGTGGCCGAGGACTCAAGCATCAAAGGCGTGATCCTGCGCGTGGATTCGCCGGGCGGCGACGGTATCGCCTCCGACGACATTCTGCACGAGATGAAAGTGCTGAGCAAGAAAAAGCCGGTTTTGATTTCGATGTCCGATCTGGCGGCGTCCGGCGGATACTTTATCGCTATGACCGGCGATCCGGTGCTGGCCTACTCCAATACGCTTACCGGCTCCATCGGTGTGTTCTTCGGCAAGGTGAACTTGAGCGGGTTGTACGACAAGATCGGCGTGAAGAAAGAATTGTTGACGCGCGGACGGTTCGCCGCCATCGATTCCGAGAACAAGCCCTTGACACCGGAGGAAAAAGACAAGGTTCAGAAAGAGATCCAAGTGTTTTACCGTGGCTTCGTAGACCGCGTGGCGGAAGCTCGCAAGCGGCCTTACGATCAGGTGGAACCGCTGGCCCAGGGACGCGTGTGGCTGGGAGCGCAGGCCAAGATGAATGGACTGGTGGATGAGATCGGCGGCCTGGACCGCGCGGTGGAGATGATCAAGCAGCGCACCAACATCCCCGCGTCCGAGCAGGTCACGCTGGTGACTTATCCGCCGCGCAGGACCCTGTTGGAGCTTCTTATGAAGAGCTCCAACGATAGCTCGGAGCTCGAATCGGCGATTAAATCGGTCGCCGGAAATCTGCCCTGGAAGTCGTTAGCGCACGGCGGCGTGCAGCGACTGATGCCGTACTCACTGGTCGTAAAGTAAAGGGTGAAGGAGGGAGGCCATGAGCAACGCAAAATTGTTGTTCCTCGCGGCGGCGGTGGCCACCGCCCAGCAAGCCCCCCTGCAAAAGCCGGCTCCGCAGGCCCTTTCCGCGCCGACCTTTCACGCCAGGACTAGACTGGTGCAAGTGGATGTGATCGTCCGGGACAAGAATGGGCCTGTGATGGGGCTGACCCAGGACGATTTCACTTTGCTGGATAATGGCAAGCCGCAGAAGATTTCCGTTTTCGCCGTCAAAGGAACACAGAGTTCACGGCAGTCGGCGGTTCCATTGCCTCCGGGGACGGTATCGAACCGCCTGACCCGCAACGGGCAGGCGGCGGCCAGTTCCACCGTTATCCTCATCGACCGGCTCAATACGCCGCCAGACGACCAGCATTACGCCAATCAGAAGATCGTGAAATTCCTGGAGACGCGCCGCAGCCAGGACCGGATCGGCATTTACGCGTTCGGGAACGGATTGCGGGCGGTGCAGGATCTGACGGACGATCCGGAGCGTCTCAGCCGGGCGATCGACAGTCTCAAGCCGCGCGACGAGAATCACAGGACCTTATACACTCCGGGACCCTTCGAACAGAGCGAGCCCGAAATGACGGGCCGCGTGCTGGAGGAATATCAATTGCTCACGGCCGGTGAGAAAGCCCTCTCGGTCAAGCACGCTCTGGAAGCGATCGCCCGCCATCTGGCGCCGGTTCCCGGCCGGAAGAGTCTGATTTGGGTTACCGGCAGTTTCCCTCTGTTCATAAAGACTGCACACGAGACGAAGGACTTTTCTAAGGACATGAGGGAGGCTGCGCGCGCGCTCAACGACGCCAACGTGGCCCTCTACGCGGTGGACGCACGCGGACTGGTCGGCGGCTTCGGCAAGATCTGGGGTTTCAATATGCCTGGTATCGACACCATGAACAACCTCGCGGTGCTCACCGGCGGCAGAGCATTCTATGCAGACAACGGCATCGATAGTCTGATCCAGGAAGCCGTGGAAGACTCCGAACTGATTTATACGCTCGGCTTTTATCCCTCGCAAGAATCGCAGGAAGGAGACTGGCACAAGCTGAAAGTTTCCGTCGACAAGCACGGTGTTAACGTGCGATACCGCGAGGCGTACTTCGCATCGAAGGTGTTGGCCGATGCGGATCGGCATCCCACGCTGGACCAACTGCTTCACAATGCGCTGGACGCCGCGGAAATCGGGCTGCGCGCCGAGTCAACGCCGGATCAGGCTCAACCCGGCTCGTATAAATTGCGTGCCATCGTGGATCTGCATGATATACATCTTGAGCATCAGGACATGAACTGGGTGGGAGGCGTGGACCTCTCCTTATACCTGGAAGGTGCGCCGTCCGTCTACAAGATCACCCGGAAGATCGCCATTTCGGAGAATCAACTCGCCGCAGCGCTGCAAACGGGCATCGTCGTCGACGTTTCCGTTGCACTACCAGGGCCGACGGGCGATCTTCGCGTGGTGGTGCAGGACAATGCCAGGGGCGCGGGCGGGTCGGTTCGGATGCCGCTCGGGAGGCAGTGACGTGGCAAGCGATTCCGCGTGTCCATTTACGGGCTTGATCTGTTGTGGTAGGATGATAGTGCTTCCCGGAAGAACTCCTGGAAGCAAACCCCCTCTGACGGAGATACAAACAACCGCTGAATGAGCTTCACCGTGTTTTTGGGCAACTTGCCCACTTGGGTAACCGCGGACGATATCAAGGGTTGGCTGACAGCCGAAAACCTGGTCGCGGACGCAATTAAAGTGATCCGCAATCCCGAAACGCAGGAGTCCAAGGGTTTCGCGTTTATCGAGGCGCCCAACACCGAGGAGATGAACTCCATCATCCGCCGGTTTGACCGTGCTCCACTGGAGGATCGCTTGCTTCGGGCCAATCCCGCGCAGCCGGCCCGGCCCAAGGGGCAAAGTCGTCCTCCCGGTGGTCCCGGGCCGGGACCCTCTCAAGGCGCTCCGGCAAGTCACGGTCCAGAACGGGGCACCGGTGCGCCACCGCGCACGGGGCATACTGACGGACATAGCGCTCCTCAGGGCTCCGAACATCGCCCGCCTCCGCCACCTCGGCGCGCCAAGAAAACCTTCGCCAAGCGTAGCGAAAGCCGCGGCCCGCAGAGTTCCTTCGCCGAAGAGCTCGCCAAGGCTCTATAAGTCTTCTCCCTCTCGCCCACAGCCGGCATCAGAAGCCGGATCCGAAGGGTGCTATACTCGATCCCTAAGTAATCTTAATGTTCCGAGCCCGCCGGCTAGCGGGATTTTAGTGCGATATGGGCGAACTGCTGATCATCAGGCTTATTTTTATAGCTGTTCTGGGCTTTGCCGCCTACTTTCTCCATCCCTTTAATCTGGAGGGCCCCATCGCGGCGGGAGTGGGGGTCGTCGCCGGAATTGCGGTGGTGGTCTTCGAGGTCCGCATCAAACGAGTCAGCATGCCCCGTTTGATCGGGGCGGTCTTCGGCAGCGTACTGGGAATCCTGGGTGCGTATCTCATCTCGCTGGTGATGGAGAAGGCCATGCCGGATAGCGATAACACGGTTCCCTTTCTCGAAATCCTGGTTCTGGCGCTGATGACCTACTGTGGCCTGGTAGTGGGCGCCGCCAAGGGCGAAATGCTGAACTTATCCGCCCTGGGCGGATTGTTCGGCGGAGAGAAAGCCACCAAGAATTCCTTCAAGATTCTGGATACCAGCGTCATTATCGATGGCCGGATCGCGGATATCGCCGAAACCGGTTTTATAGACGGCGCGCTGGTAATCCCGCAGTTCGTTCTGCACGAGCTGCAAATGGTGGCGGACTCCTCGGATTCCATGAAGCGCAATCGCGGCCGGCGCGGCCTGGACGTGCTGCAGCGGATCCAGAAGATGCCACAGCTGAATATCCAGATCGTGGAAGACGATTTCCCAACAGTCCGCGAAGTGGATATGAAGCTGATCGAGCTGGCCAAGCTGTACGCCTGCAAAATCGTCACCAACGATTTCAACCTGAACAAGGTCGCCCAACTGCGCGGTGTTGAGGTGCTGAACATCAACGAGCTAGCCAATGCGCTTAAGCCGGTGGTGCTGCCGGGCGAAACCATCCGCGTGTTCATCTTGAAAGAAGGCAAGGAGTACAACCAGGGCGTGGCCTACTTGGACGATGGCACCATGGTGGTGGTGGACAACGCGCGCAAGATGATTTCAAAGACCATCGACGTCGCGGTGACCAGTGTGCTGCAGACCACCGCGGGCAAGATGATCTTCGGCCGCTTCGATGAGCGAGCGCACACAGTCTACGACAAGGAACGCGAGCGGCCTCAGCGGGAAGCCGCGGGCGGCGGCGGGTAGATCGTCTGGAGCTTGACAAGCCGTACGGAAAAGCGTACGTTTAAGACGTGCCCAAGGTCGTGAACGCCAGCCAGGCGCGGTCCAGCCTCTATGGATTGCTGGATGAAACCGCGGAATCGCACCAGCCCGTTCTCATTACGGGCAAACGCGCCAACGGCGTTCTGGTATCCGAAGAGGATTGGCGTGCGATCCAGGAGACGTTGTTTCTCGTCTCTATCCCGGGAATGCGGAGCTCGATCCGCCGTGGTCTGAAAACTCCGGTAAAGTCGTGCCTCAAGAGCCCCGGCTGGTGACCTGGCAGGTCTTCTTCACCAGGCAGGCGGCCAAGGACGCCAAGAAAGTAGCCAGGGCCGGTTTCCGGCTGCAAGCCGAGAAGCTCCTGGCTGTACTGGCTGCCGATCCCTTCCAAAATCCGCCGCCTTACGAGAAGCTAGTGGGCGATCTGGCCGGGGCGTATTCACGCAGAATCAATATTCAACACCGCCTGGTCTATCAGGTCCTCAAGGGACAGCGAGTCGTAAAGGTTATCCGAATGTGGACCCACTACGAATGAGTGCGACACATGAGTGTGACACCGGTATACAATCGTTAGTTCGCTCATGAATGTCTCCGTCATCCTTCCCGCCGCCGGCCTCGGCACCCGCATGGGGCGGGAAAAGGCCGGCACCAGCCGCAAGCAGTTCATGCTGCTGGAGGGCGCCCCGATCCTGATCCACACCATCCGCAAATTTCTTCGCTGTCCCTCGGTGACCGAAATCGTCGTGGCCTTGCGCTCGGAGGACATGGACTGGGCTCGCGGCCTGATCCATCAGGAACACCCCGCCAAGCCTGTGCGCGTGGTCGAAGGCGGGGAGAGCCGCCAGCAATCAGTCGAGAACGCACTGGCCACTTTAGCGCCGGATACCGATCTGGTGGCGGTGCACGATGCGGTACGCCCCTTCATCGATTCCGAGCTGGTGGAGAGAGTGATCGCCGAAGCAGGGAAGAACGGAGCGGCCATTGTCGGCATAGTTCCGGTGGACACCGTCAAGCAGGTGCACAAGAACAAGATCCGCGCGACGCTTTCGCGCGAGCATCTGGTGATGGCACAGACGCCGCAAGTGTTCCGGTTCGAGCTGATCAAGCGCGCGTTCGCCAAGGCGGACAAAGACGGCTTCACGGGTACCGATGAAGCCAGCCTGGTGGAGCGCCTGGAAGAGATCGACGTCCATGTAGTGCAGGGCAGCGACCGCAACATCAAGATCACCAAGCCCACGGACATGGAACTGGCGCGCTTGTTCCTCTCCGAAGAAGTGGGCGAAACAGCATCGTGACTGAAATTCGAACGGGCCTCGGGTGGGACGTGCATCGCCTGGCCGCTGGGCGGCCCCTGATTTTAGGAGGCGTGACCGTGCCGAGCGAGCTGGGCCTCGAAGGCCATTCGGACGCCGACATCCTGGCTCATGCCATCACGGATGCTTTGCTGGGGGCGGCTGCGCTGGGCGATATCGGGATGCACTTCCCGGATACCGATCCGCGCTGGAAAGATGCCAACAGTCTCCGGTTTCTGGGGCACGCCGCGGGATTGGTCCGCGAGCGGAGATTCAAAATCGCACATGTGGACTCGACAGTGATTCTGGAGCGTCCGAAACTGAAGGACTACCGGCAGCCGATCCGGGAATCGCTCGCGCGAACGCTGTCGATCGACCTGGAGCGCGTGTCAGTGAAATTCAAGACGGCCGAAGGTGTCGGACCGGTGGGCGAGGGCCGTTCGGCCGAAGCGCAGGCCATCGTCACCTTGTCGCGCTGAGCCCTCCTACTAAATCTTCAGCAGCAGCTTTCCGGTGGTCTTGCGGCCTTCAATATCGCGTTGCGCCTGCGCAGCTTCCGCCAGCGGGTAAATCTTGTCGATGTTGACCTTGAGTTTGCCTTCGCCGATCCAGCGGAACAGGTCGGACGAGCGCCACTCCAAATCCTCGTGGCTGGCAATGTAGGTAAACAGGGTCGGACGCGTGACGTAGAGCGACCCCTTCTGGCTGAGCAGCAGGATATCGATGGGAGCCGCTGGACCGCTCGACTGGCCGAAGGCGACCATCATGCCGCGCGGTTTCAGGCAATCGAAGCCCTTGAGCAACGTCGCTTGGCCGACGCCGTCGTAGATGACCTCGACGCCCTTGCCGTCGGTCAGGCGTTTGACCTCGGCGACGAAGTCTTGGCTGTTATAAAGGATGGCATCTGAGGCGCCGTCTCCTAGCGTGAGCTTGGCTTTCGCCTCGGAACCAACGGTGGCAATCACGCGCGCGCCGATCATCGCGGCCATCTGGACGATCAGCCTTCCGGTGCCTCCCGCGGCGGCGTGTACCAACGCGGTCTGCCCTTTCTTCAGCGGGAAGGTGGAATGCGTGAGATAGTGCGCGGTACAGCCTTGCAGCATGGAGGCGGCTGCCGTCGCGTCATCCACGTTGCCGGGAATCTTCACCAGCTGCGCCGCTGGAACCGCGTGATACTCGGCATACGAGCCACGAGCGAGTGTGTAGGCCACGCGATCGCCGGGCTTGAACGCCGTGACACCCTCGCCCAGCTTCTCGACCTTTCCGGAGGCTTCCGATCCGATCACCGCGGGCAGAGGCAGCTTGTACAGACCGCTGCGGTGATAGGTATCGATAAAGTTCACGCCGGAGTAAGCGATCTTCACCAGCACTTCGTTGGGTCCGGGCTGGGGCGTAGGGAAATCGCCGTATTTCAACGCGTCGATCCCGCCGGTTTGTTCGATAAAGACAGCTTTCATAGAAGCGCACAGGACGCCGCAGCATCCTTACTCGTGTCAGTATACGCTGCTGCGGCGTTCCGTTGTGCGCCTGTTAAGAAGATTGTCGTAGTTTCCTTCGCAGGTGTACCGTGCCAGCGTACAACAACAGATAGGCGAGCGTCACCGGAAAACAAACCAGGCGCACCAGTGCGGGAACCGCAGCCGCTCCCGTGAGTCCCAGCCGGTAGAACATGAAGTGCAGCAACTGGCGGAATCGCACGCGATCCAGCCAGAAGTAGTCGCAGTTTTCGTTGATGATAAAAATCTTCGCGGGAAGCTTGGCGGCGAGCCACCACTTCCACTTGGTCATGATGGGCTCGGCCGCGCAGATGACGCCCGCCGCGCGGTATTGTCGCTGGGCGAGATCTCCCCACAGGGCACGGCGTCCGGCGGCGCCGCCATAGTCGTTCACGTTGTAGACGCGGCCGTGGAATCCGGCAGGCTCCCCGGCATAACAGGTGACCAGATCCATCTCCACATCCTGGCCAAACAGGTCGCGCAGGTGGGGGAGCAGTCCCTCGATCAGCCGCCTCGATCCGCTTTCGATCAGGAGTATCCGCGAGCAGGGCGGGATGCCGGGATAGAAGAAATAGCGCAAACCGCTATTCTACGCGATGCGCACGTTGCGCCACCTCCCGTTGCGTCAGATAACCCAGGTCAGCGGGCCGGATCGCGCGAATTCAGGTAGGCGACCAGGTTGGAAACGTCGGCCGGCGACAGGTTTGGCCACGGAACTCCCTGGGTCAGCATCCGGTGATGCGCCTGTCGTGCCGGACCCCATGCTGCTGCCACGATGGAAAAAGCGGTGATGCGTCCTCCCTTGAGGGGACCCTGGTGGCACTCGATGCATCCCTTTTCGACGAACGCTTTCTGGCCGAGCGCGCGGTTTCCAGGCGGGCCGTCATATTGCAGCTGCCAGACATACGCCAGGATTCTTCTCATATCGTCGGGGCTGACCATGCGGACGGCAGGCATCTTCTGCGAGTGATTCCAGATGTCCGCGCCGATGTCCATCCAGGTCTTGTTGCGAAGGTTCATCGCCAGCGAGTTGTAATCCCGGTGGCACACGCCACAGGTCGCGTCGAACAGCGGCTTGCCGCTTTCCGGCGCCGGCAGCGAGAATTGCTGGTTTGGAACCAGCCTCTGGACGTTCTGGACGTATGCGGTGAGATCCACCAGATCCCGGCCAGTCAGCGTTTTCCAGGCGATCTTGTCGCGGGCGAAGCTGTTTTTCATGGTCGAAGCGTGATTCCACAACTGATAGACCAGCACCACGGGATCGTCCATGTGCGCCCAATCCGCAACCGACGGGCCGCGCGCGGTCGGAGTTTTCGTTAGGGAGTGGCAGTCCGTGCAACGCTTGCTTTCGAGTACCCGTTTCCCGCGCCCGACTTCGGCTGGAGGCTCGGAGAACTGCAAAGAGTAGAAGTATGCGAACAGATCCTGCCAGTCCGATTCGGTAGCGGCGGGAGGCGGCATGCCGTTCGCGGACAGTTCGGCCCACATGGCCGGAGTGTGGTTCCATAGCGCGCTGGCCAGCGCGTGAGGACCGTACGTTGGCGCGAGGCGTTCACCCAGGTCACGGGCGACTTGCGGAGGTTCGTGCCCCAAGCCTTGCCCGCGAACGGGGTGGCACTGCTGGCAGCCCTGCTGCTCCAGCACCAT